>NZ_CP150496.1:1980000-2580000 GCF_038019025.1 Polaribacter marinaquae
TTGCACCGCCTCTGCATTTGGTGCCGTTAACGTTCCGCCATTTCTTTGTCCGCCAGAATTTATATTTCCGCCTAAAACCTCTGCATAAATAGTTGCGTTTCTGGCTAAAGCACTTTCTAAAGACTCTAAAACCAAAGCCCCAGCACCACTTCCCGGAACAAAACCAGACGCCGTTGCACTCATTGGTCTAGAACCTTTTTTTGGCGTTTGGTTATGCTTGTAAGACATTACGCGCATCGCATCAAAACCACCCCAAGTGTATAAACTACTATCACTAGAACTACCAACTAACATTCGTTTTGCTTTGCCGCTTTGTATTCTATCAAAACCCATTAAAAGCGCTTCTGTACCCGTTGTACAAGCAGATGAATTTGTAGTAACCTGATTTCCTAAACCAAGAATTCCGCCTAAATAAGCAGAAATTCCGCTTGCCATGGTTTGTACTACAGAAGTACTTCCTAAACGTCTTACGTTTTGATCATCAATTTTATAAATTGCTTCTCTAAATTTTTCGATTCCAGAAGTTCCTGTTCCAAAAATTAAACCCGAATCGTAGTCTAAACCTGAAGTATCATCAACAGAAAAACCAGCATTTTTCCAAGCATCAATACCAGCCATACAACCATATAAAATAGAAGTAGAATTAAAACCACGTAATTGTAAAGGCGATAAATATGTTTGTTTTTTTTGTTCGGTAACCGTTGGAATACCGCCAATACAACAAGAAAAACCTTTGTCTTTTAAATTCTGATGATAAGTAATGCCAGATTTACCTGTTTTTATTGCATTTGTAAATTCTTGCAAACCAACTCCGTTTGGGGCAACAACTCCTAAACCAGTAATTACAACTCTATTTTTCATTTTTTATTTTGCGATTATCATTCCAGCAATAGTACCTCTACAAACCAACTCATCATTGGCGTTTAGCATCTTTACTTTACATTTTAGTTTATTAAATCTAAAATATTCTTTTTCTGAAATTACAGTTACTTTCTCGTTAGGTAAAACCGGTAAAAAGAAGTCTACTTCATTAGAAGTTAATGCAATTTGTGGTTTTTTTTCTTCGGATGAAATTTGATCTTCCAAAAGAAAAACTCCTAAACAAACAACACCAATTTGCGCCATTGTTTCCGTTAAAATAACACCAGGCGTAATTGGGTTGTTTTTAAAATGTCCTTCGTAAAAAAACTCATCTTCTCTATAAGTATATTTTCCTTTAACGCCTTTTTCTGAAATTTCTGTAAGTTCATCAACAAACAAAAAGGGTCTTTTGTAAGGTAAACTTTTTATGATTTTAGTTGAATTCATCTTATTGTTTTTACCACTCTAACAAAATTCTTTGTGCAGAAAAACCAGGGCCAAAACTTAACATAATTCCTCTTTCTCCTTTTGCAGGATTTCTATCCATAAAACGTTCTAAAACGTATAAAACAGTGGCGCTAGACATATTGCCGTACAAACGTAAAACTTCTTTTGTATCGTCTATATTTTTACCTAAAACACCAAATAAAGCTTCTACAGTTTGTACAATTTTCTTTCCTCCGGGATGAAAAATTAAATGGTCGATATCATCAATCTTTAAATTATTTTTTTCTAAAAAAGGATGTATTATTGCCGGAAAATGATCTGATATTGTCTGTGGTACTTCTTTGTCTAAAATCATTTGTAAACCAGTATTTACCAATTTAAAACCCATCATTTTAGTAGCGTTATAAAAATGATACATGGCTTCGTCTATAATTTTAGGGCCTTTATCTTCATCAAACGAAGACAAAATAACAGCAGAAGCTCCGTCGCCAAAAATAGCTGCAGAAACAATATTTGTCATCGAATAATCTTCTAACTGAAACGTTGCCGTTGGCGCCTCTACGGCAATAACAGCTGCTCTTTTATTCGGATTCGCTTTTAAAAAATTTTTAGCATAAATAATACCAGAAACACCTGCAGCACAACCCATTTCTGTAACTGGCAAACGCACAATATCTTGTTTCATTTCTAGCGAATTTATTAAATACGCATCTACAGACGGAATCATGATTCCGGTACAACTTACCGTAATTATATAATCGATATCTGTAGGTTTTAAATTGGCTTTATCTAAAGATTTTTTAAGAGATTTTTCTGCCAATTGCACAACTTCTCTTGTGTAAATATCATTCTTTTCTTCAAAAGAAGTTGCTGTAAAAACCTCTTCCGGATCCATGATAGAATAGCGTTTATCTACGCCTGCACCTTCAAAAAGCTTGATAACTTTTCTTTGAAAACGAGTTTCTTGATCTTGCATCCATAATTTTACAAACGGAATAATATCTTTTGTTTCTTTATAATATTTTGGTAATTGCTTTGCTACCGAAGTTATTTTAACTGCCATTTATTTTGTAATTATCCATTGAAAACGAAACGCCCATTTCCAAGAAATTTGTGGTTTTCTATTTAATTTATTAGACATTCTAATTAAATCTTCTCTTTTAAAACTTCTTAAAACAGAAATCAAACCATCATGAATAATCATTTTATTTTTTATAAAAACAGACAATAATTTAAACAAGTAATAGGCTAATTTATGTCTGTGTAAATCGTTTACAATAATTGCTTTTTTAGTATGTTGTAATGTATCTTTTAAGAAAGAAACCAAAGGTTTTTCTTTAAAATGATGAAAAAACAAGGTGGCTAAAACAATATCAAACTCTCTGTTTTTAAAAGCATCAGAAAAAATATCTTCAACAATAAAAGTTAACTCTGTAAATTCTGTAGATAGTTCTTTTGCGTACTCTATAGCTGTTGGGTTTGCATCTATACCTAGTAACTTAAATCTATATCCATTTTTTCTTCCGAATTTGGCTACATCACGTAAAATATCTCCGTGCCCACAACCAATATCTGCAATTACTAATTCTTTAGATTTATCGTGATTTTTTAATACCTTTTTTAAGGAATTTACGGTAACCAAATTGCCACCTAACCATCTATTAATATTTTCTAATTTATCTAAAACATCTCTTAAATAATCGCCACCAATAGAAAAATCATCCATCAATTCTTCTTGATCAGATCTTTTTGATGTATCTACTAATAAAGCCATTATATTTTAATTAATTTACCGTGAGTTTGTTTAATTATTATGGATAATAAAAAAGGAAATTTTCTTAAAACTCTTAATAAAAATGCTGCAATTTTATCTTTTCTAAACAACATCGCTATAAAATGACCTGTTTTTAATCGCCATTTAAATTCTTTGTTCCATTGTTTAATATACTCTTTTTCTAGCTCGTTTCTAGACAAGACAACACCGTCTAGATAATTTAGAATCAATTTAGATGCTATTTGTGCAGATTGTATTGCCATACTCATTCCGTTACCACAAAGTGGATGAATCATTCCGGCAGCATCACCACACATTATTAAATGATTTTCTATTGGCTTTTTGGTTTCAAACGAAATCTGACTAATAGAAAGTGGCTTGTTCCAAACTGGTTTAGAATTTTTAAAAATCTCTTTTAAAAACTTATTTTTAAAAACTACATTTTCTTGAAAATCGTCAATATTTTTATACTTTTTAAATGCTGAAAAACTCGTGATATAACACAAGTTAATTGCATTATTTTCTACTTTAGAAACCCCACAATAACCGCCTTTAAAATTATGCAACGCAACTAAATTTTCTTGAAAATTACCTTTTACATGTATTTTTACACCTAAATAAGGAGATTTCTTTTTGATAAAATCTCTATTTAGCTTTACATCTATTAAAGATCTTTTTCCATAAGCACCAATACAAATTTTAGATTGAAAACACTTATTTTCTTTAGTTTTAACGGTAAAAACATCATCTTTATATTTAACATCTACAACAGTTTCTTGTAAAATAACCACACCATTTTCTTTGGCTTTTTCTGATAAAATAAAATCTAATTTGTAACGAGAAATACCAAATCCGCCTAAAGGTAACTTTGCGGTAATCATCTTACTTTCTGTGGTTGATAATTTAAAATTATCGATTTTTATAGCTCCATAATCAAACGGATTGATATTTAAAAACTGTAAATAAGGAAAAACTTCATTAGAAATATACTCACCACAAACTTTATGTTTTGGGTATTCATTTTTTTCTATCAGTAAAACTTTTTTGCCAAACTTAGACAAGTGAATTGCATTGCACAAACCTGCCAAACCTCCGCCAATTACTACAATTTCATAATTCTTATTCATCTAATAAATCTGCCAATTCTTTACCAATTAAACTACCAATTGCAACGCCCATTCCGCCCAAGCGAACACCACAAAAAACATGATTAGAAATTTGTTTTACAATTGCTTTTTTCTGATTACCAACTCCCATAATTCCGCTCCAACGATGGTCGATTTCAAAATTTGTATTTGGTAAAATCGTTTCTTTTAAAATACTTTCTAATGTATTCTGAATAATATCTGTTTGACCAAATAGAGTTGTTTCTTCGGTTGTAAAATCTAGATTTCTACCGCCACCAAACAAAATTCTATCATGTATATTTCTAAAATAATAATAACCTTTATCTAAATGAAATGTACCTTTAATGTGTAAGTTTTTAATAGGTTTTGTTATTAAAACTTGCGCTCTTGCAGGTTGCACTTTTTCTTTTATTAAATTATTTGCAAAACCATTTGTAGCAATAAGCAAGTTATTGGTTTTAAAATTGATTTTATCGGTTTTTACTTCAACCCAACTTTCTGTTTCAGTAAAAGCATCAACATATATATTATTTAAAATTTTAACTCCTAATTTTTGAACTTCTAAGAGCAATTGATACATCATTTTACCTGTATCTACTTGCCCTTCAAAATTATTAACGATATAATCTTGATGTATATTTTGAAAACTAAAAGTATTGTGTGATGTTGTAAAAACATCCTCTTTAAAAATAGGTTTTAAAAGCTGATTTATTTCATCTTTTTTAGAAATACATTCTTCAAAAAAACTGCTGTTATTACATAATTCAAAACCTTTATTTTGCTGAAAATCGATGTTTTTATCTCCTAAATTACTTCTTAATAATTGTAAACCTTCCCAACGCTTGTTAACTAAATTGAAAACCTCTTCTGTTGTATGAGTATTTAAATCATCTATAATTTCAGATAAACTTCCAAAACAAGCAAAACCTGCATTTTTAGTACTTGCGCCTTGTGGTAGCATTCCTTTTTCTAAAATTAAAACCTTTGCTTTTGGGTGTTGTTTTTTTAATTGTAAAGCACAATTTAAACCTACAATTCCGCTACCAACAATAGTAAAATCTATGTTGGTAAACCATTCTTTTAACTCCCAATAACTGTAATTCATTTACACGTTTTTTTCGAAACAAATACTATTTTTCATTCCAATATATTGTCCGTAATTGTCAATAATATTATACTTACTTTTTTTATAAAATTTTACTGCTGCTTTTTGTCTTTTGCCAGTTTCTAAAATACATTTAGAAAAACCCAATTCTTTTGTCCAGTTTTCTAATTCTTCTATTATTTTTTGTGCTAAACCTTTGCTTCTATAATTGCTAGAAACATACATCCTTTTAATTTCCATAGTAGAATTGTCAAACTTTTTAATAGCGCCACAACCTACCGCAATTTTATCAACATACAATATAACTACATGCTTTATTACATCAATATGATTAAATTGATTGTAAAATTCATGTTCATCTTGGTCTGTAATTTTAAGAAATGCGTCTAATTCTTTTACTAAAATCTTAAAATCTGGATGTGTTGCATTGGTTCTAAAAACTTCTATATTCATGCTACTATTCTTCTTCGTTAAAAAAATCTGACTCTTTAAATTTTAACTTTAATTGCACCCAAACTGGTTCTTTAATTTCGGTGTTTAAATTACCAAATGACAACCCCAATAATCTAACTGAATTTGGCAATTCATCTTGAAATAACAACTCTTTTACCATAGGAAAAAATTCTTCCTTTTTCTGCATAAAATGGCCTTTTGTTTTACTTCTAGTTTGTTGTGTAAAATCAGAATATTTTATTTTTAAAGTAATTGTTTTGCCTTTGGTGTCTGCCTTTAGCATGCGTTTTTCTAACTCGTCTGCAATTTTGTCTAAACGTTCTAGCATAAAGATTTCCGAAGAAATGTTTTCGCTAAAAGTTCTTTCTGCAGCTAACGATTTTCTAATTCTGTTTGGCTTAACCGCACTATTATGAATGCCTCTAACAATATTAAAATAATGCACGCCAGATTTACCAAAAAGTTTTACTAGTTCTTCTAGAGATTTCTTTTTTAAATCGTTGCCAACAAAAATACCGTTATTGTACATTTTTGCTGCAGTTACTTTACCAACACCATAAAATTTATTTACCGGTAATTCTTCTAAAAACTGAATTACCTCATCTGGATGCACGGTTTTTTGACCGTTTGGTTTGTTAATATCAGAAGCAACTTTTGCAATAAATTTATTTATAGAAATTCCTGCGGATGCTCTTAAACCTGTTTCTTCGAAAATTTTTTGACGAATTTCTCTTGCTATTTCATTTGCAGACGGATTTCCTTTTTTATTTTCTGTTACGTCTAAATACGCCTCGTCTAAAGAAAGAGGTTCTACTAAATCTGTGTACTCAAAAAATATTTCTCTTACTTTCGCAGAGATTTCTTTATAACGCGGAAAATCTGATTTAACAAATATTAAATGCGGGCATTTTTGTCTTGCTAAACTACCGCTCATAGCAGATCTTACACCAAATTTTCTTGCCTCGTAACTTGCCGCAGAAATAACACCTCTTCTACCTTCGCCACCAACAGCAATGGCTTTTCCTTTTAATTCTGGATTGTCTAATTCTGCAACAGATGCATAAAAGGCATCCATATCTACATGAATTATTTTTCTAAAAGGCGGTTGCAATTCCATAGGTCTAAATTACGAAGTTAGACAGGAATATCATTAATTATTTCAATAGAAAACTACCTTTTAATCTAAAAAATGAATACATAAATTTTTAACTTCTTCTAACTCTTTTGATAAACTTTCTTGTAACCAAGGATGCGAGACATTAAAAACATGATCGGCATTTTCTATAATTTCTAATTTACTGTTAGAACACCAAGAATCTATTTTTTTTCCTTCATCTAAAGAAATTGATGTATCATTATCTCCGTGGATAATTAATAACGGAATCTTTAAATTTTTTACTGAATTTTCAATAAATAATCGATTTTCGTTTTCTTTAAAATTGGTGTAAAATTGATAAAAATGTGGCATATTTTGCTTTGTTCGTCCATTTACAACATATTTTACACCGTTTTTTCGCCAGTTTTCTAAATCGCCTACTGTAGAACTTCTACTACCAAAATCTGAAACCGCGGCCAATGTAATTACCTTTTTTATTCTCGAATCTTCATTAGCTTTAAGCAATACGATTCCGCCACCTCGACTATGACCAATTAAAGTAATATGATTCAAATCAACATCATTTTTAAAATTTTCTTCGGATGAAACCCAATCTAATACACTTTCTAAATCGTCTAATTCTTTGGTATAATTATTATTACCAAAAGCCTCTAAATCTGGAAAATCTATTGGTTGTTCTGCTGTACCACCGTTATGAGAAAAGTTAAATTTTATAAAGAAAAAATCGGCTTTTGCAAATGCATTTGCCATAATATTCCATGCTCCCCAATCTTTAAAACCTTTGTAACCATGACAAAAAATTACTACTTTTTTGGGTGTTTTATTCTCTTTATAAAAAACATCTGTTACAATTGGTTTTTTATGTTTTCCTGGTACTAGAATATTCTGTATAACTTTCATTTTAAACAATTTTAAAGAACAAATTTTAAAAGTGTACATAACGCAAAAATCGCAGTTAAAACACATAAAAATAAGTTGATCTGATTGGTAAATTTACCTGTTTTTTGTTTAATTACAAGTGCAAATTTTCCGTATAATAATAATATAGAATATGTACCAAGTACAGATCCTAAAACAAAAAACAAGACAAAAATTATATCGAAATTAAAAGAATTAAATGCAATAAGTATGGCTACAATTGTACAGAAAAACGGAATTGCAAACATGTTTAACAAGGATAAAATTATGCCTGTAAAAAAAGAATTTCGTGTTTTAATTTCAATTTTCTTTTGTTCTTTTTTATGCTGTTTATAAAAGTAAATCGATAACAATACAAGAACCAAAATACCCGTTTTTTCTAAAAACGCTATTAAAACTGTGTTCGTTGAAAAATATTCTATAATGTAAACAGAAATACAAACCTGCATAAAAACCACCAGCAAAACGCCTAAGGTAAATTTTGTAAATTCTATTTTGGTAGCGTTTAATCTAATTTTTAAAGCAGTCATATTTAGTACGCTTGGTAGCGTAAAACCTAAAAAAGAACCTAAAAAACCATAAAGAAATAAAGAAAACATAAACACTATCTTGTATAAGAAATCAGTCGGTTTACAAACTTATTAATTACTTTTTTAAATTAAAAAAACAATTTTACTATTGAAAATAACGCTACAAAACCAGTTAAAATTGATAAAATTAAGTTTATATCTTTTGTAAGCTTTCCTGTTTTTTGTTGAATAAATTGTGCAAATTTTCCGTAGACAAAGAGAATATAAAAGGTTCCTAAAACAGAACTTATTGTAAAAATAAACGTATCTAAAGTTGAATAATTATACATATCGTAAGCATTTAATAAAATGATTACGCCACAGTAAAATGGTATAGAAAACATGTTTAAAATAGAAAGAATTATACCTGTTAAAAACGGGTTTTCTTTTTTGGTTTTCATTTTAGCTATTTTAATTTTACTTTTTTGAGATTCTTTATAGTAATAGTAACTTAAAAATATAAAAATAACTGTTGCAATTTTTTCTAGAGTTGCTAAAATAGAAGGGTTATCTGCTAAAAACTTGGTTAAAGTAACTGCAATAATTATTTGAGGTATAACTATAACCGCTACTGCAAAAGCATATTTGTACGCTGCTTTCTTTCCGTTAGTTAAACTAACTTTTAAGGCTGTCATATTTAATAAGCTAGGTGTAATAGAACCAGCAAAAGAAAATAAAAACCCAAAGAAAAATAGAAATAAAAGTTTCACATATTTTATTTATATAACAAATATAATAGATTTCCTAGTGCAACAACGCCTGTTAATGCACCTAAAATAAAATCCATTTTTGTAGCTATATATGTTAACTTGTGTTCTATGTTTTTTGCAACTATTGCATATAAAGAATACAAGGTAAAAGAACCAATTGTAGAACCAATTGAAAAATAAAATCCGGTTAAATAAGAATATTCAAAATAATTTAAACCAATTAAAAGTGAAATTGTAGTAAAGTAAAACGGAATTGCAATTGTGTTTAAAGAAGACATTATTATTCCGTGTAAATAAGCTTTCGATTTTGGTATTTCTTCTTTTACTTTTTTCTCTTTTGATGAAAAGTGTAATCGGAAAAAATTAATCGATAATAAGAATAAAAGTCCTGTTCCTATTTTTTGAAGTAAGGTTATATATTCTGAGTTTTTCATCAAAATACTAGACAAATATGCACCAATATTTGCTTGAAAAAATAATACGGTTGCGTAACCACCAATAAGATAAAAAGCTGCTTTTTTTCCGTTTCTAAGGCTAAACTTTACAACAGTTAAATTTAAAAAACTTGGTGTAATACTACCAGATGCAGCAATTACAAAACCTAAGATTACACAGATAAAGAAGTCCATATTTATATTTTATATCTGCAAAAAAACAAAAAAACGCGTTAAATAATTAACGCGTTTCAATTTTATAATAACTTAAAAGAGTTCTATTACACAACCCCTTGTGCTAACATTGCATCTGCAACTTTTACAAAACCAGCAATATTTGCTCCTTTTATATAGTCTATAGATCCATCGTCGTTTTTACCATATTCTACACAAGAGTCATGAATATCTTCCATAATATCTTTCAATCTTTCGTCTACTTCTTTACGAGACCAGCTTAAACGTAACGAGTTTTGGCTCATTTCTAGTCCAGAAGTTGCTACACCACCTGCGTTAGATGCTTTACCTGGCGCAAATAAGATTTTCCCTTTTTGAAACTCGTGAATTGCTTCTGGTGTAGAAGGCATATTTGCTCCTTCAGAAACACACATACAACCGTTTGCTATTAATGTTTTTGCTTCTTCTCCGTTTAACTCATTTTGAGTTGCACATGGTAAAGCTACATCACATTTAACAGACCAAGGTCTTTCTCCTGCAACATATTTTGCATTCGGATATTTCTCTAAGTATTCGCTAATTCTACCACGTTTTTCGTTTTTAATGTACATAACGTGTTGTAACTTTTCTGTATCGATACCTTCTTCGTCTAAAATATATCCTCCAGAATCTGATAAAGTTAAAATTGTAGCACCTAATTCTAATGCTTTTTCTGCTGCATATTGTGCAACGTTACCAGAACCAGAAATAACTACTTTTTTACCTTCAAAAGAATCTCCTTTGCGTTTTAACATATTGTCTGCAAAGTATACGTTACCGTAACCTGTAGCTTCTGGTCTAATTAAAGAACCACCCCAAGATTGCCCTTTACCAGTTAAAACACCTGTAAATTCGTTGTTTAGTTTTTTATACATACCAAACATAAAACCAATCTCTCTAGCACCAACACCAATATCTCCTGCAGGTACATCTGTATTAGAACCAATGTGTCTAAATAATTCGCTCATAAATGCATGACAAAAACGCATAATTTCATTGTCTGATTTTCCTTTAGGATCAAAATCAGAACCTCCTTTACCTCCACCCATTGGTAAAGTTGTTAAAGAGTTTTTAAATACTTGCTCAAAAGCTAAAAACTTTAAAATGCTTGCATTTACAGTTGGGTGAAAACGTAAACCACCTTTATAAGGCCCAATTGCAGAATTCATTTGAACTCTATAACCTCTGTTTACTTGAATTTCTCCATTATCATCTACCCAAGAAACTCTAAAAGAGATCAATCTTTCTGGCTCTACCATTCTTAATAGAATGTTTTTACCATGGTAAATATCATGATTAATAATATACGGTATTACAGTTTCTGCAACTTCTTGTACAGCTTGTAAGAATTCTGGCTCATGGTTATTTCTTGTTTTAACCATTTCCATAAACTCATTTATTTTTAACTCTATACTTTCAGCCATAATTTTTTATGAATTTAATAAAAATTTAATGGGACAAAGATAGTTAATTTCTGAATTCGCAAATAAAAAAAGTATTTTTATTTATTTCTAAGATATCCTTATTTCAATCGATTTCGAAAGCTCTTGTTGTTTTCTTAACTTTAGATTGATAAAACTCTATAAAAAACACTAAATTTGTCGCATAATTTTACGCAAGAAATGTTAGACAAAGTAAAAGAACTTATTGGCGAGGTACAAGCGTTTAAAGCTACAACCAAAGATGAAGTAGAAACTTTTAGAATTAAATATTTAGGAAGCAAAGGTTTACTAAAAGACCTTTTTGCCGAATTTAAAAATGTAGATGCAGAATTACGTAAAGATTTTGGGCAAGCTCTAAATAATTTAAAAAAATCTGCAGAAGGTAAAGTTGCAGAATTAACAGATGCCTTAGAAAGCAATACAACAGAAAAATCTTTTTATGGAGATTTAACAAGACCGTCAGAACCAATAGAATTAGGTTCTAGACATCCTATTTCTTTAGTAAGAAACCAAATTATAGAAGTTTTTAATAGAATTGGTTTTACTGTTTCTGAAGGACCAGAAATAGAAGACGATTGGCATAATTTTACTGCCTTAAACTTGCCAGAATATCATCCGGCAAGAGATATGCAAGACACGTTCTTTATTGAGCAAGATCCAGATATTTTATTAAGAACACACACTTCTTCTGTACAAGTGCGTTATATGGAAGAAAACGAACCGCCAATTAGAACAATTTCTCCTGGTAGAGTTTTTAGAAACGAAGATATTTCTGCAAGAGCGCACTGTATTTTTCATCAAGTAGAAGGTTTGTATATTGATACTGATGTTTCGTTTGCAGATTTAAAACAAACCCTTTTATACTTTACAAAAGAGATGTTTGGTAAATCTAAAATTAGATTAAGACCTTCTTATTTTCCGTTTACAGAGCCAAGTGCAGAAGTAGATATTTATTGGGGATTAGAAACTGAAACTGATTACAGAATAACAAAAGGTACTGGTTGGTTAGAAATTATGGGTTGTGGTATGGTAGATCCTAATGTTCTTAAAAACGCCAATATCGATCCAACTAAATATTCTGGTTACGCATTTGGTATGGGTATAGAGCGTATTGCAATGTTATTATATCAAATACCAGATATTAGAATGTTTTACGAAAATGATAAACGTTTCTTAGAACAATTTAAATCTATTATTTAATGAATTATTTTACACAGTTTTGGGATGAAAACAGAGATGATGAATATGCAGATTGGGGTAACTCTGTTTGGTATTTTGAAACGAATGATGCAGACCAAGTAATAAAACAAGTTACTATTTATGACAATGGTAAACTTGTAAAATATAGTGAAGATAATATAGAAGATAAATTTGGTGGTTTGTGCGAAGGCGCATTAACTATTGATGATTGCGACGGAGAAGAAATTACAAAAGAAGACTTTTACAAAGTTTGGTCTTAATTGGCACAATAAACTTTTAGATTTCATGAAAAAAGACATTCAAATACCAGAAGTTACAGGCGTAGAAATGGCTGTAGTTTATGAATTTAATGATATTTACAACACCAATGATTGGAACATTTATATTATCAATAATAAAAATGTAGATTTAGAAATGATGGTGATTGTGTCTCAAGGTTTTTCTGATACAAAAACAACTTCTTTATTACGTAAAAAATTAGAAAAACTTCCTGCAAATTCTTTTGCTAAGATCGAGTTTATTCAACCAGAATTATTTAAGTTAAACAACCGTTTTCAGGTTACTTTTTTTGAAGGAAACACTTTGTACGAAAAAACGTTTATCTTTAAAGAAAACACTATTAAAGAAGGTGCTTTGCGTATGATAGACGAAATTAAAAAACGTGGTATTTTAGCGAATTAGTTTCTATTTTTAGAAAGAATTTTATTATTGCGAGTTTACGAAGTAATCTCTTCTAAAAACTGATTACTTCGTCATTCTTCCTTGTAAGGACAGTAAATCTATCCTAAAAACCCGATTGCTAAATACAATAAAACGGTTATTGCACCACCAATTAACGCATAAGGTAATTGTGTTTTTACATGGTCTATATGATCACTTGCAGACGACATCGAAGAAATGATAGATGTATCGGAAATTGGCGAACAATGGTCTCCAAAAATTCCTCCTCCTAAAGTTGCAGCAACAACAATTGTAATATCTGCACCATGAATATTTGCCATTGGTATAGAAATAGCCAACATAATTGCAAAAGTTCCCCAAGAGGTTCCTGTAGAAAATGCAATAAAAGAACTTATAATAAAAACTACTGCAGGTAATAATTCTGGAGACAACCAATCTTTAGTGGCATTTGCTACGTAAACTCCGGTTTCTAATTCTTTACAAGCATCACCAATTGCAAATGCTAATAGCATTAATAAAGCCAAAGGCATTAGCTCACTTATTCCTTTTAAAGTTAAGTTTACTGCTTCTTTTGGTTTTAAAAATCCTTGAATCATATACATTACAATTGCTACTAAAAGAGCCGTAATTACTGCATATAAAACAGAAGAAGAACCAGAACCTTCTCCGATTGCTTGTGAAGCATGATTTAAAAATGATGTAGATTCTTTTACTGCATCCCAACCAGTGTAAATTAGGTTAATTGGCATCATAAAAACCATTACCAAAAGTGGCACAATCATATTATATGCCTTTGCTTGAATTCCTTCTTTTGGCGGAAAAGAAGTTACCTCATCAGAAACCATTGGTTTAGAACCTTCGTTCATTAATTTACCTGTTTCTTTGGTTCTTTGTTCTGCTTTTTTCATCAAACCAATATCTTTTTTTGATAAAATGGTAAAAATCAAAATAACGATTGCTAATAACGGATAGAAGTTATACTTAATTGCAGCAATCATTACAGAAAAGGGTTTATCGATTCCTTGTGTTAATAACAAACCCATTATAAAAGCTCCCCAAGCATTAAAAGGAATTAATATTGATGACGGCGCAGAACTAGAGTCTGCGATGTAAGCTAATTTTTCTCTGGGGATTTTTAATTTATCAAAAATTGGTCTGTACAAAGTACCAACCGTTAAAGAGCTAATACTAGTTTCTACAAATAACAACAAACCTGTAAATGTTGCTAAAAGTTGCACCATTACTCTACTGTATCCTGTTTTTTTAGTTTCTAATTTGGTAAGTTTTCTGTTGATAATATTTATAAACCCTTCTACTCCTCTAGAATATTGAATAAATATTAGCAATGCGCCAACCAAAGCACTAAATATTATGGTTCTTGTATTTCCTTTAGATTGAAAAACGTTTACCATGCCTTCTATCATTGAAAGCGTTCCTTTTAATGGATTAAAACCTTCTATTATCAACCAGGAAAACCAAATACCAAATAACAAAGCAATGTAAACTTGCTTGGTTCTTAAAGCCAAAATAATGGCTACAATTGGCGGTATTACTGATAAAAATCCATATTCCATATAAAAGTGTTTAAGATTGCTAAAGGTAATAATTAAAACAAAAATTGACGTGTTTAACGAGAAAATTGACGTGTTTATCTAAAATAATTTTATTTTATTCAACTTACTTCTTCATTGGTTTCATAATCTTTAAATTTAAAAACATGAAAATTAGAAACCTATTTTTAGCAACTTGTTTACTATTTTTAAGCTCTTGTGTGGTAAAATCCTTGCATCCTTTTTATACAAAGGAAACAATTTCTTTTGATAAAGGTTTTATTGGAAATTGGCAAGATTCTAAAAAAGGAACTTGGACCATTGTTTCTTTTAAAGAAGAAATACTAAAAGAAAATCCTATAGAAAAAATGAAAAGTGAGGATTTACAATTGTATAAAGAGTTTAAAAACAGTTATTACATTAAAAGAGATTACAAAGACAAAGAGGTTTTGTTTATTGCAACTCCGTTTGTAATAAATAACCAAAGGTATTTAGATTTTTTTCCTTTTGGTCGTCAAGAAAACATCGATAATTTATTAGAAAGTCATTCCATTTATACGCACAGTTTGGTTAAATATGATGTTTTAAAAAATGGCGAAATTGAAATAAGATGGTTAGATGAAGGCAAAATTGAAGACCTTTTTAAACAGAAAAAAATAAAAATTAAACACGAAACATTTGGCGTTTTAAACGATAAATATTTGTTAACTGCAAGCTCTAAAGAACTACAAAAATTTATTAAAAAGTACATGGCTTCTAACGATACCGAAAAATGGGAAACCTCAACAAAATTTACATTAAGTAAAACAGATGCAAAAGAATAAATCTCTTATCAAAAGAAAAAAACCGCATAATATTTGGGTGTTTAACACATTATTATGGGGTTGTTCTTTTATTATACTTTTGTTTCTGTTTTCTGGAAATTCATCACCATCAAAAATTGATTATATTTATACATCTAGTTTTATTTTTACATTGATAATTCCGGTTTGTATCAATATTTATTGGTTGCTTCCTACTTTTCTAAAAAAAGGAAAGCACCTACTTTTTTATGTATTTATAATTGTAAATCTTATTTTGTTTGCTCAAATAAATATGTGGTTTTTTGATAATCTTATCAATATATTTTTTAATGATTATTTCTTTATTTCTTATCACAATTCATTAGAAATTTATTTTATCTTTTTTGTCTTCTTCTTACTAACCATCTTAATAAAATTAGCCGAAGAATGGAGCTATTTAAATCAACTAGAAAAAGAAACCTTAAAAGCAGAAAAGCAACAAATACAAAACCAATTATCAATATTAAAAGCACAAATAAATCCACATTTTTTATTCAATTCTTTAAACGTTTTATATGCACTTGCTATTGATGAGAAAAAAGAAATAACCAATGCCATTCTACAATTATCAGATATTTTAAGATATGTAATTTACAATGAAAAAACAGATACAATTTCTCTCGAGAAAGAAATTAATTTGATTAAAAATTACATCAATTTCGAAAAAAATAGACATATTAAAAATGCTAAAATTTCTTTTCAACACAAAGTTGATAAAGGCTTAAAAATTTACCCGATGTTGCTACTTCCTTTGTTAGAAAACAGTTTTAAACATGGATTAAAAAGTGACGTAAAAAATCCGTATATTGATGTTCATTTATCAACCAAAAACAAAAAATTAGAGTTTATAATTGCTAATAATTTTAAAGAAATTACAAACAATGTTTTTAAAGAAAAGAAAGGAATTGGTTTACAAAACATCAAAGAAAATTTAGCAATTATTTATCCAGAAAAACACCACTTTACAATAAAAAATAAAGAAAATATCTTTACAATACACCTAACTGTAGATTTAGAAAAATGAATATAAGTTGTTTAATTATTGATGATGAACCTTCGTCTCAAAACGTATTAAAATCATTTATAAATAAGATTGATTATTTAGATTTACTGCACGTTTGTAACAATGCCATTGAAGCTTTAGCGTATTTAAAAAATAACACTGTAGATTTGCTTTTTTTAGATATAAATATGCCACAACTTTCTGGAGTTTCGTTTTATAAATCGTTACAAAATCCACCAAAAGTTATCTTTACAACCGCTTATTCAGAATACGCTTTAGATGGTTTTAACTTAGATGCTACAGACTATTTATTAAAACCTTTTTCTTTTGAACGTTTTATAAAAGCAGTTTCTAAATTAAAAAAATTAAACGATCATCCAACAGAAAACATTATTGTAAAAGCAGATAAAAAGTTGCATCAAATAAAAATTGATGATATTTATTTTGTAGAAAGTTTAGGGGATTATATAAAAGTTCATTTAGAAAATACAACTTTAGTTACTTACAAAACGTTGACTAAAATGTATAGCGAATTGCCAAAATCTAGCTTTATACAAGTGCATAAATCGTTTATCATCAATAAAAAGAAAATCAATTATATTGAGGGAAATTTAGTAATTATTAATTCAAATAAAATACCTTTAGGGGTGAAATATAAGAAAGCTTTTCTCGAATTTTTTAACTCATAATTATGTCAAAATTCTATACAAAAATCACCTCTAGACTTCAAAAATTTATTGAAACTCAAAAAATTTTCTTTGTAGCAACTGCGCCAACTTCTGGCAGAATTAACTTATCTCCAAAAGGTATGGATTCTTTTAGAGTTGTATCTGAAAATAGAGTATTATGGTTAAATGTTACCGGAAGCGGTAACGAAACTGCTGCACATTTATTAGAAAACAATAGAATTACTATTATGTTTTGTGCTTTTGAAGGCGCACCAAATATTTTACGTTTATACGGAAAAGGAAAAGAAATTAAAGAAGGAGATACTTCTTGGAATGATTTAATTAATCTATTTCCAGAAACTCCAGGAACGCGTCAGATATTTGATATTACTGTAGAATCTGCTCAAACTTCTTGCGGTATGTCAATTCCGTTTTTTGAATATAAAAGCGAAAGAAATGAGTTAAATGATTGGGCAGCTGAACAAGGTAAAGAAGGAATTTCTAAATACTGGAAAGAAAAAAATCAAACAAGTATAGACGGCTTACCAACACATCTACTAGATTAATTTTTAATCTTTATCTACTTTTTTAATAGCGTTAATAAAATCGTTTAAATTGTTATTATTGGCAACTAAATGTATTGCTTCATCACAAATTTTTTCTGCTCTTTTTATTGAAAAATGTAGACCAACAGCTATTTTTCGCATTAATGCAACTTCTATCAATTTAGCTTCACCATCTATCAAAATCATTTTTGTTAAACGATACAAACGCTCTATTCTTTCATCGTAATTAATTGGCGGATTTATCGGGTATTTTTCTGGGTTGTTTAAGATTAAAGAAAACTCTTCTAAAGTTATATTTAAATTTTTTCCTGCTCTTATTAACAACTCTTTTTCTCCGTCTGTAATTTTACCATCTGCTCTTGCAATTTTTACAATATTAGCAAAATGACCAATTTCTTGTTTGTGTTGTCCGCTAGAATATAAATCTGATATTGCCATTTAATTTTTTCTATAAAAATAAATAAAAACAAGTAAAAAGACTATTAAAAAAAAGCTAAAACATAAATCTAATGAATCGCTTTTTCGTATTTTGCTGTATCATATCGTTATTAAATTTTAATCTAAAACTTAACTTTAGTTATGACCAATTTTTCTTACTTAAACAGAAATAATAATATCAAAGAATTAAAAGAAACTGAATTTGATATTTTGATAATTGGCGGCGGAATTACAGGTGCAGGAATTGCTTTAGACGCAGCTTCTAGAGGAATGAAAGTTGCTTTAATAGAAAAAAACGACTTTGCCTCTGGTACAAGTAGTAAATCTACCAAACTTATTCATGGTGGCTTACGTTACTTAAAACAATTTGATTTTTGGTTGGTAAAAGAAGTGGGTACAGAACGTGCAATTGTGCACAAACTAGCACCACATTTAGTTGTACCAGAAAAAATGATTTTACCTTTAATAGATGGCGGCACTTATGGTTCTTGGTTAACTTCTATCGGATTAAAAGTTTACGATATTTTAGCTTCTGTAGAAGGTGAAGATAAACGTAAAATGCTCGATAAAGAAGAAGCTTTAGAAAAAGAACCTCTTTTACCAGAAAGTATATTAAATGGTGCTGGTTATTATGCAGAATACAGAACCGACGACGCTCGTTTAACTTTAGAAGTCTTAAAAACAGCTCTAAATTACAATGCAAAAATTGTTAATTATACAGAAGCGACAGAGTTTATATATAAAGACGATAAAGTTGTTGGCGCAAAAGTAAAAGATATTTTCACCAATGAAGATTACGAAATTAAAGCAAAATATGTAGTAAATGCAACAGGACCTTGGGTAGATACTTTAAGACAAACCAACCATTCTAAAACAGGCAAACGCTTGCACTTAACAAAGGGCGTACATTTAGTTGTTGCTCATGATAAATTACCTGTAAAACAATCTGTTTATTTTGATGTGCCAGATGGCAGAATGATGTTTGCTATTCCAAGAGGTAAAGTAACTTATTTTGGCACCACAGATACTAATTATCAAGAAGATAAAGACAACGTAGAAACAAGTTTAGTAGATGCAACTTATTTAATCTCTGCGGTAAATAATATGTTTCCAGATATAGATATTTCTTTAGAAGATATACAATCTTCTTGGGCTGGTTTAAGACCTTTAATTCATGAAGAAGGAAAATCTGCATCAGAATTGTCTAGAAAAGATGAAATTTTTGTTTCTGATACAGAACTAATTTCTATTGCTGGTGGTAAATTAACTGGTTACAGAAAAATGGCAGAACGTATTGTAGATTTAGTTGCCAAAAAATACAAAAGAAGATATGATAAAGAGTTTGATGAAATTAAAACCAAAGAGATTGTTCTTAATGGTGGCGATTTTAAAGATTCTAGCGAAGTACAAAGTTATACAGATGCAATTTATAACAGAATCGCAGAAGTAGATTTTAACCAAAAAGATGCTGAATATTTAGTGCATAATTACGGAAAACAAACAGATATTATCTTGCAAAAATTTGACGATTTAATGCACGATAATATGCAAGAAAAAATGATAAAAGCAGAAGTTTGGTTTGCTATAAATTACGAAATGGCTTGCACACCAACAGACTTTTTTATGCGTAGAACGGGTCGTTTATTTTTTGATGCTAATAGTGTTTATACACACAAAGATTTAGTAATTCAACTATTTGAAAATCAATTTAATTGGACAGAAAATCAGAAAGAAAAAAGTAGCAAAGAATTAGATGAAAAATTAACATCAATTTTAAATTTCAATTAATAAAAAAGATATATTTGTTATATAAAAATTTAATTTTTAAGGCTTATGAACATATAGTTAGTTATACCTCAGCAAAAGCAGGTTCTTTTAAGAAAAAAGAACAGCTACTATATTATTAATAAGAACAAACTTAAATTTTATAAAAATGAAAAAAATACACAGTGTAGCATTCGTGCTATTTATAGCTACGGCTTTATCTTTTACAACTAAATTTTCTGATATTCAAAATACAATAACTGCTACATTTATTGAAATTACAAACGATGATTTTTTTAAATTTATAGATGCTGATAAAAAAGAAATCCTTTTTTATGATGTAATCGAAGAAGTAGAAATAAGTTTATATGATGATGAAAATCTAAACAAGAAATTTACAATTACTTGGGTAGAAAAAGAAATCGAATTAATGGACGAAGAAGGAGATTTAACCGGAGAAAAAAAGAAAGTAAAATCGATAACTTCACTTACTTTAGTAAACTAATTTAAAATAGAAACCGCTTTACAAATAAGCGGTTTTTTTATACATTTTCTCTTAAAAGGCTTTTATACGTTTTTCGAAGCTTTACAGGTGATACACCTAACTTATATTGTAAAAACACATAACCGTTTATTAAATTTACTTTTAACCAAGAGTTATGTTCGTATTTTCTAGCGCTAACCGTAGCCTTAGATTGTATAATTTTAAATTTTATTTTTTGTTTTCGAACTCTACCAATCATTTCAAAATCTTCCATAATACAAAACTGTTCGTTAAAACCATTTAGATTATGAAATGTTTCTTTGGTAAAAAATTGGCATTGATCTCCGCCACCCGCAAATAAGCCATCTTTGGTTGTAAACTTGCTGTTAAAGTTTAAAAATGCAGAATCTTTATCAAATTTATAAGCAAAAAAACCTGCTTTATTTCCTTGGTTTACTGCTGTAATTATTTCTGAATAAAAATTAGTTGGTAATGCAACATCTGCATGTAAAAAAAGTAAAATATCACCGTTTGCCTTTTTTGCGCCAAAATTCATTTGTGCTGCTCTTCCTTTTTTATCGCTTGTAAAATATGTAACTTTAGAAAAAGTTTTACAAACTTCCGGACTTTCATCTGTAGTTTCTGGAGAGTTAGAAACAATAATTTCTAAAGGAAATTTGTTAGCTTGCTCACATAAAAACGACAACCTCTTTAGAAGGTTTTCTTTCTCATTATATACCGGAATAATAATACTTAATAACATATTTAAACGTACGTAAATTTATATGAAACAGTTTTTTTTAATACTTGCTTTTGCTTTTAGTTTTAACCTTGTTGCACAAGATAACATAAATTATAATGAGGTTTCTCAAGATTTATTACAAAATATTATGGATGGAAAATCGTATGCAAAAGAAGTTAAAATCTTAGAAGAAAGTACTTTAGAAAATTTGGTGACACAATTAAAAACCGACAAGCATAAAATTGCTTTTTGGGTTAATGTTTACAATTCTTTTATTCAAATATCTTTAACAGAAAACCCTAAAGAATACGAAGATAGAGGCGCATATTTTAAAAAAGAACGTGTAAAAATTGCTGGTGAAATTTTATCTTTTGATGATATAGAACACGATATTTTAAGAAGATCTAGAATAAAACTAAGTTGGGGTTATTTAAGAAAGTATTTTAGACCAAAATGGGAACGTAAATTACGTGTAAAAAATATTGATTGGAGAATTCATTTTGCTCTAAATTGTGGTGCTAAAAGTTGTCCGCCAGTAGCAAAGTTTACAGCAGAAGGTTTAGATAAAGAGTTCGATTTTATGACAACGGAATACTTAAAAGAACAAACTACATATAATAAAGATACAAGAACAGCCAAATCAGTTTCTTTGTTCTCTTGGTTTAGAGCAGATTTTGGTGGTTTGTGTGGCGCAAGACAAATTTTAGCCGATTACAAGATTACATCAGAAAAACCTAAAAAATTAGAATTTAATAATTACGATTGGACATTAAGTTTAGGTAATTTCAGAAAAATTCCTAACTAGTTTACCAATATTTATTTTTAGAAAAAAGCCTTCTATTTTAGTAAATAGAAGGCTTTTTTTTAAACTTCTTTTTGATTGTTTTCTATTTCTTCTGTTAAATCTAAATCTCTTAAAACTGGGTTTTTTAAAGCGGTTACACCAACAGTTAATAAAGTCATTGTTCCACCAAAAACTACGGCCGCCACTGGGCCAATAAGTTTTGCAGCTAAACCACTCTCAAAAGCACCTAATTCGTTCGATGAACCAACAAACATAGAGTTTACAGAAGAAACTCTACCTCGCATATCGTCTGGTGTTTTTAACTGTAAAATGGTTTGTCTAATAACCATCGATATTCCGTCTGCAGCACCACTTATAAACAACGCCAGAATACTTACCCAAAATATAGAAGATAATCCGAAGGCAATTATACTAAGTCCAAAAATAAAGACAGATACTAACATTTTTTTACCTGTATTTTTATTAATGGGAATATATGTTGTTAAAAACATTGTTACGATACTTCCCATAGAAATAGAAGCATTTAAAATACCAAAACCTTCTGGACCAACTTTTAAAACATCTTGTGCAAATACAGATAAAATAGCAACTGTACCTCCAAATAAAACAGCAATCATGTCTAGAGTTAAAACGCCTAAAATTGCTTTGTTTTTAAAGACAAAACTAATTCCTGCCTTTAAACTTTCTTTCATTGGTTCACCTATTTTTTTATTTAAAATCGGTTTCTTTTTAATTAAAAAGGTAAAAATTAAAGATAAAATTACTAAAATAAAAACTAAGCAAAGAGTTTTGTCTACACCAATCCAACTTATTAAAAATCCTGCGGCTAAAGCACCAGAAACGGAAGCAGTTTTCCAGGTACTTGTGCTCCAGGTTGCTGCATTATGATAAATATTTTTTGGAACAAGTAAGGCAACTAAAGAAAATATAGTTGGTCCGAAAAAAGATCTTAAAAATCCACCGAAAAAAACCAAACCATATATAGAATACAGTATCGAGTTGGTAGACCAGCTATTTATTACACTGTCTGTAGTTAGTAAAAATAACCCTAAACTAATTAAAGAAAATGCTGCTGTGCATAAGGCTAATAGATTTCTTTTTTCTTTTTGATCTACAATATGACCCGCAAATAATGCCATTGTAAATGCCGGTATAATTTCCATTAAACCAATAATACCCAAAGATAACGGATCTTTTGTAATCGAATATACTTGCCATTCGATAACAATAAATTGCATAGACCAACCAAAAACCAATAAAAATCTTACAAATAAGAAAATATTAAATTCTCTAATTCTTAATGCTGCGTATGGATCGAGCTTATTCATTTTGATAAATTTTAAATATTGAACTTTTTAAAAAACCAATTCTTAATTAAAATCGTAAGTCTTTTGAGTTCTTTTTGTTTTCAACTTAAAATAATTTAAAACAAAAGTAGGGTAATTCTAAATAGAGTTGTCTTATTAATGAACAAGAATAAAATTAACCTTAAAAAACATACAGATGAAAAAAATTACATTATTAACAGTATTTATTATTACAAGCTTATTTAGTATGAGCTCTAATGCACAATCAAACGAAAAATCTTTAACTGCAATTTATAAAGGAATGACGGTTTCAGATAATTTTAAGTTTGAAGACAGCAAGGGAAACCCTATTGTTTTTCATGATGAAGACCAATCTTTTAAAGGTTCTATTACCCTTTGGGATGAAGGTTTAATAGGTAAAAGAATTAAAGTTTCTTATAAATGGGTAGATGTGCATTTATTTAATGACCAAGGTTTAGCTACAGGAGAAACTATGAAAGTTAAAAGAATTTTTAATTATAGTTTACTATAATTATTAGAATTTGAACTATTTTGAATTAATTATGAAAAGCCGGCTTTATGCTGGTTTTTTTTATGTTCATTTAAAAGATAACATTTTTAAATACTGATATACAGTTGTATAATCTGTTAAAATTGTTGAATGTATTTTCTATTTGGGTTAACGTTTTTTACATATGGGTTAATCTAAAATATAATTAGGCCGTTACTTTGTATCAGAATTAAAGGATACATTTTAAAACCTTAATCTATAAAGAAAGACAATAATTAAAATTGTCATCAATCAATAAAAACTTTAAAATATTAGAAATTATGAAAAAATTATTTACTCAAACAGTTGCCTTTTTATTTGTTGCCATTTTATCTTTTAATGCACAAAGTACAAATGCACAAGAAACTACAAAAACAAGTAACGAAAAAACTTTAACTGCTACTTTTAAAGGTTTAAACGTTAGTGATAACTTTAAATTTGAATTTAATAACGGAGAAGCAATTGTATTTCACGATGAAGCGAAATCATCACCAAGTAAAATTAGTTTATTTGACGAAGGATTAATTGGAGATAGATTTACAATTTTTTACAAGTGGGTAGATGTAATGTTATTTGATAACGGAGTGCCTACTGGTGAGACTATGAAGGTGAAAAGAATTTATAACATTATGCCAGCAAATAATTCTTACCAAAGACCAGATGTTTTGGTTACTTCTAACGAACAATAGAAAGAAAGAAAAAAATATAAAAAAAGGCTTAAGGTTTACACTTTAAGCCTTTTTTTTAGTTCAATTTCATGTCCATTAAAATGGCAAAAGTTTGATTGATATCTTGCTCTTTTACAACAATTGTCATTTCATTAGTAGTAGAAATAATTTCTTGTAACGGAATATCTGCCCAAGCTAATTGTTTTAAAATGAAGTAATAAATACCCGATTGTTCTAAGTTTTCTTTTGGCAACTTGATTGTAATTGAAGCCAAATCTAATACGTTAGATATTAACGTTTCTTTTTCGAATATTTCGTTTACAAATGGTTGTAAATTTTTACTTGTAACAATATTTGTCTCGAAAATTCCTTGAGAAACCGTTAAGAAATAATCTGAATTTTCTGATGATTTCGTTAGAATTTTTGCAATTTCTTTTAAAAGAGATGGTGTGTTTTTAAAAGTAAAATCACATAAATCTGATCTTACAATTACATCACCCAAATCTAAAGCTAACTTTTTTATATTCTTTCTAATACGAAGTTCGCTAGCAGGAGAAAGCCTGTTAATTGCCATCATTACTGCACCAACCTTAACATCTTTTTTTAGTAAAGTAGATACTTCTGGTAAAATAATTCTAGCCAAAGAAGAAACATTTATTAATTTTTCATGCAACGCCTCTTCAATAAATGGTGTTTTTCTAATGGTACTTTCTACAACTTCTTGTATTGTTTTCATACTTATTGTTTAATATAACATACTAATGTTCAAAATTAAACAATTAATCTAATTTATTAGTCAACTTTTTAAATTCTTTTTTAGCGTCTTTATTATTGTATAAAACGTTGTAAACTGCATTAATGATTGGTGTGTTTGCTCCATTTTGAGCTGTCATTTTAAAAGCACTTTTTGTAGCATAAAAACCCTCTGCAACCATACTCATTTCCATTTGTGCAGATTTTACAGTGTAACCTTTACCAACCATATTACCAAATTGTCTGTTTCTACTAAAAATAGAATAACCTGTAACTAATAAATCACCTAAATAAGCAGAGTTATTAATGTTTCGCTTCATTTTATGAACTTTTTTAATAAAGCGTTTCATTTCTCTAATCGCATTACTCATTAACACAGATTGAAAGTTGTCTCCGTAACCCAAACCATGTGCAATACCAGCAGCAACTGCATAAATATTCTTTAACATTGCGGCATATTCTGTACCAATAATGTCATCAGAAATTTTAGTTTTTATATACCAACTTTTAAGAGATTTGCTCATTAACTTCGCATTTTCTTGGTTTTGACATGCAATTGTTAAGTAAGACAAGCGTTCCATAGCAACTTCTTCTGCGTGACAAGGCCCTGTAATAACTCCAATTTTTTCATAAGGAATATCATAAACATTATGAAAATGCTCGCCAACAATTAAACCTGTCTCTGGAACGATACCTTTTATTGCAGAAAAAATTATTTTTCCTTTTAACGATTTCTTCAATTTTTCTAACTCACCAACTAAAAATGCAGACGGAATAGCGAAAATTAAAACATCGTAGTTTTCTACCATTTTATTAATATCGCTAGATAAATCTAACTGACTTGCATATACATCTGCAGATCTTAAATAATTAGGATTATGATTGTTCTTTTTTATATGATCTATGGCTGATTTGCTTCGCATATACCAACCAACAGTTTCTAAATTTTCTGAAAGCATCTTCACAATTGCAGTTGCCCAACTTCCTCCACCTATAACCGCTATTTTTTTCTGATTATTCATTTATTTATAAATTTTATGCCCCAAAAGTAAGAAATTTACTATCTAATGATGAATGCTAGTATGAATTATTATATTTGTAAGACTTCAAACTTTATTATGAAAATACAAATCTCTATTCTTTTTAGTGTTTTTTTATTGATAACATCTTGTAAAGTTGCATCACAATCCAAAGAAAAATCTAACATTAAATTTGTAAAACAAACCGAAACTAAAGGTACTGTTACTATTTTAGAGAAAGAATTTGTTATTAAAAATCTAAATACAATTTCACATAAAGTTTGGGTGTATTTGCCACCAAATTATACAACTTCAAAAAATAAATATCCTGTAATTTACATGCACGATGCTCAAAATCTATTTGATGCAAAAACCTCTTTTGCTGGCGAGTGGGAAGTTGATGAAACTTTAGATAATTTATATAATAAAACTAAAAAGGGTTTTATTGTTGTGGGTATAGAAAATGGCGGAGAAAAAAGGATTGAAGAATACACACCTTGGTCTAACACAAAATATGGTGGCGGTAAAGGAGATGTTTATTCAGATTTCTTGGTAAATACATTAAAACCATACATAGATAAAAATTATAAAACTAAAACCACTGCAGAAAACACGGCTATTATTGGTAGTTCTTTAGGCGGTTTAATTTCTTTTTATGCTGGTTTAAAACATTCAAAAGTATTTGGTAAAATTGGTGCACTTTCTACTTCTTTTTGGTTTTCTAACAAAGTAAATTCTTTTGCAGAACAACACGCAAACCTAAAAAACACAAAATTGTATTTATTAGTTGGCGATAAAGAAGGTGGTTCTATGGTGCCAGATACAGAAAATATGGCCGAGAGATTAATAGATAATGGTTTTAATCAAAATAATATAAAAACTAAAGTTGCTGCAAACGGTAAGCATACAGAATCGTTTTGGAAATCAGAATTTTTAGAAACAATAACTTACTTATTCAATTTATAAATAAAAATGAACGTACAAATTATAAATAAATCTAAACACGCTACACCAAATTACGAAACAAATGGTGCTGCTGGTATGGATTTAAAAGCTAATATAGAAGAAGCAATAACACTAAAACCTTTAGAAAGAGCCATTATTAAAACGGGCTTATTTATAGCCTTACCAATCGGTTTTGAAGCACAAGTTAGACCTAGAAGTGGTTTGGCTGCAAAAAAGGGAATTACCGTATTAAATTCTCCTGGTACTGTAGATGCAGATTACAGGGGAGAAATCGGTGTAATTTTAGTAAATCTTTCTAATGAAGATTTTATTGTAAATGATGGTGAAAGAATTGCTCAATTAGTAATTGCAAAACATGAAAGAGTTGTTTGGCAAGAAGTAGATATACTTAGCGAAACAGAAAGAGGTTCTGGAGGTTTTGGAAGCACAGGCGTTTAAAATGGATGAAATAGATTTACAGCCTTTAAGAATTACAAATAGTTGGCATGTAGAGTGGAATTTATTTTATGAAATTGATCCTTCTATAGAAACCATGCATTACCTAGATTCTAGCTCTTTATTACATCTAAATAATTACAGTTTAAAGCGTGCTATAAATTTAGATTATAGGCCAGAAAATGATGTAAACGGATACTTTTATTTAAGAGTTCTTAATTTAAAAGAAATCATCAACTCTAAATCTAAAGAAGTTTCTTTTGATGCAGATTGGGAAAATTTACATTTCGAATTAAAATCTAAAAGTAGAATTGAAATTGTTAAAGAAATAGAACGATTAGTTCGAGAAATCCCTCCTTTTAAAGGATAATAAATAAACTAAATAAATTTAAATTATGATTTTAGGTGTATGCGAATGGTTAAGTACAAAAACGCAATTTTCAGCAAAAAACATTAGAATTCTATTTGTACTTCTTGTTTTATTTGCAGGTTTAGGTATTGGTGCTTACTTTATTTTATGGTTGGTAAAAATTCTTTCTAAAGAATAAATTAAGATTATAAAAGCTTATAAACTTGGCTCATTTTTCTTACCTCGTCGTGTAATAATTCGAAAGGTAAAAAAGTATGTGAATGGTATTTATAATCTAATTTTTTATAAAACTGAAATGCTTGTTCTTGCATATTCATAGCGTCTAGCCATAAAACACTATAATCTTTTTGTTTTGCTAAATTTTCTAACCAATTTACTATTTTTTTACCAAAACCTTTGCCTTGAGTTTTTTTATGAAGATATAATCTATGTAATTTTAATTGTTTTTCTTCGGATAAACCTTCTAAGTTTTCATCCCAAATAATTCTTATATTTCCAACTACTTCATTCTTACAACAGATAAAGTAATAAGAAGAATTCTCTTGTAAAAGCTCTTGTTCTAGGTTTTCTTTAGAATATTGATAGTTAACATACCAATCTCCTTTATCTTTCCAAAAATGACTGTATGCAGACAGATATACTGTTTTCATTAAGGTATGTAAAATCTCTGCATCAGAAAGTAAAATATTTTTTAATGTAAGATCTTCTGTAATTTTAATCATAACAATTAAATATAATAAAAAACTGCCATAGATTGATTAATTCTATGGCAGTTTATAATAGTTAGAACTTTTAAATAAACTTATTCTTGATTTTCGATAGCAACTTTTATTTTACCTTCAAGTTCTTCTGCTAATTCAGGATTGTCTTTAATTAAACCTTTAACGGCATCTCTACCTTGACCTAATTTTGTCTCTCCGTAACTAAACCAAGATCCACTTTTCTTAACAATACCTAAATCTACACCAATATCTAAAATTTCACCAACTTTAGATATTCCTTGCCCATACATAATATCAAACTCTGTAATTTGAAAAGGTGGTGCAACTTTATTTTTAACAATTTTAACCTTTGTACTGTTACCAATAACTCGGTCTCCGTCTTTAATTTGTGTTCTTCTTCTAATATCTAATCTAACAGAAGCATAAAACTTTAATGCATTACCACCCGTTGTTGTTTCTGGGTTACCAAACATTACACCAATTTTTTCTCTTAATTGGTTAATAAATATAACTGTACATTTTGTTTTAGAAATAGTACCTGTTAATTTACGTAATGCTTGCGACATTAAACGTGCATGAAGACCCATTTTAGAATCTCCCATTTCTCCTTCTATTTCAGATTTTGGTGTTAATGCTGCTACAGAATCAATAACAACAATATCAATTGCACCAGAACGAATTAAGTTTTCTGCAATTTCTAATGCTTGCTCACCATGGTCTGGTTGAGAAATTATTAAATTATCTATATCTACACCTAAGTTTTCTGCATAAAATTTATCGAATGCATGTTCTGCATCAATAAAAGCTGCAATACCACCTGCTTTTTGTGCTTCTGCAATTGCGTGTAACGTTAAAGTTGTTTTACCAGAAGATTCTGGACCGTAAATTTCTATAACTCTACCTCTTGGATAACCACCTACTCCTAAAGCCAAATCTAAACCTAAAGAACCAGATGAAATTGCATCTATATCTTCTGTAACTACATCACCTAATTTCATTACAGAACCTTTACCATATGTCTTATCTAGCTTATCTAGAGTAAGTTGAAGTGCTTTAAGTTTTGCTGCTTTTTCTTTATCTGCCGCCATAAATCTTGCTTGTTTTATTTTTAAATAAGTGCCACAAGTTACAAAAAACTAAGATGAATTCACTAAAAAAAAAGAGTCAAATTTATACTATTTTTACACAAATTATTTATGCAAATGAAAACCAAGGTAATCTTACAAAACAATTTTTCTACTGTTGTAATAGAAAAAGGAGAGTTAATCAGTTTTATAAAAAACAACCAAGAATTTATACATCAAAAAGGAAATAAAGGTTGGCGAAATTCTGATGATGAAATGTTTCCGGTAATTGGTCCTACGGTTAAAAATAATTTTAGAGTACATACAAAAAATGGCGACGCTATTTTAGATCAGCATGGTTTGTTACGAGAATTAGATTATAATTTAATTTCTTCGGATGAAACTTCTGCAAAATTTAAAAAAGAATACATTAAAAATACTTTAGTTACAAATAGTAAGTTTCCTGTTAAATCAAAAGAAGAACACCTTAATTGGCCTTTTAATTTTACGTTTGAAAAACATTTTACTTTAGAAAATGATATTCTAAAAATAGATTTTATTATACATTCTGAAGAAGGAATGCCGTTTATGTTAGGTTATCATCCGGCTTTTTTATTATCTAATACTGGTAAAGAAATATTAGAAGCAGGTAAAGAAAAAATTACATTAAAAGATGTTTATAAAGCTGGCTCAAACGCTTTTCCGGTATTAGGTACAGAAAAAATTACGTTAAAAAACATCAATAAAAACGACTTAGAAATTACCACAATTGGTTTTAACAACTTTATGCTATGGACAGAAGTTGACAACATGCTTTGTATAGAACCAATAACGCAATATACTTCTTATACAGATCAAAAATTTTCGGAAGAAAACATGAGTTTGTCTAAGGGTAAAAATGAATTTTCTGTAATTTTAAATGTATTATAATTGCTTATGAAAAAAATGAAGTTTCTTTTCATTTTAATTTTTATTAGTATAAATATCTGTTCACAAAACACATATGTACCTGATGATAATTTTGAACAATTACTTATTGATTTTGGATACGATTCTGGACCTTTAGATGATTATGTTCCCACAAATAATGTAAATTCCGTGACAGAAATATTTATAAATGATTCTTCTATTAAAGATTTCACTGGATTAGATGGCTTTACTTCACTTACTCGTTTAGGTATAGAAGTAAATGATGTTACAGAATTAGATATTTCTAAAAATATAAAATTAAAAGACCTATTTATTTCTAATGGTTCACTTAAAAGTATAGATGTTTCTAAAAATACAGAACTAGAAACGCTACGTTTAATTGTAGTAAATGTTTCTACAATTAACTTAAAAAATAATACGAAATTAAAAGATTTAACAATAGGAAATACCAGTATTACAAATTTAGATTTAAGTTCAAATTCTCAGCTTTTAAATATAGATTTAAGTCACGGAATTATAGAAAACATCAATTTAAAAAATAGCAACAATACAAATATTAATACTTTCTTTTGTTCTAATAATTCTGAATTAAAATGCTTACAAGTAGATAATAAATCTTATAGTATTACTAATTGGACGGATATTGACGACAATACTGTTTACAGTGATAATTGTAGTGTTTTTAAAAATTTAACATATGTACCAGATGATAATTTTGAACAAAAGCTTATTGACTTAGGCTATGATTCTGGTAGTTTAGATAATTATGTACCTACAGCCAATATTAATACTATTAAAAACCTTAATATTACAAATGAAAACATATCTGATTTAACAGGTATTCAAGACTTTATTTCTTTAGAGGATTTACAATTTACTCAAAACAATGTCTCTAATATAGATTTGTCATCTTTAATAAATTTGAAAACACTTTATTCAAACAATAACAATATTCTATCTATTGATGTTTCTAACAACATTAATTTAATAGATTTATTTACAGGATCCAATCCTCTTACAAAAATAGGTGTATCTAAAAATTTAAATTTAAAACAACTAGATGTTTCTAATACTAATGTTTCAACTATAGACCTTTCTAAAAATAAAAAGCTTACTTTATTCGGCTCTTCAAACACCAATATTTCAGCATTAAATACTTCAAATAATCTAAATTTAACATACTTGCATTTAAGTTTTAATAAAATATCAGAATTAGATTTAACTATAAACGATAAATTATTCGAATTGAATTGTTCAAATAATCCCTTGACAAAGTTATCTCTTCCACCAAATAATATTTTAGATGGTTTACATGTTAATAGTACACTAATTTCTGAACTTGATTTAAGAAATCAAGCTAACTTAATATCTAATGTAGCCTCTTTTTTAGAAATACAAGATAATGTAAATTTAAAATGCGTTTATGTAGATGACGTTAGTTATTACAATTCAGATCCAATGGGTTCAATAACAAAAGATGCACAAAGCACCTTTGTTTTAAATGAAGCAGAATGTGCTAAGTTAGATTGTAAAATTGATGTAGATACGTTAAATGATGTTAATGAGTGTAATAGTTTTGAACTTCCAAATTTAACTAATGGTAGTTTTTACACACAATCTAACGGAAAGGGAACAAAGTTAAATGCAGGTGATTTTTTATATCATTCACAAACAATTTACATTTATAACGAAGATCCTTCTAATAATGCTTGTTTTAATGAAACTAGTTTTAAAGTTAAAATAACACAAAAGCCTACGGTAGATACGTTAAATGATGTTAATGAGTGTAATAGTTATGAACTTCCAAATTTAACTAATGGTAGTTTTTATACACAATCTAATGGAAATGGCACAAAGTTAAATGCAGGTGATTTTTTATATAATTCCCAAACAATTTATATTTATAACGAAGATCCTTCTAACAATGCTTGTTTTAATGAAACTAGTTTTAAAGTTATAATAACACAAAAACCTTTAGTAGATAATTTAAGCGATGTTTCAATAAATAATAATTATCTACTACCAGAACTAACCAATGGCAATTATTATACACAATCTAATGGAAATGGTACAAAGCTAAATGCAGGAGATTTCTTATATACATCGCAAACAGTTTATATTTACAATGAAGATTCTTCTAATGCTGCTTGTTCTAATGAAACTAGTTTTAAAATTAATATCAATTCAGATTTAGAAATTCCAAATTATTTTACACCAAATAACGATGGTTTAAATGACTATTGGGCAATACAAAATAACTCTCAAATTAGTGAAATTTTAATCTATGATAGATTTGGTAAATTAATAGCAAAACCTAATATAAGTATTGGTTGGAATGGAAACATTAATGGTAAACTATCAATACCAAATTCATATTGGTATTTAATAATTTTAAAAAATGGTAAAAAATATAAAGGTTCTTTTTCTTTAATAAAATAATATACATGAGTAATCATCATCATTTTATGATTCATAAACCTTGGGGAATGATTTCTCAGTTTATAAATCCCGCGAAGCGGAAAAAAAAATTATTAGGAGATTTGTACGATTTTCCTGAAGGAACGATGGCAATTGGTCGTTTAGATGTGCCTTCTGAAGGTTTATTACTTTTAACTACAGATGGTAAAGTATCCGCAGAAATTAGATCTAGAAAATACGAAAAAGAATATTATGTACAAGTAGATGGTGTTATAACTGAAAAGGAAGTTGAGCAATTAAGAAATGGTGTAGAAATAGGTTTTAATGGTAAGAAATATACCACAAAACCCGGAAAAGCTTTTATAATTGATGATCCTAAATTTCCGTTAAGAAGTCAGAAAATAAGAGATGAAAGACATGGCCCAACAAGTTGGGTTTCTATAATAATTAGAGAAGGTAAATTTAGGCAAGTTCGAAAAATGACTGCTGCTGTTGGGTTACCAACTTTGCGCTTAATTAGAGTAAGAATTGGCGATATACTTTTAGGAGATTTAGAAGTAGGCGGCGTTAAAGAAATAACTAATTTAATAGAAAAAGAGAAGTAAAATTACTTCTCTTTTTTATTTTTGGTTCTAACTAAAATTCAAATCCTAAATAGATTTGTACTACTCTATTTTTTGGTTTGTCTTGGTCATAAATATCACTTTGACCAATATGATATCTGGCACCTAAACTAACACCTGCATCACTTTTAAAACCAGCACCAACATTTACACCCCAATCAAAATTACTTGGTTCAAACTCTTGTTCTGTATCATATAAAACAAAACCAGCATCAAAAGTTTCTTTGTGTGAAATCGAAAATCCTATTTGCGGACCAGCTTCTATAAAAAAGCTTTTAACTGGATACATTTTTAACATTAAAGGCACATTTATATATTCTAATTTTTGTGTGTAAGTACCGTTATCATCAATTATTTTATAACCTTGTTGTGAATATAAAATCTCTGGCTGAATTGCAATGTGTTTACCAATGTAAGATTCGCCATAAATACCAACATGAAATCCGTGTAAATTAGAAGTTTCAGATGTTCCGTCGAAACTTACAGAAGATAAATTGTAACCACCTTTAATACCAGCCGAAGCTGAGTTTTTTCTGTCTTGAGCGTTTAATGTAATACTTGTAATAAACATTAAAGCTATTGTAAAATATAATGTTTTCATTTTTTAAAATTTTAAATTATTTACCGCCATTTGCCCTTAAATCTGCTAAACATTGTGCATCTAAAGTTGGTAAACTTCCGCCAGAAACCATATTGCCAATTCCTTGGCTAGATTCTGCGGCCCAATACATTAAACAATCTTGTTCGATGCAATGTTTTGGATGTTCTTCATCTTCATGATCACTTTGTAAATCGGTTCCATGATTTGTTAAACCTAAAATATGACCAAATTCGTGATGAATAACAGAGCTTTCTAAAAGACTTCTATTTGGCTCGAATGTGCTATCGCTTAAACCTTGTATTGTTTCTTGGTAAATAACAAAAGAAGTGTTCCAATAAGCGGTTCCTAAAATTGCACCTTGGTTGGTGTCTTTAGATGATTTACCATCAATAAATAACACCCAAACTGCAATTGTATTATTTGTGTTGTATTGTGTTCTGTTTACTTTTTCAATTTCTACAACCTCATCTAAAGTATAAGTTGTTTTGCCTGTGTTTTCTATTGATTTTTCTACAAAAGTTACACCTTCTGGTTTAAAAGTTCTATCGTTTATAAAATTTTTAAAGTTATTTAAAGCTGTTTCTGTTGGTTTAAAACCTTCTATGTAAGCAACTTCAACAATCATTTTTTTAAAAGCAGAAGCAGAAAGTAAATCGTTAGCAGAAGAACCTGTTTGTTGTCTATTTAAATTAACATTTATAGGTGTTTCTGATTCTGTAATTATATCTGTTTCTGATGAACAAGATGTAATTATTAAACAAACTAAAAATACTTTTAATAAAAATTTTATCATTATTTATTGTTCTTTAAAACTTTACAATTGCTATTAATTACATAACAATTGTAAAGTAATTCTATTATTTTTTTACTATTAAAGTTTCTGAAAAGTTAATGTAATGCTAGCATCTGTTTTACTTTGTAAAGCAACCATTGTATCGCTGTAAGTAGCAATAACCCAATCGTTATTTAAAGCACTAACAGTATTATTGCTACCAAATGCAATGTTTAAAAATACTGATGTATCTGAACTTACAGCATAGGTACCCTCTATTTCTGATAATGTAGCGTTTACATTATTTTTAGCAACTAATTTAAGATCGTTTGTGAACTCTATCGACCAATCTGCAAAATCTGCTGCAGTATTAACACCTGCGTTTACAAAACTTTGTACTTTAAATTGTGTGTTTGTTAAAGTTGCTTCTACTTCTGCAGCCATTGTTGCAGCCTCATCTTCTTCTTCTTCAAATTGAACACAATCTGAAATTGAATCTCTAAACTCTGCATCAGAATTTAATTGAACAGTTGTACCATTGCTTAATGTTGCACTTACAGGATAATTAACTGTAAAAAATTCATCTGCTTGTAAACCAGTCATAAAAGTATATAATTGCTTTTCAGATTGTAAAACAACTGTACCTGTTTGCTCTAAAGCAATATCGTACGTTAACATTGTAATAGGAAAATTAAAATCTATACAAGAAATAGCATCTCTACCTTCTGCTTCTGCATTTTCACATGCTGCATTTAAAGCGTCTAATTCTTCTTGATTATTAACTGTTACTTCTGTGTAATTACTAGTTCTTACTCTTATAGGAAAGTTAAATGTAACATTATCTGCATCATCATTAAATTCTGCAAAAATTTCTAAAACTGTAGAAAAATCTAACTCAGATATTATTGAAATATTTTGTCCGTTTACGGTTGCTGTTAAAGGAAATAACAACTCTGTACACGCATTACCATCTAAAAAATCATCATCAGAACCATCGTTCATAGATGCTCTTTCAAAATTAGATGCTGTTGGCGATGTAGAAGAGTTTGCGTTTGGGTTAGCACCAACTTCTGTATTTTCTTCTGATTGACAAGATGTAAATCCTAAAACTGCTGTTAATGCAAATACTGTAATTAATTTTAATGTTTTCATTTTAATACGTTTTAATAATAAATGTTTATTGTTTCTGTTAGTAAGACAACTCAATTTTATTTTACCCTACTTTTTTTTGAAAGACTATTTTTTTGCCCTTCTGTTAATAAAACAACTACACATTTATTTACCCTACCTTTGTATTCTATTTTTTTTATTTTTATAATTTAAAACCCTACAATGACTAATAAATCTCTTTGCGACGAAATTTATTTTAATGAGTTTTACACATCTCATATACAGTCTGCTAGTAACTTTGCTTACTACAAATCTGGCAATAAAAATACGTCTTTAGATTTAGCGCAAGAAGCTTTTATAAAAATATGGGAAAATTGTGCAAAAATAGATTTTTCTAAAGCTAAATCTTACTTATTTACAGTTGTTAACAATCTATTTTTAAATAAAGTTAAGCACGAAAAGGTTGTTTTCGAGTATGCAAAAAATAGTCCGTATTTAGATGTTAACAATCAAAGTCCAGAGTATTTATTAGAAGAAGAAGAATTTAAAAATAAACTTAAAAATGCCATAGAAAACTTAACCGAAGGTGAAAGAGAAGTTTTTCTGATGAATAGAATAGACGGCAAAAAATACAGAGAAATAGCAGAAATGCTAGAAATATCGCAAAAAGCAGTAGAAAAAAGAATGTCTTCTGCCCTTAAAAAATTAAGAAGTAAAATAGATGGAATTTAAAAGTAGGGTAAATAAACATTTAGTTGTTATATATATAGAAGTCTAAAAAATGGAAAATAACAAAGACATATTAAAATGGCTAAACAGAGATATTTCTGATGAAGAATTACTGCGTTTAAAAGAAAATGAAGGTTTTGATACTTTAGAAAAAATTGCGCATTACACATCGCAAATAGAAACACCTAAAGTTAATGTAGAAAATGCATTGGCAGACTTAAAATTAAAAACTCAAAACAAAACCAAAAAACAAAAAGTTATTGCTTTTAGTTTTAATAAAGTCTTTAAATACGCGGCAGTTATTGCAGTATTGTTAACAACTAGTTACTTTTTACTTTATAGTAACGATACCAATTATACTACAGAATTTGCAGAAACTAAAACCTTTAATTTACCCGATAATTCAGAAGTTATTTTAAATGCAAATTCTAACGTTTCTTATGTTAAAAAAGAGTGGGAAAATAATAGAAATTTAACCCTAGACGGAGAAGCATTTTTTAAAGTACAAAAAGGTGAGAAATTTACTGTAAATACAGAAATAGGTAATGTTACCGTTCTTGGTACGCAATTTAATGTTAAAGAAAGAGCCAATTATTTCGAAGTAAAAACATACGAAGGTTTGGTAAGCGTAGCTTATAAAGACACACTTGTAAAATTACCTAAAGGAACAATTTTTAAAGTTGTAAACGGTATTATAGATACTAATACTACTTTTGATACAACAGAAAAATCTTGGTTACAAAAAGAATCTAATTTTAAAAGTACACAGTTAAAATTTGTACTTAAAGAAATAGAAAATCAATTTGGTTATACAATTACAACTAACAACATTAATTTAGAAACTTTATATTCTGGTGGCTTTACACATTTAGATATTAATGTTGCATTACAATCGGTAACAATACCGTTGCAGTTGTCTTATAAGATTGATGGTAAAACAATTACGATCTTTACATATGATCAATAAAATAGCTATAATTTTATTAGGTTTTTTACTTACTACAAGTATAAATTATGCTCAGAAATCGTCTTCTAAAGTTGGGCTTTCTTCTTTGCTAATTTCCTTAGAAAAAACATACGATATTAAGTTTTCTTATTCTGATGATGACATCGAAAACATAAAAATTATAGCACCACAAACAGGTATTTCTTTAGAATCTCTTTTAAGTTATCTAAACGATAAAACTTATTTACAATTTAAAACATTAGACAACAAATATGTAACAGTTTCGTTTTTAAATAAAACTATAAATATCTGCGGAAACGTATTAGAAAGTCAAAATCTTATGCCTTTAGCTTTAGCATCTATAAAAGTAAATGGTTATAATTTAGGAACAACATCAAATACAAACGGATCTTTTTATTTGCAAAATGTGCCGGTAAAATCTGTAATAAATATATCATATATCGGTTTTAAAAACTTAGAAATTTCTGCTAAAGAATTATTTCTAAATGCTAATTGTAAACAGCTGTATTTAGAAGAATCTTCAGAAATTTTATCAGAAATTACAATGCAAAAGTTTTTAACTTCTGGCTTGCAAAAAAGTGCCGATGGAAGCACAATTTTAAACACAGAAAAATTCGGAATTTTACCAGGATTAATAGAACCCGATATTTTAAAAACTATTAAAATTTTACCTGGCGTAGAAAGTGTAAACGAAAGTATTTCTAATATAAATGTAAGAGGTGGTACAAACGACCAGAATTTAATGCTTTGGGACGGAATTAAAATGTACCATGCAGGTCATTTTTTTGGTTTAATTTCTGCTTACAATCCGTATTTAACTAAAAAAGTTACGGTTACTAAAAATGGTACAAGTAGTGTTTTTTCCGACGGAGTTTCATCAACAATTAATATGGAAACCTCGAATAGAATAACGAATAAATTTTCTGGCGGTGCAGGTTTTAATTTGATAAGTGCAGATGCTTTTGTACAAATACCAATTAAAGATAATTTAGAATTACATGTTTCTGGTAGAAGATCTTTTACAGATTTTTTAAACACACCAACTTATACCAATTATTTTAATAGAAGTTTTCAAGATAATTCTATTGCTTCTAACAGTGTTAACAACGCAGAATCTAAATTTTTCTTCTACGACTATTCGTTTAAAATTTTATACGATCTTAATTACAATCATGCAATTAGAGCCAACTTTATTCACATAAAAAATAATTTAGATTATCTAGAACAATACACAAACAATAACAATTCTATTGAAGAAAATAGTAATTTAAAACAAGAAAATTTAGGTGCCAGAATTAATTGGGAAGCCAACTGGAACTCTAAATTTACAACCAATCTTTCGGCATTTATTTCTGATTATAGAATCAATTCTTCAGATTATAATAAAGATACAGATCAGTTTCAAACACAATTTAACAATGTTTTAGAAACAGCGGTAAAACTAAATACTGTGTATGAATTTTCTGATTTTTTTTATTTAACAAACGGTTTTGTTTTTAACGAAATAGGCGTTAAAAATACCACAAGTATTAACGCACCAACTTTTTCTAAAACAATAAAAGAAGTGTTGTTAAAAAGTGCTTTTTATTCAGAAATTGAATATAAGAAAAACAATACTTACGCTAGAGTTGGTTTTAGAGCTAATTATTTTGATAAGTTTCAAAAATTTATTTTCGAGCCTAGAATAAACATAAGACAAAAACTAAATGAAACGTATTCTTTAAAGTTAGAAGGAGAGTTTAAAAATCAAACAACAGCTCAAAAAATAGATTTTGAAGATAATTTTTTAGGTATCGAAAAACGTAGATGGATTTTATCTGATAATGATAGAACGCCAATAATAACAAGCAAACAAGCTTCTTTTGGTATTTCTTATACCAAAAATAAATTATACGCAGATATTACAGGTTTTTATAAAGTAGTTAACGGTATTTCTACTGCAAATCAAGGTTTTTACAACAACACTCAGAATTTTAGTTCTATTGGTAATTATAAAACTAAAGGAATTGAATTTTTAATTAACAAACAAACTAATACAATTAGTACTTGGTTAAGTTATACGTTGGCAGAAAACAACTACACATTTGGTGTTTTTAATCCAAAGAAATTTGCAAATAGCTTAGATATTACACACTCTTTAAGTACTGCTTTTAATTATAATTTTACCAAAAATTTAAAAGCATCTATTGGCGGAATTTTACGTTCTGGTAGGCCTTATACAAAACCTGTAGATGGTAACGAAACCTTACAAAATGGCGATAAAACTATTGTAAATTATGATAACCCTAATACAGAAAATTTAGACAATTTTTTTAGAATTGATGTTTCTGGAAGTTATAATTTTACATTTTCTGAAGCTATAAAAGCCACAATTAGACTTGGTTTTACTAACATTACAGATAGAAAAAACACCATAGACTCTTACTATATTGTAGATGAATCGCAAGAAAATAATGTGAGAAGAATAGATAATTACTCGTTGCCTTTTACACCTAATTTAAGTTTTAGAGTACGTTTTTAGTTCTAAATTCTATCCATTCTTATATGCGGAATACCATCTTCTAAGTACTCCTCTCCTACTTTTGTAAAATTATGAGATTCATAAAATTTTTGTAAATATTTTTGAGCAGAAATGGTAATTGTATCGCTTTTAAAATTTTCTTTAATTGCGTTTATAGAAGCTTTCATTAAATTGTGCCCGTAACTATGTTTTCTTTCTAAAGCTGCTACTACTACTCTACCAATGCTAGCATTTTTAAAATAATCACCAGGTTTAAAAATACGCGTGTAAGCAATAATTTTATCATCTTTAAAACCAATTACATGTAAAGATTTTTGATCTTTAAAATCTATATCTTGATACACACAATTTTGTTCTACCACAAAAACTTCCGATCGTAATTGTAAAATTGCATACAATTCGTTTACTGTCAATTTGTTAAAAGATTTTACTTTGATATTCATAATTAATATAAACTACTAGATATTAAAAAAATCACTCAAACTAAATTTTATAGCAGTTTAAGTGATTTTTTTAAAAGATTATCCTGCGCAAGAAATTTTACTTACTCTATTAGCATGTCTACCACCTTCAAATTCTGTAGAAAGAAAAATATCTACAAAACCTATAGCTTGTTGTAAAGAAACAAAACGTGCCGGAATTGTAAGAATATTTGCATCGTTATGTTGTCTTGTTAATGCAACTAACTCATTGTTCCAACACAAAGCAGCTCTTATACCTTGGTGTTTATTTGCTGTCATTTGTGCGCCGTTACCAGAACCGCATAAAATAACTCCTAACGTAGCTTTACCAGTTTCTACTGCTTCTGCCGTTGGATGAATAGCATCTGGATAATCCATAGACGCATTAGAATCTGTACCAAAATTAATAACATTATATCCTTTCTCTTCTAAATGTTTTATAATTTCGAACTTGTATTCTGTACCAGCGTGATCGTTACCAATTGCAATTGTCATAATAAATTGATTTTAATTAAGTTGTGTACTACAAAAATACAGAAACTAACGGTTATCAACAGTTATAAACAATCAAAAAAATAGCTTTTTTAATAACTCTTTAGTTTTTAAGTTTTTAGCATTTTAATAGAATATTAAGAAGTTGCAATGAAAAACTGAAAAGTATTTTTGGTGAATTCAATATTTATTACAATACAGCGAGTAGTTTAACATATGCAACTTTTTTTATGAGTTTTTGATAAAAGTTTATCAACATAAAATTTACAATTTGTTTACATAGAAATACAACATAGTTATTCAGAATATTTAGTTAATACCTGTTTATAACTATTGTTAATAACTCTACTTTTTAATTGATTTTAAAGCTTTTAAACTACTAATAACATGTAAACGTTTTTTAATAACTCAAATATTAAAATAAATATTATAAAATTTATAGTAGCTATTCACACACTATTATAACCATCATAGTTTTTTTAAAATTTTATAAAAGAAAAATAATTATAATATAGAATGTTTATAACTGTGAAAAACTCGAAAAAAAATAAATTGAAATTAGAAAGAGAAAATTTTTGAAAAAAAAATTAAACTGTTTTCTTTTCTGCTTTTAGTAGGTAAGTGGTGTCTTTTTGAATTTCTACGCTTTTTTCTTGCGGATCTATTTTGTTAAGAGATTTGTTTACCGTTATAATGGTTACAAAGATGCCTGCAACAAAAATAATTAGAAATAAGCCGATAATTTTACGTAGATTTTTCATCTTAATTTAAAAGTCTCTTTCTATAAAGACGCTTCTTTTTAAGATTCGTTACAAAAAAATTAAGATTTTTTTAACTTTTATACTTGATAACTAATTAATTACAAAATTAATTGCTTTAGGTATAATGCTAATTTGAAGTTTACCAGAAGTTATCAACTCGCCATCTGCTTGTATAAAAGGTTTAGCATTTATAGGCGTTACCGTAATTTTTAATGTTTTGTAAGTATTTACTTTTTTATGATTTACAATTGCACCAGAGTAAAGTTTAGGTAGATTAATTATTAAATCTAAAAAATTTAAGTTTTTAGCAATTGTTATGTCTAATAAGCCATCTGTAGTATTAACATCTTTTGTAAACTGCATTCCGCCACCAGAGTATTTACAAATTCCGCATACAACCATTAAACATTTTTCTTTTAATTCTTTATTGTTTATAAGTATCTTATATGCACTTTTTTTATAAAAAATTAAACCATAAATACCTGCTAATAAATAAGATAAAGCACCAAATTTTTTAAGATATTTTAGTTTATTAACAATATATCCGTCATAACCAATACCGGCTACATTATTATAATAAATAGTATTTTTATCAGTAGTAATAACACCAATATCTTGTAAAATTGTAGTTTTTTTTGATATAATTTCTAAAGCTTTTTCTATAGAATTAGTTTGTTTGTAGGTTTTAATCCAATCGTTGCCAGTTCCTAAAGGTAATACGCCAATAGTTATATTAGAAGTTTTTACATACCTTTGCAGCATTACTCCGTTTACAACATTATTTAATGTTCCGTCTCCGCCCACAGATATAATGTTTCTATAACCCTTTTTAATAGCGTTTTGTACCAAATCTATTTCGTGTTTAGAAAACTGAGTAAAAGCAAAAGAATAGTCTAAATTCTTGTTTTTAAGTAATTGCTCAATTTTTTTCCAAATTTTAGAAAAATTTTTATTTCCAGAAGCTGGGTTTGCAATTATAAACCAAGAATTAGTATTGATTTTATCAATAGTAGACATAAATAAATTATTATAAACAAGCCAAATTACAAAATAGATTCATAACAGTTTTTTAATGCTTTATTAAACTTATAATTGTAATTTGCAGAGTACGTTAATTTTTATCAAAAAAACAGAAAGAATTAACGCTAAAACAGAAGTATAAATGACAAAAAAAAAGAAAAAAATATATAAAAAGAAAGGTAAAGTCGTAAAAAATTTAACTAAAAATATATTCAGAATTTTAAATGAAGACAGCGATAAGTTTTACAATTACAAACAAATTGCTGCAAAATTAAGTATTGTAGATACCGATGGTAAAAACCAAGTAATTAAAAAGTTGGCAGAATTAGCATCAACAAAAAAAATTGTAGAAGTAGATAGAGGTAAATTTAAAATAAATGCAGATAGAAAATACTCTGTAGGTACTTTAGATATTACATCTAACGGTAATGGTTACTTTGTTACAGAAGATTATGAAGATGATATTTTTATACCAAATGTAAATTTAGGTAAAGGTTTACACAACGATATTGTAAAAGCTTATGTATATAAAAAACGAAGCGGTAAGAAGTTAGAAGCAGATGTTGTAGAAATTTTAGAACGTGCTAAAACAGAATTTGTTGGTGTTTTACAAAAAAGTAAAAACTTTGGTTTTGTGTTACCAGACAGTAATAAAATGTATGCCGATATTTTTATTTCTGAAAACAAAATGAATGGTGCCGAACACGGAGATAAAGTACAAGCTACAATTTCTGATTGGCCACAAAACTCTAAAAATCCGTTTGGTAAAATAACCAAAGTACTAGGTAAACCAGGAGATCATAATACAGAAATGCATTCTATTTTACTAGAATATGATTTACCATACGAGTTTCCAGAAGAAGTAGAAAAAGATGCAGAAAGTTTACCGTTAGAAATTACTGAAGAAGAAATTTCTAAACGTAGAGATATGCGTAAAGATTTAACGTTTACCATAGATCCTAAAGATGCAAAAGATTTTGATGATGCTTTGTCTTTTGTAAAATTAGAAAATGGTAATTACGAAGTTGGAATTCATATAGCAGATGTTTCGCATTATTTACAACCAAAAACTATTTTAGATGATGAGGCTTATGACAGAGCAACATCTGTTTATTTGGTAGATAGAGTAGTACCAATGTTACCAGAAATGTTAAGTAATGGTGTTTGTTCTTTAAGACCACACGAAGAAAAATTAACGTTTTCTGCAGTTTTTGAAATTAATCAAAAAGCGCAAGTAGTAGGAGAGTGGTTTGGTAGAACTGTAACATATTCAGACCAACGTTTTGCTTATGAAGAAGCACAATCTATTATAGAAAATTGCGAATTATCTGATGATGTACAACCTTATACAATGCCATTAGAAACTTCTATCATAGACAAAGAATACGAAGTTACACCAGAAATTGTAGAAGCAACTTTACAGCTAGATAAATTAGCAAAAGTATTGCGTAAAAAGAGAATGAAACAAGGTGCAATTTCTTTTGATAGAGTAGAAGTGAAGTTTAATTTAGATGAAGAAGCAAATCCAGTTGGTGTTTTCTTTAAAAAATCTAAAGATGCTAATAAATTAATTGAAGAATTTATGTTATTAGCTAACAGAAAAGTAGCAGAATTTATTGGTCGTAAAAAAGGAAAACCTTCTAACGATACTTTTATTTACAGAGTTCATGATGAGCCAGATTTAGAAAAATTAGCCTCTTTACAAAACATCATTAGTAAATTTGGTTACAAGATAAATACAGAAACTAAAGAAAGTACATCTGCAACTTTAAATCAGTTATTAAATGATGTAAATGGTAAAGCAGAATCTAATATGATAGAAACTTTGGCAATCAGATCGATGTCTAAAGCAGTTTATACCACACAAAATATTGGTCATTATGGTTTAGCTTTCGATTATTACAGCCACTTTACATCGCCTATAAGACGTTATCCTGATGTAATGACACATAGATTACTGCAACATTATTTAGATGGCGGAAAATCGCCAAAAGCAGAATTGTACGAAGAAAAATGTAAACATTCTTCTAAAAGAGAAGAATTAGCATCAAAAGCAGAAAGAGATTCTATAAAATACATGCAGGTAAAATACATGCAAGATCACAAAGATGAAGTTTTTGATGGTGTAATTACAGGTGTAACAGAATGGGGTATTTATGTAGAAATTTCTACTAATAAATGCGAAGGAATGGTAAGAATTAGAGATATAAAAAGCGATTATTATATTTTTGATGAAAAACAATATGCTATTGTTGGGCAATCTACAAAAAACATGTATCAATTAGGTGATGATGTAAAAGTACAAGTTAAAAAAACAGATTTAGAGCGTAAACATTTAGATTTTAATTTAATTGAAGATTACTTATAATGATTTTAACAACTACAAACAACATAGAAAATTTTAAAATAGTAGATTATTTAGGTATTGTAACGGGTACAGCTTACGATTCTAGTTATTCTGCTAACGGATCTAAACTATCTTTTAAAGATATGTTTAGTATGTCTAAATATTACGAAAAATATAGTTTAGCATTAGAAGGTATTAAAGAAAAAGCATTTCAGAATTTAAAAAACAATGCGACAAAGTTAGGTGCAAATGCAGTTGTTGGTATACAATTAGATGTAGAACCGCTTGCAAACTCGTCTACATTATTGGTTTCTATCACTGGTACAGCTGTTAAAGTAAAATAAACACGTATAGATTTATAATATTTTTAATAATTTTCCTTTATTATAATGGTATAATTGTTGTTTTATATTAAATATCAAACTTATAAAAATGAAAAATTTAATCTTAGTATGTGCTTTTATTGTTGGTTTATCAACATACGCACAAAATACAATTAAACAAGATCTAGGAGACTTTAACACGCTTAAAGTATATAATGGTATAGAATTAGAATTGATTAAAGCTTCTAACCAAAAAATAGAAATTACAGGTGAGAAGGCAAATCTTGTAAAAATCAAAAATGTAAATAATACATTAAAACTTTCTTTACCTTTTTCTTTAAAACCATCAGATAATTCTGCAGAAGGTAAAATACTTATTAAATTATATTACAATAAAAATATAGATTTAATTGATGTAAATGAAGGTGCAACTATTACTAGTAAAGATTTTAACCAAGATAAAGTATCTTTAAATGCACAAGAAAGAGGTTTTATTAACTTAACTACAAAAACAAAGTATTTAAGTATTAGAGCAACTTCTGGCGGTATTATTAAAGTTTCTGGTGCATCTAAAAACCAAGAAGTAGATTTAGATTTGTATGGTATTTACCATGGTTTTAATTTAAAATCTACAGGTAATTCTAATGTTAAAGCTGGTACAGGTGCAAAAGCAGAAATAAATGCTGGCGAAACTTTAAATGCTAAAGTAAGTTTTGGTGGTACAATATTTTATAAAGGAAACCCAGAAGTTGTAAAAGACAAAAAGGTTATTGGTGGTATTATCGAGAAAAGAAATTAATACAGAAACAGATTAGATTGCTTTAACAACCTTTTTTGTATCTTTGTAACTTATAAAATTATATAATGATGAATAATTTATCTATTTTTTTTGGATTTGTTAGCGGACCTCAAATTGCAATTATACTTGTAGTTGTTTTATTATTATTTGGTGGAAAAAAAATACCAGAATTAATGAAAGGTTTAGGTAGCGGAATTAAGGAATTTAAAAACGCTTCTAAAGAAGAAAATCCAGAAGAAAAACTAGAAGAAAAAAAGTAGATATTAATCACTTTTTTAACAAAATAAGAAAGCTCAATTTGTATAAATACAAGTTGAGCTTTTTAGTTATCAAATTAAAATATTCCCCCAAATATTTAATCTAAATTTCTTCGAGACAAATATAGTTATCATTATAATATCTTTAACTTATTTGTTGTAAAAAGGAAGATTTATTGGGTTTTTGGGATAAATGGGAACGTTTAACTAATTAATCTTAATAATGATTGCTTAGAAAAACTTCTAGATACAGGTATATCTATTTCAATAACCTTAGATTTTAATAAATAACCTCTTGCATTTCCAGAAATATCTGTAATATAATTGGTGTTTACAATATAACTTTTATGACATCTAATAATAGTAGGATATTTTTCTAATTTTGCAATAATTTTTGCAAGTGTAACTCGTAATATTTTCTCATTAATTTTGTCATCTTTTTTAATAAAAAAACTTGCATAATTTCCTTGCGAAGTTACATACACTAAATTGTCGATACAAAAACTAATTTTCTCTTTACCATTTTCTGATGTTATACTAACTTCTTTAGTTAATTTTTCTGTGTTATTTAGTTCTTGTACTTTTTTTAATTCTCTAATTTCTTTAACCTTTTTTTCTCTTCGTAATCTTATATTTTTTTCATTTAGAAATACAAAAAATGTTAAGGGTATAAGGCTAACTAAAAAAGTATATGATAAGAATTGTAAAAGGTTTATTTTTCTTAGGTTATAGGGTTCTTTATAAATTTCACCAAAATACCATAAAGCAACTCCTATAAAGGTTACACCAACAAACATTAATAATAAATTTCTGCCTATAGTCCAATTATCTTCACTAAAATAATCTTTAAAAATAAGTGCTGGTAAGTATAAAATTAAAAAAGTGGCAACAAAAGCTGTAATACCAATACCTATGGTATATGGTAATATAATTTCATCAAATTCGTGTAGATAAAAAGGTCTAAAAATATATAAAAAAAGAAAAATAAATAAACCATGATAAATACTTATCTTTAACTTATACAGAGGTTTAGGATTAAAATAATACGGTTTATTTAACCATGAAAAAATAGCTTTCATTAAAATTTTTTAGTAAAAATAAAAAAAATTAATAAAAAAAGACAGTAATTTATATTACTGTCTTTTTAGTTTTGTTATCGAGAACAATTAATTATTCTTCTAATTTTTTAGTTTTAGCATTTTTCATTGCTTCGCCAATTTGGTTACTTGCTGTAAAACTTGCAACCATATCGTTTAGCATTTGGCTACCTGCTTGTGGCGAGTTTGGTAATAAAATTAAATTACTATTTGTTTCTTGTCCTATAGATTGTAAAGTATCATAATGTTGTGTTACAACAATTAAAGCAGATGCTTCTTGCGAGTTGATACCAACTTTGTTTAAAACTTCTACAGATTCTTCTAAACCACGTGCAATTTCTCTTCTTTGGTCTGCAATACCTTGTCCTTGTAAACGCTTGCTTTCTGCTTCTGCTTTAGCTCTTTCTACAATTAAAATACGTTGTGCATCTCCTTCAAATTGTGCTGCTGTTTTTTCTCTATCTGCAGCGTTAATTCTATTCATGGCAGCTTTTACTTGGGCATCTGGATCTATATCTGTTACTAAAGTTTTAATAATATCATAACCATAATCTGTCATGTATTCTTGTAATTCTCTTTTTACTGCAATTGCAATATCATCTTTTTTAACAAAAACGTCATCTAATTTCATTTTTGGTACTTCTGCTCTTACAACATCAAAAACAAAAGAAGTAATTTGATCGTGAGGATAATCTAATTTATAAAACGCATCATAAACTTTATCTCTTATAACTTTGTATTGTACAGAAACTTTTAATTTTACAAATACATCATCTAAAGTTTTTGTTTCTATAATTACATCTAACTGCTGAATTTTTAAACTTAACTTACCAGAAACTTTATCTATTAAAGGTATTTTAAATTGAAGACCAGATTGTCTTATGCTTTGAAATTTTCCGAAACGTTCTATAATAGCTGCGCTTTGCTGTTTTACAATAAAAAATGATGCAAAAATTATTAATCCGATTATAACAATAAAAATAATAAATGGTGGTGATATCATAACAAGGTTTTTAATAGTTAATAAATAGTTGAATTGTAAATATACTTCTTTTAAGCATTTAATTATTTGACGCAGATTTGTTTATAATGTTACATTTTAAAATAAAAAAAACCTCTCGAAATTAACGAGAGGCTTTTTATTTAGTTGTAATAATTATAATTTTTCTATGGCGTTTTTAAGTCTTAATAAAGTTTCTTCTTTACCAATCATAGCAATAATATCAAACAAATGTGGGCCAGCTAATTTACCAACCAAACTTAATCTTAATGGTTGCATAACTTTACCAAAACCAACTTCTTTCGCAGTTATCCATTCTTTTATTTCTTTTTCTGTATTTTCTGATGAAAAATCTTCGATTGATGAAATTACGGTAATTAATTCATTCATTAAATCAGCAGTTCCTTCTTTCCAGTTTTTCTTAGAAGCTTTGGCATCGTATTCTGTTGGTGTTTCAAAAAAGAAATTAGATAAATCCCAAAAATCATTTACAAAAACAGCTCTTTCTTTAATAGCAGAAACAACTTTTAAAACGTATTCTTTGTCTTTTGTGATTCCCTTATCTGCTAAAATTGGTAAAAATAGTTCTGTTAATTCAGTATCAGACTTTGTTTGCATGTATTGCTGATTGAACCACTTTGTTTTATCTGGACTAAATTTAGCACCAGATTTACTAACTCTTTTTAAATCGAAAGCTGCAATTAATTCTTCTAAAGAGAAGATTTCTTGTTCTGTACCAGGATTCCATCCTAAGAAAGCTAACATGTTTATAAAAGCATCATTAAAATATCCATCTTCTTTATAACCACGTGAAACATCACCAGTTTTTTCGTTGGTATATTCTAACGGAAATACAGGAAATCCTAATTTATCACCGTCTCTTTTACTTAATTTACCTTTACCAACTGGTTTTAAAATTAATGGTAAATGAGCAAATTTTGGTGCTTCCCAGCCAAATGCTTTATATAATAAAACGTGCAATGGCATAGACGGTAACCATTCTTCCCCTCTAATTACATGCGTAATTTCCATTAAATGATCATCAACAATATTTGCTAAATGATAAGTTGGCATACCATCTCCTTTAAATAAAATTTTATCATCTAAAGTATTGGTATCAATTTTAATATTTCCACGAATTTCGTCTTCCATTCTTAAAAGTTCGTCTTGCGGTGTTTTAAAACGGATTACATAATTTTCGCCAGCATTTATTTTTGCTTGCACTTCATCATCAGTTAATACCAAAGAATTTACCAATTTGCCTTTTTCTCTATTATGCCAATTGTAAATAAACGTTTTTCCTTCTGCTTCGTGTCCTTTTCTATGTGCATCTAATTGTTCTGATGTATCAAAAGCATAATAAGCCCAACCAGTTTTTATTAAAATATCTGCGTATTCTTTATAAAGATTTTTACGTTCAGATTGTCTGTATGGTCCAAATTTTTCATTTTTATTTGGTCCTTCATCAAAAGGAATATTACACCATTCTAAAGCGTCTATAATATATTGTTCGGCATTTGCAACGTAACGAGTTTGGTCTGTATCTTCTATACGTAATACAAAAGTACCGTTGTATTTTTTTGCAAATAAATAATTATATAAAGCTGTTCTTACACCACCAATATGTAAAGGTCCTGTAGGACTTGGTGCAAAACGCACACGAACATTAGATTCCATTTTTTTCTGTTTTTTAATGCTGCAAAGATAGTTTTTAAAAGAGAAAATAGAAATTAGAGACCAAAAAAAAGACTTTAGAATATTATTTTCTAAAGTCTGTATTATTTAATAATATTTTGGCTTAAAATGTATTAAAAATTCCGATTGAAAAAGCTGTTTTTTTAGGAACGTTATTACCAAAAAAAGCATTACCAAAACTTGTTGTAATACCTAAATTACACAACTGTAAAATTCCTTTTAATCCGTAAGCACCATATTCTTGATCTGTTACATACAAACCATTTCTTGGTGTTAATGTTTGCGGATTAATTTCACCTGGTTTGTATACACCATTATCTAAATTCTTTACAATATCTACAAAGCCAATTAACCAAATATTTTTTGATATTTTACCACCAAATTCTCCACCAATTTTAAAATTGTTACTGTAATCGTTTGTTCTTATATCTGCACCAATTTGTGTTTGTAAAAATGTTTTACCAAAACTTTTACCAATTAGCAATTGAGGTGTAAAGGTAAAAGCATCGTAGCCAGTTCTAATTTTTGTATTTTCATCAAAAGAACTTGTATTTAATTCTGTAACCAATTGCCCAGAAATAACCCAATTTTTATTATAAAATTGATGTTTTAAACCCAAAGATATATTACCAAAAGCAGTTTTAGAACCAGAATCTAAGCTAGATATTAAATTGTTAGTATCTTCTGTTTTTATAGATTTTAAAGGGATATTAAAAACAAATGCTGTTTTATTTGTTAACCCATATTCACCGTAAATTTGATACGTTTTATCTGTAATATTTTTCTCGGTTTTATAATATGGATCGCCAAATAATTCGTTGTAATTTGCTATTGAAGTGTAAGATAAATTTAGAAACAAATCTTTCTTTTCTTTTGTCCACGGACTTTGAGAAAATGCTGATAAACTTGCTATAAAAAATACTATTTTAAGGCTATTTTTCATGATCTTTTTTTTATTTAAATTTAGTTGCAAACTTTTTTAAAAACTTACAAAAAGCTTTTAACATTTAATTTCATTGTAAATCCTATCAAAAATACTATTTTTATTAGTTGATTATGAGCGCATTTAAAATAATTGAGCAAAAGCTACATCAGTTTACAAGAAAATATTACGTAAACGAATTAATTAAAGGAGTAATTTTATTTCTTTCTTTAGGATGTTTATATTTCTTTTTTACTCTTTTTTTAGAGTATTTTTTATGGTTAAAACCAACGGCAAGAACATTTTTGTTTTGGCTTTTTATTTTAGTAGAATTATTTCTATTAATTAAGTTTATTGCTATTCCAATTTTTAAATTATTTGGTCTACGAAAAGGGATTTCTTTAAAAGAATCATCAGCAATAATTGGCAATCATTTTCCGGATGTAAAAGATAAATTGTTAAATGTAATTCAGTTACAAGAATCGTCTTTACAATCAGAATTATTATTGGCAAGTATCAATCAAAAATCTAATGATTTACAACCGATTCCTTTTGTTAAAGCAATTGATTTTACTCAGAATAAAAAGTATTTAAAATATGCTATTTTCCCTATTTTAATTTTTGTAACTATCTTATTTACAGATAATAAACAAATTTTTTCTGAAAGTTTAGATAGAGTTGTAAACCATAGAACTGCATATACGCCGCCAGCACCATTTTATTTTGATATTACCAATACTTCTTTAAAAGTAATTCAAGGAAATTCTATTACAATAGATGTAAAAACGATTGGTGAAGTTTATCCATCCGAAGTAAAAATTCATTTTAATAACGAGCAATATTTTCTTAACAATAACAATAATGGTACTTTTTCTTACACTTTTTCTGATGTTTTAAATCCTGTTGATTTCTATTTAGAATCCAACGGAGTTTTATCGAATAATTATAAAATAGACATTGTAAAAACTCCAGTTATTAACAATATAAGTTTAGAATTAAAATATCCTTTTTACACAGGCAAAAAAAATGAAGTTATAAATAATTCTGGTAATTTAATTGTACCAGAAGGCACAAAGATTAATTGGTTAGTTACTGCAGTAAATACTAACCAAGTTTTTTTTATCAATAATAACAAAAGGGAAAAATTTAAAAACGAAGGACAAGATAATTTTACATTTTCTAAAAGAATAAGAAATACTGTTAATTATGAAATTTCTTCTTCTAATGCTAATTTACAAGATTATGAAAATTTACAGTTTTCTGTAAATGTTATAAAAGATGAATTACCAGAAATTGAAGTGAAAACAAATATCGATTCCATTTCTAGAGGTACTGCTTTTTTTGCTGGTCAGATTTCTGACGATTATGGTTTAAAGAAATTGCAATTAATTTATTATGATGAAAATAATCCTGAAGCGATTAAAACAGATCAACTAAAAATTTCTAGTACAAATGTTCAAACTTTTTTTTATGAATTTCCAAATAATTTAAACTTACAAAAAGGTATCAATTATGAATTATTTTTTGAAGTTTTTGATAATGATGCTGTAAACGGAAGTAAGAAAGCGCGTACTAAAGTTTTTAAATATCGTCAAAAAACAAATGATGAAGTAGAAGAGGAGCTTTTGCAAGAACAACGTAATACAATTAATAGTTTAGAAAACTCTATTCAGAAACAACAAAAGCAACAGAAAGACTTAGATCAAATAAAAGAACAACTTCAGAATAAGAAAAAGTTAGGTTGGAATGATAAAAAGAAGGTTGAGAGTTTTATAAAAAGACAAGAACAATATAAAAATATGATGCAACGTCAAACTGATATGTTGCAAGAAAATTTAGATGAAAAGAAAGAACAATCTGAAGATTTACAGAATAAAAAAGAAGAATTAAAAAAGCGCATCGAAGAATTAAAGAAAACCGATAAGCAACAAAAACTCTTAGATGAAATTGCAAAACTTGCAGAAAAGTTAAACAAAGAAGACTTGGTTAAAAAGGCTAAACAATTAGCACAACAAAATAAACAACAACAAAGAAGTTTAGAACGTATGTTAGAATTAACAAAGCGTTTTTACGTTGAGCAAAAAACCATGCAAATTGCTAATAAGTTAGATCAATTATCAAAAAAACAGGAAGATTTAGTAAAGCAAGATTCATTAGATTTAAATTCCCAAAAACAAATTAACAAAGAGTTTAACGAATTAAAACAAGAATTAGATGAATTGGCTAAGGATAATGAAAAATTAAAAGAGCCAATGGAACTGCCAGATGTTGAAGATGAAAAAGAGGCTATAGATTCAACTTTAAAAAAGTCTGAAGAAGATATCCAAAAAAAAGATCAAAAATCTGCTAAAGATTCTCAGAAAAAAAGTGCTGCTAAGATGAAAGAAATGAGTTCTAAAATGCAGCAAGCGATGATGGAGATGGAAGGAGAATCCATAGAAGAAAATATGGATGATCTTCGTAAAATTTTAGAAAACTTAGTCACTTTTTCTTTCAAACAAGAAAATTTAATGAATAAGTTTAGTGAAATTTCTACCACACATCCAGATTTTGGTAAAGACTTAAAAAAGCAAAATGACATAAGAACTTATTTTGAACATATAGATGATAGTTTATATGTGCTTTCTATGCGTCTTCCTAAAATTTCGGCTAAAATACAAGACGACTTATCATCTGCACATTATAATTTAGAACAGTCTTTAGAAAATTTTTCAGAAAATAGGTTTAACAACGGTGTTTCTAATCAACGTTATGTCATGACAGCTACAAATAATTTAGCAGATTACTTAAGTAATATGTTAAATAGTATGAAAAATGCTTCAATGAAAATGGGTAAAGGAAAAGGAAAGGGTAAAGGTAATGGATTCAGTTTACCTGATATCATTAAAAAACAGGGTGAACTTTCAGAGAAGATGCAGCAAGGAATGAAAAAAGGATCGAAACCCGGAGAAAGTAAAATGGGTGGTAAAGAAGGTAAGAAACCAGGAAATCAAAAAGGAGAAAAAGGTCAATCTGGAAAAGATAGTAAAGACGGTAAAGACGGAAAAGGAAATAAAAAAGGTAATGGTGAAGGAAATAGTGAGGGTGGAAATGGAAAAAATAATGGACAAGGTAATTCTGATAACTATGATTTAGATGGAGAACTTTATGAAATTTATAAAGAACAAACCCAACTTAGACAACAGCTTCAAGATGCTATAAAAGAATCTGGTGAATCAGGTTCTGGAAACAATTCTAATGCAAAAAAGGTTTTAAAAACCATGGAGCAGTTAGAAAACGAAATATTAGAAAAAGGTTTTAATGCCGGTACAGTTCAGAAAATGCAGCGCCTCAATTACGAATTATTAAAATTAGATAAAGCAGCTTTAGAACAAGGAAAAGATAGTAAGCGTAAATCCAATACTAATAATTTACTTAATAAACGTAATACTATTAAAGCTTTAGAATTTAAAAAGCAGTTTTACAATCAAATAGAAATATTAAACAGACAATCATTACCTTTGCAACAAAATTATAAATTAAAGGTTAGAGAATTTTTTTCTCTACCTAAGAATAAAGCAAAATGATTACGTTTAATTACGAAACCAATTTTAAATTAGATAATGAGAGTTCAACAGAAAATTGGATTCAAACTATTATTGATAAACATAACTGTGAGTTAGGTGAAATTAATTATATTTTTTGTGATGATAATTATCTTCATAAATTAAATGTTCAATTTTTACAACACGATACACTTACAGATATTATTAGTTTCGACAATTCACTTGGTAAACTTATAAATGGTGATATATATATTTCTATTGAAAGGGTAGAGGATAATGCCAAAGATTTTAAAGTTTCATTTACTGAAGAATTGCATAGAGTAATTATTCACGGCGTTTTACATTACATTGGTTTTAAAGATAAAACAGAAGCTGATCAAAATGAGATGACTTTACAAGAAAACCTTGCTTTAAAAGAGTTAAAATATTAAAAATCAATAAGTTAATTTACACGTTTCACGTGGAACTATAAAAAATGAGTTTATTTTCAACAATATTTGATGTTATAGTAGTTGGTGGTGGTCACGCTGGTAGTGAAGCAGCAGCAGCGAGTGCAAATATGGGTGCACATACATTGTTAATTACAATGAATTTGCAAAATATTGCGCAAATGAGTTGTAATCCTGCAATGGGTGGAATTGCAAAAGGACAGATAGTAAGAGAGATTGATGCGTTAGGTGGTTATAGCGGAATTGTGACTGATAAAACAGCAATACAATTTAAAATGCTTAATAAATCTAAAGGACCTGCAATGTGGAGTCCAAGAGCACAATCTGATAGAATGCAATTTGCAGAATGTTGGAGAACGATGCTAGAGCAAACAGATAATTTAGATTTTTATCAAGATTCTGTAAATGGTTTATTGTTTGATGGTGATAAAATTGTTGGTGTAAAAACTGCTTTAGGTTTAGAGATAAAATCTAAAACTGTTATTGTTACAGCAGGTACTTTTTTAAACGGATTGATTCATATTGGTGATAAAAGTTTTGGTGGTGGTAGAGCAGGTGAAGGTGCGTCAAAAGGAATTACAGAAGATTTAGTTGCGAAAGGTTTTGAATCTGGAAGAATGAAAACTGGAACTCCGCCAAGAGTTGATGGAAGATCTTTAGATTATTCTAAAATGTTAGAACAACCTGGTGATGAAATTACAGAAAAGTTTTCTTATTTACCAACCACAAAAGCATTACAAAAACAACGTTCTTGTTGGTTGACGTATACAAATCTTGATGTTCATGATTTACTTCGTGAAGGTTTTGATCGTTCGCCAATGTTTAATGGTAGAATACAATCTACGGGCCCGAGATATTGTCCTTCTATAGAAGATAAAATAGATCGTTTTGCAACCAAAGATAGACATCAAATTTTTGTTGAACCAGAAGGTTGGTCTACGGTAGAAATGTATGTAAATGGTTTTTCTACTTCTTTGCCAGAAGATATTCAAGATAAAGCAATACGTTCTATAGATGGTTTTGAAAACGTAAAGTTTTTAAGATATGGTTATGCGATAGAGTATGATTATTTTCCGCCTACACAATTAACACATACTTTAGAAACAAAGTTAATAGAGAACTTATATTTTGCTGGTCAAATTAACGGAACAACTGGTTATGAAGAAGCTGCTTCGCAAGGTCTAATGGCTGGTGTAAATGCTGCTTTAAAAGTACAAGATAAAGAACCTTTTATTTTAAAAAGGAATGAAGCTTATATTGGTGTTTTAATTGATGATTTAATCACTAAGGGTACAGAAGAACCATATAGAATGTTTACTTCTCGTGCAGAATATAGAACTTTGTTAAGACAAGATAATGCAGATCTAAGATTAACACCAAGAGGTTTTGAAATTGGTTTAGCATCTAAAGAACGTATGGATCGTGTTTTAGAAAAGCAAGAAAAGACAGAAATGTTGATTCAGTTTTTGCATAAAACTAGTGTAAAACAAGAAGAGGTAAATCCTATTTTAGAGGCTAAAAATTTAGCATTAGTGAATCAATCTATGAAATTGTTTAAAATTGCTGCAAGACCTCAATTGTCTTTTGATGATTTTAAATCTATAAAAAAATTAAATGATTTTATAATTGAAAATAACATTCAACAAGATGTGATAGAGCAAGCTGAAATTCATTTAAAATATTCGGGATATATTGATAAAGAAAAGAACAATGCAGATAAATTAAATAGGTTAGAAAATGTTGTAATACCTTCTAATTTTAAATATGAAAAAGTAAAATCTCTTTCTTTTGAAGCTAGAGAAAAATTAAATAAAATTAAACCAGTATCTATTTCGCAAGCAAGTAGAATTAGCGGTGTATCACCTAGTGATATTTCTGTGCTTTTGGTTTATATGGGAAGATAAAAAAAAGAAAAATTGCAAATGTTCCTCGTGGAACAAATTTAAAAATTGAGTAATATGGAGAATGAAAAAGAACTCTATACAAATTTAATCCCTCTTTTAAATTGTAAAGATTATACTGTTTCTGGTGATACTTTTGAAGTAATGCAGAACCAAGATTATGAAATGCTGGTTACGTCTCCTGTGCCAGCAGATTTAGAAAACTACTATAAAAGTGAAAACTACATTTCACATACAGATAGTAAAAAATCACTGTTCGATAAAGTTTATCAAAAAGTAAAAAACCATACTTTAAAACAAAAGTTAAGTTTACTTAATTCTTTTAAAACAGAAACTAAATCTGTTTTAGATGTTGGTGCAGGAACCGGAGATTTTTTAAAAGTTTGTAAAAATAATAGTTGGGAAACTTTTGGAGTAGAACCAAGTTTAGATGCTAAAAAAATTGCAGAAACTAAAGGTATCTTTTTAGAAAGTGATTTGTTTGAAATTTCAAATAAGAAATTTGATGTTATTACTCTTTGGCATGTTTTAGAACATGTAGAGAGTTTAAAGAAAACTATTAAAACTTTAAAAAAATTATTAAAGCCAAATGGTAGGGTAGTGGTTGCTGTACCTAATTATAAAAGTTACGATGCAAAGTATTATAAAGAATATTGGGCTGCTTATGATGTACCAAGACATCTTTGGCATTTTAGTCAATGTTCTATTCATAAATTATTTTCTGAAGTAGAAATGATAGTAGAAAATACTTTACCTATGAAATTTGATAGTTATTATGTTTCATTATTAAGCGAAAAATACAAATCAGGTAAATCGAAACCTTTAAAAGCAAGTTACGTTGGTTTTGTATCAAATTTTAAAGCAAGATCAACTTCTGAGTATTCCTCACTGATTTATGTTCTTAAAAACTACTAAAAACAGATTTTTAAAGGTTTTAATTGTGTTTTTATTACGAAAACGTATAAATACTATCTAATAATTAAAAAAGGTCTTAAAACGCATGTTTTAAGACCTTTTTTAATAGTTTTTAATTATTTTAAATTTATATTTAATAGTTTTTAATTATTTAGAAGATAAACACCAATTACTGTTAAGATAAAATAGACGGTTAAAGACATCGCTCCTGCATAATCTTTTGCAAGACGTTGACCAACTAATAAAAAAAGTAAAGTAATCGCAGAGAGCTCAATTCCTAACAAAGCAATTTCTTTGGCTTCTGATGTGTAAATTTCATAAACTCCAATAATCATTAATATTGATGCGAAAATTTCTAAAACTAAAACTACAGCAAGTAAAACCGGAACGTAATTTTTTAATGGAGAGTTTTTAAAATGATCTTTTATAAATGCAATATTTCCTTTCCAGTCTGTTATTTTATCTATGCTAGATTGTACATAAGTAATTATTAAAAAGAAAAGAATTAAAATTTCTGCAGGATAATTAGATAATAATTTCATGTTTTTATTTTCCGAATAATCGTTTAAAAAATCCTTTTGTTTTAGTTGTAGCTTCTTCTATTCCTTCTTTAGCATCTTCTGCTAAATCTGCTAAATTTTCTACTGCATCACTGGCTTTTTCAGAGACATCTTCTAAAACTTCTTTGGCATCATCTGTATATTCATCTAACTTCTCTTTTACTTTGTCAATATTTTCTTCAGAAAAAGTTTCATTCATTTTTTCTTTTACTGTTTCAAAAGCTTCTTTAGATTCTTCTTTTAACTCTGTTGCTTTATCTTTTACCTCCTTTTTAAGCTCTTTTGCTTGTTGTTTTATATTTTCTAAAGCATTTTTATCAGTGTTTTTTACACTTTTATTTGGTGTTAAATCTTTATTCATTTTTATTAATTATATGATTATCAGTGTTCTATTTATTTAAAAGCTTCATCTACTGGCTCCCAAAGTTCTATTTTATTGTTTTCGTTGTCTAAAATCCATCCAAATTTACCATATTCAAATTCCTGAATTTCACCAACAACAGTTACACCTTCTTCTTTTAGTTGTGCTAATAATTCAACTAAATTTTCTACCCTATAATTAAACATAAAGTCTTTTTTAGAAGGTTCAAAATAATCTGTATCGCTGCTAAAAGGACTCCATTGTGTGGTAGCGTCTTTACCGTCTTTATCTTTCCACCAAAAAGTAGCACCCCAATCGTCTGTATTAAAACCTAAATGTTTTTGATACCAATCTTTTGCATTTTGTGGATTATCAGATTTAAAAAATACACCACCAATTCCTATTACTTTTCCTTTTTTCATCTATTTGTTATTAATTGAAGATTCATACAAAGAAATCCAATCTTCTACAGTTACTTTTTTACACAATGCTGCAATTAACTCAAACGGAATTTCTTCTATTTTTTTGAATCGGATACAACTTTTACCCATATCTAATTTTCTTTTGCAATGTTTTGGATATTCATTTACAAACCAATTCTTCAATTTTTCATTTGCATAAATACCGCTATGATATAAATTTATAGAGTTTTTTTGTGATGCAAAACTCATAAAAGGCAATGGTTCTTTTGGATTGCAATGATAACCGTTTGGATAAATTGAATGTGGTACATAAAAGCTAATAAAATTGTATTGCATACCTTCTTCAAATCCTTTTGGTAGATTTTCTTTGATAATTTTACGCAGTTTTTTAAGCGTTTCTTGTCGCTCTTTCGGAACCTGATTTATATAATCTTCTGGTGAATTTGCCTTGTATTGCATTTGTATAAATTTAGTGCTAACAAGTTAACAAAATTTAGATTTAATTTTATTTACAATAGTTTGAGCTAACCTTTCTTTGCTTTCAATTGTCCATCCGGCAACATGTGGCGATAAGATAACTCTATCAGAATTTATTAAATATTCGAAAGCTTCTGGCATTTTATTATCTGAAAATAGGTTTTCGAAAGATGATTTTTCGTATTCTAAAACATCCAAACCTGCGCCTAAAATTTTACCAAATTTTAGAGCTTCAACCAAATCTTTAGTAACTACAGATGTTCCACGTGCGGTATTTATCAGCCAAAAATTCTTTTTAAAATTATTGATAAACGCTGCATTGATCATATTTTTAGTTAAAGGTGTTTGTGGTGTATGTAAACTTAAAACATCTGCTTTTTCTTGCAATTCTTTTAAAGAAACTTGCTTGCAGTTTTTGTCGCCAACATTTGGTTTTAAATCATAACAAAATACTTCTACATCAAAACCGCGTAATTTTTTTGCAAAAGATTTTCCCATGTTACCATAACCAATTAAACCTACTGTTCTACCGTCTAATTCTATGCCTCTATTATCTTCTCGAAGCCATTTACCATTTCTAACCTCTTTATCGGCTTTATTTAGCTTGTTAAACAAAGAAAGCAGCATTGCTAAAGAATGTTCGCCTACAGCGTTTCTATTGCCTTCTGGTGCAGCAATTAGAGTTATTCCTTTGCTTTCGGCATAATCGCAATCTATATTTTCTAAACCAGCGCCAACTCTACCAATAAATTTTAAATTTTTGGCTTTATCTAAGAATGCTTTATCAATAGAAAAACGACTTCTAATGATAAAACCATCATACAAATGAATTTTTTCTTCTACAGTTTTTTTCGAAGAAGTATAATCTTCATCATTAGTAAAACCTAAAGCATTTAATTGATTTATTAACAATGGATGGTTAGAATCTAAATGTAAAATTTTCATGTTTTTTACTTTAATTTATTGGATAAAAATAAAGGCAGAAATCTAAAAAATGTCTCTAGATTTCTGCCTTTATATAAAATTATAAGTTTTAATTTTTATTAGTATTGTTCTTTTTCGCTTGGGAAATCTCCGCTTTTAACATCAGAAATATAATTCTCGAAAGCGCCTGTCATGTCTTTGTATAAATCTAAATATCTACGTAAAAAACGAGGGTTAAATTCATGTGTCATTCCAATCATATCATGCGTAACCAAAACTTGTCCGTCTACGCCGTTACCAGCACCAATACCAATTACCGGAATTGTTAATGCATCTGCTACTTTTTTAGCTAAAGAAGCCGGTACTTTTTCTAGAACCAATGCAAAACAACCAATTCTCTCTAACATTAATGCATCTTCCATTAATTTTTCTGCTTCTTCTTCTTCTTTTGCTCTTACGGTATACGTACCAAATTTATAGATAGATTGTGGTGTTAAACCCAAGTGACCCATTACCGGAATACCGGCATTTAATATTCTTTTTATAGATTCTTTAACCTCTTTACCACCTTCTAATTTTATAGAATGTCCGCCAGATTCTTTCATAATTCTAATAGCAGAACGCAGTGCTTCTTTTGGGTCAGATTGATAACTACCAAAAGGTAAATCTACCACAACCAAACAACGTTCTATTGCTCTAACTACAGAACTTGCATGATAAATCATTTGATCTAAAGTAATTGGCAATGTTGTTTCGTGACCCGCCATAACGTTAGATGCAGAATCTCCTACAAGTAAAACATCGATTCCAGAACCATCTAAAATTTTTGCCATTGTAAAATCGTAAGCAGTTAACATGGATATTTTTTCTCCATTTGCTTTCATTTCTACCAAAGATTTTACGGTAACACGTTTATATTGCTTCTTAGCTACAGACATATTTTTATCATTTTATTAGGTTGTAAAAGTAAGGAATATCAATAGATATTTTGGTATTTAAAATTCTAGGGATAAAAAATTATTATTTTAAAATTAGTAGTTTTATGTTTTTAAAAATCAAAACAGTATGTTACAAAAGTTCGTTTTTATTATTTTAGTTTTAGGATTTAATGTGTTATTTGCCCAAAATAAATCAGAAGAAATAGCAATTAAAAATGTTATTCATACTTTTTTTGAAGGATTACACAAAGGTGATAGTACAATTATGAAAAAGACTTTGCATAAAAATATTAAAATACAAACCACAAGTACAAATAAAAAAGGTTTACCTATTCTAAAAACAGAAACTAGAAATCAATTATTAACAAGTATTGCTAAAAAAAATCCGGAGTATGTTTATTTAGAAAAATTACTGTCTTACACAATTAAGATTGATGGAAACTTAGCTTCTGTTTGGACACCTTATGAGTTTTATTTTAATGAGAAGTTTAGTCATTGTGGTGCAAACTCTTTTCAGTTGTTTAATGATAACGGAACCTGGAAAATTATTTATTTAGTTGATATGAGACGAAGAGAAGATTGTAACTATTTAAAAGAAAAAAATTAACGTTATCTTTGAGGCTTTAAATTATCAATGGCAGAAAAAATACACACAATAAATACAAATAAATGGATAGATAATTATGCCGATTATTTGTATAATTACGCTATTTCTCGTGTTAATAACAGTGATTTGGCCAAAGATCTTGTGCAAGAAACTTTTTTTGCAGGATTAAAATCTGCAAAGAATTTTAAAGGAAAAGCTTCTGAAAGAACTTGGTTGGTTTCTATTTTAAAAAGAAAAATTATAGATCATTATAGAAAAATAAATTCTAAAAAAGGACAGGCAGAAGTTCGAATGAATTTTTATAATGATGGCGAAAATGAAGGAGATTGGTTAGAAGAAAGAGTACCACAAAAGTGGGATAATACTTCTGAAACTTCTATAGAAAATGAAGAATTAAAAGACCAATTAGAAGCTTGTATAGACAATTTGCCAGAAAAATATGCAATGGTTTTTAGAATGAAAACTGTGCAAGAATTTGAAACGGAAGAAATTTGTAAGGAGTTAGATATTACAGCGTCAAACTTATGGGTTATTATACACAGAGCTAGAACTCAGCTTAGAAAATGTATGGAAGATAACTGGTTTAATAATTAAGAAATGTTTAAGAGTTTAAAAATTACCTGCGACGAAGCCACAGCAATTTGTGATAAAAACCAATATGGCGAAGCTTCTATTAAAGAGCTAATAAAGTTAAATATTCACTTTATTAAATGTAGAATTTGTGCAAAATATACCAAACAAAACATGGCTTTAAGTAAACTTTACAAAGGCTATTCTAAAAATTGTAAGAGTATAAAACATTGTTTGTCATCCGAAGAAAAAGACGCTTTAAAAAATGCTTTAGAAGAAAGCAACCAATAAAACAAATAACAATATTAAAAAACGGAACTTATAATTTATAAGTTCCGTTTTTTTGTATTTTTGAACTTTCTTAATCGTTATAAAATGCACTTTTTACCAGAAAAATTAGACAATTACGTTGTTGCACATTCGCAAATAGAACCTAAAATTTTACAAGAACTTACTAAAGAAACTTGGCAAAAAGTTTTAAATCCTAGAATGTTAAGTGGTGCTTTTCAGGGTAGAATATTATCGATGATTACAAAATTGATTCAGCCAAAATCTATCTTAGAAATTGGAACTTACACAGGTTATTCTGCTTTGTGTTTGGCAGAAGGTTTGCATAAAGATGGTGAGATAATCACTTTAGACAAAAATGAAGAATTAGAAACACTTCAAAATAAATATTTCGAAAAGTCTGGATTTAGAAATAAAATTACGCAACATGTTGGTAACGCAATAGAAATTATACCAACTTTAGATAAAAAGTTCGATTTGGTGTTTATAGATGCAGACAAATCTAACTACATAAATTACTTTCATTTAATTATCGATAAAATGAATTCTGGCGGAATAATTTTATCTGATAATGTACTTTGGAGTGGTAAAGTTGTCGAAGAATTAGACTTAAAAGACAAAGACACTAAAGTACTTTTAGAATATAATAGGTTGTTAAATGAAGATGAAAGAATAGAAACTGTATTGTTGCCAATACGAGATGGTTTAACAATAAGTAGAGTAAAATAAACGTTAAAATTGCCTTTTAATTGGGCCTGTAAAATCGTCTATATCATCCTTAACTGCATTAATTTCTTTATTAATGTCTTTAGCGATATTTGTATCTAAACCAGTTTTTTCTGAACTGTCTTTAATTTCCCTTTTAATATCATTGGTGGCATCTTTTACTTGCCTAATACCTTTACCCAAACCTCTAGCAATTTCGGGTATTTTATCTGCACCAAAAACCATTACAACGATTAACATAATCACCATAATCTCTGGACCACTAATAAATAAGAATACTGTATTCATAGTACAAAGATAGTCAGTTATTTTTATAAAAAGAATAAACTATAATTGTTTAACGCAATTTTCTGGTTTTCTATATCAAATAACCACATAATTCTGTATTTTTACTAAAAAAAAAGATGCTTTTTATTACTTCTTTTGGTGTAACAGTTATTGTTGGTCTTTTATTAATTTTGATTATTACAGCACTTGTACTTGCTGCAAAAAGTGAAAGTAATTTACGTTTTTTAATTTGGGGTGCAATTATTTTGTTTGTTCCGTTTTTAGGCGCAATTGCATGTATAATTAATTACTACGCTTCTAAAAATAAGGTAAAATCTGCTTAAAGATTATTTGAAGTTTAATTTTGCTTGTCTATCGTACATAATAATACTTCCGGCAACAGAAACATTCAAACTCAATTCCGATTTAAATTTTACCAAATGATGCGATTTCTCTATCGCAACTTTAGACATTCCATGATCTTCTGCGCCCAATAAATAGACACAACGTTTAGGGTGTTTAAAGGTTTCTAATTGCACTGCTTTTTCATCTAATTCGACACCAACTAACATTGCACCTTTTGGTAGGTTTTCAAAAAAATCATCAAAAGTTTCATAATGAAAATAAGGCATTGCACCCACAGCTTTATGTGTATCGCAAGCTTGTTTTGCATATCTATTGCCAATTGTAAAAATAAAACTTGCGCCCATATTCTGTGCCGAACGCCATAAAACGCCTAAGTTTTCTGGTGTTTTTCCATTCTGAATTCCGATACCGAAAAAACCTTGTTCTAAATTGTTTACCATTATTTTTTAAGAGGTTTTATTTATTGGGTATAAAAGTAAATTAATTTAGTTAAAATTTATTTTTTTTAAGTTTTTTTAAATTTAAATGAAAATAAATATTCATTTACTTTTAAAATATAAAAACCTTTAAATTAAGGTGTTATATTTTTTATCCCTGAATTCAGGGATATGAATTTATACCATTTTCAGGGATTGACAAATAGGTTTTTATCTTTTATGTTTGGTGAAAAAATTACTAAAATTAAATACTATGAAAAAGAAAAAAAACAAATTAATTAAACTTTTAAAAACTGGAATTCTATTCTTTGGAATTTCGTTATTACTATGAAATTGTGAAAAAGAGGAAGAAAATCAGTTAATAGAGTCTAATACTTCTCTTAAAACTGTTACTAAAAAAGAGTCTATTAATTTTCTTAATAGCAATACGAATTTTTCTAAAGGTAATTCTTCTTATTTAACATATGATGTTTCTAAAATTACCTTTGAAAACATATCGAATACTGACTCTAAATTAGCTATTATACCTGCAAAATTAGTTGATAGTGACTTTTATAGTAGGATTCTATTACTTAATATTAACAATTCAATTAAAAGTATTGTTTATAATATGTATTCTTACCCAAATCAAGAAACTACAAATTTTTCTGGTGAAGTAACTTTGAATACTTTAGACGGAAAACTAATAAAGGCATTTAGATTTTTAGATGGTGTAATAACAAATGCTTATTTACCAAAGGAAATCAATTATCAATATAAAAACTCATTAAATGATGATGCTGCAGAATGCAGAATTGCATATGGTTGCAATCATACATCTTCAGATAAAGACTGTATTTGTAATAATGAGTTTTTAAATGAAATTGAAATAAAATCTCCACCTAGAAGAGACAGTGCTGCTTACATATCTGTTTCTGATTTATACGGTAGTGGTGGACCTGAAGATTTTAGCCCTTATGGTTGTGAAGTAGGTTGTAACGGATGGGATAGTGGTGCTGGAAGTAGCTCTACAAGCGACCAAATAAAAAATAAACTCACAAATAAATGTGCAAAAGATATTTTCACAGAATTAGAAAATGGTATATTTGAAAATCACCCTTTAAAACCCGAAATTCAAATACCTATCAGTAACCAACTAACTTTAAATTTTTCTGAATCAATTTTAAAATTATTCAATGATAGTAGTAATATCAATTTAACAATTCAAAATGGTACAACCAATGGTTCTAATGCTAGTACAAATGGTGCAACAATTACTGTAAATGATAATTATTTAGCAAATGCTACTCGATTATCTATAGCTAGAACCATTATTCATGAATCAGTTCATGCATATATAAATGCATTATATTCAAATGTTGTTTCTTTTAATAGTTTTTCTTTTGCAGATAAAATTGAAAAATATTCAGAAGATAAAGGTTATGTTATAGGTACAAATAACTTTCATCATAATTTTATGGGTCAATATATAGATGCTATGGCTTATTCTTTATACGAATGGGATAAAACATATGGTACAGGAGGTAATTTAGGTTGGAAATATTATCAAACAATGGCATATTCTGGAATGTTTCAAGTAAATTCAAATGGTACTATTGTTACAGAAAATGATACATTTAAAGAATTAGTACCAAACGCAAATGATAGACAAGCAATAGCAGATATAATATTAAATGAACAAAATGGAAATAACGATGCACAAGGAACAAAATGTTATTAAATCTTTATTAATAGTAGTTATTATTTGTTTATCAAATAATCTTTACTGCCAAAAAAAAATTATTGGTAACTATAGTAGTTTGAAGGCTTACCAAGAACATTACAAATACTATAAATTTAATGAGAATGGTATATTTGAATATCATTCAGGAGCAAGTTTAGGTGATGATGAGTATGGCAAGGGGCATTATCAAATAAAAAATGACAGCTTAATTTTAAATTATGATTTGACAGAATTAAAGCTGAAAAGCTATCATAAAATAAAAGAATATTATAATACTAAAAATATTGTAACCATAAAGGTTATTGTAAAAGATTTTAAAGGGAATATTAATACTAACACCAATGTTTATATTCAAAAAGATAAAATAGGTTATACTATAAGAGAGAAAGGTTTCGTAAATATTAATCTTAAAAAAGAAAAAAAAGATTATTTTCTTGGTGTTTCTAATTTAGGGTATGATTCTTATAAATTAAAACTATCGAAATTAAAAAATTATGAAATAGAGATTTTTTTAAAAAAAGCATCTACTGTTTCGAAAGCAATAAAAAATGACATCAAAAAATTTAAAATAGTTGAATATAAGGACGATTATATGAAGCTTGAAAATAATAAAGAGGTTATAAAATTAATTAAACAAACTGAATAAAATACAAACAACAACAACAAATAAAAGATAGTAGTTAAGTGTAAATTTCAATGTTTTTACTTAACTGCTATTTTAATTTACAGACTGAAAATAATAGCAATTTTACTCTGCTACTTTTCATATTTACAAACGTTACTTTTTAATCAACATTCGTTTAATTTCATTCAACTTCATTAAGGCTTCAATAGGCGTTAGAGCATCTATATTTGTTGCTAAAATTTCTTCTTTAATATTTTCTAATAAAGGATCATCTAGTTGAAAGAAACTCAATTGCATTTCTTCTTCTTGTGTTTGTTTTAAAACGTCTTTTACTTCAGAATTCTTGTTGTTTTTTTCTAATTTTTCTAGAATTTTATTTGCTCTATGAATCACCATATTTGGCATTCCAGCAAGTTTAGCAACATGAATACCAAAACTATGATTAGAGCCACCAGAAACCAATTTACGTAAGAAAATAATGTTGTCTTCCAACTCTTTTACAGACACATTAAAGTTTTTTATACGCTCGAATGTTGTGGTCATTTCATTCAATTCGTGGTAATGCGTAGCAAAAAGTGTTTTTGCTTTGGTTGGGTGTTCGTGTAAGAACTCAGAAATGGCCCAAGCAATCGAAATTCCGTCATAAGTAGAAGTTCCTCTACCAATTTCATCTAATAAAATTAAACTACGCTCAGAAACGTTATTTAAGATCGATGCAGTTTCATTCATTTCTACCATAAAGGTAGATTCGCCCATAGAAATATTATCACTTGCGCCAACTCTTGTAAAAATTTTATCTACAATACCTATTTTTGCGTTTTGAGCAGGAACATAACTTCCCATTTGTGCTAATAAAACAATGAGTGCTGTTTGTCTTAAAATAGCCGACTTACCAGACATGTTTGGTCCGGTAATCATAATAATTTGTTGCTGATTTCTGTTTAAAACAACATCGTTTGCAATATAGGTTTGATCTATTGGTAATTGTTTTTCTATAACCGGATGACGACCATTTTTTATCTCTAAATCTGTGCTTTCATCCATAATTGGGCGCACATAATTATTATCAATTGCTAAAACAGAGAATGACAATAAACAATCTATTTTTGCAATAATTTGTGCATTTTCTTGCACAATTTGTACATATTGAATGATGTATTGCAGTAATTTAGAAAATATTTCTTGTTCTAATTTTGCTATTTTTTCTTCAGCACCTAAAATTTTAGTTTCGTATTCTTTTAACTCTTCAGTAATATATCTTTCTGCCGAAACTAAGGTTTGTTTTCGAATCCATTCTTCAGGCACTTTATCTTTATGCGTATTTCTAACTTCAATATAATACCCAAACACGTTGTTAAACGCAATTTTTAAACTTGTAATTCCGGTACGCTCGGTTTCACGCGCCAACATATTATCTAAATACTCTTTACCAGAGTTCGAAATTGCACGTAAATCATCTAATTCTTGATGTACTCCGTTAGCAATCGCATTTCCTTTATTGATGTTTACCGGAGCTTCATCAAACAAGGTTTCAGAAATTTTATCAATTAAATCTTGGCAAGTATGTAACTGATTTCCTAAAGATTTTACAGCGTTGTTTTTGCTGCTTTCTGCGGATGATTTTATCGGTAAAATTGCTTTTAAAGAATCTTTTAAAAGTACAATTTCTCTTGGCGATGCTTTGCCAGTTGCAACTTTAGAAATTAAACGTTCTATATCAGAAACTTGTTTTAATTGATACGTTACAGTCTGAGAAAAATCATCAGAATCTATAAAAAACTTTACCAATTCATGACGATTTTTAATCTCGTCGATATTTTTTAAAGGAAGTGCCAACCAACGTTTTAACAAACGTCCGCCCATTGGCGAAATAGTTTTATCTATTACATCTAAAAGTGTTACTGCATTTATAGAGTTAGGATTGTACAATTCTAAATTTCGAACAGTAAATCGGTCCATCCAAACATAATTATCCTCTGCAATTCTGCTGATATGTTGAATATGTTTTAACTGATTGTGTTGTGTTTCCGATAGATAATACAACACTGCACCAGCAGCAATAATTCCGTTTTTAACATCTTGTACACCAAAACCTTTTAAGCTTTTTACCTCAAAATGATTTTGTAAAGTTTCGTTGGCATATTCCTTTTGAAAAACCCAATCATCTAAATAAAAAGTATAATATCGGTTTTCAAAAAGTTCTAAAAATTGTTGTTTGTTTTGTTTTTGAACTAAAACTTCACTCGGATTAAAGTTTTGCAACAATTTATCGATGTATTCTGCAGTTCCTTGCGCAACTAAATATTCACCTGTAGAAACATCTAAAAATGAAATTCCGAGTTGTTTTTTATCAAAATGAACGGCAGCTAAAAAGTTGTTGGTTTTGGTTTGTAAAACTTCGTCGTTTAAAGAAACTCCAGGAGTTACTAATTCTGTAACACCACGTTTTACAATGGTTTTGGTCATTTTAGGATCTTCTAATTGATCGCAAATAGCAACTCGCATACCCGCTTTTACCAATTTTGGTAAATAGGTATTTAAAGAATGATGCGGAAAACCTGCCAAAGCAGTTTCAGAATCTGAACCAGCGCCACGTTTAGTTAACGTAATTCCTAAAACTTCTGCAGCCTTTTTAGCATCTTCACCAAAAGTTTCGTAAAAATCGCCAACTCTAAAAAGCAACATCGCATCAGGATATTTATTCTTGATTGCATTGTATTGTTTCATTAAAGGGGTAACCTTTTTAGCTTTTGATTTTGCCAAGTTTTAGAAATTTTCTGTTAGTTTTGCGAAGATAGAAAAAAGTCTTTAGCCTTTAGCTCTTAGCCATTAGTTTTCATACCAAACTAGCTAAAAGTAGAAAGCTAAAAGCTAAAAGTTTAAAACATGAGGAAATTAAAAAATAACGAATTAGGTAGAATAACTGTTGATGAGTTTAAAACAGTAAAAAAAACGCCAATTATTGTAGTTTTAGACAATATTAGAAGCTTAAATAATATTGGTTCTGTGTTTAGAACTAGCGATGCTTTTTTAGTTGAAAAAATATATTTGTGTGGTATTTGTGCTACGCCACCAAATAAAGAAATTCATAAAACGGCTTTAGGTGCAACAGAATCTGTTGATTGGGAATATGTAGAAGATACGTTAACTTTAGTTGAAAAACTAAAAACAGAAAATGTAAAAGTTTTAGCGATAGAACAAGCAGAAAACTCAACAAAACTAGATGCTTTTCATCCGAAGAAAACAGAAAAGTACGCAATTGTAATGGGTAACGAGGTAAAAGGTGTACAACAAGAAGTTGTAAATGCTTCCGATATGTGTATCGAAATTCCGCAATTAGGCACCAAACATTCGCTAAATATTTCGGTTACTACAGGTGTTGTTATTTGGGATTTGTTTCAGAAATTACAATAGAAACTTTTTTATTATAAATGAAAGGACTAATTTTATGGTGCTATAAATTTAAGAAGTAAACACTTCTTTTTGAACTATGAAAAAAGAGAATTCTCTAATACTTTTATTTACCGTATTTGCAGTTTTTAATGCATTTACACAAACACCAAAAGACTCACTAAATTTTTATTTAGACAATGCTAAAGGATCTAATAAAGTTAGATATCTTAAAAAAGCAATTACGTTATTAGAAGATTTAAAAATAGATTCTTTAATACAACAAACTAGCATAGAATATGCCAAAGAAAGTTATTTTGCGAAAGATACTTTAGGTTTAACTTTTTCTAAGAATAAATTACAAAATCATTTTAAACGCAGTAAAGATTCTTTTTCATTAGCAAAAGCATACCATTTTGCCGCTTTAAATCATAAAATAAAAAATAATTTAGATAGTAGTTTTTATTATTATCAAGAATCTAAAAAAATTTTTATTGGCTTAAAAGATTCTGTAGAAACCGGACGAAGATTGCTTTCTATGGCAATCCTACAAGTTAAAGAACTCGATTATTTAGGTTGCGAAACAACTGCTGTAGAAGGTTTAAAATATATAGAACCTGCTCAAGATAAAGAATATAGAACTCTAATTTCTTTATATCAAACCTTAGGAAATGCTTTAGGACATTTAAATAGACCTAAAGAATCTAGAGCTTATTATCTTAAGGCAAGAGAGCTGGCAAAATTTAATACGGTAACTTCTAGACGAGAAGTAAATTACCTAAACTTATACAATAATATTGGTGCAACTTATGTAGATGAAGGTAATTTTGATAAAGCAATTACTTTATTTAAAGAAGGTTTACGTTTTGATAGTATTGCGATAAAATACCCAAGACAATACCAAAACTTATTAGGTAGCTTATCTTCTGCATATTTTAGACAAGGTAAAATAGATAAAGCAATTTCTGGTTACAAAACAGTTTTAGAAGGTAGAAAAAAATCTAAATTTGTTTATGCTGAAAGTGTTTCTCATAGTTTATTAGCAGAAGCTTACATGAAAAATAAACAATATAATTTGGCAAAAAAACATGCTTATATTGGTTTAGAGTTGGGTAAAAAAACAAGAAATAACGAGCAAGTTTTAGATTGTTTGCAATTTTTAACTGAGCTAACTTTTGGAGAAACAGCCAAAAAGCATTTTAAAGAATATGTTCAGTTAAAAGACAGTTTATTTACTAGAGAAAGAACTCGAAAAAATCAATTTGCAAAGGTTATTTACGAAACAGAAAAAAAAGAAAAAGAAAACACCAGTTTAAAATTAGAAAATCAACGTAAAGAATTACTCATAAAAAGTGAAAAACAACAAAAAACGATTGGTTTTTTAATTGCAGGTGCTGGTATTCTTTTTATTGGTTTTGGTGCAAACATAGTTGCTAGTAGAAGAAAAAAAATACTTTTTGAAGCTAAATTAGCTCAAGTAGAAGCTAGAGAAAAAGAAAGGCAACAAATTGCTAAATCTCTTCATGATGAGGTTGCTGGCGATATTAGAATGTTGCATTTAAAATTAGAAAAGTCTAACCAATTAGAAGAAGCAAAAAGCTTACATATTATTAAAGAGAACGTTCGTAATTTATCGCACCAATTAAGTAGCGAGAGCTTTAATAAAGTATCATTTAAAGACCAAATTATAAACTTAGTATCAGATTACTTTGAACCTGATTTTAAAATTAAAGTAGAAAATATTAATACTATTTCTTGGACAGAAATTAACAATTCTATCAAAAGAACTTTGTTTTTAGCTGTTAGAGAAAGTATACAGAATGCCAAGAAATACGCAGAAGCAACAAAATTAATTGTTAGGTTTTCTGAAAATAAAAAAACAATAACTTTAGAAATTTCTGATAATGGAATAGGTTTTGATGCTGAAGTTAAGAAAACCGGAATAGGTTTAAAAAATATTAGAGAAAGAGTAGAAGATTTAAACGGTGTTTTTAGTATTGATAGCGAGCTAGAAAAAGGAACAACCATTAAAATTGATGTTTCAAAAAATGGAAAATAAAATAAAAATTTTAGTTGTTGATGATCATCAATTGGTTATTCAAGGAATTCTATGTTCGTTAAAAGAAATAGGAGATTTTGAAGTGGTAACAACTAATAGTTGTGATGAAGCTTTTTTGCTGATAAAACAAAATCAAGACACCCAACCTTTTCAGCTTTTATTTACCGATTTAAGTTTCGATAACACAACCGAAGATACTAATTTAGATGGCGGAGAAGAATTAATTAAAGCCATAAGAAATAACGATTTTAACATAAAAATTGCAGTAATAACTGGGCATACAGAAACAAATAGAGTGTATAATGTTATTAGTAATTTAAACCCGAACGCATATTTATTAAAAAGTAAATGTGATGCATCAGAAATTAGTTTTGCGCTAACTAAAATGTTAGCCAATGATTACTATTATACGCATGAAATTCATCAGAAAATAATGCGTAGAAACATCGTTCAAATACAAATGGATGATATTGCTATACAAGTCTTAAAAGAGTTGCCAAATCAGCCTAAAATAAGCAATTTAGAAGGTGTTATTAAAAAGAACGATGGTTCTATTGTAAAATTGAGATCTATAGAAACAAAATTGGCAAATCTTAGAACAGATTTAAACGCAAATAACAATACAGACTTAATTTTAAAAGCGAAAGAGTTAGGTGTAATCGACTAAATATTGCTTTTGCGGAAAATAACATTTCAAATTACGGATTTCCACAATGTTAGTTTTTTTACTAATATTATATTTGTCTTGTAGATAATTATAACTCAATCATCTATAAAGAATGGGATTAATTGCGAAGAATAAGATTAGGGGCTTATTTTTAAACAATTATGAAGAAAAAGGAGAAAGCCTTTCTGTTAATTCAGGAAGGCTTTTTAAATACCTAAAATCATTTTTGCAATCATAAAATAAATTAAGATTCCAAATATATCGTTACTCGTAGTAATAAACGGACCTGTTGCAATTGCCGGATCGATACCTCTTTTATGTAGAAATAATGGTACAAATGTTCCTATAAGTCCAGCAATAATAATAACAACTACTAGAGATACAGAAATTGCAAGAGAAAGATTCACTTCTCCTTTATAAATCCAAACAAAAATAAATAGAAATAAGGCCAAAATAACACCATTTAAAGCCGCTAAAAGCATTTCTTTAAGTAATCTGCCATAAATACTTCCTTTTACATCATCGTTAGCTAAACCTTGTACAATAATTGCTGATGATTGTACACCAACATTACCAGCCATGGCGGCAATTAATGGTGTAAAAAAGAAAAGTGTACCGTATTTAGAAAATATATCATGAAAACCTTCCATAATAATAAATGCTCCAACTCCACCAACTAAACCCAAAAATAACCAAGGTAAACGAGCTTTGGTTAGTTCGAAAATACTGTCATCAGAATCTACATCTTGCGTTAAACCAGCAGCCATTTGATAATCTTTATCTGCTTCTTCTTTTAAAACATCTACAATATCATCAATTGTAATTCTACCTAATAATACATTATTGTCGTCTACAACAGGTATGGCTTCTAAATCGTATTTTGCCATAATTTTAGCAACTTCCTCATCATTTTCGTTAACGTTTACAGCGTCTACTTTTGTTTTAGAAATTTCGGCAATTTTTTGTTCTGCTTTGGCAATTATTAAGTCTTTTAAAGACAATCTACCAACTAGTTTATCTTGTTTGTCTACAACGTAAATAGAGTGTACTCTGGTTACTTCTTTTGCTTGTCCTCTAATTCTACGCATACAACCAGCAACCGTCCAAGTTTCATAAACCTTTACCAATTCTTTAGCCATTAAAGCACCTGCAGTATTGTCTTCGTAAGATAAAAGTTCTTTAATATCTGCAGCTAATTCATCGTCTTCTAAAGCATCTATTACGCGTTCTTGGCGTTCTTCTGATAGTTCACCAATAATATCTGCGGCGTCATCAGAATCCATTTCTCCAACTTCATCTGCAATTTCTTTAGCAGATAAGTTTTCTAAAATCTTTTCTCTGGTATCTTCATCTAACTCAGTAAGAATTTCTGATGTTTTTTCGCTATCTAAAAGTTTTATAATATAAATAGCTTCATCAAAATTTACTTCATCTAAAACCTCTGCAATATCTGCAAAATGCACCTCTTCAAAAAGTACTTTAATTGCAGTATCATCATTTTTATAGATTAAGCCAATTAAATTCTCTAGAAATTCATCAGTAATTTCAAATGCCATTTTCTATTAATTTTTGTGTTAGAGAAATAAAGTCTTTAACAGATAATTGTTCTGGTCGTTTCGCAAATATAGGGTCTTCTTTTAAAGAATCCGAAAGTTGAAAAGACTTTAAACTAGAGCGCAACATTTTTCTACGTTGATTAAAAGCTGTTTTTACAACTCTAAAAAATATTTTTTCGTCTACAGGTAAAGAATAATCTTTTTTTCTGATTAATCTTATAACGCCAGAATCTACTTTTGGTGGCGGATTAAATACTGTTGGCGGTACCGTAAATAAGTATTCTACATCAAAAAAAGCTTGCGTTAAAACAGATAGGATTCCGTAAATTTTACTTCCTTCTTTTTCTGCCACCCTCATAGCAACTTCTTTTTGAAACATACCTGCAAATTCTGGTACGAATTCTTTATTTTCTATTGCTTTAAAAACAATTTGGGTAGAAATATTGTACGGGAAGTTTCCAATAATTGCTACTTGCTTTTTTTGAAATATTTCTTGAATATTTTTCTTTAAAAAATCGCCTTCGATTATAGAAAAATGCTCTTTAGATGTGTCTAAGTTTATATGTTCTAAAGGAAAAGTGTCGTGTAAATATGCAACAGACTCTCTGTCTAATTCCATTACAGTAACTTTTGCTTTCTTTTCTAATAAATACTTGGTTAAAACACCCATTCCTGGTCCTATTTCTAAGACATCGTCATAACCGTTTTCTGTTAAAGCATCTGCAATATCTTTTGCGATACTTTCATCCGTTAAAAAATGTTGACCTAAATGTTTTTTTGCTTTTACAGACACAATCTTTGTTTTTATCTTTCTAAGGCAAAGGTACAGTTTAAAAGGCGTAATTTTTATATAGTTATAAAATTATACAAACGCTCTTTTCGCTTTAAATAATACTTGTTTTATTCTTTTTTAAGATTGAAAGAAAGTAGAAGTATACCAAAACCTAAACCAACTAGAAAACCAGCAATAGTCTCTTCTGGTTCTATACCCCAATTTAGAAAAGCAAGAATTGCGCCTAATAGCAATAATAAAATACTAAAAGCTCGTATCTTTTTTCTGTTATTATAAAAAAATAAATTCATCTAATTGCTTACACTTGTTGGAAAAAACTCTTTTACAATCTTTAATTCTGTTCTAAAAGCTAACATTTTATCTGCAAACTTTCTTAAAGCTTCTACACGTAAACTATCGGCATCTTCTTTATAATAAGATTCTAAATCTTCTCTAGACGCTGCAGTATATTGTATAGAATATGTTTTACCGCCCATTTCTTCTTCTATTAAAACTTCTGTAAGTTTTGCTGATGTAAATTTACCCGTGTCTAAAACTTTTACGACATGAGATTCTATCCAAGTTAACCACTCTTTATGTACAGTGTTATCTATGTTTACTGTTACGTTATATATATACATTTTAAACTTTTTATTGTTATTGATTTTTTATTGCGAAACATTATCGCCTCTTAATTTTCTAAACTTCTTTCTGGAATCTACTAAATAGATACTAGAGGTGTGATCGAAAATTATTTTTTGATAATATTCTTGTGCTTTTTCTGAGTTTTTAAGATGATTGTTATAGGTTTCTGCCATCATAAAATAAACATCATCTGTTAAAAAACCTTGATTATCTGCTGCTATAATTTTATTTAAAGCTGTTATTGCTTCTTCATATTTTTTTTGTTTGATAAGAAGTTTTGCCTTAAAAAACAGTACATCATCATAGATTACTTCGCTAGGAATAAATCCATTTATAAAAATATCTTTTCTTGTAAATAACGAGTTTAATTCTGATAATGCGGCTTTGTCTTTATTTTGAAAAGCAAGTAATTCTGCTTTTGCCAATTGCTTTAATCCAGACGGTATAGAATCTACAGGTTCATTGTCTGATATTTTTAAAAATAGGTTTACGGCATCATTGGCAATTAATTGTGTTGTAGAACCTTTTAAAACTTTTAATTGTGCTTTTGCCCATTCGAAATCACCTTTAAAATAGCTAGTTTGTGCTACTTTAAACCTTGCTTCTTGTGCTAATTCGTGATTTTTTAGTTGTGTTTGAATCTGAGAAAAATAAATTAGTGCTTTATTAAATTTGTTAGTAAACACAAGAACGTCGCCAAGTTTTAGTTTAATTCTTGCTTTATCAAATTTTGAGTTTGCATAACTTAACGCTTCTTCTAAAACTGTATTTGCTTGCTGAGGTTCGTTTTTTGAAAACGTTAAATAATCTGCATAAGCAACTTGTAATTTTATAGTTGCACTGTTTTTACCAAAAACTAAAAACAACTTTTTGAAAAGGTTTTCTGTTTCTGGATTCTTAGTTTCTATGGCAATTTTCATCAAAAATAAATGTGCATTAATAGTTTCGCTTTTGGTAGATGATTTTTCTACTATAAAATCGAAACACTGTTTAGCAGCTTCAAAAGAATTATTTTCGAATGCAATTTTACCTAATGTAAAAATTGCCCCTAGATCTTGTGTATTTCTTTGGTAAAGCGCATTTTCTTGTATAAAGGCTTTGTTATAGTCTTTTTGTTGTGTAAAAAGCCAACTTAACAAAACATTCCAAACATCTTTTGGGTTACTAGCAGATTTTCTTAAAAGTGTTTTTCTAAATAAAATGTTTGCCTCATTTTCTGCGTCATCTGTAATGTATTTGCTAGTATATCTTTGTACAAGGTCGAAATATTGTTCATTTTTATCAACTAAATCTATGTACGATTCAAACATTTTTTTAAAATCGCCTTTTTCACCATAAATTTGAGCTATTTGAAAATTATAATTTGCGTTTTTGTTAGCTTCCATGGCTTTCTCATATGCCAAAATTGCATTATCAAGTAGATTATAATCTTTAAACAAGCGTCCTATTATTCCGCCATAAGAAGGCATTTTATCCAAAGAATTTAACGCTAGTTTATAATTTTCTGAAGCTTTTTCTGCTTGTTGTTGTCTTTGATAATTGTAGCCTAAATAAACGTATAAATATGCCTGACTTTTGTTCGCTTTAATTCTGCTTTTTAATAAGTTTTCAGCTAAAATAAATTGATCTGTTTCTTGGTAACAAGAAATTAATCTACTTAAATACGTAGTATTAAAAGGGCTAGAAGTATAAAGTTTCTTATAAATTTGTGTAGCTTTTTCATAAGCACCTTCTCGATAATAATTTTCTGCTAAGAGGTAATTATTTTTAGCATTTGTTTGCACTTTGTTTTGTGACACTGCTAAGGTATTAATTGCTAGAAAAATAAGTAGAAATATTCTCTTCATCAAAATCAAAGATACTTAAGATTTATGTTAATTTTTTATTAAACCAAACGTATTTTACATCTTCTTTGTAACATTTTGGCACAAAACTTGTCTGTAGGATGTAATAACTAATTAAAACTTAAAATTATGAAAACTTTTTCTACCCAATACGAAGCTGCAAAAAGAAACTCTATAGAATTTATGCAAAAAGGACAAATAAGTGCTTACTTAAATGCCTTAGTAGAAATGAATAAATATAAAAGACTAATGGTAGCTGTTATTGCTAACTAGGTTCGTTTTCAGTATCAGTTTACAGTTAAATTTTATCTAAAGATGATTAAGAACTGCAAACCGAAACTGAATACGTTGTATTAAAATTAATTTATCATATCAAAACCACAATAAGGTACTAAAACATCTGGTATTTTAATTCCGTCTGCAGTTTGGTAATTTTCTAAAATACCTGCTAAAACTCTAGGTAAAGCTAAAGAACTACCGTTAAGAGTGTGTGCTAATTCGCTTTTACCTTCTTTATTTTTAAAACGTAGCTTTAATCTATTTGCTTGAAAAGTTTCGAAATTAGAAGCAGAACTAATTTCTAACCAACGGTCTTGTGCTGTAGAAAACAATTCAAAATCAAAAGTTAATGCAGATGTAAAACCTGTATCGCCACCACACAAGCGTAAGATTCTGTAAGGTAATTTTAGTTCTCTTAAAATATCTTTAATATGCTCTACCATTCCGTTTAAAGCATTGTAAGAATTCTCTGGATGTTCTATGCGTACAATTTCTACTTTATCAAATTGGTGCAATCTGTTTAAACCACGTACATGTGCGCCATAACTACCAGCTTCTCTTCTAAAACAAGGTGTATACCCTGTTACAGTTATAGGAAAATCTGTTTCTTGTAATAAATTACCACGAAACATATTGGTAATTGGCACTTCTGCAGTTGGTATTAAATATAAATCATCAACTGTAGAATGATACATTTGTCCGTCTTTATCTGGTAATTGCCCAGTTGCAGTTGCAGAATCTGTATTTACCAAATGTGGTACTTGTACTTCTTTATAACCCGCTTTAACATTTTTGTCTAAAAAATAGTTAATTAAAGCACGCTGTAATCTTGCCCCTTTACCTTTGTAAACAGGAAAACCAGCACCAGCAATTTTAGTTCCTAATTCAAAATCTATAATATCATATTTTTTAGCTAACTCCCAATGTGGTAAAGCATTTTCGCCTAAATTTGGTATTGTGCCTTCGCTAAAAATATTTTCATTGTCTTCTTCAGAATTTCCTGCTTTTACAGAAGCGTGAGGTACGTTTGGTATTTGATATAACAAACCTTGTAATTCATCAGAAAAAGTAGCTAATTTTTCTGTTAATTCTTTAGATTGTTCTTTTAACTGACTAGTTTTTTCTTTTAAAACATTTGCTTTATCAACTTCACCAGACTTAAAAAGACCACCAATTTCTTTGGATAATTTATTAGATTCGGCCAAAGTGTTATCAAGAGAAACTTGCGCTGCTCTTCTGTTTTCATCTGCCGATAAAACTTGTTCTACAATTGTTTCTGCGTTTGCAAAATTACGTTTTGCTAAACCCTTTAAAACAGTTTCTTTGTTGTCTCTAATAAATTGTACTTGTAACATATTTTCTATGAATTATGAAATGCAAATATATAATTTGTGCTGCAGTTTTACCACGAATTCGTAAATAAATAAGTAAGCTTAAAAAGGAGAATTATTTTAGAATAAATAAATTGATAATTACTACAATTCACAATTATTTTTGATGTAATCTCGGGCAGTTTCTTCGTCTTTTTTTAGTTGAAGAATTAAGTTTTCTATCGAATCGAATTTGTGTTCATCTCTTAGAAAATAAATCAAGGCTACTGTTAAATTCTTGTCATACAAATCTTCGTTAAAATCAAAAAAATGTACTTCGATTGTTTGATGGTTTCCGTTAACAGTTGGCCTGTTACCAATATTCATCATACCAAAAATTGTTTTAGAGTTTATAATTGACTTTACAACATAAACACCTGTTTTTGGAATTAATTTATACGTCTCTTTAACGTCTAAATTTGCCGTAGGAAAACCAATTTTACCCCCTAATTTTTTGCCATTTACAACTTTACCATTCAATAAAAAATTATAGCCTAAATAGTTATTGGCTGTTTTTAAATTACCAGCATGTAAAGCGCGTCTAATTTTTGTAGAACTTACAGAAACATCATCTATATCTTGAGCCGGAATTTCTTCTACCGTAAAATCATATAAATGGCTATATTCTGTTAATTGCTCTATATTACCTTCTCTATTTTTACCAAAATGATGATCGTATCCAATAATTAATTTAGAAATATTAAAAGTGTTCACTAAAATATCTCTTACAAACTCTAAAGCTGTAGTTCTAGAAAATTTTTTACTAAAAGGATGAATAATTAAGTAGTCTAAACCTGTTTTTTCTAACAATTTTGCACGTTCGTCAATAGTATTTATCAACTCTATGGTTGCATCTTTTTGTAAAACCATTCTTGGATGCGGAAAAAAAGTAAGTAAAACAGATTTTTTTCCAGCATTTTTTGCTTCAGATACTAGTTTTTCTAATATTTTCTGATGCCCAAAATGAACACCATCAAAAGTACCAATTGTTACAAAAGTTTTTTCGTTTGTAGAGAAATTTGCAATATCATTAACTACCTTCAAGCGGATCTAATTTTAATAGTAACAAATGTACAATTTCTGAATGTTTAAATTCATAGAAAAATAATTTTTTCGAATGTTAGATACCTTATTTTTATGCCTATTTTTTATTGATTACATAAAATTGACACCCAAATAATAAATAATTCAAAAAAAATTGTATTTTGCATATTAGTTAACAAATTAATTCAAATTATGATAAAAAAGATTTTACTAATTGCATTTATAGCTTTTAGCAGTATTACTATGGTTGCACAAACCACAGTAACTGGTACAGTTAAAGATGCAAAAACAGGAGAGACACTTCCAGGTGCAAATATTAAAATTGAAAATAAAGCTGTAGGTACTAATACAGATTTTGATGGAAATTTTGTGCTAAAAGTTTCAGATAATCCGCCGTTTACTTTAGAAGTTTCTGTATTAGGTTACAAAATGGAAAAGATAGAGGTAACAAAAAACAATCAAAAAGTTACTGTTTCTTTAACAGAAAATGAAACATCTTTAGATGAAATTGTAGTGTCTGCTTCTAGAACTCCAGAACGTATTATGGAGTCTCCGGTTACTGTAGAAAGACTAGATGCAAGAGCTATTAAAAATACTTCTGCACCATCTTTTTACGATGGGTTAGAAAACTTAAAAGGTGTAGATGTTAATACAAACAGTTTAACATTTAAATCTGTAAACACTAGAGGTTTTGCAACATTTGCAAATACACGTTTTATGCAATTAGTAGATGGTATGGATAATTCTTCGCCAGCATTAAATTTTGCAATCGGTAACCTTTTAGGAATGTCTGAGTTAGACGTAAATACAGTTGAATTATTACCAGGAGCTTCTTCTGCATTATATGGTGCAAATGCATTTAACGGTATTATGTTCATGACAAGTAGAAGCCCTTTTAACGATCAAGGAATCAGTTTTTCTTATAAATACGGTTTAACAAGCCAAAAAGCAGCAGGAGACAATAGTTTTCATGATGTTAGTATTAGAATGGCATATGCTTTTTCTGATAAATTGGCAGCAAAAGCGTCTCTTTCTTATTTAAAAGGAACAGAATGGTATGCAACAGATTATAGAAATACAGCAAACGGTAAATACGCTGCAGGAGATAGATCTATTAACGATTATGATGGTTTAAATATTTATGGTGACGAGGTTGCTATTGATTTAGGTGGTGCTGTTGGTAGAGTTAGTAGAACTGGTTACCAAGAAGTAGATTTAATGAAAGATTATGAAGCAAAAAGTGTTAAATTAAATACAGCTTTACATTACCGTCCTTTTGGAGATGATAGATTAGAATTAATTTTTAACTCTAAGTTTGGTGTAGGTAACACAATTTATCAAGGTGCAAACAGATATAATATTAGAGACTTTTATTTAGCGCAACAAAAATTAGAGTTAAAAGGGAAAAACTTTTTTGTGAGAGGTTATGTTACAACAGAAGACGCAGGTAACTCTTACGATTCTCGTTTTGCTGCAATTAACGTTAACAGAAAATGGAAATCAGATCAAGATTGGTTTACACAATATGCAGGTACTTATTTGGTAACTGGTTCTCATGCGGCAGCAAGAGCGGCGGCAGATACTGGGCGTTTAATTCCTGGTACTAGCGAGTTTCAATCTGCATTCGACCAAGTTACTGCAGATCCTAACTTAGTTACAGGTGCTAGATTTCAAGATCAAACTAAATTATACCACAGTGATTTAAACTACAATTTTCAAGATCTAATCGATTGGGCAGAATTTCAAGTTGGTGGTTCTTACAGAAGATATTCTTTAAATTCTAATGGTAGTATTTTTACAGATTATGATGGTGCTATAGATTATGATGAATTTGGTGTTTACACTCAAATGCAGAAAAAGTTTTTAGAAGAAGATCGTTTAAAGTTTACAGCTTCTATTCGTTATGATAAAGCACAAAACTTCGACGGAAACTTTTCTCCAAGAATATCTTTAGCATATGCTGCCGGAGAGAATAAGAATGATAACTTTAGAGCTTCTTTTCAAAAAGGATTTAGAAATCCAACAACTCAAGATCAATATATTGGTTTAGATGCAGGTGCTGCAATTTTAGTAGGTTCTGCACCAGATAATTTAGATAGATATACAAGTTCTCCTTTAAATGTAAGTACTGCAGGACAACCATTAGTTGGTGGTTCTACAACTACACTTTCTGGTAGATTAGCATACGAAAATTCTTTTTCTGCTAGTTCAGTTCAAAATGGGGCGCCTGCAGCTTCTGCAGCACCATTAGTAAAGCCAGAAGAAGTTACTGCTTTCGAATTAGGATATAGAGGTTTAGTAAATACTGGCGAATCTAGAATTACTGTAGATTTAAGTGCATACTACAACAGTTATAATAATTTTATCTCTGGTAAAAATGTTTTAGTTCCTTTTTACGGTACAGTAGGAGATAACAGTTTGTCTTTATTAGCGCTTCAAAACGGAGATTTTAAAGCTTTTCAAGTATATACAAATACAACAGCAGATATTAGTTCTTATGGTGCTTCTTTAGGGTTAAATACTAAAATTTTAAATGGTTTCGATTTAGGTGTAAATTATACTTATGCTAAGTTCGATTTTGATCAATCTTCAGATCCAGATTTCGAGGCAGGTTTTAATACACCAGAGCACAAAGTAAAATTACAGTTTGGAAATCCAAATTTATTTGAAAACTTTGGTTTTAATATTAATGCAAGATGGCAAGGAGATTACTTATGGGAATCTACTTTCTTAGACGCTACTATCGAGTCTAGAACTTTAATAGATGCTCAAATTAACTATTCTGTACCAAGTATTAAATCTGTATTTAAGTTAGGTGGTGCTAACTTAGGTGGTAAAGAATATTTTAGTGCGCCAGGAGTTGGAGCCATCGGTTCTCAATACTACATTTCTTGGACAATTAATAACTAATAAAAAATACGATATTATATGAAGAATTATAAATATATAGGATTATTACTTTTATCAATTGGTATTACATCTTGTGATGTAAATAACGATTTAGATCCAATTGTAGAAGAAACAGGACCAGTTGTGCAAATTGATGCTAATGGTGTAGATTTTTCTAACTATGTAGCAGTAGGAGCTTCTTTTACTGCAGGTTTTACAGACGGTGCACTTTTTATAAAAGCACAAGAAAATTCATTTCCGAACACATTAGCCTCAAAATTTAGTGTAGTTGGTGGTGGTGATTTTAACCAACCATTAATGGAAGATAATATTGGAGGTTTTGTTTTAGGAGGAACTGCGGTACAACCACCAAGATTATATTTTAACGGTGTAGGACCAACAAGATTAACAGATACACCAACAACTAGTTTAGGTATTAGAGCAAACGGAACTTCATTTCATAATTTCGGAATTCCTGGTGCAAAAAGTTTTCATTTAACTTTTCCTGGTTATGGTGCTGCAAATCCATATTTTGGAAGAATGGCTTCTAGCGCTTCAGCTTCTGTTTTAAGTGATGCAGTTGCTGCAAATCCAACATTTTTTACACTATCTGAAGTTGGAGGAAATGATGTTTTAGGTTATGCAACTTCTGGTGGTGATGGATCGGATATGATTACACCAGCGGCAACTTTTGATGCTGCTTTTAACGGAATGGTAAATGCTTTAACGGCAAATGGAGCTAAAGGTGTTTTAGCAACAGTACCAGATATTACTTTATTACCTCATTTTACAACAGTTCCTTACAATCCTTTAGATCCTTCGGATGCTACTTTAAAGGCTCAAATACCTTTATTAAACTCTGTTTATGGTGCAGTTAACCAAATTTATGTTGGTGCAGGAGAACCAGAACGTGCAATTGTATTTTCTGAAACAGAAACGAATGCAGTTGTAATTTTTGATGAAGATGCAACAGATTTATCTGCTGCAATTACAGCTACTTTAGCAGCAAGCCCAACTTTTGTACCTTTTGTACAGTCTCTTGGCTTACCAGAGCAAGCAGCTCCTTTAGTTGCTTCATTATTAGGACAGCAATACGGACAAGCTAGAGCTGCAACATCTGCAGATTTATTTGTATTACCAAGTAGTTTTGTAATTGGTACAGTTAATATGACTGCTGCTGGTGCTTTAATAGCTCAAAGTAACGGTCTTTTACCAGCTACTTTAGCCGGTCAATTTTCTGCAGAAGGTGTTACACTTCCTTTAGGTGATAAATGGGTGTTAACTCCGCAAGAACAATTAGAAATAAAAACAGCTGCAGACGGTTATAATGCTACAATTACAAGTGTTGCTTCTGCAAAAGGTTTAGGTTTAGTAGACTTAAATGCAATTTTAAGTGAAGCAGCTGGTGGTATTAAGTTTGATAGATATACACTAACACCTTCTTTAGTTACAGGTGGTTTAGTTAGTTTAGATGGTATTCATTTAACTGGTAGAGGTTATGCTTTAATGGCTAATAAAGTTTTAGCGGCAATAGATGCTACTTATGGTAGTAATTTTACTGTTGCTACAGATGGTTTAGCAAAAGCAGATGATTTCCCAACAAACTATTCTCCTGCTTTAAAATAAATAGCAGAATAGATAATATAAAAAAGGCTGAGAATTAAAATTCTCAGCCTTTTTTAATATCCGAAAGTTTTAGGTTCAATTATTCATTAGTTTTCTACAGAGTGATTTTATTTAGTTTATAATAGCCTTTTTAGGCTTTATTTAAATAGTTTTACACAAGATGGCGAATAAATAATGATGGCTTTTGTTTTAGGTTGCTTAATAAAGTTTATTTAATAAAAAAAGACGACTATGAAGCCGTCTTTTTTATGATATTAAAGTTTGTATTAGTTACCGATTAAAGAAGCTCTAGCACCACCATTATTAAATAATGCTCTCATTCTATTTCTTTGACCATCTGTAAACATGTACATACAAGCATCATCAGTATAATCCATGTAGTTCATTGTCATATCTGTTGTTTTACAGTTTACAGTAGGAAAGGTTGGACACCCATAATTTGGTCCATCAGAACTAGGTGTATCTACAACAAAATCATCTTGGCGACATCTACCGTCTCCCCAAATATGACGTAAGTTTAAGTAATGACCAACTTCATGTGTACCTGTTCTACCTTTATTAAAAGGAGCAGAAACATATCCTGTTGTACCGAAGTATTGAGGTGAAATTACAACACCATCTGTAGCAGAGTTTCCTCCAGGAAATTGAGCATATCCTAAGATACCACCACCAATTTCTGCTACCCAAATGTTTAAATGTGTGTTTGGTGTAATAGGAGGGTAAGCACTTTTTACAGCATTATTTGTACCCCAAGCAGTGTTAGAGTTAGCATATCTAAATGTTCCTGCTAAAGTAAATTCTATTCCAGCATCTGTTGCATCATTTTCAAATGTAGATCCAGAAGGTAAATTTAAATCAGAATTTGCTTTTCTAAAATCTTGATTTAAAACATTAATTTGAGAAGTAACTTGAGCATTACTTATATTTTGATTTGAGTTACTGTAAACAATATGAACATACACAGGAATGTTTATAATGCCCAAATTATCATTGATAGGTGTAACATCTACATCTGAAGAATTTCCACCGCCACCATTAGACCCGCCCCCTTTTACAGGTTTACCTTTTGCGTTTATAAACTTTCTTGTTGCGTATTCTACATCATACATTTTTTTGTATAGACCAGGTATTTCATTTAATTGCCTGTTTAATACTTGCATAGAGTAGCATTGTTTTTGTTTTTTTGAAGTACCTTTTGCTTCATATTCGTCTGTATGAACATAAAAGTCACTCATGTCTACTTTTGATTGTTGGTCTAAAGCTACTTCTGGGTCATTTTCTTGGCATCCCATAAAAGTACCTGCTGCAATTAATAATCCTAATAATCCTTTTTTAATCATTTCTCTAATTTTTGGAGGTTTTAATAATTGTTAAAATATGTTAATAAATTATGCTATTTTTATTTTAATTTAAAAAAAATTATCAAATTTTTATAAAATAAGTTAATTTATTAACATTGCTAATATAGGTTTATTAATTGGATAACAAAATTTTTAAATTAAAAAGGCTGAGAATGTAAATTCTCAGCCTTTTTTAATTTTTAATAAATATCCTTTTTTAAGAAAGCATTCTAACCGCTCTTTTTACTCCGTTAACAAAAACATCTATTTCTTCTTTTGTATTGTAAAAAGAAAAAGAAGCTCTAACTGTGCCCGGAATTTTATAAAAATCCATGATAGGTTGTGCACAATGATGGCCAGTTCTTACCGCTATGCCAAGTTTATCTAAAATTGCACCAATATCATAAGGATGAATTTCTTTTACGTTAAAAGAGATTACAGCCGTTTTATTCGAAGTGTTTCCGTAAATTTTTAAACCTTCTATCTTTAACAGTTGTTCTGTTCCGTATTTTAACAGCTCATCTTCGTAATTTGCTATATTTTTAAAACCTACAGAGTTCATGTAATCTATTGCGGTTCCAAAAGCAATACCACCACAAATGTTTGGTGTACCTGCCTCAAATTTATGAGGTAAACCAGCATAAGTAGTTTTTTCAAAAGAAACTGTAGCAATCATTTCTCCGCCACCTTGATACGGAGGTAATTTCTCTAACCATTCTTCTTTACCATACAACATACCAACACCTGTCGGACCACAAAGTTTATGAGCAGATGCTACATAAAAATCAACATCTAAAGCTTGTACATCTGGTTTTATATGCGGTGTTGCTTGTGCACCGTCAATTAAAACAGCTGCATTAAATTGATGTGCTTTGGCAATAATTTCTTCAATAGGATTTACAGTTCCTAAAGCATTAGAAACATGGTTACAAAAAACCAATTTTGTTTTTTGGTTTACTATAGTATGATAAGCTTCTATGTCTAAAGAACCGTCTTCTAACATCGGGATTACCTTTAAGATAGCACCTGTTTTTTCGCATAACATTTGCCATGGCACAATATTAGAATGATGTTCTAAAGCAGAAACGATAATTTCATCATCTTTTTCTAACAATGCAGAAAATCCAGAGGCAATCATATTAATACTGTGTGTTGTACCAGAAGTTAATATAATCTCGTAAGTGTTTTTTGCATTAAAATGTTGCTGAATTTTAACTCTTGCTTCTTCATATTTGTCGGTTGCTTCTTGACTTAAAGTATGCACACCTCTATGAATATTAGCATTATAGTTACTATAGTAATCTACAATAGTATCTATTACAACTTGTGGTGTTTGTGAAGTAGCTGCATTATCAAAATATACTAAAGGTTTTCCGTGTACAGTTCTTTTAAGAATTGGAAAGTCTTCTCGAATTTTATCAACATTTATCATAGAAAATATATTTACTACAAAGATAAAGCATGATTTTTTAAACTTGTAAAAAAGCGAATAAGATTTTCTTATTATACAACTTTAGAAACCAATTTTACTAAAAAACCAACTCCGTTTTGAATATTGGAAATTGCATTTGCCTTTTCATTATTTGATAAAGTAGCATTATTTATTTCTTTTAAAACAGCCAAAGCATTGTTATTTGTTATTTTTACATAATCAAACTTACTTTTTTATGAAATTTCTGAAACGAACCCTACTTTTATTATCAGTAATACTAATTATAGCGGTAATTTATAATTATCCGAAGTTGAATATTTTGGCAGGCTACTCAGCAAAAAATACAGCATCTTCTGTATATCTTGGTGAAAGAACTTTAGAGTTTACAGATACAACAGATAATAATTTTTCTCCTGTAAATTTGGCTACAGATAAAGTAGATCCATCTTTAAAATCTGCTTCGTCATCTGCTTTTGGTTTATTAACTAGAAAAGCAATTTATAGAGAAGGTTTAGGTGCCGTTTTAACATTAAATAGAGAGGATGAAACTGCTACTTATTTAAAACCGGTTCGTTTAAAACCTGATAATACAACTGCATTTCCTTATGGTAATGCAGAGCAAAAAGATACTGTTTTTGAAAATGTAAATTATGATAAAGTAACAAATGCTGTAAATAATATCTTCGGAAAAAACGATAATTCTAGAGCCGTGGTTGTTGTTTATAAAGATCAAATAATAGCAGAAAAATACGCTAATGGTTTTACAAAAGATTCAAGAATTTTAGGTTGGTCTATGACAAAGAGTATTATGAGCACTGTTTACGGTATTTTACAGCATCAAAATAAAATAGATATACAAGACAAAGCACCAATAGATTCTTGGCAAAAAGACGCTAGAAAAGACATTACGATTCATAATTTATTACAAATGAATTCTGGTTTAGAATGGGACGAGAATTATGATGAAATTTCTGATGCAACAAAAATGTTGTTTTTAGAAAGAGACATGACAAAAATGCAAGAAGAAAAACCTTTTGCAGGAAAACCAAATGCAACTTGGAATTATTCTTCTGGAACGTCTAATTTATTATCTAAAATTTTAAGAAAGCAATTTAATACACATCAAGAATATTTAGATTTTTGGTATACAAATTTTATAGATAAAATTGGTATGAATTCTATGATTGTGGAAACAGATTTAGCCGGAAATTACGTAGCTTCTTCATACGCTTGGGCAACAGCAAGAGATTGGGCAAAATTCGGGCTTTTATACCTTAAAAATGGAAATTGGAACGGAGAAGAATTGTTTACTAAAGATTGGGTAGATTATGCTACCACACCAACGCCAACATCAAACGGAATTTATGGTGCTCAATTTTGGTTAAACACAAATGGTGGTTACAAAGATGTGCCAAAAAACATGTATTATGCAGATGGTTATCAAGGGCAAAGAGTTTATATTTTACCAGATGAAGAATTGGTAGTTGTTCGTTTTGGGTTATCAGGATTTCAAGAAAATAAGTTTTTAAGCGAAATTATATCCGCAGTAAAATAAAAAAACCACTTATTTCTAAGTGGTTTTATATCTGTTTTGTAAAAATATTTTACTTTTTTCCTGAAATTAATCCTACCGCCAAGGCAACAATACCAATAGCAATAGTAATATAAGAACTTGTGTTGTCTTGTGCTTCTACCAAATCTAAATCTCCAATAGAAACTTGTGTTTCTGGCTGAATCATTGTGTAGATTCCGTAAATAGTTAAAATAAGCCCAACAATTAGCAATACTGTTTTAATACTTTTATTCATAATAATAATTTTTAGTGATTAGTCTGTAACAAAATTACAAACTAACTTAAGTTATTATGAATGCAAACGATACAGTGTTTGACTTATATACTATAAATCGAAACCTATTTTTACGTTTAATTTATTTGCAATTAATTTTGCAATACGTTGTTTAACTTCTGGTATTTTAACACTTTCTAAAACCGTATTTGCAAATGCAAACATCAATAATGCTTTTCCTTCTTTTTTAGGAATACCACGTTGTTGCATGTAAAATAAAGCCTCGTCATCTAATTGACCAATTGTACAACCATGAGAACACTTAACATCATCTGCAAAAATTTCTAGCTGAGGCTTGGCGTTAATTGTTGCTTTATCACTTACTAAAACATTATTATTTTGTTGATAAGCATTTGTTTTTTGAGCTTCTTTATTAACAATTACTTTTCCGTTGAAAACTCCTGTAGATCTTTCATCATAAATACCTTTGTAATCTTGATGAGACTCGCAATTAGGTTCTATATGATGTACTAAAGTATGATGATCTACGTGTTGTTTACCTTCTAAAATAGTAATTCCTTTTAAGATAGAATCTATATGTTCTCCTCTTTGGAAAAAGTTTAAGTTATTTCTAGTAATATTTCCACCAAAAGAAAATGTATGAACAGAAACAACAGAATTAGATTTTTGTTCTATGTAAGAATTGTCTACTAAAGATGCGTTTAAATCATCATTCTGAATTTTATAAATATCTACAGTTGCATCTTTTGCTGCGTAAACTTCTGTAACAGAATTTGTTAAAACTGGGTTAGAAGTTAAACTTTGATGACGCTCTATAATTTGAACATGTGCATTTTGCTCTGCTACAATTAAATTTCTTGGTTGTAGCATGGTAGCAGCTTCTGTACCTGTTGTAAAATTTATAATTTGAATAGGTTTTTCTACTTCTACATTTTTAGGAATATAGATGTAAGCACCTTCGTTAGCAAAAGCAGTATTTAAAGAAGTTAAATTGTCTTCTTTTGCAATTTTGTTAAAATAATTATCTATTACAGTTTTGTATTTTGGTTTATTTAAAGCCGCAGACATTAAACAAACATCAAAAGTATCGTGTGTAGTTTCAGATAAAAAAGAACTGTATTTACCGTCGATAAAAACAAGTTTGTAAGCATCTATATCGTGAATAAAATACTTCTTAACATCAGCTAATTGAATTGCATTATCTTTATTAGGAAACAAGCTGTAATCTTGCTTTAAAACAGAGTTTAAAGAAGTATATTTCCAAGTTTCTAGTTTTTTTGTAGGAAAACCTAACTCTTCGAATGTTTGAAGCGCTTTAGACCTAATATCATGAATATCTGAATCTGTATCAACTTTATTTTCAAAAGCTACATACGATGATAATAATTTATCTTTTAATTCCATTTTTTCAGTTTTCAGTTTTTAGTTTCAGTATGCAATTTTTAAACTGTATACTGCTACTGTAAACTTATTTACACCAATTCTTGTTTAATCCAATCGTAACCTTTTGCTTCTAGCTCTAACGCTAAAGAAGCATCGCCACTTTTTACAATTTTACCGTCGTGTAAAACGTGTACAAAATCTGGTACGATATAATCTAATAAACGTTGGTAGTGTGTAATAACAATTACCGCGTTATCTTTAGATTTTAATTTATTTACACCGTTAGCAACAATACGCAAAGCATCAATATCTAAACCAGAATCTGTTTCATCTAAGATGGCTAATTTTGGCTCTAACATTGCCATTTGAAAGATTTCGTTACGTTTCTTTTCTCCACCAGAAAAACCTTCGTTTAAAGAACGAGATAAAAATTTACGATCTATTTCTAATAATTCAGATTTCTCACGAATCATTTTTAACATGTCTTTTGCAGGCATGTCTTCTAAACCTTTTGCTTTTCTTGTTTCGTTAATAGCTGTTTTTATAAAGTTTGTAACAGAAACACCAGGAATTTCTACTGGATATTGAAAAGATAAAAACACACCATTATGTGCTCTTTCTTCTGGTGCAAGTTCACTAATATCTTCACCATCTAATTCGATAGAACCATTAGTAACTTCATAGTCTTCTTTACCTGCAATAATATTAGCCAAAGTACTTTTTCCTGCACCGTTTGGTCCCATAATTGCATGAACTTCTCCTGCTTTTACTTCTAAATTCAATCCTTTTAAAATTGATTTATCGTCTATACTTGCTTGTAAATTTTCTATTTTTAACATCTTATTTATGCTATTGGCTTTTAGCTTTATGCTATCGGCATTATTTTTATAATTATATATTTTGTGATTGGTTATTATTGATTAACCAACACTTCCTTCTAAAGAAATTTCTAGTAATTTTTGAGCTTCAACAGCAAACTCCATTGGTAACTTATTTAAAACCTCTTTACTAAATCCGTTTACAATTAAAGCAATTGCTTTTTCTGTGTCGATACCACGTTGGTTACAGTAAAATAGTTGATCTTCACCAATTTTACTAGTTGTAGCCTCGTGTTCTATTTGTGCAGATTTGTTTTTAGTTTCTATATAAGGAAAAGTGTGTGCACCACATTCGTTACCCATTAATAAAGAATCGCACTGAGAGAAATTACGAGCGTTTTCTGCTCTAGAATTTATCTGTACTAAACCTCTATAAGAGTTTTGAGATTTTCCTGCAGAAATACCTTTAGAAATAATTGTAGACTTAGTGTTTTTACCTAAGTGAATCATTTTTGTACCAGTATCTGCTTGTTGATGGTTGTTTGTTACTGCAATTGAATAAAATTCGCCTACAGAATTGTTTCCTTTTAATACACAAGAAGGATATTTCCAAGTAACTGCAGAACCAGTTTCTACTTGTGTCCAAGAGATTTTTGCATTTGTTTCACACAAACCTCTTTTGGTTACAAAATTGTAAACACCACCTTTACCTTCTTTATTACCAGGATACCAGTTTTGCACTGTAGAGTATTTAATTTCTGCATCGTCCATTGCAATTAATTCTACAACAGCTGCATGTAATTGGTTTTCATCTCTACTTGGTGCTGTACATCCTTCTAAGTAAGAAACATAACTACCAGCATCTGCAACAACTAAGGTTCTTTCAAATTGTCCTGTTCCGCCTTCGTTAATTCTAAAATACGTAGACAATTCCATAGGGCATTTTACACCTTTAGGAATGTAGCAGAAAGATCCATCAGAAAAAACAGCCGAATTTAATGCTGCGTAAAAATTATCTTTAGTTGGTACAACAGTACCTAAATATTTTTTAACTAATTCTGGATGCTCTTGTATTGCTTCAGAAATTGGCATAAAAATAATTCCTTTTTCTGCAAGAGTTTCTTTAAAGGTTGTAGCAACAGAAACAGAATCCATTACAATATCTACTGCAACGTTTGCTAGTTTCTTTTGTTCATCTAAAGAGATTCCTAAACGCTTAAAAGTGTCTAACAACTCTGGGTCAACCTCGTCTAAAGAGTTTAATTTTGGTTTCTTTTTTGGTGCAGAATAGTATGCAATGTCTTGAAAATTTGGTTTTTCGTAATTTACATTAGCCCATTCTGGTTCTTCCATTTGTTCCCAAACTCTAAAAGCTTCTAATCGCCATTCGGTCATCCATTCTGGCTCATTTTTCTTTTTTGAGATTGCACGAACAACATCTTCATTTAAACCAACCGGAAATGTATCGCTTTCTATATCTGTATAAAACCCATACTTATATTCTTGGGTTTTTAATTCTTGTTCTAAATCTTCTTCGGTATACTTTGACATCTTTTTCTAAATTTTAAAGTGAAAAACTTTCTCCACAACCGCAAGTTCTATTTGCGTTAGGATTGTTAAAAACAAACCCTTTTCCGTTTAAACCACCAGAATATTCTAGAGTAGTTCCTACTAAATATAAAAAGCTTTTTTTGTCGACAATAATTTTAACGTCATTCTCTTCAAAAACTTTATCGTTTTCTTCTTTTTTATTATCAAAAGTTAAATCGTAAGATAAACCCGAACAACCACCACTTTTTACACCAACTCTTATATAGTCTGTTGCTGCATTAAAGCCGTCGTCTGTCATTAGTTCTACGACTTTCTTTTTTGCTGAGTCTGAAACTTTTATCATAATTTTAAATAGATTAAATCTAAACTGTCTGCAAATATACAATATAACTAGAAGAAAAACGAAGAAGTTGTATTATGAAACCTAATAAACCAATTGGTTTTATTGATTATTTTTGAAAGGCAGGATTGTTAACAAATTCGTAGTCTGTTAATGTAAGTAAAAAAGCCTTTAAGTCTGCTTTGTCTTTGGCTGTTAAATTAACGCCACCTTGGTTAATTTTTTTCATTAATGGATCTATTGTAGAAGATCTTTTTAACCCTTCTGAATAGTGATTGATAACTTCGTCTAAAGTTGTAAATCTACCATCGTGCATATAAGGTGCGGTAAATGCTAAGTTTCTGATAGACGGAGATTTAAATTTACCGTTATCATTAGGGTCTCCGGTGATTTTACCTAAGCCTAAATCAGTAAAATTTGTATCTAAACCATTGTTATGGAATTTATTATCTGTCCATAGTGGGTTGTTGTTACTACCGTGGCAATGAAAACAATCACCTCTTTCTTCATCCATAAAAACATTAAAACCATTTGTTTCGCTTTCTGTTAATGTGGCTTCACTTTTTAAGTATTTATCAAATTTAGAATTGCCAGAAATCAATGTTCTTTCAAATTGAGCAATTGCTTTGGTAACAAGAGTAGAATCTATTTTTTCTGAACCAAAAGCTTGCAAAAACAAATTTATATAGGTTTCGTTTTGATTCAATTTTTCTGCAATATTAACCCAGTTAGCGTGCATTTCTATAGGGTTTGTAACTGGTTCTAAAGCTTGAGTTTCTAAGCCAAATTCTTTACCATCCCAGGCAAAAAGTTCATCAAAATTCCATGCCAAATTAAATAACGGCATTGTGTTTCTTTTGCCAAAATTACCGCTTACACCTCTACTAAATTGTTTGTTATCTGTAAAAGCTTTTGCTGCGTTATGGCAAGTAGCACAAGATTGTGAATTATCTCTTGAAAGTATCTTATCAAAAAAAAGTCTTTTACCTAAAGCTATACCTTCTATTGTTAAGGGATTGTCTACAGGAAATATAGGAGCAATTAATTTATCAGAAAAAAGCTCTGGTATTTGTAAATTATATGCAATTGGTGTATATAAATCTTCTTCTTTGGATGCGCAATTCATCAAAAGTAAAAAAGAAAAAAAGTACACGAAATAGGTTTTCATTTTGTTAATTTATTTTGCCTAAAGTAAACACAGATTTACCATTTTCGCTTATCATTTTTTGAGCTTCAAAATTTGGCATTAAAACGGTGTGTAGTTCATTTAAATTCCATGTATTTGGGGTTTTAAACCATTCTGAAACATCCATTTTAATTTCTATAGTAGTGTTTTTTACAATTTCTACAGTGCCCAAATCTACTTCAAAAGAAGTGTCTTCAAATTTTAAATCGTTTGGGTTTGTTCTGTCAACAGCTCTTATTGCATGAAAATTAAAACCAGTTTCTTCATCATTATTATTTAAAAATTTACCATCAAATTGCATGTAATGATAACCACCACCAAGCATTGCCGGAACATTAAAGTTTACAGAATTTAATAATTGATATTCACCATCTTTATTGGCTATGTCTTGTAAGCCAAATGTAAATTTAAGATTGTAAGTACCAGGTGAAATATCTGTTAAAGAAATATTTGTGCCAGAATTTTCGCCGAAGTCTATTAAAAACTGATTATCGCCACCAACTAAACTTAGATTTGAAATTAAATAACGCAGCCTTTCGATACTTATTTTTTCTCCGTTTTCTGTAGTAAATTTAAGTTCGTTTAATTCTTGATTTGTAATTTCTTTACCGTTCCAGTTATGTGTAAAGTTTAGGGTTGTTATTATCTCTTCAGGAAAAACACAACAATCTTTTTCGTCTTTACAACCTGTTAAAAATAGTACAGAAACTAGTGCTAAATAAGTAATTCTTTTTATCATAATTTAATTATTAGTGCGTCTATAAAACCTTTGTTTTCTGGTATGTCTTTATCAAAGCTATTCGACTCGCCAACAGCAATAATACTAGTATTATTTAATACTGTAATATCGTATAAAAAATCGATTTTAGAACCGCCAAAGGTTTGTTGCCAAAGTAATTCGCCGGTATTATTTATTTTTATAATTAACGCATCATTTTGTCCTTTGTTTTCAAAACCGTTGTCTAAACTTCTAGAGCTTCCTGCAATTAAAAAACCGTTGTCTTTGGTTTTGGTAATTGCTCTTGCTACATCAAAATTTGTTGCGCCAATTGTTTTTTCCCAAATAAGATTACCATCTGTAGAAATTTTAAGAACCCAAATATCTGCTGCACCGTTATTTGTAGAAACATTTTTGTCGTTACTTCTTGTGTCTCCAACTATTATAAAATTGCCATCATTGGTTGTAGTGATTGCTCTTGCTTCATCGATTTCTGAGCCTCCAAAACTTTTTTCCCAAATAAGATTGCCAGAATTAGATATTTTAACAACCCAAAAATCATAAGTTCCTTTGTTATCAGAAATATTAAAATCATTGCTATCGCTAGACCCAACAATTATAAAATTATTAGCATCGGTTTCGACAACTCCTAACGGAGTATCTGTAAAGCTACCACCAAAATATCTGCTCCAAAGTAAATTACCAGAATTATCTGTTTTAATTGCCCAATAATCTCCGCCAGCATGCTTTACAGCGGTGGTTTTTGCATTTCCTTGTCCGTTAGACGCTGTTAGGTCTAAAACACCAGTAATTAAGAATCCGTTATCTTTTGTTTCTAACAGAGTTGTGCCATAATCTAAACCTAAATATCCAAAGCTTTTTTCTGATATTAAAATGCCAGAACTTGATAGTTTTATAAACCAAAAATCTTGAGAACCAGCATTTGTAGAAACATCAAAATCGTTACTTTTAGAATAACCTAGAATAGCAAATTCTCCGTTTTTTGTTTCTATAATATCGGCAGCTCTATCATCATCAGAACCACCAAATGTTTTTTGCCATTCTAGTTGATTATCCGAAGAAAATTTAGAGATAAAAAAATCGAATGAAGTGTTAGATTTATCTGTAATATCTAGATTATTACTTTGCGTATAACCTGCGGCAATAAAACCACCATCAGCTGTTTTTTCTACAGTAGTAAAAGCGTCGTTATTTGTACCGCCAATTGTGGTAATGCTTGTGTTGTTTACAACTATATTATCGTTTATAAATAGTCCGTCTTTTTCAGAGCAATTTAAAAGAAGTAAAAAGCAATATAATAGACAGATTTTTTTCATTTAAGTTTTGCTTTTTCTGATAACAAATAAACCTCTGTTAATATCGCTAATAATGATGTTGCCAGATGGTAAATAAGGATACACGTTCCAGGCTCCATTAAATGCAGTATTGTCGTTTTCTGGATAGGTATCAAAAAAACCGACTTCTGTAAAGCTTTTTGCATCGATATTAGAAATATCTATTATTCTAACACCTGCGGTATAACTTGCTTGAAAAAATAAATTGTCTTTTACATAACCGTTGTGATCTATAGCAGCTGTTGGACCAGAATAATCGAAATGATGCTTTGGGTTGTCTAAATCTGTAAAATCGAAAACAATAGTTCTTGTATTTAAGCCTTTATCTCTTTCATCTAGCTCGTCTCCTAAAATAAAATATCTAAAGTCTTCTGTAAACCAACCTTGGTGTGTGTACCCAATATTAGAATAACTAATAGAAGATATTTTAACAGGATTCTGTTTGTCTGTAACATCAGCAATTACAACTTCAGTTTCGTTACTTCCTATTAATATTTCTCTTCCAGAATAATCAGAATCTGGGCCGTTATAGGTTACGGCTTGCGCATCGTGAGCATAATCTTCGAAACCACCTTCGTTTACTGGCTTAAAAGGATTGTTAATATTGATAAACAAAGGGCCACCTTTATACGTTGCACTTCTAGAAGTACCAACAGGATATGCATAACCCGTATCTTCATTAATAACAATATTATGTGCGCTACCAAAAGAAGTAAAATCTCTGTCTGCTGTAAATTCTACCGGAATGTTAACCAAACCTCTTAGGTTATTTAGGTTAAAAATTTGCATTCCGTGATTGTCTGCTTCACTAACAATAAATGCAAAATCGTTATAAACTTTTACATCTCGCCAAAGACTGTTTTCTGTTCTAGTTTTTAAAAAACCAATAATTTTTGCATCTGCCGGATTGGTAATATCTATAAACGAAGTTCCTTTATTTGTACAAACAATAGCGTATTCGTTGTTTGTTACTGGATCTACCCAACCCCAAGAGTCGTTACCTTGTGTGTTTTCGCCTGCAATTTCATCTAAAGTAATGTGTGTAAGTAAATCGTAATCGTTGCAAGGAAACTCGCCCGCAAAACCGTCTTCACATTTTGCAATAGGATTTATAATAGTTTGTTTAACTTGATTTACAACCTCTTTTTTAGAACAACTAACTATAATTAAAACGAATATGAAAAAAGTTTTTTTTATCATTTTTAAATATTTATCAAGTAAAAACCTGCTTTAATTAGTATAACGTAATTATTATTTTTTAGTACATAAAAAGTATAAAATCAAAAATAGTGCTTTTATTTTTACTTCTCTGTTAAAGGAACTCTGTAATTTTTAAGAATGTAAGTATCTTTGCAGCATGTTAGAAGATAAAAATACCCAAAAAACATCATTAGCCGAACTTGGTGAGTTTGGTTTAATAAACCATATTACAAAATATTTTAAAGTAGAAAATGCCACAACAGTAAAAGCAATCGGAGACGATGCTGCTGTTTTAGATGCATCAGAAAAACAAACTTTAGTTACTACAGATTTGTTGATAGAAGGTGTGCATTTCGATTTAAGTTATATGCCTCTTAAACACCTAGGTTATAAGGCAATTATGGTTAATTTATCTGATGTGTATGCAATGAATGGTGTTGCAGAGCAAGTAACAGTTTCTATCGCAGTTTCTAACCGTTTTCCTTTAGAGGCAATAGAAGAGTTGTATGCAGGTATTCAGCTTGCATGTGATACTTATAAAGTAGATTTAATTGGTGGCGACACTACATCTTCTACCAAAGGAATTTTAATTTCTGTAACAGCAATTGGTAAAGCAACAAAAGAAGAAGTTGTGTATAGAAATGGCGCAAAAGAAACCGATTTAATAGTAGTTTCTGGCGATTTAGGTGCTGCATATTTAGGCTTGCAAGTTTTAGAAAGAGAAAAACAGGTTTTTAAAGTAGATCCAAATAATCAACCAGATTTAGATAATTATACCTATTTAATTGAAAGACAATTAAAACCAGAAGCACGTAAAGATGTTGCTGGTATTTTAAAAGAATTAGAAGTAAAACCTACTGCTATGATCGATATTTCTGATGGACTTTCATCTGAAATTATGCACATTTGTTCACAGTCTAAAGTTGGTTGTAAGATTTATGAAGACAAGTTACCTTTAGATCCACAAGTTATTTCTGCTTGCGAAGAATTTGAACTAGATTCTACAATGGTTGCTTTAAGTGGAGGTGAAGATTATGAGCTGCTTTTTACAGTACCAATTGCAGATTTTGATAAGATAAAAGGAAATCCTAATTTTTCTATTGTTGGTCATATCATTGCAGAAAATCAAGGTTTAAATCTTGTAACAAGAGCAAATCAAGAAATTGAATTAAAAGCCCAAGGCTGGAATCCTTTAAAAGGAGAATAAAAATATTTTATAAACAAAAAAGGCGCAAATTTAAAATTTGCGCCTTTTTTGTTTTAATTACTTCTTCTTTGCTCATCATTATTACTAAAAATTCTGTTTTTTACGTTTATTTTCTTGTTTCCGAAGTTATACGAAAGAGAGATTCTAAAATTTCTAGAACTCGCATTTTGACGGTAACTTTGATCGATATTATTTACAGTAGAATTGTAATCTCTTAAACTACCTGTGTTTAAAACATCGCTAAATAACATTGATAATTTGATGTTGTTTTTAAAGCTGTGTTGCAACCCAAGTGATAAATGAAACTGCTGCCCAAGACTAAACAAACCATCATTATGAAAAGAACTATACCAAGCATTGGCTTGTAATTTTGTGTTTTTACTCAATGAAAAAGTATGGTTAGACGCAGCGTAAAATTGAATTCCATCATTTACATCAGCATCTATATTTTTGGTTAATTCTGTAATGTGTGCCAAAAATCTAACATCATTTTGGGTTTTCCACCAAGAAATAGGGCTAAAAGAAAAACTTTCTTGTAACTGATACGTGTACTTTTTAAAATAATTTTCTCTAGTTACAATTTGATCTTGATTGGAAATGTCTGAGTTAAAAAACACGCCAAAACCATCTGTAGTAATATTTACAGAAAAACCTGTATTCCATTTGTTTTTGTATAGGTGAGAAATTTCAAAATTATCTGAAAAAGAAGGTTGTAAAAACGGATTACCAACACTGTAACTATTGTCATTAATGTAAAAACGAAAAGGATTTAAATCTCTAAAATTGGGTCTGTTGATTCTTTTTCCGTAAGAAAAATTGAAATTATTATTGTCGTTTTTAGCATACGATAAAAATAAGGTTGGAAAAAACTTACTGTAATTGTTTTTGTTTTCTTGATTTAAATCATCACTTATTCCAGTTGTTTTTGTGTCTTCAAAACGCAGCCCAAATTGTAGAGTAAGTTTATCATTTAGTTTTGTGTTTCCAGAAAAATAAGCAGCTAAAACATTTTCTTTATATTTAAAACTGGTAGATTGGTTAGAGTCTAAAACCGGCGACCCAGAAAGTGTGTCGAAAAATAAAATACCACTATTTGTATTGGTAAAACTTGCTTTAAATCCGTAAGAAAGATTTACTTTTTTAAGTGGTAAATCTATATCTAATTGAGAACTAAAGTTTTCTATTTTTTGATTAGAAATATTTAAGGCAGATGAACTTATGCCATTAGAATTATCGCTAACATCAAACTGTTCTGTGGTAAAATCTAGATTTCTATCCGAAGTAAATGTAAAATAATCTGCATCAAAAGAAAGTTGCTTGCCTAAAGTGTCTAGTTTTGAAATCAAATGAAAATTAACAGAATGATTATTGTTATCCACCTCATTTTGCGCTACGTTTTTTAAACTTTTTTCTAAATTATTATCGGTATCAAAAATATTAGAACTAGTTACAGCATCTATATTTGGTTCCGTTGTATTTCTTAAATATTGTACGCCTAAAGTTGTCTTCTCAGACAAGGCATAATCCAATAAAAAGCGTCCAGAAAGTTGGTCTGTTTGTTGTTTTCCAGCAATATCAATATCCCAAAGATTGGTTGGGTATTCTATAACTATCCCTTCTAAATTTTCAAAATAACCTTTGTTTGCATTGATACTTGCTGATAATGAAACCTTGTTTTTGTTGTAGAAAAAATTATTAGTAACTGTTGTAAAATTATATTTGTTTTGAATGTAGGAAATGGTTGTTGCATTTTTCCAAGAATTTTGAGTGCCCTTTTTTAAAATAATATTGATTAAACCACCATTACCAGAGGCATCGTATTTTGCTGGCGGATTTGTAATTACTTCAATTTTTACAATATCACTAGCAGATAATCCGCTTAAAAAGGCCACCAATTCATCGCCTGCCAAGGGAGACAACCTTCCGTTAATTAGTATCTGAGTAGCACCTTTACCTAAAATAGATAAGGTGTTGTTTTGTAATTGTACACCGGGAGTTATCCTTAAAACATCAACACCATTTCCACCAGTTGCAGCAATACTTTTTTCAACATTAAAAACAAGCCTATCTATTTTTCTTTCTAAAATCCTTTTTTCTGTTTTTACCACAATTTCATTTAGTGCTTGTGCGTTTTCTCTTAATATTATTGTTCCTAAGTTAAGATTGCCTTTAATATTTATTGTTTTTGAAAACGTTTTATATCCTAGAATGCTAATTTCTAAAATATAATTTCCTTGGTTTGTTTTTAACTCGAAAGTTCCATCGTTTTTTGTGGTTGCACCAGTTATTATTTTTTGCTGATTATCTTTTAAAATTACGTTAGCAAACGGAATAACATCTAAATTGTCTGCTACTTTACCTGTAATAGTTTGTGCAGTTAAGATTCCTGTAAAAAATAATGCAATTAAAATTTGTAACGTTTTTGTTTTCATGGTATTTATTTTTGATGATACAAATGTGCGATTGAAAACAATTTTGTGCGACCGAAAACACAAAGTCGAACTAATTTCTAGATAAGAAATTGGTTCGACTTTATTTTAAAAACGTTCGACTTTACGTTAAGTGTTTGATTTTAAGTATTTTTTCTAAATTGTGTAGGCGTTAAACTTGTATGTTTTTTAAAAGCAGTATTAAAAGAAGATTTTGAATTAAAACCAACTTGATATAAAATTTCTAGGACTGTAAGTTCTTTTTCCTTCGGATTTTTTAAAATCTCTTTCGCTTCCTCAATTCTATATTCGTTTACAAAATCGAAAAAATGCTGATTTAAATGTTGATTGATTAAAACCGACAATTCTCTCGAATTCATTTTTATCAATTCAGCCAAATCTCTAATTGTTAAAGACGGATTTAAATAAGGTTTTTCTGTCAACATAAAATCTTTTAAAAGAGCAATTTTAGGATTGATAGAAACTTCTTCTCTTGTGTTTTTAATTTCTTTAGATGTTTTTAAATCTACATTTATTCCTTTAAATAATCTAGGAGAATTAACCGCTTTTAAAAATAACCAACAGATAAAAAAGACGCCGAAAAGTAAAACAATAGTTCTTATGATGTCTATAGAATTGTCATTAGAATTTACTCGAATATAACTTTTAATAAACGTTAAAACTTGCCCTATAAATAGTAAAATAGATAATTGTTTTAACCAATTGAAGTTTTTAAAAGCATTCTTATCAGTGTAATTTTCTAGCAACAGTTTTCTATAACGTAAAATATAATAGATCTCTGCGGATAGATATGCAATTGATAATACATCGCCAAAATAACTAAGAAATTGTACTTCTGTATTATTAGAATAATTATTTATAAAGGCAGCTTTTTCTATTTCATTTGCTAAAAAAAAGTTAGGTAAAAGCACTAAAATAGTAAGAAGCCAAGGTAGTAAATGGATTAAATGTTTGCACTTTAACCTAAAGTTTGAGTAAATTACCGATAAAATGTATAAGAATAAAAGCGGATTTTTAAATAATGAAATTTTGTTTCTTAATATTTCTAATGTGTAAGGTATTTCTATAAATTGATGATAAAAAAACGCACTAATATCTATTGCTGTAACAATTAAAAAAGCTGCTAAAAGTTGGTTGCTTAATTTTTTTTCTGATTTTACAGAAAGTAAAAAAACAGAAAAAAGTAAAAATAAAATAACTATTATAACCGCTAAAAAACTAATTATGGAATCATAATTCATAATTTCAAATATAATCAAAAAATTAGGTTATTAGATTCTTACAAAGTCTTTTAAAGCGGCAATTAATTCGGTTGTGTTTTCTATATGACTCATATGTCCAGAAGGTAAAACCACATATTCTGAATTCGTTTTTTTAGCCTCTTCAATTAATGTATCAGCATTTAAAATCCGATCATTTTTACCAATAATCATCAACTTTTTAAAAGTACTTTCTTTTAAGAATTCTAAAGAATTTGGTCTGTTTTTCATTCCTTCGTTTGCAGCAATATATCCTTGCAAAGAAGTTTGTAACGCTTCGGTTTTAACTTGGTTAATTTCCTCTTTAAATTTTAATGTATTTTCTTGATGAAATAAATTAGAAACAGACATTTTTATCATGTTTTCAAAATTTTGTTGCACCATTTTATTGGCTCTAATTCTTAATTTTTTTCGTTCTTCAGAATCATCAGCAGTTGTAGAGTTCATCAAACAAATACCCTTTACATTTATTGTTTTCTCTTTTGCCATTGCCAAAGCAACATAACCACCTAAAGAATGACCAATAATAAAGTATTTTCTAATTCTTAAATGTTTTAAAACAGCATGAATTGTTTCTGCAAACAAATCCATAGAATGCACATAACCTAAGCAATCAGAATTACCATGACCTGGTAAATCAATAGTAATAATTCTGTTTTTTTTAGATAACTCATCAGTAATGGTTTTCCACATTTTAGCATTTTCTAAAAAGCCGTGTAATAAAACAATTGCAGTTCCTTTACCGGTATCAGAAAAAGAAATGTTTGCTTTTTTAAATTGAATAGAATCTTGCATCTCGCAAAAATATGTATATTTCGCTCGCTAAGACAATAATTACCATGAACAAAACAAAAGAAATTTGGATTGCAGGGTTTGCACTTTTTTCGCTTTTTTTCGGAGCCGGAAACTTAATTTTACCACCAAATTTAGGTGTAAATGCTGGTGAAGATTGGTGGATTGTTGTTTTGGGTTTTATAGCTACAGCTATTATAATTCCTATTTTGGCAATTTTTGCACATGCAAAATTACAAGGGACCTTGTATGATTTTGGTAAAAAAGTATCGCCAGTTTTTAGTACACTTTTTTGTTTTTTAATATACATTATTGCCATTGCAATACCATCGCCAAGAACAGCTGCCGTAACGCATGAAATGGCAATTCAGCCATTTTTCGATTCGCCAGCAATACTAACAAGTATTATTTACTTTGTTTTAGTGTTTTTATTTTCTGTAAATAGATCTAGAATAATTGGTTTAATAGGTAAATTTTTAACACCAATAATTGTTATAATTTTATTTGTAATTATTGGTATTTCTTTTTTTGTGTCTTCAGGAACTTTAGAAGTTACTTCATTTAAAAACCCTTTTATTGATGGCGTTTTAGAAGGATATCAAACTTTTGATGCTATTGCAGGTGTAGTTGTTGGTGCAGTTATTATTATCTCTTTAGATTATAGTAATCATAACAGTTTTGGTGAAAGAAAAAGGTTGATAAGAAAAGCAGGGTTAATAGCAGGTATTGGATTGTTATTAATTTACGGAGGTTTAATTTTAAGCGGTGCATTATTTGCAAGTTCTTTTGCAGAAAATGCCTCTAGAATAGATGTTTTATCGGGTTTAAGTACACAAACTTTAGGTAGCTTTGGTACCACTTTTTTAAGTGTTTTGGTAGCTTTGGCATGTTTTACTACGGCGGTTGGTATAGTAACGGGTACTGCAGATTATATAAAAGGAATTTGTAATAATTCTAAAGCAGCATATGTAGCAACAGCCGCAATATGTTCTGTAATTGGAATTATAGTTGGTAGCTACAATGTAGGTTTTATTATAGATGTTGCTGTGCCAGCGTTAATGTTTTTATATCCTATAACTATTATGTTAATTTTATTAAATGTTGTGCCAGAAAAATATACGTCTAAAATAGTTTTTAGAGCGGTTATCTTGGTAACATTTATATTTAGTATTCCAGATTTTTTAGGCTTTATAATTCCTCGAGAAAACTTAACAGGTATTAAAAGTATCATTCCTTTAGCAGAACACAGTTTGGGTTGGGTTTTGCCTGCTATTTTGGTTTTTGTAATATTTAATGTTAAGAAATTTGGCAAAGCTTAAGCGTTTTTAAAGTAAAGTATAAACGTTACATTTTACAACACAAAATAGAAAGTTTGTTAAAACTTCTACGACCAACACATTATGGCAGTTCAAGATATTGTAAAGCATACTTTTAAAGATATATTTTCTGTAAGCACAGTTCGGTTCGACAAAGCTTGTACAATCGATCATTCGGTACAACAAAATGCTTATGCAATTTATTGGATTCAAGAAGGTAGCGGAACGTATAATATCGATTTTAAACAATATCAATTTGATGATAATGTACTTTTTTTCTTATCTCCAGGACAAGTTTTTACAGTAGATTCAGAACAAATAAAAACTGCCTACAAACTTACTTTTGTAAAAGATTTTTACTGCATACAAACCCACGATGCAGAGGTTGCCTGTAACGGAATTTTATTTAACAATATTTACGAAACTCCGTTTGTAAAACCATGTAAAAAAGACACCGATAAATTAGACTTTATATTAACAAGCTTACTCGAAGAGTTTCAGCAAAACGAAACAGCGCAGTACGATATGTTACAAGCCTATTTAAAGCAATTTATTATTTCTGCTGTTCGTGTAAAAAAAGAAAACCATGTTGTTAAAGAAGATGTCGAAACACGCCTTTTTAAAGACTTTAGTTTGTTGGTAGAGCAAAATTACAAAACACTTCATTCTGTAACAGATTATGCAAAAAGACTAGGTCTTTCGCCAAAATCAATCACAAAGCATTTTCAAAAAGCAGGTACAACTTCTCCATCAGAATTTATAAAAAACAGAATTTTGCTAGAGGCAAAACGCTTGTTAATTTACACCGATAAAACCGTAAAAGAAATCGCATTCGAATTAGGTTTTAATGATCCAGCATATTTTACCCGATTCTTTACAAAGGCAATTTCAAAATCGCCACTTCAGTTTAAAAAAGACTACTAAAATTATTTTTTTTGGCGTGCCCTTTCAGGTCAGGCTTTCGAAACTCGCTTTTTAAAGTTTTATCAAACTTTAAAAGAGCTCAAACAAATTTCTCAATCCTTCACGCATGCATTTTTATTGGCTTTATTTCAAAGTCCAAACAGTAAGAACTTTTGTCCAATTTTAGAGCTTAATGTTGGTGATACCTTTGCAGTGTCAATCAATAAGAACTAAAAATTAAACATATGAAATCAATAGAAAACACACAATGTCCAAACTGTTGGGGTTACCAAACTTACGACGAGCAAAATCAAAACCAGCAACTTTGCGAATGCAAATAAATTATTTAAAAAAATTACAAATCATCTAAAAATAGAAATTATGAGTACATATAATGTTCCAACAAAAAACGAAGTATCAGAAAACAACCAAGCAATATTTAATCAATTAGAAAAAGGTTTAGGTTTTGTACCAAACTTATACGCAGCATTTGCACATAGCGAAACTGCTTTGGGTAATTTTTTAGCAATAGGAAATGGTAAAACAAGCTTTTCTGCTAAAGAAAAAGAAGTAATAAACTTAGCCGTAAGTCAAGTAAACGAATGTGTTTATTGTTTGTCTGCCCACACAGCCATCGGTAAAATGAATGGTTTTACAGAAGCACAAATTTTAGAATTAAGAGCAGGTAAAGCCTCTTTTGATGCAAAATTAAATGCATTGGCAAACTTTGCTAAAAGTACAGCAGAAAACAGAGGTGCTGCAACACCAGAAACAGTAGAAAACTTATATGCACAAGGGTATACAAAAGGAAATTTAGCAGATGCAATAATCTTAATTGGCGAAATTACAATTACAAATTATTTTCATAAAACAACAGATGTAGCTGTAGATTTTCCGTTAGCAGAAGCTTTATAAATAGTAAAACAATAATTTAATAACTTTAATAAACAACAATCATGAAAAAAGTAATCGCAATTTTAGTATTAGTAATAGGTTTTGCATTTAACACAAATGCACAAGAAGTAAAAACAGTTTCTTTAGAACAAACAAAAGGAGAGTTTACACAAAAACAAATTACGTTATCTGAAGGTACTTATATTTTTGAAATAGCTAACAACAACGTAGGGCACAATGTAGGTTTTGTTTTAGCGCCAAAAGCAGATGTTAAAGCACACATTAAAAACGCTTATGTAACAGCACAAGTAAAAGATAACAGCAAAGAAACTTCTAAAAAAGTGACACTTAAAAAAGGAGAATACGTTTATTTCTGTCCTTTAAACCCAACGCCACAATACACATTAATAGTAGAGTAGTTTTTTAATTCAATTAGTTAAAAAGGCGAACAGAAATGTTCGCCTTTTTTTGTTTTTTAGTTATTTAAATTGAAGTTTAAATAGATAGAAACTGCTTGTTTTGGGGTAACGTTACCACCAAATAAATTATGCGAAATTGGTAGCGTATAATTGGCACCAAAAATAAAATCTTTAGTAGTTATTTCTGCACCCAAAGTTCCGTTAAAAACGTTACCATCTGTATTTGGTACTTCTTCTTTATACTGTTTTATTTTATTATAAATATTACCAGAAAAGCCTACAAAAGGCAATAACATATATTTTTCTTTAGAAATAGCATAAAAAAAGTTAGAAGCGTAACTAAACTGGTTTCCGAACTTGTATTCGTTTTTGTTCTTGTTTTTAAAATAGTAAGTTAAACTAGTATTTACACCAAATTTATTTGCACCATAACTGTGTGCAAGCCCCAAAATACCGTCTAAACTACCAGTTCCTAATTGAAAACCAGGATTTACTCTATCGGCTAAAACTTGTTCAAATTTACCTGTTGGCAATTTGGCACCTAAACCAATTTCTAAAGAATGTCCAGAAGGTTCTCGGGTAATATTTGTGTATAATTTAGATTTTTCTTCATCTACTTTTTTATAAAATTTAAACTTGTACCAACTCATTATTGTTGCGTCTCCAAAGCCGTTTATACTTTCGTTTCTATCTGTATATTCTCTATTTAAATCTTGATATGGTAAAATTGCACTCACATATAAATTTTCATTTATTGGCAACTTTCCCCATAATTGATACGTATGAAAGTTCTCTGTACTTGTTGGAGAATTATCAAAAATACCATCTTTCGATTGAAATTTTTGATAAATATATCTTACGCCTACAAAGCTCGCATTGTTTAAAGTACCCAAACCAAAACTACCGCTACTTGTAGAGCAACCGCATAAATCACAGAAATAATACTCGAAAGAATGGTTGTTGTGTTTGCTGCATATTTCTTTGCCTGTATTAGCAAAACTAGCAATCGTAATTAATACAAATGTTAACAGTATTATTGTTTTTTTTATCTTAAAATTCTGCAAAACGTTTATCATTTAAAAAGGTGTTATCTGTTAATGTGTTTAAAAAAGCAAGTAAAGCTGTTTTTTCTTGGGATGATAGATCGATACCTAAATTGCCATTAGATTTTACTAGCAAAGTATCTACAACGCCACCATTTTGTGTCATTCCATCAGAATAAAAATCTAATACGGCTTCTAAATTTCCAAATCGTCCATCGTGCATGTACGGAAAAGATTTTGCTACATTTCTTAAGCTTGGTACTCTAAATTTGTAAAAATCGTCTTTTAGACCAGAAACTCTTTTTCTTCCTTCTTCCTCTGGGAATTTAGGGTTAGTTGGTAATCCGTTATTTCTATAACTTTGGTCTGTAAAAAGAGCTCCAGAATGGCAAGCTGCACATTTGTTATTAAAAATTTCTAAACCGTTAATTTCTAGTTCTGTAAATGTGGCGTTTTCTTCGTTTCTAATCACTTTATCGTATTTAGAATCTCCAGAAATCATGGTTACCATAAATTGCGATAAAGCTTTTAACATACGTTCTGATGTAGCTTCCCTATCACCAAAAGCATTTGTAAAAAGAACCTCATATTCTTGATAGGAGTTCAATTTAGAAAGCACAGATGGTATGTTTTCATTCATTTCTACATCACTAGTAATTGGTATAATTGGTTGTAGATCTAAATGAATTGCGGCGCCATCCCAAGTAAACTCGCTAAAAAAAGCTAAATTTTGAATGGGTTGTGCATTTCTAAAACCAACTTTACCATCCACGCCATGACTAACTGTGTGGCCATGATGTGTAAAAGCAGAAGCTTGTTCGTGACAAAATCCGCAAGAAATTACTCCGTCGGAAGCCAATCGTCCTTCATAAAACAATTTTTTACCAAGAGCGATACCTTCTTCGGTTAGTAGGTTTTGACTTAAATCGTACAATAATCCCGGAAAATTACTTGGAATTTTTAATTCAACTTTTTTAGGAATTAGCACATATTCTTCTTCGTTTTTTGCACAAGAAAAAAGTGTAATAAAACCTAAATATAATAGTATAAATTTTTTCATAATTGATAGAAAACCGTTGTTAAGATTTTTACTTAACAACGGTTTTATTGATTTAATTATAAACATGATCTATAACAAACATAGTACTTACATTTGTTGCTATTTGTGGCGATTTAACACCGTCTACGTGTATTTGTGCAGCATCATCTAGCAAAAATTTTGTGGTACCGTCTAAAATGTTAGAAACATCAGAAACAACATGTATTACTGGTGTTAAGTCTGTTCTTACTCTTGCAGAGTTTGTTAAATCTAAAGAAACTTCCTTGTAGTTATCTACCGCAGTTCCATGGCTTCCCATATGAAAAGCAAATGCAGTTTCTGTAGTTGTGTTTTCTGATGTGTAAGTTCCTTCGAAAACCATAAATTTATAGCCTGCTTGCCAGCTCCACATCATGCCAGCTTCTTGTGCTTTTGCTAAGAAATCTCCTTGCCCTGTTGCACCTTCTAAATACTTTTCTTGATCGACACCAATACCAAAAGTAACTTTTGTATAATCATCTTCTGGTACATTTTTTAATGTTATAAATTGAGATGAATTTGTGTTTTCATCAACAATAAAATAAGACTCGTTTTTTGGATAGGTAAAAATGGTTCCGGTTGCAGTTTCTAAGCGAATGTTGCTAACAATATATTTAACCTTGTTAATCTTAATTTTTTCGGTATCATTTGCAGAATAAGGAGTGGTTTCTAAAAGTAAATCAGAACTGTTGTATGCATTATCAAACTCTAATGTTACGTTTCCTTGGCCGGTTAAAACTTCTTCTGAAGACGAGCATGCAGCTAAAGTTGCTACAAATAAGAATGCAGCAATATATTTTGAAATTTTCATTTATAATAGATGTTTCTTCTTCCTTAGAATTTTAAGGAAGATATTTTTAAAATAATTTATGTGAATATTTTACTTAGAAAACACAGGAAGTTTGTTTTGATATAAATCTAAATATTTGGCTGTAAAATTTTCTGTTTCTTGATGATAAACAGGAAAAAATGCCTCTGATACAATTTGTAAGCCAGCAACATTATCTTTCTCTAAATTAACTTGTGGTGCTATCTTTTTTGCTAAATGACATTTACCATTACATTGTAATTCTGGAGCATCTTTATTAACACAATATTTTTCTATTATATAATCTATATTCAGCTCAAAATAACCAATATATGCAAGATGATACGCTGGCCTAAAAGCAAAAGCGATAAATAATAATATGCAAAATGTCTTTTTCAGAAGAAAATTATTTACTATAAAGATAATTTGGACTTTTTTATTTTACCAATTTTAAGCGTTAAAAAGTACCAAACTTGCTATTTAATTTTATAAAATGCTTTAATTTAGCATTTCAAATCGATTTTAGATTGTTAAACTACTATTTATATCCTCATAAAAATTCTAAAGAATGGGTAACTTTTGTGCATGGCGCAGGAGGAAGTAGCTCTATTTGGTACAAACAAATTAGAGATTTTAAAAAGCATTTTAATGTTTTAATTTTAGACTTACGTGGTCATGGCAATAGCAAACCAAAATTAAAAGATACGTTTAAAGCAAAATATACTTTCGATTCTATAACTGCAGACATCGAAGAGGTAATCGATTTTCTTAAGATAAAAAAATCGCACTTTGTAGGAATTTCTTTAGGTACAATTTTAATAAGAAACCTTGCAGAAAAAAGACCATCTTTGGTAAAAAGTATGATAATGGGTGGTGCTATTATTAAAATGAATTTTCGCTCGCAAGTGCTAATGAAAGTTGGTAATATTTTTAAATCGGTAGTGCCTTACATGCTTCTTTATAAGTTATTTGCATTTATTATAATGCCAAAAAAGAATCATAAGAAATCGAGATTGCTTTTTGTTAATGAAGCTAAAAAATTGTATCAAAAAGAGTTTTTACGTTGGTTTAAATTAACATCAGAAATTAACCCTTTGTTACGCTTTTTTAGAGCTAAAGAAATTAAAATTCCTACACTTTATGTAATGGGGTCAGAAGATCATTTGTTTTTACCTTCTATAAAAAACATTGTTTCTAAACATGTAAGCTCTTCGCTTTATGTGATAGAAAATTGCGGGCATGTGGTAAATGTAGACCAACCAGAAACCTTCAATGCAAAAACAATTAATTTTATTACATCTTTATAAAAATTAGATAATCTTTAAATAAAAAATACATATTTAGTTGTTTTTTATGAAGTATATTTGCTTTGTAAAAGAATTTATTATGAATAAGATAATTACGTTTGGTGAGGTTTTAATGAGAATTTCTCCTTTAGGAAATAAAAAATTTATTCAAGCTAACAATGTAGAATTTTATTTTGGAGGTACAGAAGTAAATGTTGGTATTTCGATAGCAAATTTTGGCGGAGATGTAAAACACATAAGTTGTATTTCTAATGATTTTATTGGCGATACAGCTATTTCTTACTTAAATAAATTCGATTTAGACACCTCTGCAATTGTTAGATCTGGCAGACCTTTAGGAGTTTACTTTTTAGAAGTTGGTGCAGTTATGAGACCAAGTAAAATATCTTATAATAGATCGCATTCTTCTTTTTCTGAAATTTTACCAGAAATGGTAAACTGGGAAAAATCTTTAGAACAAGGTAAATGGTTTCATTGGACAGGTATAACGCCGGCTTTATGCAAAGGAGCTAAAGAAACTTTAAAAGAAGGTTTGATTTTAGCGAAAGAAAAAGGAATGATTATTTCTGCTGACCCAACATATAGAAGTGCTTTGTGGAAATACGGGGAAGAGGCCAAAGATGTCTTAACAGATTTGCTACAATATTCTACCATATTTATTGGCGGCGTAAATGAAATAAATGAAGTTTTAGGAACTAGTTTTGGGTATTCTAACGACGAATTTACAGAAGCGAGCAAGTTATTAATCGAAAAATTTCCGAATATAGAAAAGGTGTTTGATAAAATTAGAACTTCTATAAATTCTTCTTGGCACAAAATTAGAGCAAGAATGTGGAACGGTGTTGAGTTTAAAGAAACACAAGATTTAGATATTACACACGTTGTAGATAGAATAGGAACCGGTGATGCTTTTGCTGCAGGTTTAATACACGGTTTGCAAAAGTTTGATGATTATAAAGCAATGGAATTTGGTGCCGCAGCTTGTGCGATAAAACACACCTATTTGGGTGATGTAAATTATGCAAATGAAAGCGATGTAATCTCTATTTTAGAGGGAAATACTTCGGGTAGATTAAATAGATAAAATAATTGATGATAAAATGAAAAAGGCGAGTTTTAACAACTCGCCTTTTTGTATTTCTTTAGTTCATTAAATCTTCTATTTCATCTGCTTCAATAGGTATATTACCCATTAAATTAAAAGGTTCTCCTTTTTCTTGAATTACAACATCATCTTCTAATCGAATTCCGAAACCTTCTTCTGGAATATAAATACCAGGTTCTACAGTAAACACATTATTTGCTTGCATAGGCTCGTGTAATAAACCATAATCATGCGTGTCTAAACCAATATGATGACTTGTACCATGCATAAAATACTTTTTATAAGCAGGCCAATTTTTATCTTCATTTTGTACATCTGCCTTGTCTAATAAACCAAGTTTAAGTAATTCAGAAGTCATAATTTCTCCTACTTCAACATGATAGTCTTTCCAAATTGTTCCCGGTACTAAAAGTTTTGTAGCCTCTTTTTTAACATAATTTACAGCATTGTAAACAGCTTTTTGTCTATCAGTAAAACGACCAGAAACGGGTACAGTTCTAGATAAATCACTTTTATAATTTGCATATTCTGCGGCAATATCAAACAAAATTAAATCGCCACTTTTACATTGCTGATTGTTTTCTATATAATGTAAAACATTTGCGTTGTTACCAGATGCAATAATTGGCGTGTAAGCAAAACCTTTAGACCTATTTCTTACAAATTCATGCAACAATTCTGCTTCAATTTCATATTCCCAAACTCCGGGTTTTATAAAGTCTAAAATTCTACGAAATCCTTTTTCTGTAATATTACAAGCTTTCTGCATCAAATCTAGTTCAATAGAATCTTTTACAGAACGTAATCTTTGTAAAATAGGATTGCTTTTTGCCACAGAATGCGCAGGGTATTTTGCCAACAACCATTTTGTAAAACGGTCTTCTCTTGTTTCTGTTGCTACATTTGCTCTATAATGTTCGTTTGTGTTAATGTAAAAAGTATCTGCATAAGAAGCCATTTCGAATAATACTTTTTCTAAGTCTTGTAACCAATAAACATTTTTAATACCAGAGGTTGATAAGGCTGCTTCTTTAGTTAGTTTTTCACCTTCCCAAACTGCAATATGATCATTTGTTTCTGTTAAAAATAAAACTTCTCTTAGGTTTTCATTGGGACAATCTGGAAACAACATTAAAACACTTTCTTCTTGGTCTACACCACTTAAATAGAAAATATCTCTGTGTTGCTCGAAAGGCATTGTGCTATCTGCACCAATTGGGTAAATATCGTTAGAGTTAAAAATAGCTAAACTATTTGGTTTCATATTAGCCGCAAAATTTTTACGGTTTTTAATAAATAAATTAGCGTCTATTTTATCGTATTTCATACTAGTGATTTTTAGTGATACACAAAGGTAGCAATAATAAAGAGGAACTTAAAAAATGACCAATTAGAATAAAAAAAATCCCAAATTCTATATTAAGAAAATGGGATTGTAATTTTTAAATCAAACTTAATCTAAAATCGTTTTTTTTTAGGTGCACCGGTTCTACCTCTTCCAGAAGTTGCGCCTGCAGGTTTGTTGCCTTTAAAATGGGGTTTCCTTTTTGGTTTTTTTTGATCAGAAGAACCTCCAGGGTTTCCATTAGAAGGCCTTTGTTTTTTCTTTTTACCAAAAGAACTTTTACTTTGTGTTGCAGCTCTTTTAGGTGGTGCAGTATCTGTTGGTTCAAAACCTTCTACAACAGTAGATTTTAACTTCTCTTTTAAAAGTTTTTCAATTTCATTTTGATATTCTGTTTCTTCGCTACAAACCAAAGAAATTGCTTCTCCGGCAGCACCAGCTCTACCAGTTCTACCGATTCTGTGTACATAATCTTCGGGTACATTTGGTAGTTCGAAATTTATAACGTGTGGTAGTAACGGAATGTCTAATCCTCTTGCAGCAATATCTGTTGCAACTAAAACTTTTATGGTGTTTTCTTTAAAGTTTTTTAAAGCTTTTGTTCTTGCGCCTTGACTTTTATTACCATGTATGGCTGCTGCAGTAATTTTAGATTGAATTAACTTTTGCGTTAACTTATTTGCACCATGCTTTGTTCTTGTAAAAATTAAAACTTGGTTCCAATTATTGTCTTTTATCAACTTAATTGTAAACTCTGTTTTTCTTTTTTTATCAACTTTAAAAACCTTGTGAGTTACTTTTTTGGCGGTAGAATTTTGTGGTGCTGTTTCTACAGAAACAGGATTTTCTAAAATACCCGATGCCAATTTTTTAATCTCTTTAGAAAATGTAGCAGAAAACAATAAGTTTTGTCTCTTAGCAGGCATAAAACTAATAAGTTTGTTAATGTCTCTAACAAAACCCATGTCTAACATTCTATCTGCTTCATCTAAAATTAGAACATCAATTCTTTTAAACGACACCGCTTTTTGATCGTGTAAATCTAACAATCTACCTGGTGTTGCTACTAAAATATCTACACCTCTTCTTAAAGTTGCTATTTGAGGTTTTGCATTTACACCACCAAAAACTACTGCAGATTTTATATTAACATACTTGCTGTACTCTTTTATATTGTCGTGAACTTGTGCAGCCAATTCTCTTGTTGGTGTTAGCACTAAAGCTCTTAATGGTCTGTATTTTGGGTGTTTTGTGTCTGATAAATATTGTAAAACAGGCAATGTAAAACCAGCTGTTTTACCGGTTCCTGTTTGTGCGGAAGCTAAAATATCTTTGCCTTCTAATATATGCGGAATCGCTTTTTCTTGTATTGGAGATGGTTTGGTATATCCTTTTTCTTCAACTGCCTTTACCAACGCTGGAGATAAACCTAAATCTGAAAATGTCATAAAAATAATTTACAGCAACAATTTTATTTAATTGTTGCCGGCGCAAAGATACGTTGTTTTAACTGGAAGCAATTTGTTTGGCACAAATCGTTTTTATGTTAATTTTTTTGATATTGATTATACAAATAGTAATTTCAACGTTTCAAACTCAATTCAAATCAAACTTATTACTTATGAAATCTATTTTTAAGCTTTTATTACTTTGCTTTTCTGCAAGTATTGTTGCTCAGAATACTACAGAAGCAAATGTTGTTCAGAAATCTCTAGACAAAAAATTAGAGATGATGAAAACATCACTAGTTAAAAATGTAAAATTTACTAATATAGGACCAACAGTTATGAGTGGTCGTGTTTCTGATGTTTCTGTTAATCCTAAAAATCCTACAGAATTTTATGTTGGTTATGCTTCTGGCGGACTTTGGTACACAAACAATAACGGTACAACTTTTACACCAGTTTTAGACAATTCACCTACGCAAAATATTGGTGATATTGCTGTAGATTGGAACAACGGAACTATTTGGGTAGGAACCGGAGAGAAAAACTCTTCTCGATCTAGTTATGCAGGTATTGGAATGTTAAAATCTACGGATAAAGGTAAAACTTGGCAAAATGTAGGATTGTTAGATTCGCATCATATTAGTAGAATTTTAATAAATCCAGAGAATTCTAATGAGGTAATTGTTGGAGTTATTGGGCATTTATATTCGCCTAATGAAGAAAGAGGGATTTTTAAAACTGTTGATGGCGGTAAAACATGGACAAAATCTTTATTTATAAATAACGATACAGGTGTTATTGATGTAGCTGTGGCGCCAGAAAATTTTAATGTAATGTATGCTGCTTCTTGGGAAAGAGAACGTAAAGCATGGAATTTTGACGGAGATGGAAGTAATTCTGCAATCTATAAAAGTACAGATGCTGGTAGTTCTTGGACCAAAATTTCAGACAAATCTGGTTTTCCTACAGGAAACGGAGTTGGTAGAATTGGTTTGGCTGTTTTTAACGAAAACACAGTATATGCTTTGCATGATAGTCAATTCCGAAGAAAAAAAGACACTTCTAAAAAACCATCAGACGAGTTAACTAAAGAAGATTTTAAAACAATGTCTTCTGCAGCATTTTTAGAATTGTCTGATAAAAAATTAAATACTTATTTAAAAAATAATGGTTTTCAAGAAAAATACAGAGCACAAAATGTAAAACAAATGGTGCGTGTTGGTTCTGTAAAACCAATAGATTTAGCAAAATACTTAGAAGACGCAAATTCTATGTTATTTGATACTCAGGTAATAGGTGCAGAGGTTTTTAAAACTACAAATGGTGGCAAGTCTTGGAAAAAAACTCACGATAATTTCTTAGATGGTGTTTATAGTTCTTACGGATATTATTTCGGTGAAATTAGAGTAGACTTACAAGATGAAAACGGAATTTACGTATTAGGTGTTCCAATTATAAAATCTAAAGATGGTGGTAAAACTTTTACTTCTATCAGTAAAGAAAATGTACATTCAGATCATCAAGCATTGTGGGTAAATCCAAAAAAATCAGGACACATTTTAAACGGAAATGATGGTGGTTTAAACTTGTCTTATGATGACGGTGAAAACTGGATTAAATTAAACGATCCAGCAGTTGGTCAATTCTATTCTGTATATGCAGATAATCAGAAAAACTACAAAGTTTACGGTGGTTTACAAGATAATGGTGTTTGGGTTGCTAGTAATAATGCAAGAATTAATAAAGGTTGGCAACAATCTGGTCAAAACCCTTACAAGTCTATTATGGGTGGCGACGGTATGCAAGTGCAAGTAGATGATAGAAATCCTAATATTGTTTATACAGGTTATCAGTTTGGTAATTATTCTAGAATAGATACAGAAACCGGAAGAAGCAAATATATTCAGCCAAAACATACTTTAGGCGAAAATCCGTATAGATTTAACTGGCAAACACCAATTCATTTATCAAAACATAACCAAGATATTTTATATTTAGGAGGTAATAAATTACACAGATCTTTAGATCAAGGTAACAATTGGGAAACAATTTCTGGAGATTTAACTACGGGTGGTAAAAAAGGAAATGTTGCTTACGGTACATTAACGTCTATTTCAGAAAGTCCTTTTCAATTCGGACTTTTATATGTTGGTTCTGATGATGGTTATATTAATGTAACTAAAAATGGTGGAGGTTCTTGGGCAAGAATTTCTAATAATTTGCCGCAAAATTTATGGGTTACAAGAGTAATTGCATCAAAATTTAAAAAAGAACGCGTTTATGCAACTTTAAACGGCTATAGATCTGATGATTTTACACCTTATGTTTTCGTTTCAGAAAATTATGGTCAAACATGGACAAATATTGGTAACGCTATCCCAACATCTTCTGTAAACGTAATTAAAGAAGATCCGGCTAACGAAAACATTTTATACGTTGGTACAGATAATGGTTTGTATATTTCTTTTGATAGAGGAAATTCTTGGGAAGCATTTGCAAATAATTTACCAAACGTAGCAGTGCACGATTTAGTGATTCAGCCAACAGCTAAACACTTAATTGTAGGTACGCATGGTAGAAGTTTATATAAAGCAGATGTTAGTGCGTTGCAGAATATAGATAAAAGTGTAATGTCTGCTGCTACACATATTTTCGATGTTAAAAGTGTAAGAAAAAGTGGTTCTTGGGGGCGTTCTTGGAGTATGTGGAGAGACGCTTTTACTCCAGAAATTACAATTCCTTTTTATTCGAATTCTGATAAAAAAGTTACTTTAGATATTTACACAAATGATATTAAAGTAAACACTATAGTTCTTGATGCTACAAAAGGTTATAATGAAGCTTTTTTTGATGTTTCTTTTTCTAAAAAAGGAAAGAAAGCTTATGAAAAGGTTAATAAAAAATCGACTTTAAAAGTAGCTAAAAACGGAGTTGTATATTTGCCTAAAGGAAAATATACTGTAAAAAGTGCTACTTCTAAAAGCGAATTTGAAATAAAATAATCAATTAATTTCTTTCAATTTAAAAAAACGGTTTAGAAGTCTATAAGAGATTTTTAAATCGTTTTTTTAGTATATTTCAAGCATGAAAAAAATAACCTTTTTAATCTTCTTTTTGTTAACACTTTCTACTACTGCTCAATCAGATTTTAAAAGTTTTTTAAAACTATCTGGTCCAATAAAAAGATGGGTTTTATTTCATCCTTTTAAGGCAAAAACTTCTCTAAAGATTTCAAAAGAAACAAATAAGGTTGCAGATTCTATTAGAAAAACCAATTTGTTAGATAAAGATGCTGCAGGTGGGCAAGTAGATGCTTTTAGGCACGCGTATTGGATGGCAAGATTACGCCAAGAAATAGGTGAAAGAGCAGCAAGATCGTTAGGTAAAGCGCATGAAAAAGAAAACTATATTACTTATAAAAAACTTAAATTAGAAGATGGTGTTGTGCCAGATGAAATTTCTACAGATATGGATTTACACAACAACGAAGAAGGTTTAAAGTTGATAACAAAAGGAAGTACTGTTTCTAAAAGAAGTTTAATTTATAGAATTGTAAATGCAATTTACAATGGCAAAATGAAAATTATTAAGAAAGATGCAAATGGTAATTTTTTAACGTGCAACCAAAAAATAATTTCTAAAGAATCTTTAAAAGGCAAATGGAAAAATAACAAATGCTTGGTGCCTTCTAATTCTAAAAAGAGCAGAAAATAACAAAATCATTGTTTTCTGTTAAAAGCAAAACAGTTTTATTTATAATTATTCTAAATACAAACGAAAACGTTGTAATTTTCTTGTACTACGTTTTGTTAAGCCGTATTTTTGTATTATAAATTAAACTAACATATACAATGAGCGGATTTTTTAAATCTTCAATTGGAAGAAAAGTAGCAATGGCGCTATCGGCGTTTTTCTTAATGTTCTTCTTACTTCAGCATTTAGCAATTAATGTTTTATCAGTTTTTAGTCCAGATACTTTTAACGAAGTTTCTCACTTTATGGGTACAAACCCAGTGGTACAATTTGCATTACAACCAGTATTAATTTTTGCAGTTGTTTTTCACTTTGTAATGGGTTTTATCTTAGAACTAAGAAACAGAAAAGCGCAAGGTGTGTCTTATGCAAAGAATAATGGTGCTGCAAATTCATCTTGGATGAGTAGAAACATGATTTGGAGTGGAATTACAATTTTAGCATTTATTGTTTTACACTTTATCGATTTTTGGTTTCCAGAAATCAACACAAAATACATACAAGGAGATTGGTCTGGTATGATGGAAGGTGTAGAAGGTTTTCGTTATTACGAAGAACTAGTGCACAAATTTGTGAACCCAATTAGAGTAGTTGCTTATGTTGTTGCTTTTGTTTTCTTAGGATTACATTTAGCACACGGTTTTACATCTGCATTTCAATCTATGGGAGGAACAGCAGGAAGAAAGAAAACATTACAAACTATCGGTAAAGTATACTCAATTTTAGTACCAGCAGGTTTTATTTTTGTAGCTCTTTATCATTACTTAAACCATTAATCGAATACAATTATGGCTTTAGATTCAAAAGTACCTCAAGGTCCATTAAAAGATAAATGGACAGATTATAAAAACAAAATTAACTTAGTAAACCCAGCAAACAAAAGACACATCGATGTTATTGTTGTTGGTACAGGTTTAGCAGGTGGTTCTGCCTCTGCAACTTTAGCAGAATTAGGCTACAATGTAAAATCTTTTGCATATCAAGATTCTCCAAGAAGAGCGCACTCTATTGCGGCTCAAGGAGGTATTAATGCAGCAAAAAACTATCAAGGAGATGGTGATTCTACTTACAGATTATTTTACGATACTGTAAAAGGAGGAGATTACCGTTCTAGAGAAGCTAACGTTTACAGACTTGCAGAGGTTTCTGCAAATATTATAGATCAATGTGTAGCACAAGGAGTTCCTTTTGCACGTGATTATGGTGGTCTTTTAGACAACCGTTCTTTTGGTGGAGTTTTAGTTTCTAGAACTTTTTATGCAAAAGGACAAACAGGACAACAATTATTATTAGGTGCATATTCTGCAATGAACCGTCAAATTGCTCGTGGTAAGATTGAAATGTTCAATCGTCATGAAATGTTAGATGTTGTTATTGTAGATGGTAAAGCAAGAGGAATTATTGCACGTAACTTGGTTACAGGAGAAATAGAACGTCATTCTGCACACGCAGTAGTTATTGCTTCTGGTGGTTATGGTAATGTATATTTCTTATCTACTAATGCAATGGGTTCTAATGTTACTGCCGGATGGAAAGTACATAAAAAAGGAGCATATTTTGCAAACCCATGTTATACACAAATTCACCCAACATGTATTCCTAGATCAGGAGATTATCAGTCTAAATTAACATTGATGTCTGAATCTTTAAGAAATGATGGACGAATTTGGGTTCCTAAAAACATGGAAGATGTTTTAGCAATTAGAGAAGGTCGTAAAAAACCAACCGATTTGTCTGAAGACGAAAGAGATTATTATTTAGAAAGACGTTACCCTGCATTTGGTAACTTAGTACCACGTGATGTTGCTTCTAGAGCAGCAAAAGAGCGTTGTGATGCTGGTTACGGTGTAAATGCAACAGGTGAAGCTGTATATTTAGATTTTGCATCTGCAATAACGCGTTATGGTAAAGAACAAGCAAAAATTCAAAATATAAACAATCCTTCTGATGCTAAGATTTACGAATTAGGACAAAAGATTGTTGAGGCTAAATATGGTAACTTATTTCAGATGTACGAGAAAATCGTTGATGAAAATCCATATGAAACACCAATGATGATATATCCAGCGGTACACTACACAATGGGTGGTGTTTGGGTAGATTATAATTTAATGACTACGATACCTGGTTGTTACGCAATTGGAGAAGCAAACTTCTCTGATCATGGTGCAAACAGATTAGGTGCTTCTGCACTAATGCAAGGTTTAGCAGATGGTTACTTTGTGTTACCTTATACTATTGGAGATTATTTAGCTGATGATATTAGAACAGGAAAAATATCTACAGATACACCAGAGTTTGAAGCAGCAGAAAAAGAAGTTGCAGATAGAATAAAATTCTTTATCAACAATAAAGGAACACATTCTGTAGATTATTACCACAAAAAATTAGGTAAAATTATGTGGGAAAAATGTGGAATGTCTAGAAATAAAGCTGGTTTAGAAGAAGCTATTGTAGAAATATCTGAATTAAGAAAAGATTTCTGGAAAAACGTAATTGTACCAGGAACAGATACAGAATACAACGAACAATTAGCAAAAGCAGGTAGAGTTGCAGATTTCTTAGAATTAGGAGAATTATTTGCAAAAGATGCTTTAGTAAGAGAAGAATCTGCTGGTGGTCACTTTAGAGAAGAGCATCAAACAGAAGAAGGAGAAGCAAAGAGATTAAAAGAATTTCAATTTGTTTCTGCTTGGGAATATAAAGGAGAACCAAAAGACGCAGTATTGCATAAAGAAGAATTGGTTTACGAGAACATAGAAGTTAAAGAAAGAAGTTATAAATAAGATAGACATTATGAATTTAACACTTAAGATTTGGAGACAGAAAGACTCATCTACAAAGGGTCAAATGGTAGATTATAAGGTTACTGAAATATCAGAACATATGTCTTTCTTAGAAATGATGGATGTTTTAAATGAACAATTAGTAAATGCTGGTGAAGAACCAGTTGCTTTTGATCATGATTGTAGAGAAGGTATCTGTGGTATGTGTTCTATGTATATTAACGGAGAAGCTCATGGGCCAGATAGAGGCGTTACCACGTGTCAATTACACATGCGTATGTTTAAAGACGGCGATACTATAACAATAGAGCCATTTAGAGCAGCTGCTTTTCCGGTGGTTAAAGATTTAGTTGTAGACAGATCTTCTTTTGATAGAATACAACATGCAGGTGGTTACATTTCTGTAAATACATCTGGTAATACACAAGATGCAAACTCTATTCCTATCTCTAAGCATGCAGCAGATGAGGCTATGGATGCTGCAACTTGTATTGGTTGTGGTGCTTGCGTTGCAACGTGTAAAAACTCTTCTGCAATGTTATTTGTAGGTGCTAAAGTATCTCAATATGCTTTATTACCACAAGGGCAAGTAGAAGCTGCAGATCGTGTGCAAAACATGGTTGCACAAATGGATTTAGAAGGTTTTGGAAACTGTACAAATACAGGTGCTTGTGAGGTTGAGTGTCCTAAAGGAATTTCTTTAGACAACATTGCAAGAATGAATAGAGAATTGATGAAAGCAAATATTTAAAAATTAAGCTTTTTGTAATTAAAAACCCCAAAACTATTTAAATAGTTTTGGGGTTTTTATTTTAGAAATTTAATTCTATATCTTTAAAAAAATCTTTTGGAGAAATTTTAAGTTTTAGCAAGATAATTAGCAACCGTTCTAAATCTAGCTTTGTTTTTCCTTTTTCTACTTTAAAATAGCCACTTTCAGAAATTCCGATAGCATCTGCTAACTCTACTTGAGAAACGCCAGCATTACTTCTTAAAGTCACTATTTTCTGCAGAATTTTACTGTGTGTAGCATTAATTATATCTTTTTCAATCATTTTTTTATAATATGCAATAGAAATGAATCAATAATATGTGTAAACTACAATTACTTAAAAAAGTAGTTAAGATCTACATCTAAAATTTCTGCTATTTCTAGCATTCGTCTAAAATTTAAATCTGTTTTTCCTTTTTCTATTTTGTAATAACCACTTAAAGTTATTTCAAGTTTATTTGCTAAATCGGTTTGGGTAAGACCTAATTTTTTTCTTCTGTAGATTATCATATTTAAAATATTATTAATCTGATGATCTACACTTTGCAGTGAGCTGTTTTCATTCATTTTTTATAGCATTTTTTAGTTTTTCTAATTTAGTTTTTTGGCTAAACAGTTGTTTTTTAGTCTTTTTCTTTTTTCAAAAGTAAGAAAAAAAAATGTATTTAACTTTCCAAATTGGACTAGCTGAAAACAGTATGTTTTTAGTATCCCTGAATTCAGCTAGTCCAAATCGGGTGGGTAGTTTTTTAGGATTATTAAAAAATAAGTTTCATCTTTGGGTGAGAGAAAAATGCTGTGAAAAAGAAAAGTTTCTCTACAATATAGTTTTAAATAGCCTTTTTAGGCAATTTAGAAGCCCTAAATAAATAAACCTTTATCGTTTAAATTCATAAAATAAAAAGATCATTTCACTACAAAAGAGATGATAACAGACTTTAGTATGCTGTTTATTTTATTGAAGAAAATAGAATTAAAAAGAAAACCTCTGCTTGCAGATTTAAGAAATATAAAAATTACTAAATAAATGTATCACTTAAAACAAATGCTTATGTAAATAAACAATAACAATCAGAGGAAGTCTTACAAAAGTACTGCTTTTTCTACAAGTTTTTGAAGAATTTTTAACTTGTTTATTCATTTAAAACTCTAAAAAATTATTAATTAAATAAACCTAAATAAAAAAATAGGTTATAAATTTTATATTATGAAAAAAGTAATATTAAGCCTAGTATTTGTACTAGCAACAGGAACAATGATGAATGCGAAAAACATGTCTGTAGATGCAATACAAGATATAGACTGTGATCAATTTGCTAATGTTTCACAAGCTATAGTTTTAATGAATGGAGGATCATATGGAGATTCTTTAATAGCTTTCGATAATGCATATTCTGGATGTGTTGATTATAACATTGATAATTTAATTGAAATGGAAGAGCCTGAAGAATTCGATTAATTTAAATAAAAAAGTGAATCTGAGAATATTGAAAATAAAGTATAACCTTAATTTTCGCTATTTTCAGATTTTTTATTAATAAAATAATTGATTATGAATAAAGTTATACGGTTGTTATTCTTTTGTACATTAGGTGTTTATTCTCAAAATAAAGGAATTATAACCTACAGTGTATCTAAAGTAAAAATTGATACTCAAAAATATTTTGAAGGAAAAAAGGATAATCCTGAACTAAAAAAAATGGTAAATTCCTTTATTAATACTAAGGATGAATTAATATACTTATTATATTTCAATGCAGATGAATCTATATTTTTTAAAAGTAAAAAATTAAACTTACCTAACAGAAAAGAAAAACTTCTAGATATATTGGCAGGTAATGGGGTGTATTATGTAAACCTAAATGATAAAAAAGTCTTACATCAAAAAGAATTTGGAGGAGAATTATTTTTAGTGCAATCTAATTTTTTTAAATGGACTTTAACACAAGACGTTAAAATAATAAAAAATTATAAATGCTATAAAGCTATAGGGGTAAAAACAGTTGAAAACAGTAAAGGTATTTTTAAAAAGAAAGTTGTAGCCTGGTATGCACCTTCTATTAATATTAATTTTGGACCAAAAGAATATACTGGATTGGCGGGTGCTATTTTAGAGTTAAACGATAGTGACCTTATGTATTCAGTTAGAAAAATTGATCTAAATACTAAAAAAGAAATTAAAATTAAAAAACCAAAAAAAGGAAAAAAATTAACAGATGTTGAGTTTGAATTGATGACTAAAAAACTCTTTTATGAAAGAAATTGGAAACAAAGAAATTAATTATAAAAAAGTTACATAAATATTCTAATACCTGTTTTTATTAATATTTTGTCTTACAATTTTAAGCTTACCAAATATGTAACTCTTCAAAGTGGTTTATAAGATAGTATGCAAACTCTAAATATGTTGTAAAATATAGAAGCCTAGAATATTAATTGAAACCATTTACTTTTTATTTCGTTCTTAATAATAAAAAGCCGTTCGTTTTATGAAAAAGAAAACCATTTTAACACTTATCATTTTTATAAACACCATTGTTTTTTCGCAAAACATAAGTGGTAAAGTTACTTATGTTGTTTCTATGGAATCTTTAACGAAAGAAAAAATAGATTCAATTTCTAAATCTTTTAAAAAGAAAAACATAAAAATGGGTAAATGGATGCGTAATATATTTGAAAATACGCCCAATGTAAGTGCATACTTAGAATTTTCTAATGATGAATCTTTGTATTATGTGGAAAATGAAATGCAAAATGATGGAAAACCTGTTTTTAATGTGAATAGAACTTTTGCAGGAGGAGAAGATAGATATTATAAGAATATTAAAACAAAAGAATTTTATCATGAAAGTGATGTTTTTGATGAACTTTCATTAATAGAAATCCCTATTAAAAAATGGAAATTAACACAGGAATCTAAAATTATAGGAGGTTATTTGTGTTACAAAGCAATAGATTTAAGTTATAAAAGCAATAGTACCTTTGCTTGGTTTACACCAGAAATACCAGTAAGTTTTGGACCTAAAAAGTTTGTAGATTTACCTGGTTTGGTGCTTGAGGTACAGTTAAAAAGAAGAAAAATTATTGCAAGTAAAATAATACTTAATCCTAAAGAGGAAATAAATATTAACAAACCTACAAAAGGCAAAAGAGTAACCGCAGAAGAAGCTAAAAAAAGGTATTCTAATTTTTGGAACAGTTTACAAAAACAATAAAAGTTTATATGAAAAAGATAAGTCTATTAGTATTGTTTTTTGGTGTATCTATTTCATTTTTCGCCCAAAAAATAACACTTTCTGGAGCTGTAAAAGATAGTTTACAAAACCCAATGCCGTATGCAAATGTTATAGCAAAGCCCAAAGATGTCTCTAAAAATCTAAAATTTGCAATAACAGATAATGACGGTTATTATAAACTGCTTTTAGAAAAAGGAGATACTATTAACATTAGTATTTCTTATTTAGGTTACAAACCTATAGAATATCAGTTTATTGCTTTTAAAAACACTAAAAAAGATTTTGTATTACAACAATCTTCAGAAAGTTTAGATGAAATTGTTATTGAAATGCCAGTAACAGTTAGAGGTGATACCACAACCTATAAAACAGATAAATTTACAGATGGTTCTGAACGCAAACTTAAAAATGTTTTAAAAAAATTACCAGGTGTAGAAGTCGATAAAAACGGTAGTGTTACTGTACAAGGCAAAAAGGTAACCAAAATGTTGGTAGATGGCAAAAAGTTTTTTGGTGGTAATTCTAAATTGGCCGTAGAAAATATTCCTGCAAATGCTGTGGGTAATGTAGAGGTAATAGATAATTATAATGAAGTAGCTTTTTTAAAAGGATTAACAGATTCTGATGAAATGGCAATGAATATCAAACTAAAAGAAGATAAAAAACGGTTTCTTTTTGGTGATGTAGAAGTTGGTAAAGGCAATGAAGATTTTTATAAGACCAGTGCTAATTTATTTTATTATGCGCCTAAAATAAACGTAAATTTGATAGGAAACATAAATAATGTAAACGAAAAAACTTTCACGACTAAAGATTATATAAGTTTTTCTGGTGGTGTAAATGCCATTTTTAGCGGTAATTTTAATTTTAAAGGAGGCGCTTTTTCGCAGTTTATGCAAAGCAATGATGTATTAAAAAGCAAACAAAAGTTTGGCGCACTTAACATTACAAAAACGGCAACTTCTAAATTAGATGTTTCTGGTTTTGCCATTTTTTCTGGTACAGAAACTACCAATTTTAAAGAAGATTTTAATCAGTATACGACTTTTACAGAAGCAAGAACTAACAAAACAATTGCAGATAATTTATTAGGAATTGGAAATTTAAACTTAGAGTATACACCTAATTCTAAAGAAAAATGGTATGTAAGAACGCAGGTAAAAAGAACGAATAACACTATTGATAATAGCTTAAATTCTATAGTAAACGCTACTTCAAATTTAATTACAACAGATAAAAGTTTAAAAGCTACGTACATTAATCAGAATATAGAATGGCACAAAAGACAAAATGATGCACATACGTTTTCTTCTGTGTTTAGTTATGTTTTAGATAAAAACAATCAAAATGCTTTTTGGGAAACCGAAAACCCAATTTTACAAGGTTTAATTCCTACGGATAATAACCAAGATTTATTAAGAATTTTACAAGATAAAGATACTCAAGAGCAAAATATAGATTTTGTTTTTAAGCATTTTTGGGAACTGAATAATGCGAATCATATTTATACAACTGGTGGTAATAAGTTTTTAAATGAAGATTTTTCTACGGATGATAGTCAAAAACTAGATAACGGAACAATCAATAATTTTTCTTCTGCTGGTTTTGGGAACAACCTAAATTTTAAATTGAATGATTTGTTTGTAGGAATGCATTACAAGTTTAGAACAGGCATTTTCACCTTTAAACAAGGTGCTTTTTTACATAATTATAATTGGCAGTTAAATCAGCAAACACAAACCACAAAAAATAAATGGGTGGTTTTGCCAGACTTTTTAGCAAAAATTGAGTTTAATAAATCGAAAAAAATTACTATTAATTACAATTTAAAAACTTCTTTTTCTGATGCGAGTAGGTTTGCCAATCGTTTTTATTTACAATCGTATAATTCTGTTTTTAAAGGAAATGAAAATTTAGAAAACAATTTGTATCATGCAGCACGTATTTATTATAGTAGGTTTAGTTTGTACAGAGGTTTAATGCTGTTTGCCAATTTAAATTACAATAAACAAATAAAAGGTGTTAGAAATACGGTTGCTTTTGATGTAAATAATACAGAAGAAACGCAAAGAATCAATCAGTTTTTAAAAGCGAAATTATTTAACAATCCGTCAGAAGATTTAAGAGGAACTGTACATCTAGAAAAAAGTATAAAAAACATAAAATACAAGTTTGATGTTGGTTTTAAAAACGCTAGTTATGTGCAAGAAATAGACAACAACCTACAAACCAATAAAAATAATAGTTATAATTACGAAGTTGGTTTCGAAACAATGTTTGATAATTTACCTACCCTAGAATTTGGTATAAGTAGAGATATTGGGCGTTTTATTTCTAGTAACAACACTTCTAAATTTATTACCATAGAACCTTTTGTAACCGTAGATTACGATTTTTTAGACGGCTTTATTTTCAATTTTGATTATAGAAAAAGCATCTACGAAAATAAAGATTTGGGTCAGAAAAATATTTATGAAATAGCAAATACAACCTTGTCTTATAAAAAAGAAGACAGTGCTTGGTCTTATAAAATATCTGCACAAAATTTATTTAATGCACAATTTAAACAAAGCAATCGTTTTTCAGATTATGTAGTTTCAGATTCTAAAACCTTTATTTTACCAAGAATTATAATGTTTAGTATTGGGTATAATTTGTAATTTCAGTTATCAATAAAATTATTGTTAACTGTGTATTGCTATTGAATACCACTTACTTTCTTCCAAAATCTGCAGGAATTTCCCCCCAAGCTTTAGTTTCCCATTTTAAAATTGGGTTTTTAAAAGTATTTTCTTTCAACCATTTTTCTGCTCTTTTAATCAACTCTAAGATGTCTTTGTTAGAAGCATCAAAATGCATGTTGGTTTTACATCTTTTTTGTTTAATCCAACTCATGGCAATTTTAGAATCAGAATAAATAGGAATATCTTCTTTGTTTTTGCTTTTTAAAAGTGCAATACCATGTACCAAAGCTAAAAACTCGCCAATATTATTGGTTCCTTTAGCGTAAGGTCCTTTTCTAAAAATTTCTTGTTTATTGTGCGTTAAAACACCTCTGTATTCCATTTTACCGGGGTTTCCTGCACAAGCAGCGTCTACAGAAATACTCTCTAAATTTGGTTTACCGTATTTTGTTTTATCAGCAGTAGAAAGTGTCGGTTTTTTGGTGTTTTTACCAATATAATCAGTAAAATTTTTAGAAAACGCAACTTCAGCATCATCTAAGCTTGCAAAAGATTTGTATTGTGCACCTTCAAAGCCGTCTATTTGTTTTTTACAAACATTCCAAGACGTATAAATTCCTTTTTTACGTCCGTTCCAAACCACATAAAACTTTTTTTTACTCATTTGTAGCTAAAATAACTTCTTCTATAACCTTCGGAAAGTAGCGTTGTTCTAATAAATGAATCTTTTCTGCAATCGTTTCTGGTGTATCTTGCTCGTTTAAAGCTGTTTTTGATTGAAAAATGATGGCACCTTCGTCGTAATTTTCATTTACATAGTGAATTGTAATACCTGTTTCGGTTTCGTTATTATCTTTTACGGCTTTATGAACATGCATTCCATACATTCCTTTTCCGCCATATTTTGGTAATAATGCTGGGTGAATATTGATGATTTTCTTAGGAAAAGCATCGACTATTTTTTGTGGAATTCTCCATAAAAAACCAGCTAGAATTATATAATCTGCTTGGTTTTTTAAAATATTTAAGACCGTATCTGTTTTAGAAAAATCGTTTCTATTAAAGTGTAAACAATTAATATTTAAGTTTTTACATCGTTCAAAAACTTTGGCATGCTCATTGTTACACAACACTTTAGTAACCTTAGCGGTTTTAGTATGATTAAAAAACTTAATAATGTTTTCTGCGTTCGAACCCGAACCAGAAGCAAAAACAACAATACGCTTCATATCTATATATCTAAGCTACAAAAAAAAGAATAATTATTAACAAACTGATTGTTTTGAGTAAAGATTAAATTATTTTATTTACTTTTAATAATCATTTTTGGGACAAAAATTAGTTATAATTAATAAGATTTGTATTTTTGCCCCGATTTAAAATTTAAAATTAAAAAATTATGTCAGACATTGCATCAAGAGTAAAAGCGATTATCGTAGACAAATTAGGCGTTGACGATAACGAAGTAACAACAGAAGCTAGCTTCACAAATGATTTAGGAGCAGACTCTTTAGATACTGTTGAGTTAATTATGGAATTCGAAAAAGAATTTGATATCCAAATTCCAGATGATCAAGCAGAAAACATTGGTACTGTAGGTCAAGCGGTTAGTTATATAGAAGAAGCAAAAAAGTAAGAATTATATGCAATTAAAACGAGTTGTAGTCACTGGACTTGGCGCATTAACGCCAATTGGTAATAATATTGAAGAATATTGGAACGCCTTAGTTAACGGAGTTAGCGGAGCAGCACCTATCACTTACTTTGATGCTGCCAAGTTCAAAACTCGTTTCGCATGTGAACTTAAGGGCTTTAAGGTTAATGATTTTATTGACAGAAAAGAAGCCCGTAGAATGGATCGATTTACGCAATATGCAATGGTAGCTTCGGATGAAGCAATTGCAGATGCAGATTTAGATCTAGAAAACATTAACAAATTACGAGTTGGTGTAATTTGGGGTGCTGGTATTGGAGGTTTAGAAACTTTTCAAAATGAAGCTATAAATTTTGGTGCTGGAGACGGTACACCAAGATTTAATCCTTTCTTTATACCAAAAATGATTGCAGACATTGCGCCAGGACATATTTCTATTAAAAACGGATTTATGGGGCCAAATTATACTACAGTTTCTGCCTGTGCATCTTCTGCAAACGCAATGATAGATGCTTTAAATTACATTAGATTAGGCCACTGCGACGTTATTGTTACAGGTGGTTCTGAAGCTGCTGTAACATATGCAGGTGTTGGTGGTTTTAACGCAATGCACGCTTTGTCAACTAGAAATGAATCTCCAGAATCTGCATCGAGACCTTTTGACGCAGAAAGAGATGGTTTTGTTTTAGGAGAAGGAGCCGGAGCAATTATTTTAGAAGAGTACGAGCATGCAAAAGCAAGAGGAGCAAAAATATATGCAGAAGTAATTGGAGGCGGTATGTCTTCGGATGCTTATCATATGACAGCGCCACATCCAGAAGGTTTGGGTGTAATTGCAGTAATGAAAAATTGTTTAGAAAATTCTGGTATCAAACCAGAAGACGTAGATCATATCAATACACACGGTACATCTACACCACTTGGTGATGTTGCAGAGTTAAAAGCAATATCAGAAGTTTTTGGAGACCACGCTAAGAATATCAATATCAATTCTACAAAATCTATGACTGGGCACTTATTAGGTGCAGCAGGTGCTATAGAATCGATTGCTTCTATTTTAGCAATGAAAAATAGTTTGGTGCCGCCAACAATTAATCATTCTAATGCAGATGAAAATATAAACCAAGAACTTAATTTAACTTTAAATAAACCTCAAGAAAGAGAAATTAAAGTTGCAATGAGTAATACTTTTGGTTTTGGTGGTCACAATGCTTGTGTAGCGTTTAAGAAATTAGATGAGTAGTTTATGAATAGTTTTATTCGTAAAATAGTTCAACAGCATTCTAAAGAAGATGCAGAATTTCATAACGAATTAAGAAAACTACTAAATTTTTCTCCAAGAAAAATAAATCAATACAAAAAAGCATTTACCCATAGATCTGTTCAAATGTTAGACAGAAAAGGGAACCCTATTAACTACGAAAGATTAGAGTTTTTAGGAGATTCTATCTTAGGATCTGTAATTGCTGCTTATTTATATAAAAAAGTTCCTACAGGTACAGAAGGGTATTTAACACAAATGCGCTCTAAAATTGTTAGTAGAGAGCATTTAAATGAGTTGGGTAAAGACTTAAATTTAATAAGATTTGTAAAAAGTAATATCGATCAATCTAATGTTGGCGATAATATTCATGGTAATATTTTTGAAGCATTAATTGGTGCTATTTATTTAGACAAAGGATATAATTTTTGTCAGAAATTTATATACCATAATGTAATTGTACCTTACGTAGATATCGAAAAACTAGAAGGTAAAATTACTAGTTATAAAGGTTTGATTATAGAGTGGTGCCAAAAGCAAAAGAAAATTTACAGCTTCGATACTTACGAAGATTCTGGTAACGACCCCGTAAAACATTTTAGTGTTAAAGTAAGTATAGATGGTGAGCAAGTTGCTAAAGGTAGAGCTACATCAAAGAAAAAAGCAGAAGAGCAAGCATCTAAAAGAGTCTATTTTGCTTTTCAAAAGCAAATTTCTCTAGATTAAAGCGATAACGTTTTCGTTAAAATAACTTAGAATACTCGTAAACTATTAGTAATTTAGCAAGATTAAATACTAAAAGTAAATTTACGATATATGCAAATTCATGCTTTAGGTTTAGAAGATTTTTGTGAAGAAGAATACTCTTTAATAGGTATTCATACAGCATTAGAAGACTACAGGCTTGCATATTTACTAAATAAAAATTTAAGCATAAAATTTTCTAAATCGACCAAAAATTTAGAGTTCGAAAAAGATAATAATTTAGCATCATTTTCTATCTATAATTTTTCAAGTAAAAAATACGATTACGATTGGTTTTTAATTGCAAATAGCTTTAAAAATGAGAACCAAACACAGTCTAACGAGTTACTTTTAACTACAGAAACTAGAACTTACTTAATTCCGGAAAAGAAGAAAGTAGATTTTTTTATTAAAATTTCTGGAGAAGTAGGCGATGCTTATGTTATAAATACAGTAAAAAAAATAAAAGAAATTGAGCAAGTAATAACATCTTATTCAATAGATAAAAACACACTAAAGTCTAAAGACTTTTTAATATTTTAATATGACAGATTATAAAAAAACTAAAATCGTTGCAACGTTAGGACCCGCTACAGGTACTAAAGAAATTTTAACAAATTTAGCAAAAGAAGGTGTAAACGTCTTCAGAATTAATTTTTCTCATGCAGAATATGAAAATGTAAAGAAGACTGTTAAGACTATAAGAGAAATTAACGAAGAAAATGATTTCAACGTAGCTATTCTTGCAGATTTACAAGGACCAAAACTTCGAGTTGGTGTTATGGAAGATGGTGTAGTTTTAGAAGACGGAGATCTATTTACATTTACTACAGAAAAATGTACAGGTACTAAAGAAAAAGCTTTTATGACCTATCAACGTTTTCCTAAAGATGTAAAAGTAGGAGAACAAATTTTAGTAGACGATGGTAAATTATTATTCGAAGTAGTATCTACAGATAAAGATAAAGAAGTAGTTGTTAAAACGATAGTTGGTGGTCCTTTAAAATCTAAAAAAGGAGTAAACTTACCAAATACAGCAATTTCTTTACCAGCTTTAACAGAAAAAGATAAAGAAGATGCAGTTTTTGCATTAAGTTTAAATGTAGATTGGATGGCATTATCTTTTGTTAGAACGCCAGAAGATTTAAGGATGTTAAGAGATTTAATCGATCAACATTCAGAATATAGAGTTCCTGTAATTGCAAAAATAGAAAAGCCAGAAGCTGTTGCAAATATAGATGCATTAATACCTTATTGTGATGGTTTAATGGTAGCTCGTGGAGATTTAGGAGTAGAAATTCCTATGCAAGATGTACCGTTAATTCAAAAGAAATTAGTTAGAAGAGCAAAAAGAGCAAGAATACCTGTAATTATTGCAACGCAAATGATGGAAACAATGATCGATAACTCTGTACCAACAAGAGCAGAGGTAAATGATGTTGCAAATTCTATTATGGATGGTGCAGATGCAGTAATGCTTTCTGGAGAAACTTCTGTTGGTAAACATCCAATTAGAGTTATTCAAAAAATGGCAGAAATTATCAAATCTGTAGAAAATTCTAGAATGATAAAAGTGCCACATGAAGCACCACATATTAGAACGAATAGATTTATTACAAAAGCAGTTTGTCATCACGCAGCATTAATGGCAAATGATATCGATGCAGCGGCAATTTCTACATTAACAAATAGTGGTTATACAGCGTTTCAAATATCTGCTTGGAGACCACAATCGTCAATTTTAGCCTTTTCATCAGAAAGAAGAATTTTAGGAAAACTAAACTTACTTTGGGGTGTTAAAGCATTTTATTACGATAAAAATTTAAGTACAGATGATACTGTTGTAGATATTAATAAACTATCTAAAGATAAAGGATACGTAAAAGAAGGCGATTTAATGATTAACCTTACTTCTATGCCAGTAGAAGCAAAAGGTATGGTAAATACATTAAGAGTGTCAGAAATAGACTAAAAAGCTATTCTTTTAAAGAAAACGAAAAGCATTTTGAGAAATCGAAATGCTTTTTTGTTTTTAAAAATTATTATAGAATTTTATTACTGTTTTTTCTTATTTTAAAAATAGCGCAAAAATCTTTTTTTAAATAAAATGTATTAAACGATTCAATAAAAAAAAATTAAAGCAGCCTTAATTTGGGCTAAGCTATTTTGAAAATATTTATATTTTCTGAAGTCTAAATCACTTTAAAAAACAAGTTTCTTAGAGATAATAATAGCATCATTAGTAACAAAAGGCATTGGCATCATTTCTTGGGTTCTTGGCTTTATGTTAAAGTTTTTGTTGGTTAACAAATCATAAGAAATTTCATTTAAAATAATATCTAATTTCTCGTTCACATCAATAGTAAAAGAAATTGTTAATTCTTTGTCATTATTTCCAAAATGATAAATTAAAAATGTACCAGGTTTTGCTTTGTATTTTTTACCATCATTAACCAACACATCATTTACTTTAAATTGATGTAAACTAATGTTGTTTTTGGTTATAAATTCGAACTTATTAACTTTTCTTGTAGGTAAAAGGGTTAACTCTAAAAATCGTTTTGAGCCAATAATTGTATCTAAGTCTGTAATTAAATTTGCACTTTCTATATTTTTAAAACTAGTTTTTTTAGCAAATTTAAAACGTGTGTTGTATTTACTTTTTGTGTCGGCATTTTCAAGTCCGCCCTCAGAGTAATCAGTATTAAAAATTTGTTTAGTATAAGCGTCTAAAATGGTATTGTAAGTTCCGTAATAAGCAGTTTTATCATCAGAATTCTGAATGTAAACGATGCTGTTAGGTTTCTTGTTTTCTGTTGAAAATCCGCTATTATACGTTGCCAAACCAAAAAACACAATAGCTAATATGCCACTTATTTTCTGAGTAAAAAAAGCTTTCTTTTGATGAAAACTAAGAATCATCAAACCAAAAACCAACACAATAAAAATTGCGCTAACAAAGACTGTTTTTAAACCTAAACCAACAGGAAACATTTTAACCAAGGGAGCAAAAATATAAAGAGTTGGTATCGATAAAATGGTAAATAATATTCTTTTAGAACCTTCTTTTAAGTCTAAGAAAATTGCAATTGCTAAAATTAGTAAGGCACTAATAACCGGAATAATAAAAAAGCCAGCACCCTTTAGTGTGTAAGCAATAATTAAATTAATAATTAACCAGAAAAACAAGGGCGCTACTAATAAGTTTGTAGGTTTTAATTCTTTGGCACTACGTTTATAGATTGTAAATAATAACCAAAGATTTAAAAATACAAAGGCCGTAATATATTGATAACCATTGTAAGTAAAACCGTGTAAAATATCTTTGTACTGCGGATGTATAATTTGTAATAATTGCCATAATCCGAAAGAAATTAATCCGCATAAAACCAATGAAATTAAAAACGGTACAAAACCTTTAAAAATTCCTTTTGCATCTATTTTATTAAGTGAAATTCCGAAGAAAAGCAAAACAATAAAAACAATTAAACAACCTATTGTTAATGGTTTTACCCAAGAAAACGGAAATGTAAGCATTTTAATAAACGGAAAATTTACATACACAAAATCCTCTTCAGAATTTAAATTTGATAGACTTGCGTTTGCAAAATAATTTAAAGAGGTTGTAAAATAATCTGCTTGATGCAATAGGGTTTCTCGGTCTAATCTTTCATAAGAATCTTGTGCTGTATGGTAATCAAAATGATCGCCAATAAAAGCAAAGTTAAATCCGTTAATATTTCCACTTTCTCTAAAAACAGTTAAATCTGTATCGTTTGGTAGTTTTTTATAAATAGAATACATTAAAGAATTTGCTGCCGGAAAATTGGGTTTTGTAGCCAAAAACTCTGATAGTAATTTGCTGTTTTTACCATTTGTTTCCATTAGCATATAGCTTGGTCCGCCACTTCCTCTAGCTTCAAAATTTAAAACCAAACCAACGTTTTTAGCCCAAGAATGTTGGTCTACGAATGCTTGCGCACCTAATAAACCTAGTTCTTCTGCATCAGAAATTAAAATAATAATATCATTTTTTGGGGTAGTTCCTTTTGCTAAAAAAGCTCTAATTCCTTCTAAAATAGTAACTACGCCAGAGCCAGCATCACTTGCAGCTAAAGAAGAGTGTGGGTTTGCGTCGTAATGAGTAAGTAGAAGTAAAGCTTTATTAGAATTTGTGCCTTTAATTTTAGCGATAATATTTTCTGCAGTAGTAGCGGCAAACCATTTTTTGTTTATAGCAGTTTGGGTCTGAATTTGTGGTTCTAATCCCATTTTTTGCAATTCTGTTACAATGTAATTCTGTACATTTTTATGTTCATCAGAACCAACATAATGGGCTTTTGTACTAATGTTTTTTAAATGATGTAAGGCATTGTCTAAAGAAAAAGATGTTTCGTTTGTATTTTTAGAAGTATTTATAGAGGGTTTTAAACTACTAAAACTCCAAAAAATTACACCTAAAATTAGTAGGGTAGAAACAATCGTAGAAAATTTATTCATGCTAAAATTTTATTTCTATAAAAGTAGTGAATTAAAAAAAATTATCATCAAAAGTAAAACCGATTAAAAATTTTGCTAACTTTAGTACAACTAAAAATCTAATATTATGGGAATTAAGAGCTTTCAAGGTAAAAGAGAAACCAATCAAATTAAAGAAGAAACACAAATTTTAGTGTCGGATTATATGACTACAAATTTGGTAACCTTTAAAGCAGAAGATTCTTTAGATTATGTGATAGAACAGTTGATTACTAATAAAATTTCTGGTGGACCTGTGGTAAATGAAAAGAATGAGCTTATTGGTATTATTTCTGAAACGGATTGTATAAAACATATTTCTGAAAGTAAGTACTACAATATGCCTGCAGATACAAATAATACTGTTGGTAAATATATGGTTACAGATGTAGATACTATTGATAAAAACATGAATATTTTTGATGCAGCATTTAAATTTATTTCATCTAGAAGAAGAAGATTTCCTGTAATTGAAAACGGTAAACTTATAGGGCAATTAAGTCAAAAAGATGTATTAAAAGCTGCTATTAGTGTAGAGGGTAATACTTGGTAAATGTTATCTTCTTTTGCTAAAATTAATTGAAGGTAAATCTGTTATTATCAATTTTTGATTTTCGGTACTTACCAGTTCTGCAATCTTAGAATATGGGTAACCATTAACAGGTTCTTTAAGGTTTTTCTATTTGGCGATGCCAGCAACTGTAACTGTTTCTTCTAACTCTATAATTGCCTCTGTGTATCTTAAAGATTTATTAAAACCCAAAAAACCTTCACTTTTAATATTATAGTTTTTTAAAAGTTCTAAAAATTCTTTTGTAGGGCTGTTAAATGTACCTGATGAAGTTTTTTTATCTACAACTAAATAACTTTTAAAGTTTTTTGGTTTTAAGCTAGGTCTCACAATTACGTGTTCACCTTTACTTTTTATAAAAAATTCTTGAATTTTAGATTCTTTAATTAAAGTTTTCCAATGAGAATTCTTGCCGTTGCTTCTTTTTTCTTCTATTATAATTTTATAATAGACGCATTTTCTTTTACTAAAAGGCGCAATAAGTGGTTGTTTTACATGCAATGCTTTACCGGTAACTTTTGTAAAACTATTAGTTTTTAAACCACCAACAGGCTTATTTGGCGTTTTAGCAAGAGTTCTTATAATTACTTGTTTATTACTAAAGTAATAGATAGCAATTGCCAGTATTATTAAAGCGATTAATACAATAAAAATCATAGTGTCTTTTTGTAAGTTAGTAGCTCTAACTTACAAAAAGTTACACTTCTTATTTATCTTTTCTAATTAATAAAAAAGTTTCATTTTCTAAAGCTAAATAGCCTTCATTGTAAATGTAATGGTATAAGTTGCCCGTTTTTGTTTTATAAATTGATGTAAAAAACTGAAAATCGAAACCCTTATCATACAATTTAGTTCGACTAACTTTAGTTTTACCAGTAGAATTTAAATCAGAAAGTATTTTATAATTTTTTCGAAGTCTATTATTAATATTTCTGATTAAATTTTTACTGTCTTTATTAATTCGGTTATTGTAGGAGTTTCTACAATAATCAGAACAGAATTTTTTATCGATTCTGCCCTTTAGCAGCTCGTTACACTCTAAACACTCTTTTTTTTCCATTAATAGCAATCTTATTACACTTTTACTTCACCCCAATTTTCGCCAGATTTAATTCTTCTTAACTGCATTGTAGTAATACCAAATTGACTTGCAATAATTCTTAATCTGGTTCTTCTGTTAGGGTCTAACAACTTTTTCTTAATAATTCTAACTTTACCTTCTGTTAATTTTGCGCCAGGTTTAATACCAAATTTTGCAATTCTTTTAGGGTTCGTTATTTGGTGTTTTGTTAATTCTTTTTGATTTACCCACTTTAAATTTTGATAGTAATTATCTTTTAAATCGTGGTTTAAATGAATTACAAATTTTTGATCTTCTTCTTTTTTTAGAAATAATAAACCAACAACTCTGTGCACATAAGCATTTGCTTTTCTCTTACTACCTATTTTTGGGTATGTAAAGGTTTCAAAATTGTTAATTTGACCAATTCTAAGAAGTTCGAAGACACCCTCTTCAATTTCTCTTTTTACTCTTCCGTAATTAGAAACGTAAAGTTTTTCTCTAGCAACATCATAATTTTCTTTTTCAAATAGCTTCCATTGTTCACTTCTGTACGATTTCATGTCTATAAGATTTTCATTTAGTAAATATACTAAAAATTATCCGTTTACAAACGACTACAAGTAATTACAACCGAAAGTAATTGTTTTAAAACCGAATAAGCAAGCGGTACTGTCGCAATTTTGCAATGTCTAAACGAGTAGACAAAATAAATTATAAACTTGCATTACATAATAAATGCACAAAACTTATCTTATGAATACGTTAAGAAACAAAGTACAGTTAATTGGTAGATTAGGTCAAGAGCCAGAAATAGTAACTTTTAAAGATGGCAACAAAATGGCAAAATTTTCTATGGCTACAGATGATAGTTATAAAGACAAAGAAGGTAACAAAGTAGAGCGTGCTTATTGGCATAACATTATTATTAAAGGCGGACTTGTAAAAGTTGTAGAAAACTATATAAACAAAGGGCAAGAAATTGCGGTAGAAGGTAAGTTAACCAACAGAACTTATAATACAGAATCAGGAGAAAAACGATACGTAACAGAGATTTTAGTAAGCGAATTATTGATGTTAGGAAGTAATTCTTAAAGGATATTAAAATATTGAAAAAAATAAAATCTACTTAATTTGAGTAGATTTTATTTTATCTTGGCATATCATTTGACATACTAAGACTAAACTAGAAAAAAATGAAAGTCATGAAAATCTTAACAATCTTAACCATATTATTTGGTTTTTCTCAATGTGGTAGTAGTTCAATAATTAAAAACCCTGCTTTTAAAGTAGAAAAAGCATTTTATAATAACTGGGTAGGCGGTCAAAAAGGTGTTGCTGGTACAAAACTTGAAATTCAATTAGAAAATGCTTTAGAAATAGAGTTTGATTCGATTTATTTTCAAAATAAAATAGCCAAAGCAGAGGTTGTTGTAAATGGAAATAAAGTACAATTGATTGGTCATTTTTCTACAAATGTAAATATAAAAAGAGATGTTATTTTAGATTCAAACCCTACTAAAGAATTAGAAAATACTTTGCCAACTGCTAAAAAGTTTCCTTTTCAATTAGAAAAAAACGAGGCAATAATCAGTTTTAATAAAGATGGTAAATCTGTTTTTTACAAAGTGAAGAATATAAAAGAAGTTCAATCTCGCGCTTTTCCTACGGCTCAAAAAAATAATTAAAACACTGGTTTTTAGTTTTTTGATGTTTAAAATAATTTTTGGCACGCAATTTGAATATTTCTAACTGTAACTTTAAAACTACAGCTTATGAAATCTTTAAAACTACTTTTTACATTTATTTTAACAGGAGCATTTTTAGGCTCATGTACCACAGTTTTCGAAGACAATTTTATAGAGAACGAAATCTCTTTAGAAGAAGTTGTATCTAATTACGATTTGTGGTACGTAGATTATCACAGAACTATTGGTAACGGAGACATTCCGTTTGTTGCTAAAGCTTTTACTTTATCATTTTTAGATGGCGTTTTATATGCAAATAATAATATAGCAGATATTGGTTTTACAGGAAATGGTTTAGGTATAGATGTTGGTACATATGACACGTATACAGGTCTTTTAGAAACAAGACACGATTTAGACGGAAGAAATGATTTTGAAGTAACTATAACTTCTAACAACGAAATTAGATTGTATAATTACAGACAAAATGTTACTTATTTTCTAATTGGTTACCAGACAAATACTTTTGATTATGACAAGTTGTTCTATGAAAACATAGAGTATTTTTTACAAGAGTATCAAGCTTGGGAGAAAACAAGTACAACAGGCGGAGTGCCTAATGCATTTGATTTAGAAAATTACTTGCAATTTACTCCAGAAAACACAACTACTTTTTATAGTTCTCAAGACAACTTTGGCACACAAATTGCAAATATAAATTGGAGTTACGTTGGAGATTATGAAGTGTTTGATGTAACCGGTTTCGAAGATCTTAAAATATTAACACTTAATTATGATGGCGGAGATATAGAAGAGTTTGAATTAAGCGTTATAAATGATGGAAAGATTAGTCTTTACAACATAGAGTCTGAAACAACATATGTTTTTAATGGTAGAGGTTTTGTACAATATTTAAAAACTGACGCATCAGAAAAAAGTGCAAAATCTATTGTAAGGAATTCGAATAGAAAACGTACTAAAATAGTAAGAAAAACAAAAATTAGAAGAAATTTAAAATAAAGTTTGGTTAGTTGATTTTTGGTTGGTTATTGCTTAATAACCAATTGAAAGAGAAACCGTCCTGAGGAGGACGGTTTTTTCTTTGTTAATAATTGCTAAAAAGTATCTTTATCGTTTAATTTTAAGCCAAAAAGATTTCATAATTTTATACTAAGTTTTAGCTTAAAATAAAAAAACATGAAATTAACAGCATTTATTACTGGCGCAACATCTGGTATTGGCGAAGCAACTGCAAAAATCTTTGCAAAAAATAATATTAGATTAATACTTTGTGGTAGAAGGTTAGATAGATTAGAATCTTTACAAAAAGAATTAAGCATTATTACAGATGTTACTATTTTACAATTTGATGTTTCTAATAGAGCTGCCGTAGAAAAAGCAGTTGCATCACTTTCAGAAAATTTTAAGCAGATAGATATTTTAATTAATAATGCGGGTAATGCACATGGTTTATCTACAATACAAGAAGGTAGTTTAGATGATTGGGATGCAATGTTAGATATTAATGTAAAAGGATTATTGTATGTTTCTAAAGCTATATTTCCGCAAATGATAGAAAGAAACAATGGTTTTATAGTAAATATCGGTTCAATTGCTGGTAAAGAAGTATATCCGAACGGAAATGTGTATTGCGCCTCTAAACATGCTGTAAATGCTTTAAATAAATCTATGAGAATAGATTTGAATAAACACAATATTCGTGTTTCTGCAATTCATCCAGGAGCCGTAGAGACAGAATTTTCAGAAGTTCGCTTTAAAGGAGATTCTAAAAAAGCAGCAGCAGTTTATAGCGGTTACAAAGCTTTACAAGCAGAAGATATTGCAGATATTATTCATTTTGTTGTAACAAGACCATATCATGTTAATATAGAAGATTTAGTAGTATACCCAACAGCACAAGCAAGTGCTACAATTTTAAATAAAGAATAAAAAATGTCAAAATCAGAAATAATAATAGGTTGCATGTCTTGGGGAGATTGGGGTAAACAGTTTTCGACAAAAGAGCAATCAGAAATGATTCAATTTTGTGTAGAAAACGGAAATTCTACATTTGACCATGCAGATATTTACGGTCATTTTACTACGGAAGCTGCGTTTGGTAAAGGTTTTAAAGAAAGCGGAATTCATAGAAAAGATATAAAGTTAATTTCTAAGTGCGGAATTCAGTTAGTAACAGAATCTAGAAATAACAAACTAAAACATTATAATTACAGCAAAGAATATATTGTTTGGAGTGCAGAACAGTCTTTAAAAAATTTACAAACAGATTATTTAGATACTTTTTTATTGCACAGACCAAGTCCGTTAATGCATCCTAATGAAATTGCAGAAGCAATTACTGAATTAAAAGAAAGCGGAAAAATTATCAATTTCGGAGTATCAAACTTTATGCCTTCTCAGATTAATTTAATTACAGAAAAATCTCCTGTAGAAGTTAATCAAATAGAATTTTCTTTAACACAACACACAGCAATGCATAATGGTAGTTTAGATCAAATGCTGCAAAAAGACATTCAACCAATGTGTTGGAGTCCTTTAGGAACTGTTTTTAAAGAGCAAACTGAACAGACAACTCGTATTAAAAAAGTTTTAACTCAGTTAGCAGAAAAATATAATGTAGCAGAAGATGTTCTATTATTAGCTTGGATTTTAAAGCATCCTGCAAATATTTCGCCAGTAATTGGTACAACAAATAGAGACCGACTTTTAAATGCAAACAAAGCTTTAAGCATAGAGTTAGAATTACAAGATTGGTTCTTATTATTAGAAGCTAGTAAAGGAGAAGAAGTGGCATAAAATGATAAACAAACGCCTTTTAATTAAAAACTTACTTTCTCATAATGATGAGAATAGTTTTTATGATAAAAAGCAAAGATTATCTTTAAATAGAAAAGACGGGAAAGCGAAATTTTTAAAACATATATGTGCACTTTCTAATTCGAATCCTTTTAATAATTCTTACATTGTTATTGGGGTAGAAGATGAAGAAAATAAGATTTTAGGTGTAGATTTTTTTGATGACAGTAAAATACAAAATCTTGTAAATGCTTATGTAACAAATCCGCCAAAAATTGCATATGAAAATGTTCGTTTTCCTAGTTTACCTCGACATAAAGTTATTGGTTTGGTTACAATTTATCCAAATAACTTAATAGCTTCTCTATCAAAAAAAACATGGAAATATAATAAAGGAACCATTTTTTATCGAAGTGGAAGTATTTCGATGCCTTTTCTTGGCGAAAATTTCGAATTAAGGGATAGAAACAAAGATGTTGTTGCAGCTATAGAAAAAAATGCAAGTAATAATATTGAGTTAACTTTAAATGGAGTTTTCGATTTTATAAACAATCACAAATCTAAATACAATCCTCAATACAAAGTTTTTAATGAACAATTTGTGCTTTGTTGGGCAGGAGAAAAAAAAGTAATTAATAACGAAATTTACTATTCTAGAGTAGATATAGAATTAATTAACGAGCAAGTTCAGTTGTTTTTCTCTGCTTTAGATGATGTTAAAATTACGTATAATAATAATTCATTTATTATAACAGAATTTATTTTTCTAGGATTAGAAAAGCAAGAAAAATATTATCCGTTAGAAAAAACAATAATTCATTTTAAAGAAAATGGCAGACACGATATTGTAAATGACTTTTTGTTTGAACCACCTGTTTTTAATAATAAAGTTATGATACATATTTATAATAATTGCAATTTAATTGTTAGAAAATTATCAGAAAATAGACGGTTATCTGTTACAGAACACGAAGATGTTTTAAGATTGCCAACTAATTATTTAATTTGTTATTTACATGGTTTTCTAGATGCTGAAGAAAATTTAAAAAAAGCTAAAAGCTATATTAAAAGTTTAGAAAATAAATCTACTTATATAAAATATAAAGAAACTTTGCGTGTTATTAGAAAATTAAAATACGCATAGTAACTTGTATAAAACTATCAATTACCGTTATGGTAATATGGCTTTCATATTTATTGTAATGCAATTTTGTTAAATATTCATTTATACTTCTTTTTTTCTCTATAATCATAAAAATTAATCACTTATGTGAAATAATTAATATTCTACATTTATAAATTAAGTATAAATACTTAGTTTTGTTTTTAAAATACGTAATTATGAAAACAATAATTGTTGTAGGAAATGGTATGGTTGGTTATAAGTTTTGTGAAAAATTTGTAAACCAATCTCAAAACAAAGAATTTAAAATTATTGTTTTTGGTGAAGAACCAAGACCTGCATACGACAGGGTTCATTTAAGCGAATATTTTGAAAACAAAGATGCTAAAGCCTTAGAAATGGCTCCACTTGCTTGGTATGAACAAAATAATATCGATTTAATTACAAATACTAGAGTTACAGATATCAGCAGGAATTCTAAAACAATAACTACTACTGATGATACTAAATATACTTACGATTATTTAGTATTGGCAACAGGATCTTCTGCATTTGTGCCACCCATAAAAGGCATAGAAAAAGAGGGTGTTTTTGTGTATAGAACAATCGAAGATTTAGAGGCCACTATGAATTATGTAGCCAAATTAAAATCTACAGGAACACAGAAAAAAGCAGCTATTTTAGGAGGTGGTTTATTGGGTTTAGAAGCTGCAAAGGCCTTAGTAGATATGGGTTTGGAAACTGCTGTTGTAGAATTTGCGCCTAGATTAATGCCAAGACAATTAAATAATGATGCCAGTAAATCACTTCAAAAAAAACTAGAAGCATTAGGTATTGAAATTTTACTTAGTAAAGCTACACAACAATTAATAGGAGAGAAATTTATAACAGGAATGCAATTTTCTGAAGAGGAAACTGTTCCTTTTGATATGTTATTGGTTTCAGCAGGAATTAGACCAAGAGATGAATTGGCTAAAACCTGCAATTTAGAAGTAGGTAAAAGAGGAGGTATTCTAGTATCTAATGATATGAGAACCTCAGATGAAGCCATTTTTGCAATTGGAGAATGTGCCTTATTAAATAGCATGATTTATGGTTTGGTGGCTCCTGGTTACGATATGGCAGAAATTGCTGTAGTTCAAATTTTAGGAGATAAAGAAGCAACAATGCCAACTGCAATAGACATGTCTACAAAATTAAAATTAAGTGGTATAGATGTAGCTAGTTTTGGAGACGCTTTAAATGAAAATGATGGATTGGAAATTGTGTACGAAAACGCATTTGAAGGTGTTTATAAAAGTATTATTGTAAATAAAGAAGGTACTTCTTTGTTAGGAGGAATAATGGTTGGAGATGCTTCAGATTATAGCATGTTGCATCAAATTTTCTTAAACGGAATGAAAATTCCAGAAAACCCAGCACAATTAATTTTACCAGCTACAGATGGTGCTGCAACTTTAGGAGATGTCATGGATTTACCAGACGATGCTCAAGTTTGTTCTTGCGAAAGTGTAACTAAAGGTCAAATTTGTGGAGTTATAGAAAATGGAGAAGCTAAAGATTTAGCAGACGTAGTTTCTTGTACAAAAGCAGGTACAGGTTGTGGAGGTTGTAAACCTATGGTAGCAGATTTAACCACAGCAACTCTTAAATCTTTAGGAATCACCGTAAAAGATACAGTTTGCGAACATTTTGATTTTAACAGACAAGATTTATATAAAATTATAGAAGTAAAAGGCTATACTACTTTTAATGAAGTTTTAGATAATCATGGTAATGGAGGTCATGGTTGTGAATTGTGTAAACCTTTAATAGCTTCTTTAATGGCAACAATTCATGCAGATACTGCCAATAAAGAATATGCCATACAAGATTCTAACGATCGTTTTTTGGCAAACATTCAAAGAAATGGAACCTATTCTGTAGTACCTAGAGTTCCTGGAGGAGAAATTACACCAGATAAATTAATTGCTTTAGGGCAAATTGCCAAAAAGTACGATTTATATACCAAAGTAACTGGTGGTGTAAGAATAGATTTATTTGGGGCAACCTTAAATCAGTTGCCATTAATTTGGAAAGAATTAATAGCACATGGATTTGAAAGTGGGCATGCCTATGGTAAATCTTTAAGAACTGTAAAAACCTGTGTAGGTTCTACTTGGTGTAGATATGGTATGGCAGAAAGTGTAAGTTTTGGTATAGAATTAGAAAACAGATATAGAGGAATTAGAGCGCCTCATAAAATTAAAGGTGGTGTTTCTGGTTGTATTAGAGAGTGTGCAGAGGCAAGAGGTAAAGATTTTGGGTTAATTGCTGTAGAAGGTGGTTGGAATTTGTATTTAGGAGGAAATGGTGGTGCAAACCCACGTCATGCAGAATTATTTGCAGAACAAATAGATAATGAAACTGTTGTAAAATATTTAGATAGATATTTAATGTTTTACATGCGTACTGCAAAACCTTTGCAAAGAACTGCTGCGTGGCAAGAACGTTTAGAAGGCGGTTTAGACTATTTAAAAGAAGTAATTATAGACGATAAATTGGGTATTGCACAAGATTTAGAAACAGAAATGCAAACCTTAGTAAATAAGTTTGAATGTGAGTGGACACAAGCTGTAAACGACCCAGAAGTAATGAAACGTTTTAACCACTTTGTAAATAGCGATGAAGAGGATGATAACATAGCATTTGTATCTTTAAGAGATCAAAAAATGCCACAGCCTTGGGTTTAAAAATTTGCAAAATGTTACAAAAACATTGTAAGTGTATTAAAAGAAACAAAGCATCAGTTTAGCTAAAGGTTGGTAAATAGTTGCGTTAGGGATTGAAACGACATCCTTTTTTGTGTCAGTTCGAGTTTTTTGTGAAGAAATGAACAAAAAGTATCTAGAACAAACATAAAAGATATAGTGTAAAGCCCGACCTTTAGGTAACGCCAAAATAAATAACAATTATGCAAGAAATAGTAGACAATTATAAATCAGTATTAGATAAAGATGTTAAAATTTGGTTTAAAGCAGCCTCTGTAAAAGATTTTCCAACAGATGGTGGGGCTTGCGTTAAGTATAAAGATAAACAAATTGCAGTTTTTAATTTTGCTAGAATAAACAAATGGTATGCTTGCCAAAATGTTTGTCCGCATAAAATGGAAATGGTATTAAGTAGAGGTATGATTGGTGATGATAAAGGCTTGCCAAAAGTAGCTTGCCCACTGCATAAAAAAACATTTTCTTTAGAAAATGGAGAAAATTTAAACGGAGACTTAGAGGCTATTGCCACGTATCCTGTAAAAATTGAGGCAGAAAATGTGTATATTGGCTTTCAAGAATAAAAGAAAAAAATGAAGCCAACAAAATTTGAGACTGCGATCGCCTTAATAGATAAAAAAAATGCAGAAGATCCTAATATTTATACTGTTTCTGGTTTAGATTACCCAAAAGAATTATTGTATTCTCAAAGAATGTCTAGAAAGCTTCTTCAATTCGACTCTAATGCATCAAAAGCATTGCAAATAGCAGCTAGAGCACAACATATATGTAGATGGATAATTCCACGAAATGAATTTCCAATGGATAGGATTGGTTATTTAAAATGGCGAGAAACATTAAAAAAAATGCATGCAAAAACTACAGTAGATATTTTACAAAAAGTAGGTTTTGATGAGCAGTTTATAAATCGTGTAGAAAAGATTATTCTTAAAAAAATGATTAAAAAGAATGATGAATCTCAAACTATTGAAGACGTGATATGTTTGGTTTTTTTAGATTATTATTTTGATGAATTTGCCGTAAAACATTCCGATGAAAAAGTAATTGACATTTTACAAAAAACTTGGGTAAAAATGTCTGATAAAGGTAGAGAAGCTGCGTTGCAATTATCTTTTTCTGATAAAGGTCTTAATTTGGTTAAAAAAGCTATTTCATAGATATTTTTGCAATGAAAAATAGCGGAAACTCTTTAGATCAGCGTACGTTTTCTAAACTAAGCCGTTTATATATTATTGCTTTAAGTACTATTGCTCTTTCTGTAATTATAAGTCAGTTTTTTGTAAGAGATCATTTAAATAATCAAGAAAGTGATTCTACAGTTATAAACGTTGCTGGTAGGCAAAGAATGTTAAGTCAAAAGCTAACAAAAGAAATTGTTTCTTTGTCTGTTTCTTTAGAAGAAAAAAAACGAAAAGAACTTAAGAGCAAAATAAAAAAAACACTCGCTTTATGGAGTTTATCGCATAATGCTTTACAGAAAGGAAGTGATTCTTTAGGACTTCCTGCCAAAAATAGCACCGTCATAAAAGAAAAGTTTTTAGTGCTTAACCCTATTTTTGATACTATTCAAAAAGTAGCTAAATCGATTATAACCAAATTAGAAAAATCACCAATAATTTCTATTGAAGAATTAACTGTAGATATAAGTAAAGTTACAAAGAAAGAAAGTGATTTTTTATTGATTATGGATGATATTGTAAATCAATATGATAAAGAAGCAGATATAAAAGTTACTTGGTTAAGAAAGTTCGAGTTTTTTTTAATGATATTAACTTTGTTAATTCTTTTAGCCGAGTTTTTATTCATTTTTTGGCCGACTGCAAAATCTGTTAAATCTATTTTATCAGAACTTTTATCAGCAGAAAAAAAAGCGAAAAGAATGGCTTTTGAAGCAGATCAATTAAGTATTGCTAAAGAAAAGTCAATAAAAGAATTAAGAGCTTTAAGTCATGCGATGGATGAGACTCTTTTGTTTGCTCGAATATCTCAATTTGGCAATATTATTCATGTTGGAAATAAGTTTTCTAGATTGTTTAAACTATCAAGATTTAAGAAAGATATCTTGTTTTGGAAATTTTTAAGTACCAATGAAAATGAACAACAAAATATAGAAGATTTAATTAATAAGCATAATAAAACGGGTTGGCAAGGAGAGGTCAAAGCAACAACAAAAGACAATCAAGATGTTTGGTTAGAAATGTCGATAATACCTTATAGAGTTAGTGATGATAAATCAGAATTATTGATAATAGGTTCAGAAATTACAAAACGAAAAGCAGCACAATTAGAAATTGATAGACTTTGGCAAGATAGTTTTGATGAGAAAATGAATCAACAAAAAATAATTTCAAGTAAAATTATAGAGAACCAAGAAAAAGAACAAAATAGAATTGCGAAAGATGTGCATGATGGCATTGGGCAAATGCTAACTGGTCTTAAATATAATTTAGAAAGTATCAATTTAGATAATATTGAAAAGTCTAGAGAGAAAATTGAAAACCTTAAGTTGTTAACTACAAGTATTATAAAAGGAGTAAGAACAGCCACTTTTAATTTAACACCTCCAGAACTTTCAGACCACGGTATTGTGCCAGCAATAACCAAGCTAACAAGAGAATTAAGTAAGTTAACCGGTAAAGAAATTTTATTTCTTAATAAGACAGATTTTAATTTAAGGTTAGATTCTTTAACAGAAATAAATCTTTATAGAATTGTACAAGAAGCTGTAAATAATGCGATAAAATATGCAGCATCATCTTATATTTTAGTAACAATGTCGCATAGCAATAAAATACTTAGTATTGTTATTGATGATGATGGTAAAGGTTTTGAGCCTAATAAGATTAAGAAAGTTAAAGATGGAGATGGCGGAATGGGAATGACCTTTATGAAAGAGCGTATAAAGTATATAGATGGTAGACTTTTTATTTCTTCTCAGCCAAATGAAGGTACAAGAATTACGTTAAATATACCTATTTAGATGTACGTATTTTTACGTAAAAATAGTATTTTTGTTGGTCTAAAAAGTTAGGTATGATAAATGTAGTTTTGGCAGATGACCATGTTTTAGTAAGAAATGGTATTAAAGCATTATTAGAAGATGAAACGGGTATTACTGTTATTGGCGAGGCTTCTGATGGTAAAGAAGCAATACGTATAATTTCTACTAATAAACCAGATATTTTAATCGTAGATATTCGAATGCCAGAAATGAATGGTATAGAGGTGGTTGCAGAAATAAGCAAAAACCATAAAGAAATTAAAACATTAGTTTTATCTATGCATGATTCTGAAGAGTATGTGGTAAAATCTATACAAGCTGGCGCCGATGGTTATTTGTTAAAAGGAGCAAGTAAAGAGGAGTTTTTAAAAGCGCTAACAAAAATTGCAGCTGGTGGTAAATATTTTACTGGTGATGTATCTTCTATTATTATGAATAATTTTGTTAATGGAAACGCGAGTGCTGCAGTAGAAACAAAAATGCAAAAAGAACTTCCTTTTAAGTTAACCAAAAGAGAAAAGCAAATACTTAGTTTGGTTTTAGAGTTAAAAAATAATAAAGATATTGCAGAAGAACTTAAAATTAGCAAAAGAACAGCAGAGGTGCATCGTTTTAATCTAATGAAAAAATTAGAGGTTAAAAATTTAATGGAGCTTACAGCTAAGGCTAAAGAATATCAATTAATATAAATTCTTTAGACATCTTTTTATATTACAATCGTTTTTTTAATATAAATTTTACATTTTTCTTAAAATCATTCTTGTGTAATTATTAAATTACTAATAATTAAAATATACGTATAATTATCATTAAAATTAAGTATTTATACTTAGTTTTGTGAGGTAAATATATGTATCATGCCAATTTTAGCACAAGAAAAATCAACAAAATTAAGTTTATTAGATTTTAAAAATGTTTCTACTAGAACATTTTGGATTACTTCCATATCATTTTTTATGTGCTTTTTTGCATGGTTTGGCATTGTGCCTTTTATGCCAGATGTTGTTAAAGACTTAGGCTTAACTCCAGATCAAAAATGGAATTCAATTATTTTGGCAGTTTCAGGAACTGTTTTTGCACGTTTACTAATTGGTAAGTTATGTGATAAATACGGTCCTAGATATTGCTATACATACTTATTAATGTTGGGTGCTATTCCTGTAGTTCTTTGCGGATTAGTACAAACACCAACACAGTTTTTAATTTGTAGGTTATTTATAGGTTTTATTGGTGCATCTTTTGTAATTACACAAGTGCATACATCTTTAATGTTTGCGCCAAATATTGTTGGTACAGCAAATGCTACTTCTGCAGGTTGGGGTAATTTAGGAGGAGGAGCAAACAGACTAGGAATGCCTTTAATAGCAGCAGCGGTTGTAAGCCTTGGTGTTGCAGAAGCAGAAGCTTGGAGGTATTCTATGATAATTGCTGGTGTTATTTGTTTTTGTATGGGTATTATTTATTTCTTTTTCACAAAAGATACTCCTAAAGGAAACTATAGCGATTTAAAAGCTGCTGGAGAAATGGTGGTAACTAAAAAAGATCAAATAGGTTTTTTAGAAGTTTTAAAAGATTACAGAGTTTGGATTTTATTTATAGTTTATGCTGCTAGTTTTGGTATAGAATTAACGGTTTATGGTACTATGGATGATTATTTGCAAAATACTTTTCAATTAGAAAGAGTAACTGCTGGTAATTTAGTGCTTTCATTTGCTTTGATGAATATTTTTGCCAGAACATTAGGAGGTTTTTTTGGAGATAAATTCGGGAAACTAAGAGGTTTAAGAGGTCGTGTTTTGTTTTTGTCGTTTATTTTAACACTTCAAGGAATTGTGCTAATTTCTTTTTCTGGAGCAACAAGCTTAATAGTAGGTGTTGTTTTTTTAATAATGTTTAGTTTAAGTGTTCAAATGGCAGAAGGAGCAACCTTTTCTGTAGTGCCGTTTATAAACAAAAAAGCTATTGGTGCTGTGTCTGGTATTGTGGGTGCTGGTGGAAATGTAGGCGCATTTTTAGCTGCAATATTATTAAAAACCAAATCTTCATTTGCAGAAAAAGCTGCAATTACGGCTAACGAAGGTTTGGGTGCAGAGGTTATAAAGAACGCGCAATCAATCGCTTCATCTAGTGCAGTTTCAAGTGGTTATTTAATAATTGGTGTTATTGTTGTTTTAACAGGTTTGGTTGCATTATCTATTAAATTTTCTAAAGAAGAAGAACAGCTAGAAAGTAAAAAATATACAGAAGAAATAATACCTCAGTTAATTCCTATAAATGTAAAAAGTTAAAATTTATACTCTTTTTTATTGATTTATAAATTCAAGATATTCTTTTTTAAGAAAATCAGAATAATAAAATCAATCTTAGGTTTCTAGAGTTTTAATGTCGTATTTAGTATAAAATCTTGGTCTAAAATGATGAAAAAAGAAATAAAAACAACTTGTTCATACTGCGGAGTAGGATGTGGAATTGTTGTAAAAAAGGATATTAATAACAAGATTTTTGTTGAAGGAGATAAAGAACATCCGGTTAATAAAGGAATGTTATGTTCTAAAGGAATGAACTTGCATTATGTAGCCAATGATACTTCAGATAGAATTTTATATCCAGAAATGCGTTGGTCTCGATCTCATCCAAAAGAACGTGTTTCATGGAATGATGCATTAGATAGGGCTGCAAGCGTTTTTAAATCTGTCATAAAAAAGCACGGTCCAGACTCTGTTGCATTCTATGTTTCTGGCCAGAGTTTAACAGAAGAATATTACATTGCAAATAAGCTTACAAAAGGATTTTTAGGTACAAATAATATAGATACAAACTCACGTTTATGTATGAGTTCTGCTGTTGTTGGCTATAAGAAAACATTTGGCGAAGATAGTGTGCCTATTTCTTATGCAGATATCGAGTTGGCAGATTGTTTTTTAATTACAGGAGCAAATCCTGCTTGGTGTCACCCAATTTTATTTAGAAGGATAGAGCAGCATAAAGAGAAAAATCCGAATGTAAAAATTATTGTAATAGATCCAAGGAAAACAGATACAGCAAACTTTGCAGATTTACATTTACAATTAAAACCAGGAACCGATATCGTTTTATATAATGCCATTGGAAGGCGTCTATATAAAAGGGGTTTAATTGATGAGGATTTTATTAAAAATTACACTCAAGGTTTTCAAGATTATAAGAAAGTTATTTTAGAAACGAGTCTTAAAAAAGCTTCTAAAATATGTGGGGTTCTAGAAGACGATATCGAAAAAGCAGCAGAAATTATAGGGCTTTCAAAGGGTTTTATAAGTATGTGGGCAATGGGTTTAAATCAAAGTGTAATAGGTACAGATAAAAATACTTCTCTGCTAAATTTATCTTTAATTACAGGGCATGTTGGTAAACCAGGTTCAGGGCCTTTTTCATTAACAGGGCAACCTAACGCAATGGGTGGTCGTGAAGTTGGTGGAATGGCAAATTTATTGGCTGTTCACAAAGATTTAAATAATGAAGAACATAGAGCAGAAGTTGCTCAGTTTTGGGGTGTTGATAAAATATCTGCTAAACCAGGGCTAACAGCCACAGAAATGTTTGATGCTTTAGAAAGTGGTAAATTAAAAGCAATTTGGATAGCTTGTACAAATCCGTTAGTAAGTTTACCAAATTCTCATAGAATTGAGAAAGCGATGGCAAAATCTAAGTTTGTAGTCGTGCAAGAAATATCAAATAAATCTGATACTGTAGCTTATGCAGATTTAGTTTTACCTGCAGCTGGTTGGTTAGAAAAAGAAGGAACTATGACCAATTCTGAACGTAGAATATCTTATTTGCCAAAAGAAATAGATGCGCCAGGAGAAGCAAGACCAGATGTAGAAATTTTTTGTGATTTTGCACAAAGAATGGGGTTTAGGGGTTTTAATTATAATAGCACAGAAGAAATTTATGATGAATATACTGCTATGACTAAAGGCACTAAAATTGACGTTTCATTTTTAAATTACGAGAGATTAAAGTTAGAAGGAACTTTTCAATGGCCAGTAAATAAATACAGAAGTAAAGGAACTCCTCGCCTTTTTGAAGATAAGAAATTTTATACACCTTCTCAAAAAGCCATTTTTAATGTGCCTTCATCAATACAAAATACAGCAATAGAAACTTCAGATGAATTTCCTTTAATCTTAACTACTGGTCGTATTAGAGATCAGTGGCATACCATGACAAAAACAGGAAAAGTATCTCGTTTAAAAACACATTATCCAAAACCAGTTTTAGAAATAAATCCTGTAGATGCTTATTTAAATAACATAAAAGATGGTGATATTACTGAAATTAAAAGTGCAAACGGTGTTGTAAGGGTTCGTGCAAAAGTTACAGATGTAATTAAAGAAGGTGTTGTTTTTTTACCAATGCATTGGGGTAAAGTTTTGCAAAGTAATTTAAATAGAGCAAACAATTTAACCAACACGCATTTAGATCCAATATCTAAAGAGCCCGATTTTAAATTCACAACAGTTGCTGTATCTAAATATAAAAAACCTAAAGAAAAAATTATAATTGCGGGTGCAGGTGCCGCTGCATTTCGCTTTTTACAAAATTATCGAGATTATAATGACGTAGACGAAATTCATGTTTTTTCTATGGAATCTAACTTGTTTTACAACCGTGTTTTATTGCCAGAATATGTAACAGAAGAATTATCTTGGGAACAATTATTAAAAATAAAAAATGCAGAATTATCTGAGTTAAACGTTCATTTACATCCAAAAACACTAATAAATAATATCGATAAGAATAACAAAATTGTTACAGATTCTGAAGGTAAAAAACATACGTTCGATAAATTAATTTTAGCTACAGGAAGTAGAGCTTTTATACCAAAAGATGTTCAAATAGAATTACCCGGACGTTTTACAATGCGTAACAAGATAGATGCAGATAATTTTAAGAAATACTTAGAAGACACAGGTCTACCGCCAGAAGAACAACATGTAGTTATTGTTGGTGGTGGTTTGTTAGGCTTAGAATTAGCAGCAGCTATGAAACACAAAAATGTAAAAATTACCATTGTTCAAAGAGCTTCTAGATTAATGGAGCGCCAATTAGATAAAATTTCTAGTAAACTATTATCACTAGATGTGCAAGAAAGAGGAATCCAAATTTATTTTGATAACGAGGTAAGTACTGTTTTTGATGATGAAGAAACAGGTGAATTAAATATCAACCTTAAAAGCGGAAAATACATTACAGCAAACGCAATTGTGTATGCTATTGGTACAAGACCAAATATAGAAATAGCAAAAAGCGGTGGCATTCTTTGTGGTAGAGGTGTTAAGGTAAATCAACATCTACAATCTTCTCATCCAGATATTTTTGCTATCGGAGAAATTGCAGAATTTAAAAACCAGTTATTTGGAATTACATCGGCAGCTGAAGAACAAGCCGGAATTTTAGCAAATTTTATTGCTGGGGATATTAGCGAATCTTATAAAGGATCTGTGTTAATGAATATTTTAAAATTTAACGACTTAAACCTATGTAGCATTGGTAATATTACCGTTCCAGAAAATGATAACAGTTACGAAGAAATTATTTTTACTGATATTTCTAAACGTTATTATAAAAAATGTATTGTAAAAGATGATTTGCTAATTGGTGCAGTTTTAATGGGTGATAAGAATGAGTTTGCAGAGTTTAAAACAATGATAGAAAGTAAAATCGAACTGTCAGACAAACGAGATGTATTATTAAGAGGTTCTTCTAATGCAGAACCCGTTTTAGGTAAACTTGTATGTTCTTGTAGCCAAGTGGGTTCTGGAAACCTAGAAACTGCTATAACAAAAGGTTGTGTAAACTTTACAGAATTGTGTAATAAAACAGGTGCAGGCTTAGGTTGTGGAAGCTGTAAGACAGAAATAAGAGAAATCTTAAATAACTCAAAAGTAAGCATATGAAACAATTAAACAGAGTTATTGTTAAAGGAGGAGTACTAACTCCTGGAGAACTAAAATATATATGTGAATCTGTAGAAAGTTTAGGGTGTAAAACGATTTCATTTGGTTCTAGACAAGATATTTTATTGCCTAAAAAAGTACAACCAGAAGATTTACTTAAGTTTGATAAGTTACAAATTGTAGAGTTTGATGAGATAGGAGTCGAAAATATGGTCTCTTCTTACGTTTGTGCAGATATTTTTCCTTCTACATCTTGGTTAACAGGAGATCGTTATCTTTATATATTAGAACAATTTAAAGAGAAATCAACATTAAAAATTAACATTACAGATCCAAAACAAAGACTGGTTCCGTTATTTACTGGTCATATTAACTTTATAGCTTCAGATCATGAAGATTATTGGTATTTGTATATTAGATTGCCAGAATGGAGTGTTACAAAAATGTACCCTGCTTTAGTTTATAGTTGGGATTTGTTTAAGATTGAAGCTGCAATAGAAAGTTTGCTAAAAGAAGAACCAGAAGATATTGATACCATTTTTGAATTAGTTACAGATGCTGTAGATACTAATAATAGAACGGTAGATAAACCTTTAGATGTTCCATTTTATCCTTTTCCTTATTTCGAAGGAATGAATAAAATAGGATTGGATAAATATTGGTTGGGTTTATATTGGAGAAATAATAAATATGATGTTTCTTTTTTAAAGGAAATGTGCGAGTTGTGTCTTGATAATAAAATTGGTAAAATATCTATCACACCCTGGAAATCTTTTATTGTTAAAGGCATACCAAGAGAATCTAAATTAGTTTGGGAAAAATTTCTTGGCAAAAGAGGTATTAATGTACGTCACTCTATGTTAGAGTTAAACTGGCATTTACCAGTAGCTAACAAAGAAGCATTAAACCTTAAAAAATACTTGGTTGCTAATTTTGATCAAAATGATATTAGTACCTACGGATTAACATTTGGAATTACAGATTACAACAAATCATCTTACTATTTTACCTCTATCGTAATCGAAAAAAATAAACAACCAGAATTAATAGGTAATTTTCAAACAAGAGATACTTATAATTTATTGTATGCAAAAAACTTCGACCCAAATACTAGAGCATATATTACCCATGTACAAGATGTAGATAAGGTAGAGTTACCGGGGTTATTGATGGAGTTGAGTCAATTGTATTTTGATCAATTAGGATCAGAAAAAGAAGAAGAAAAAAGAGCTATTGTAAAAAAAGAAGTTTTAGTTGAAGAAGTACATCAATGCAAAGATTGTTTTACAGTTTATAATAAAGTTTATGGAGACGTTACTCAGAATATTCCTAAAAATACCCCATTTCAAAATTTACCAGAAAGTTACCTTTGTTCACTTTGTGAAGCTCCAAAAACTAGTTTTGAAAAAAGAGTATTAGAAAAAAACTAAATGATTGCCTTTAATTCACATATCAATGCACCACAAAATAATACAAATGCAAGGGTTTGCAATTTATGTAATAGTAAAAATTGCTTAATTCATAAAATAAACGAAACATTTTTAGACAATAATACTTCTCAAAGCACCATTATAAAATGCAAAAGAAGTCAACAATTTATTATTGAAGGAGCACCTGTAAATGGCTTGTTTTTTATAAAAAAAGGTACTGTAAAAGTATTTAGAACAGGTATAAATGGCCGAGAACAAATAGTGCGATTTGCTAAATCTTGCGAAATTATTGGTCATCGTGGTTTTGGCACACAAGAATATTATTCTATTGGAGCTATTGCTATTCAAGACACAGAACTCTATTATTTTTCTAAAGAATATTTACAGAAAATTTTACTAGAAAACCCCAAGTTTTCTTACGAGATGATGTTGTTTTATGCCAATGAACTAAATAGAAGCGAAAACAAAGTTAAGTCGATATCACAAATGACAGTTAGAGAACGAGTTATAGATTCTCTTTTATACATATATAGAAAATTTGGTGATTTAAGAGGTTTTCTAAATCTACCTCTTAGTAGAAAAGAATATGCAGATTATGCTGGTACAACAGAAGAGCAAGTAATACGTGTATTTTCAGCTCTAAAAAAAGAGAGATTAATTATTACAAAAGGTAAAAAAATAGCCATAAATAACCTACAATCGCTTAAAAATGAAATTAGTGAACATAACTACTATTTAGATTTGTAAATAAGAATTAATTATTTTTAATAAAAGCCTTTTAAGTTTAAAATCTTAAAAGGCTTTTTCTATTAAAAATCTAAAATTACGTATAGATAAGTACTTGTGTTTTGTTTTTAAGTTATTGTTTATTAACTATTTGTGATTTTAAACTGCGAAATAACAGGATTAAATATGTGGTAAAAAAATGTTTTAACATGTTTTATTTCATAATTCTATAAGAATACTACTTATATATTTGTTAAAAAAATAAGTATTAATACTTAATTTATTAAAATCTAACAAAATGAAATCGCTAATTAAAAAATCAACTTTAGTTTTATCTACAGCACTTTTATTAGTTGCTTGTGGTGGTAAAGAAACTAAAAAAGCAACAACAGCTGTTCAAACAACATCAAAAACAAAACAATTAAATATTGAAAAACCACAATTAACATTTGGGTTTATCAAGTTAACAGATATGGCACCTCTGGCGATTGCAAAAGAAAAAGGGTTTTTTGAAGATGAAGGTTTGTTTGTTTCTGTAGAAGCACAATCTAACTGGAAAAACGTTTTAGATAGAGTTATTGATGGTCAATTAGATGGTTCTCATATGTTAGCAGGTCAACCAATTGCTGCAGGTGCAGGTTTTGGGCGTCAAGCAAAATTAGTAACTCCTTTTTCTATGGATTTAAACGGAAATGGAATTACAGTTTCTAATGATGTTTGGTCTAAAATGAAACCAAATGTACCAAAAGATGGTGCTGGAAAACCAATTCATCCAATTAAAGCAGATGCTTTAAAACCAGTTATTACAGAATACAAAAACTCTGGAAAAGCATTTAAAATGGGAATGGTATTTCCTGTATCTACACACAATTACGAAATTAGATATTGGTTAGCTGCAGCTGGAATTCACCCAGGAATGTACACCAAAGAAAATGTACAAGGACAAATTGATGCAGAGGTTTTACTATCTGTAACGCCACCACCACAAATGCCAGCAACATTAGAAGCAGGTACAATTTATGGATATTGTGTAGGTGAACCATGGAATCAGCAAGCTGTATTTAAAGGAATTGGTGTTCCTGTGGTAACAAACTATGATATCTGGAAAAATAACCCAGAGAAAGTATTTGTTATGACAGAGAAATTTGTAAAAGAAAATCCAAATACAGCTATTGCAGTAACTAAAGCATTAATTAGAGCAGGTAAATGGTTAGATAAACCAGAAAACAGAAAGGAAGCTGTAAAAATTTTATCAATGTCTCAATATGTTGGTGCACCAGAAGCTGTTTTAGCAAATTCTATGACAGGTACTTTCGAGTTTGAAAAAGGTGATAAAAGAGAAATGGAAGACTTTAATGTATTCTATAAATACAATGCAACCTATCCTTTTTATTCTGATGGAATTTGGTTTTTAACGCAAATGAGAAGATGGGGACAAATTCCTGATGCTAAATCTGCAGACTGGTACACATCAACTATAAAAGATATTTACAGACCAGATATCTGGAAAAAAGCAGCAACACTTTTAGTAGAAGAAGGTAATATTCCAGCAACAGATATTCCAGCAACAGATGGTTACAAGCCAGCAACAGCAGACTTTATAGATGGTACAACATATGATGCTAAGGATCCTATTGGATACATCAACAGTTTTAAAATAGGAAATAAAGACAAAAAGTAATTCTCATAAATTATTAAATAAGAAATTATGAAAGCAAGTAGTTTAACATTAGGAAAAGTATCTCACTTTTTAGGTTTTGGTTTTTTTACGACTTTAAGAAATTTATTTACAGGAAATTTAGAAAAAGAAGACCTAAAGAAGTTTCTGCGTAAAGTAATAGTGCCACTTGCTTCTATATTTTTATTTATTTTGATTTGGCATATTGGTGCCAAAACATTATTTAGTATCGAGGCCGAATTTAAAATCGAAAAAGCATTAGAAGATCAAGGTCAAGTAGCTGCAGACGCATTAACAGCTTGTATTGCTTCTGGTGAATCTAGTTGCCAACCCAATACATTACCATCTCCTGCACAGGTTTGGGAATCTTTTCAATCTTTGTTAAGAGATCATAATATTATTAGTGCAGATAAAGCAGCCTTTATAGAAAAAACTGCAGCTCTAAATAAAACAAGAATTGCTGCGGGTAAAGATGCCATTGTGTATACGGGTAGACCTTCTTTTGTAGATCAAATATTTAGAAGTTTACAAACAGTTTTTGCAGGTTTCTTTTTAGCATTATTAATTGCTGTTCCTTTGGGTATTTTAATAGGTTTAAGTTCGACATTAAAAAGTGCATTTAATTGGTTTATTCAAATTTTTAAACCAGTATCTCCGGTAGTTTGGTATTTATTAGTTTTTATGATTGTAAAAACTGTATTAATAGGTTCTACAGAAGATAGTTCATTTACCATTTCATTTATTAGTGTTGGTTTGTGTTCTATGTGGGCAACTTTAGTAAATACGGCAATGGGTGTTTCTACAGTTGATAAAGATTATATAAATGTTGCAAAAGTTTTAAAATTAGGTACGTTTCAAAAAATATTTAAAGTGGTGTTACCCTCTTCTTTACCACTAATATTTACAGGTTTAAAGATAACATTATCAGTTGCTTGGATGGTTTTAATTGCGATTGAATTATTGGCTCAAAGTCCTGGTTTAGGTTTGTTTGTTTGGGAAGAATTTCAAAATGGAGCAAACGACTCTAATGCCAAAATTATTGTTGCCATGTTTGCAATTGGTATTATTGGTTTTCTGTTAGATAGATTAATGTTAACCATACAAAATTGGGTGTCTTTTGATAAACAAGATGCCATATAAATCGATTTAACTATTGCGTTAGGGATTGAAGCGGCATCCTTTTTTATGCTAGTTCGAGTTTTTTGTGAAGTATGAACAAAAAGTTTCGAGAACAAATAAAAAAGATATAGCGTAAAGCCCGACCTTTTAGGTAACGCCCAAATAAAATTTAAAGAAATGGCATATTTAGAGCTTAAAAATATTTATAAATCTTACGGTAAAGGAGACAATGAAACACAGGTATTGTCTAACATAAATCTAAAGATAGAAGAAGGAGAATTTGTTGCTATTGTTGGTTTTACCGGAAGCGGAAAAACAACGTTGGTAAACTTAATAAATGGTTTGCTAGAACCAACAAGTGGATCTCTTTTATTTAAAGGAGAACCGGTAAAAGGTACAAGTCACGAAAGAGGTGTAATCTTTCAAAATTACTCGTTATTGCCTTGGTTAACAGTAGAGCAAAACGTAATAATGGCTGTAAAAGCGGCGTTCCCAAAACGAGATAAATCAGTCTGGAAACGTAAAGCTGCATATTATATAGAGATGGTAAGTTTAACGCCAGCTATTAACAAATTACCAAAAGAATTATCAGGCGGAATGCGTCAAAGAGTAGCAGTTGCTAGAGCTTTAGCTATGAAACCAGATATGATTATTATGGATGAACCTCTTGGGGCTTTAGATGCTTTAACTAGAGGTAATTTACAAGATCAAATCTTAAAAATTTGGGAAAAAGACAAACGTACAGCTTTACTAATTACCAATGATGTTGATGAGGGAATTTATATGGCAGATAGAATTATTCCCTTACATCCTGGACCAAATGCAACTTTAGGACCAGAGTTTAAGATTGATTTAGAACGTCCGAGAGATAAAACTGCAATGAATGATAGTGAAAGTTTTAAAAAAACTAGAAATGCAATTATTGAATATCTAATGGATATTGGTGATGCTCGAAAAGCAGAAGCAAAGCAACAAATTATATTACCAGAATTAGAGCCAAAAAGTTTTGTTTCTTATTCTTAAAATAACAAAAGATGAGCGCACAAATAATTTTAAAAGAGGATAAAAAAAACATCACAAATACATCTAATGTAATGTTAGATTTAAAAGATTTAAAAAAAGTATATCCAACTCCAAAAGGAGATTATGTGGTTTTAGAACACCTAAATCTTCAAATAATGAAAGAAGAATTTGTTACTATTATTGGGCATTCTGGTTGTGGAAAAACAACAATGTTATCTATGATTGCTGGTTTAAACCCTATTTCTAGTGGAGATATAGCTGTTTTAGGAAAACCAATTAAAGGTCCTGGCCCAGATAGAGGTGTTATTTTTCAAGCGCCAAGTTTAATGCCTTGGATGACTTCTTTACAAAATGTATTATTAGGTGTAAAGCAGGTTTTTCCGCACGGAACCAAAGCACAAAGAACAGATATTGCCAAATATTATCTGCAAAAAGTAGGTTTAGAAGATGCGTTTCATAAAAAAGCATCAGAATTATCTCAAGGGATGCAACAACGTGTGGGAATTGCAAGAGCTTTTGCCATAAAACCAAAAGTATTATTGCTAGATGAACCTTTTGGAATGTTAGACTCTTTAACAAGAGGAGAATTACAAGATATCTTGATTGAAATCTGGAACAAAGAAAAAATTACAGCGGTAATGATTACTCATGATGTTGATGAAGCAATATTTTTAGCCGATAGAGTAGTAATGATGACTAGCGGGCCAAGAGCAAAGATTGGCGATGTTTTAGATATTGATTTTAAAAGACCAAGAACAAGAAAATCGGTACTAGAACATGATAATTACTATACATATCGAAAACATTTAATCGACTTTTTAGAACACTAAATAAACAAAATAAAAAATCTTTAGAACTTAAAACTTAGGATTATGAAACGTTGCAATTTCATATTCCTTAGACGTAAACAGGTAAAAATTAAACATAATAATTCAACAAATCACAGAAAATAAAAACTAAACAACATGAAAAAACATTACTTAATTTTAGGACTGATGTTAGCGTGTTTTCAATTCGCAACAGCACAATTTACTCTAGATGGGCAATTTAGACCAAGAACAGAATACAGAAACGGTTACCAGTCTTTAATACTAGATGCTGCAAATGCAGGTTTTGCAACCAATACAAGACTAAGGTTAAATGCTGGTTATCAAACAGAAGCTTTTAAAGTTTATTTGAGCATCCAAGATCTTTTAGTTTGGGGAGAGAATCCGCAAATAATACCTGTAGATTCTAACAATTCTTTTGCTGTTTTTGAAGCTTGGGCAAGTTTAAAACTTACAGATAATTCAGGCATTAAATTAGGACGACAGGTACTATCTTATGACGATCAGCGTTTTTTTGGTGGTCTAGATTGGGCACAACAAGGTAGAAATCACGATTTAGCGATGTTTCAATATAGAACAGAAAACTTTATGTTAGATTTAGGTTTGGCTTTCAATCAAGATTTAGATGGCGCCGGAGGGCCATTATTTGGTTTTCAAAACGTAGGTACAGCATACCCTGCAAACAACCCATTTCAATACAAATCTATGCAACATTTGTATGCAAAGAAAACTTGGGAAGGATTTAATGCAAGTCTTTTACTAGTAAATTATGGGCATCAAAATTATGATTTAAATGGAAATGCAGATGGTGTAAATAGCTTAATTACAGCGGGTACTCATTTAAATTATAAGAAAGGTAAATTTGGTTTAGCAGGTAATGCTTTTCTGCAAACGGGTACATTTTTTAATGGAAGTACAGATGTTGGAGGCGCTTATCTTTTAGGTTTAGATGCAAATTACAAGGCTACAGATAAAGTTAGTTTTGGTGCAGGTATAGAATTAATTAGTGGTGATGATGCTACTACATCAGATAAAACGGAAGCCTTTTTACCAACTTTTGGTACAAATCATAAGTTTAATGGTTTTATGGATTATTTTTATGTTGCCAATCATATAAATACTATTGGTTTAATAGACATTCATGCAAGTGCAAACATTAAATTGAATAAATCTTCAAGTTTAATGGCGAAAGTTTTAAATTTTAGTGGAGAACAGGCTTTGGCAAGCGGAGAGAAATCTTTAGGAACTGAAATAGATTTAGTCTACAAGAAAAAATTTAACGGGTTTTCATTAGTTGCAGGGTACTCTCAAATGTTTGCATCTGATGGTATGTATGAGTTAAAAGGTATTACAGAAAGTAATGCTTCAAACACTCAAAATTGGGCGTGGTTAATGTTAGTCATAAAACCAAAATTTATAACAGGTAAATAATACTTAACTAGTAAATGTTATTTATAAACTTAAAAAATCCCTTTAAAAAGAGATTTTTTTTTGCGATATTAATTCTTTAGAGTATTCAAAAAAAATACGGTATAAATTTAGTTTGAAAAACGTAATTAGGATAAAATACGCCTAAGAATAGAAAATTCTATATTCTCAATTTTTTGTAACTTCACTCCATAATTTTAAATCTACTTTCTATGCCAAACTACAATTTAAATGTTAACGGAAAAAATGTTACTGTTACTGCAGATGATGATACGCCTTTACTTTGGGTTTTACGAGATGAGTTAAATTTAGTAGGCACAAAATTTGGCTGTGGTATTGCACAATGTGGTGCTTGTACAGTTCACATAGATGGTGTTGCAACAAGAAGTTGCCAAATGCAAGTTTCTATTTTAGATGATACAAAAATTACTACAATAGAAGGTTTATCTAAAGACGGTAAACATCCTGTACAAGAGGCTTGGAAAGAGATTGATGTACCACAATGTGGTTACTGTCAAGCAGGACAAATAATGACAGCTTCTGCTTTTTTATCAGAAAATAAAAATCCATCAGAAAAAGAAATAAGAGAAGCGATGCATGGTAATATTTGTAGATGTGCTTCTTATAATAGAATAGAAAAAGCAGTAAAAGTTGCTTCAGAAAAAATGCAATAATCACTAAAATTTATAAAAATGAAACTACACAAAAAAGATAATTTTAGTAGAAGAAACTTTCTAAAAACCTCTGCATTGGCAAGTGGCGGTATGTTAATTGGTTTTAATTTACTTACAGCATGTAAGCCAGAAGCTAAAATGCCAGTAGATATAGCAAGTTTAAATTTTAACGATTTTAACGCATTTATAAAAATTTCTGATGAAGGTTATGTAACTATTTTTTCTCCGAATCCAGAAATCGGTCAAGGGGTAAAAACTTCTATGCCAATGATTATAGCAGAAGAGTTAGATGTTGATTGGGATAAAGTAAATGTTGCACAAGGTATTTTAGATACAAAAAATTATACAAGGCAAGTAGCCGGCGGAAGCCAATCTATTAGACAAGGTTGGGATGCGTTAAGACAAACTGGTGCAACAGCAAAACAAATGTTGGTAAATGCTGCTGCTGCAAAATGGCAAGTAGATGCAAGTTCTTTAAAAGCATCTAAGGGAATTATTACAAATACTTCAGGGGAAAAACTAACTTATGGTGATGTTGTAAAAGAGGCAGCTCTATTAGAAGTGCCAGAAAATGTTGTGTTAAAAGACCCCAAAGATTTTACAATTATTGGGCAAGAAATTGTTAATGTAGATATTGATAAAATTATAACAGGTAAACCTTTATTTGGATTGGATTACAAAGCAGAAAACATGATGATTGCTGCTGTTTTAAGACCACCAGCATTTGGGCAAAAATTAGTTTCTTTTGATGATTCTAAGGCTAAAAATGTTTCTGGTGTAAAAGAGATTATAAAATTCGAAGATAAAATTGCAGTTTTAGCAAGTTCTACTTGGGCTGCAATGAAAGGTAAAAAAGCAATAAATGCTAATTGGAAAACAGATTCTAAAGCAGAATCTACAGAAGAACATGATAAATTATTAACCAAAATTTTAGATGGTAAAGGTTTAGATGTTAGAAGAGAAGATGGCAATGTAAAAAAGGCTTTTAGTGCTGCAGATAAAGTTGTAGAGAAAACTTATCATTCACCTTTTTTACCACATAATTGTTTAGAACCGATGAATTTTTATGCAAATGTTACTCCAGAAAAAGTGCATTTGGTTGGTCCTATACAAACACCACAATGGACGGTTAATAGAGTTTCTAAACTTTTAAATAGAAAAGAAGAAGATATTTTATGCGAAATGACTCGTATGGGTGGTGGTTTTGGTAGACGTTTATACGGAGATTTTGCTTTAGAAGCAGCAGAAATTTCTAGTTTAGCTAAAAAACCTGTAAAAGTTGTTTTTTCTAGAGAAGATGATATGACTGCGGGTACTTATAGGCCAGCAATTAAATATAGAATTAAAGCAGCTTTAAAAGACGGTAAAGTAACTGGTTATCATTTAAAAGAAGCGGCAGTAAATGGAAATATGTATGGTTTAATTCCTAACTTTTTTCCTGCAGGTTGCATTCCAAATTATAAAGTAGAAAGTGGTAATTATAAAAGTAATATCACAACCGGTGCTTGGAGAGCGCCTTATACAAATTTCTTAGCTTTTGCAGAGCAAAGTTTTTTTGATGAATTGGCATCAGAATTAAATATAGATCCAATTCAGTTGCGTTTAGATTTATTACAAAATGTAAAAAATACTACGGATAAACGTATCGAATATTCTGGTGAAAGAATGGAAGAAACCATTAAACTTGTAAGAACAAAATCGAATTGGGGAAATGCTAAAAATGGTGTTTACCAAGGTTTTTCTGCGTATTATAGTCATAATACACATGTTGCAGAGGTGGCAGATATAGAATTAGTTGAGGGTTATCCGGTAGTAAAAAAGGTTACGGTTGCTGTAGATTGCGGTATAGTTGTAAACCCTACTGGTGCTAGAAACCAGGTTGAAGGTGGTGTTTTAGATGGAATTGGACATGCAATGTATGCTGGTTTTTCATTTAAAGAAGGAGTTCCTCAATCTAAAAACTTCGATTCTTACAGATTGATAAGAATGAATGAAACCCCAAAGGTAGATGTCTTTTTTGTTGATAGTAATAAATCTCCTACAGGTTTAGGAGAACCCGGTTTACCGCCAGCAGGTGGTGCTGTTGCAAATGCAATTAATACTGCTTTAAGTAAAAGATTATATTCACAACCATTTATTAATGAATTTGAAAAGAGTAAAATTCTTAGTTAATTAAAATAAAAAAAACCTCAAGATTTTATTCTTGAGGTTTTTATCATTAATTCAAATTCAAATATATTATGCTGTCATAGCTAACTTGTTTTTCTTTTTATAATCTCTAGGAGAACAGTTATATTTTTCTCTGAATCTTTTAGAGAAATAACTTCTACTAGAAAAACCTAAACTGTATACAATTTCAGAAATACTTAAATCAGTATTTATAATTAATTCTTCAGATTTTTTTAAACGTACAGATCTAATGTATTCACATACAGTTAAACCGTGCATTAACTTAAATCCTTCTTGAATTTTAGCTGCAGTTAAACCAATTTTTCTTGTTAAAACATTTATTTTATGATCTAAATCTGGATAGTTGTTTACATAATCTGTTAATTCCTTAATCAGCTCCATTTCGTTCTGAGTTAAAGAACCGTTAGAATTAGCATTACTATTTATGTCTTTTTTGTGTTGTTCGATTTCTAAACCTAAAATTAAGTTTACAATACCTTTAGTTAATAAAGCTCTAACAACTCCTTTGTTTTCAATAGATTTTAATTGCTTAATATGTTCTGCAATTTTAAGATTATAAGAACCTAAGTATATATAATCTTTCGTTTTACCTGCAATAAAAGCGTCTTTTAAAAGATTATTAATGTCTGTTTGTTGGCTATTATCATCCGCAGTATTTACAGATATAATGGTAGAACTAGTTTCTATACCTTTATAAAGTGTAATTGTGTTTTCTTCTGATACAATATTAGAAACTATACTTGTTTGAAAAGTTTCTACGGTGTTTTTAGTTGCGTTATTTTCGAAAGAATGAGAAATCTTACCTTTAGAACAGTATACAAAGTTAATATGTGTACCTGCTTTAGCATCTACAGCTATTTTAAGGTCTTCTTTAGGTGTAATATTAAATTCTAATAAACTAATACCACCGTCTAAATTAATAGATCTAATAGTACCTTTACCTATGTTGTTATTAATTTTAAGAAATTGCTCATTAGAAGTCACTTTTAACGTTCCCCCAATCTTCTTTTGTAATTTGTTAAAGAATAAATTTAAGCCTCTTAATTTTGAATTTACAGTAATCATAATTGGTTGAGTTTTTTTGATTGTTACTAATTTTATTTGATCTTAAAATTAAATAAGGAAGTATAAATTCTTTATTTAAAATTATACTGCAAAGTAACAACCGAACTCAAGTTTTTTCGTTACACGATTTTTTTTTTTTGTTATATGATTTCTATTTTTTGGTATTAATAAGTTGATTTTCAAGTAATTAAATAATTTTTTACTGAAATTATGTAACAACAAACTGTAATTATATAATTATTTCTGATAATTTTTTACAAGAAGAAATTTGTAGTATAATTTACTATTTAAGAGTTTATATCAATTCAAAATTATAAACTAAAATCTGTAATGATAATTTAATTTTTATTAAAAATAGTGAAGTAGAAGAAGTGAATAAATTATTGAGATGAAATTTTTTTCTAAATAAATTAGGTTAAGTTTTGAAGATGAAATTTTTAGATTAAAAACAAAAAAAAGCTTTAAAGTAATTTTACTTTAAAGCTTTTAATATAAGTTTTATGAGTCTTTAATTTTGTACCAAATTATACCTAGAATAAAAGATGCTAAGAGTAATAAATGAATTAACGGACTTTCTATTGCAAGTACAAAATAACTTACAGCCCATGCTATAATTATTAAAATAAATGTGATGTATAGAAAGTTTTTCATTTACTCTTCATTTAAAAGATTCTCTATATTTTCTTTTTTCTCTTCTAAGAAATACTCAGATTCATTTGCGAGTACATTCATAGATTCGTTGTTAGTTATTTTTGCAAAATCACTCATTACCGCAACTTGCTTATCTATAATTTTATTTAAGGTTAACAAATAAGCTTTCTCGTTAGATTCTTTTTTATTTACAACAAATGGTTTTTTTTCTAAAAACAATACATCATTTACATTAGGTATTAAAATCATTTCTTTTCTAGAAATGTCTTTAATAGAGCCTAAACGTTCTTTAACTCCTTTATTTATAGAGTTTAAAATCTGTTTTGTTTTTGGGGTAACTGAGTCTTTTTCTTTTATGTAATTGTTATAATTAATTATATAAATGTAGTTTTTTGTAGCTTCTACTAATAATTTAGCGTCTGTTTGACTGCTTAATATTTTGTCTTCTTTTTCTTTTGTAGTGGTTTTTTTATCACAAGAAAACATCAAAAATAGAAATGCAGTAAAAAGAAGACTAGCTAGTATTTTTTTAGTACGTTTCATTTATTCTCACTTTTGTTATTGGAATACAAAGGTCGAAAAAATGATAGGATTTTTTGTTACAGAATTAATAAGAGAATTTATACAATTTCCATAAATTGTAGGTATAGCTAGAGAAAACGAGGGTGTTTTTTAGTTAAAAGGAAGATAAACTTCGAAAATTGAACCAATATTTGGCTTACCAGTAGCAAAAATATATCCTTGATGATTTTCTACAATTTTTTTACAAATAGATAAACCAATTCCTGTACCAGAATATTCGTTTTTATTATGAAGCCTACTAAAAAGCACAAATATTTTTTCTGCGTATTCTTCATCAAAACCTATACCATTGTCTTCAAAAGTAATTTTATGATAAAAATTAAACTTGGTGTTCTTTATTTTTTTTACATCGCTAGCATCAACTTTATTATAGGAAATTTTAATATTTGGTGAAACTTCCTTTTTGCTGTATTTTAATGAGTTACCAATTAAATTGATGAATAATTGTTGTAATTGAAAAGGTATAACTGTTAATGTAGGTATTGTTTCTGATGTAATAATGGCATCTTTTTCTAAAATAGTTTCTGCCAATTCTTGTTTTGCATTCTCAAGAATGATATTCATGTTAGTTTCTTCAAAAACTTCTTCAGATTTATTAGTTCTAGAAAATTGTAATAAATCGTCTATTAATAAACGCATTCTTGTAGAAGAGGTTTTTATTCTTTCTAAATATAAATTTCCTCTTTCAGATAAATTAGAAGCTTCTTTTTCTTCTAATCTAGAAATAAAAGTCTGTATTTTTCGAAGAGGTTCTTGTAAATCATGACTTGCAACATGATTAAAAGAAGATAATTCTTTATTGTTTCTTTCTAACTCGAAATTTCTTTCTTCTAGTAATCTATAATTTTCTATCTCATCGGTAATATCTGCAGTTGTACCAATAAGTCTTCTATTCTCTTCGTTATCTGTAAGCACTTTACCATAAGCTTTAAAGTGTCTTATGCTGCCATTTTTTTGAACAATTCTATAGTAAATGAATGGCAAATCTTCTGTTTGTATCATTTTTTCGACTTGTTTTTTCAATTTATCTACATCCTCTGGATGTACAAATTGCATAAAATTTTCTAAGGTAGGTTCAAAAGACTGAGGTTGCTCACCTAATAATCTGTATAAATTATCAGAATAACTAAATTTATTTTCTTCTATAAACCAGTTCCAAGTACCATGTTTACTAACAATTTCTGATTGATTTGTAGATTCTTTAAAAATTTCTAACTGAAGGTTTTTGGTTTGTAAATTTTTAATATCATTATTAATTTTCGAATACGTAAAAAGTAGTAAAAGAAGGGCAATTATTAAAACCGAATAAATAATAATCGGTGTATTTGTTATACTTCTTTCGTTATCTAATTTTCTAATTCTTAAAAGATTGTTGTTATGGGTAATCATTTGATTAATTTCTAATCGAATGTTGTCCATGGTTTTTTTACCTGCAAGAAGTAGTGCATCAAACTCTTTAGAATCTAAATTATCGTTTTTAGAAAACTTAAAAGTCTCATCAAAATAATTTAAGTTTTTATCAATTAATATTGTTAAATCTCTAAGTTTTTGTTGTTGTCTTTCATCTTTTTTTGTTAATTCTTTTAAACGCGCAAAACTGTTATTTGTTTTTTCTCTACCAGAAAAAAATGATTCTAAAAACCGAGTATCTTCAGAAATTAAATAACCTCTTTGGCCAGTTTCGCTATCTTTTAGGTAAGAAAGTATTTGTTCTAATTCGATATTTACTTCATACGTATGCTCTACTAAATCAAAAGATTTAATTAATGTTTGCAGGTGTTTGTATGCCAAACCACCCATGCATAGTATTACAAAAAGACTTATACCAAAGGTAATCTTTAAGAAACGTGTAGATTTAAATATCGATTTTATATTCACTTTATAATCTTAATAAAAAGTTGTCTTTGTTAAGGCCACTTGTTTGATATTGCCAATTCATAGTGACTACATTAGAAAGCACTTTCTTTAATTTTTTAAAGTCGTTTGGTTTTTTAATGTAAACGTTAGCACCTAAAACAAAGGTGTTTTCTATGTCTTCTTCTGATGCAGAAGTAGAATAAATTACAATAGCAATATCTTTAAGTCTATCTACTTTTTTAATTTCTGTTAAACACTCTATACCCGATTTTTTTGGCATGTTTAAATCTAAAAAAAGTATTTTTGGCAGAATACTATCTTCTTGGTTCAAGTAGTTCATTAACTCTAAACCGTCTTTAAAAGTGCTTACTTTTGTGTTAATTTTTAACTCGTCAAAAGCATCTTCAAAGAAAAGTCTGTCGTCTTCATCATCATCTGCTAAAATTATAAAAACATCTTTATGTTGCATTTATTCTTGTTTTTTAGGGTTATTTAGCTCTCTTCTCTTTGTTATTATTCTTTGAAAAGCAGAAGGTGTTATACCTGTTGTATTTTTAAATTGCGTACTTAAATGTGCTACACTAGAGTAATTTAATTTATACGCAATATCGGTAATTTTTAAATCTGTATTGATAATTAATTGCTTTGTGTATTCAATTTTTTGTAGTATGATAAAGTTTTCTATGGATGTGTAGGTAACTTCAGAAAATAAATTAGACAAATACCCGTAACTATGATCTAGTTTTTCTGATAAATACACAGAACTTTTAACATTTATATTTTCATCATCATTAAAAACCATATCTGTAATAGTATCTTTTATTTTTTGAACTAAAATACTTTTTTGGTTTTCAATAACTTCACTACCATATTCTTGTAAACTATCGTTTAATTGCGATAGTTGGTCTTCTGTAATTTTTTCTAAAAACTCTATTTCACCAAAACCTAGAACTTTATGTTTAACATCTAATTCATTTAACTTTTCTTCAATAAGTTTATTACAAACTGCAGTAAAATCAAATTTTATAAATATTTTCATGTGTAGCGTGTTATTTTGCTAATATAATAGATATATTACAATTATTTTATTTAGACATTTAAAAAAGAAATTGTATTGATATAATTTATAGATAATGATTAACAACACAGGGTTTTACAAAAAATTAAGTTACAATAATATTCCTATTAGAGAACTTCTTAAAAATGAAAATTTATTTAATGCTGTACCAAGCAATTGGGTAGTTATAGTAACAGATATTGTAAATTCTACAAAAGCGATAAAAAACGGAGGTCATAACGATGTTAATTTAGTTGCTACAGGTAGTATAATTACTGTTTTAAATAAAATTAAGAAGATCAATAAAAAAATTACGATTCCATATTTTTTTGGAGGTGACGGCGCAACTTTTATTGTTGCAAAAGAAATTCTAGAACCTGTTTATACAGCTTTAGAAAATTATAGTGATCACGTAGAAAAAAACTTTAATTTAAAACTAAGAGTAGGGCAAATGCGTGTAGAAGACATTTATGCAACTGGCGCTACTTTAAGAATCGCTAAATTAAAATTAAACTCTTTTTTAGTAACTCCGGTAATTATTGGTAACGGTTTAAAACTTGCAGAAAACCTAATTAAAGAGCAGTTTATAGAAAATATTGATGATAAAATTGATGATATTTCTATTGATTTAGAAGGTATGGAGTGTCGTTGGAATGAAATTAAGCCCAATAGCGAAGAAAAAAAGGTAATCTGCTTACTTGTTATGTGTAATAACGAAGAAAAACAAGCAGAAGTTTACACAACGATTATGGATGAGATAGATTATATTTTTGGAAGTCTATCTGAAAGAACACCAATAACAACTTTAAAACTAGCTTTAAATACATCTTTTGATAAAATTAAAACGGAAATGTATGCTCGTTTGGGTAAGTTTGATTTAAGTTATCTTATAAAAAACTGGTTAATTACAAACTTTGGTAAATATTATTTTAGGTTTTTTAAGGATGGCAAAGCGTATTTATATAAGGTTTCTCAATTATCTGATACGATTATGTTAGATGGTTCTATAAACACTGTTTTTTCTGGTACAGAAAAACAAATTAGTAAGTTGAGGCTTTTGTTGGATTCATTAGAATCTCAGCAAAAAATAATTTACGGAATTCATGCTACATACGCCTCTATAATGTCTTGTTATATAGAAGATAGAGATGAAAAACATATTCACTTTGTAGATGGTACAGAAGGCGGTTATACAACCGCGTCTAAAGAGTTAAAGAAAAAAATAAATAGTTATAAAGTTTATTCATAAAAAAAGCCGCTTTTTAGCGGCTTTTTTTAATTATATATAAAATATCAGAGGTTATTGTCCTACTTCTTCTTTAGCTTCTTCTACCATCTTTTCGTTAGGTAAAATAGCAACATTTACTCTTCTGTTTTTGGCTCTACCTTCTGCAGTTGTGTTATCATACTTTGGTTGCGTTTCACCGAACCATTGTGTTGTAAATCTACCTCTTTGTAATCCTTTTGCTATTAAATAATTAGTTACAGATTTTGCTCTTTTTTCAGATAAAGTCATATTGTAGCTGTCTCTACCAGAGCTATCTGTGTGCCCAACAACTAAGATGTTTGTATCTGGAAACTCTGCAAAAACACTAGATAGTTTGTTTAAAGTTTCTTGTGATTTTGCATTGATATCATCTTTGTTAGTATCAAAATAAACACCACTGTTTTCATCAAAAGTAACAACAATACCATTATCTACTCTTTCTACTTCCGCTCCAGGAATCTCTGTTTCAATTTGTTTTGCTTGATTATCCATTTTTTTACCAATTAGTATTCCGGCACCACCACCAACAACTCCACCAATTACAGCTCCTAGTTTACTATTTTTTCCGCTACCAACGTTATTACCAATAATGGCACCAATTAAAGCACCTGTTGTGGTTCCTATTACAGCACCTTTTTGTTTGTTGTTTGTATTTTTAGTTGCTTCGCAACTTGTTAAACTTGCTGTTAATGCTATTGCTACTGCAAATGCAGAAATTTTGTTCAATATATTTTTCATAATTGTTATTGTTTTGTAAAGTTCATGTTTATAATAAACGGAGTTCCGTTTACCATTAAGTTTTGTTTCCAGGTCATTTTTGTTTCAGAAAGATTAGATAATTCTAACCTAAAACCAATATTGTTTTCGTTATTTTTTGGTTTTAATAAAAAGTCATAATAACCTGATGTTTCATCAATTTCTTGAATTATAAAAATGAATTCTCTATCACCTGATTCACAACTCGAATTGTTTATTGTATAAATACCAGAATTGTTATTTGGTACAAATTTCCAAGAACTTCCTTCTAAACATTCTTTTGTAGCATCGTTAAAAAGAGTAACATTATAATCGCCTGTTTTGCTGTATGTAATATTATTTAAAGTCCAGTTTCCTTTTATGGTTTTTTCTTTACTTCTAACAGTTTTAGATGCTCCGCAAGAAACCAAAGAGGTTATAAATAATAGTATTAATAATTTTTTCATGAGATATTTTATTTATTCTGATACAAATTAACAAACATGATGGTTGATGGCTTAACTCAAAAGAAAATAATATGAATTCATTTAAAAGCAAAAAGTCGTTAAAATCAAGAAAGTATGATTTTAACGACTATTAAATTAATCATATACATGATTAAATTAGATTGGGGGATTTTTCTTTGATTAGCAATTTTAGGGGGCGCTAACTGATTGCAAATTTACAACCTCAATACACATTTTTATGTACTTATTCTACTAATTGAAGATTGTGTATAGATAAAAAGTAAATTACTGTAGATTAGATGATAATTAGGGTTTTAATGTTTCTAGCAAAAAAAAATCGCTAAAACCAGTCAAGGTATTAGCGATTAATTTTGATTGTTAATTTTAGGGATTTTAACAACTAGTTTTTCTAGTTAGCAATTTTAGGGGGCGCTAACTGATTGCAAAATTACAACCTCAATACACATTTTTATGTACTTATTCTATTAATTGAAGATTGTGTATAGATAAAAGGTAAATTACTGTAGATTAGATGATAATTTGGGTTTTAATTTTTTCAGCAAAAAAAAATCGTTAAAACCAGTCAAGGTATTAACGATTAATTTTCATTGTTAATTTATAGGGATATTAACAAAGTGATTTTTTTCACAGCGTTTGCATAATTAGGGGGATGCTAACGCATTACAAATTTACAACTGTTTTAAATTTGAGTTTTTATATTTTCTATTAATTAATTGTAAAGGTTAGATGAATAACCATTTATTATAGATTAACTTTAAAAACTAAAAATTAATTGTGTAAAAAAAATCGCTAAAACCAATAAAGGAATTAACGATTCGAAGTGATTATAATTTAAATTAGCTATAAGGCTAGGGAATCTTCTAACGGTTTAAAATGTATAATCTCAATGTTATATTGAGGGGTAAACAAAAATACATAGTTGTTTGTTTCTTTTTAAATTAAATCTATTATTCGATATAAAGGTATGCTAGAATACGCTTAAGTGTCGATGAACTGAATTTACAAGCTAATCTATTAAATAAAAAAAACCACTTCTAAGAGTGGTTTTAAATTATACTTATAATTTACCTTTTGTCGAGTTTTTAAATTTATTTTAATAGAATTTATAGTCCTTAAGACTAATTGTCTTTTTATCAAAAATAAACTCACCATCAGCAGATACACCTTCAAAGAACAAGGTGATTTTATCAGTTTTAATATTTTTAACATCTAAATTTAAGTTTCCATTTTCATCAATTTTATTCATAGGAAGCCAATCTACTACTCCGTATTTTTTATAAAAATTGTCTGTATATGAATTGTATTTAGGTATATAGAATTTTTTTGCTTTAGAAAATGTAATAGGAAATTTTATTTCTGTGGTTGTTTGTCTTTTTATTGGTTGGTAAAATTTCATAGGGTTGGTTACAATACGTATTACCCCATCATTATTTGTAAAACCTTCTCCAAATGAACTTCGATTAAATTCAACATAATCCACTATACTCATTGACAAATTAAACAATATACTGTTGTCTAACAGCCTTTGCCCGTCTAAATAGATAATAGTACCTCCTAGGTTACCCTCACTATATGGACTTTGATAGCGAATACTACTACTTAAGCCTATGTCTAAAGTTCCAGTTATATAGTTTTTACGAGCATTAAAACTTAGACCGTAAATGTTTATAAATTCTTCTAAGGTTAGGTAACTATCTTGTAATGTTGTAAATTTTACTTTTGCAAAACTTTCTTTTTTAATTTCTAAAATACGCTTTTCTTCTAAGTTTGTTTTAATTATAACTTCATCTAAAAAATCACCTGTATTTAAACTATTAAAAGTGGTTAGCTCAAAAGTGTTTTCTACTGCATAAAAATTATTGTTTGTCGTTAAATGCATTGCGCTTTTGTTTGTCTGAGGTATACTATTTGGAGAAAATTGTGGATACATTGGTGTTTTAAATAACTTTCCGTCTTTTTTTCTAATTGAAGAAATATATGCTTTCTCGTTATTAGTTGGGTAATAATTATTCAACACAAAAGCACTCTTAGAATCATCATTTAAAGAGATAAATTGTGGTGGGTTATTAGACAAGGCATGAATTAAAAATTGTTTTTGACTATTTTTATCATCTTGAATATTAAACCTTACTGTAATTCCTTTCTCAAAAGAATGTGCAAAGTTGTTTTTTTGAGAGAATAATTTTCTCCAATTAAAGCTACTCCAGCCTTGGGTGATAAGCAAATTGTCTAAATCATATTTTTTTTGATTGTTGATATCTGTAAAATAATATCCACCGTTTTGTAGGTATCCTTTTATGTAAGGTTTAATTAAAATATTAGAGATAATATTAGAATTTTTATTGTACGATTTTGTGTTTTCTGGCAATATCGAAATACTAACGTTGTTAAAATCTTTAAAGCCATTTTTAAAGTTGAAACTAAAGTTGTGTAGGGTGTCTTTAGAATTGTTTACAGAAGCATTTTCGATTGTATTAATATTAATATTTTTGTAATTAAAAAATAATCTTTCTGCAATGGGGTTGTTTTGCTCATCAAATAGTGTAAAAATAGTAACACCAGATTTTAAGTTTTTTAGCGCAATTTTTTTACTGATAACATTTTCTTTGTCAAACTGTATTTCAATTTTGGTTAATTTCGCTCTGTTTTGATAAGCAAGTATATAGGTTTTTCCTTTTAAGAATGGCAAAGTACCTTTGTTTGTAACACAAGAAATTATAACTTCGTTTTCATTGCTATTAAGCTGTATTATAATTCCGTTATTTTTTGAGTTAGTACCAAAATTGGTAATAAAATTTTTGGCATTTTCTAATTGAACTTTATACGTTTTATTTTTAATTGGTTTCATAGAAAAACGCCCAATGCCTAGTTCGTTTAATTTAAAAGAAGTGATAAAGTTGTTTTGTTGATCAAGCACACTCCCTTTTAAATTAGAAATACCGTAACCTAAACTATCTTTGGCAACAACGCCTAGCGTATTAATAACACCAGTAAGCAAGTGCCCGCTTTCTGGTAAAATTTGAAGATCTATTTTATCGCTTTTTTTAGTTTTAGCAACAACTTTTGTTTCTTGAGGATCAATAACGTCAAAGGAATCTGTAAAAAAGCTTTCCTTAGAGAAGTTAAGCATCCAATTTGTGTATGCCTTAAAAGTGTAGGTTCCAGTTTTAAAGTCTTTATCTACATCAAAGACACCGTTGGCAATACCATTTTCTACTTTTAGCAATTGTTTTTTAACAAGTTTTTTATTGCTATCATAAATTAGGCAGTACAAATTAGAAGTACTTTCAGAGAGATTATTTTTGTATTTATCAAAACTATAAGCCGTAAAGCCAATATTTTCTCCTTTGATGTATATAGATTTGTTTAAGTGTGCATAGACTACTTCTTTAAAGTGTGAACTATTGTTTAAAAAAAGAGAGTCTATCGATTGTTTTTTTTGGGCTTGCAGGTTAAGGTTGATCTTGCTACTGTAAACAATAGGCAGCAAATTTTAATAAGGTAGTGTTTTTTCATAGCATATTTTTTTTATAAATATATCAAAAATTATGCCGAATATTTAGAATGTTTCTAATGCTTTAAATAAAAAAAGCCGCTAAAAAGCGACTTTTTAGTTAATTTATTGTATTTATTTAACTCACTTGTTGTCCGTTTTTCACGTCCTTTTCAGGTTCAACAAAAGCTAGTTTTCCTTCTGGTGTGTCTGTCATTAAAATCATTCCTTGGCTTTCTACTCCTCTAATTTTTCTAGGAGTTAAGTTTACTAATACAGAAACTTGTTGACCAATAATATCTTCCGGAGAAAAACTTTCTGCAATACCAGAAACGATAGTTCTTGTGTCTATACCAACATCAACTTTAAGTTTTAAAAGTTTTTTAGTTTTTGCAACTTTTTCTGCTTCTAAAATGGTACCAATTCGAATATCTAATTTTGTAAAATCATCAAACTCTATGGTTTCCTTTTGCGGTTCTACAACTTTATTTTCTTGTTCGTTGGCAATTTTTGTTGCTTCTAGCTTTGCTACTTGAGCTTCAATTGTTTTGTCTTCAATTTTAGAAAACAATAACTCTGCTTTGTTTATTTGATGTTCAGCAGGTAATAAAACATCTTTTGCTGTTATATCTTCCCAAGAAAGGTTTAAATCAAGATTTAAAATACCTTTTAATTTTGTTGATGTAAAAGGTAAAAATGGTTCTGAAACAACTGCTAAAGCTGCAGAAATTTGCAATGCCACATACATAATTGTTTGCACGCGTTCTGCATCAACCTTTATAACTTTCCATGGCTCTTCATCGGCTAAATATTTGTTTCCAAGTCTTGCTAAGTTCATTAATTCTTGACTAGCTTCTCTAAACCTATATCTTTCTATAGATTTACCAATAATATTAGGAAACTCTTTTACAGCAGCTAAAACATCTTCGTCAACTTCTGTATAATTCCCTGCAAGTGGCACTTGCCCTTGGTAGTATTTATTTGTTAAAACAACAACTCTGTTTATAAAGTTACCAAAGATGGCAACTAATTCGCTATTATTTTTAGCCTGAAAATCTTTCCAAGTAAAATCATTGTCTTTACTTTCTGGCGCGTTTGCCGTTAATGTATAACGTAAAACATCTTGTTGATCTGGAAATTCTTCTAAATATTCGTGCAACCAAACTGCCCAATTTTTAGACGTCGATAATTTATTTCCTTCTAAATTTAAAAATTCATTTGCTGGTACGTTGTCTGGTAAAATGTAATCTCCGTGTGCTTTTAACATACTCGGAAAAATAATACAGTGAAAAACAATATTATCTTTACCAATAAAATGCACCAACTTGGTATCGTCTTTTTTCCAGTAATCTTCCCATTTTTTGCCTTCTCTTTCTGCCCATTCTTTGGTAGAAGAAATGTAACCAATGGGTGCGTCGAACCAAACGTATAAAACTTTACCATCTGCACCTTCTACAGGTACCGGAATTCCCCAATCTAAATCTCTAGTTACTGCTCTTGGTCTTAAACCATCATCTACCCAACTTTTTACTTGACCATAAACATTAGGTTTCCAATCTTTTTTATGTCCTTTTAAGATCCATTCACGTAAAAATTCTTCGTGCTTATCTAAAGGTAAAAACCAGTGTTTTGTTTCTTTTAAAGAAGGCACATTACCAGTTATTGCAGATTTAGGATTGATTAAATCTGTTGCGTTATGAGATGTACCACAATTTTCGCATTGATCACCATAACTTTCTTCGAAACCGCATTTTGGGCAAGTACCAATTACAAACCTATCTGCTAAAAATTGGTTTGCTTCTGCGTCATATAATTGTTCAGAAACTTCTTCTACAAAATCTCCGTTTTCATACAATTTTGTAAAAAATTCTGATGCAGTTTTATGATGTATTTCTGATGAAGTTCTAGAATAATTATCAAAAGAAATACCAAAATCTGCAAAAGATTTTTTAATAATACCGTGGTATTTATCGATAATATCTTGCGGAGAAACACCTTCTTTTTTTGCTCTCATTGGTATTGCAACACCATGTTCATCAGAACCACAGATGTATGCAACATCTTTACCTGTTAAACGTAAATAACGTGCGTAAATATCTGCTGGCACGTAAACACCTGCTAAATGCCCAATATGAATAGGACCATTAGTATAAGGTAAAGCTGCTGTAATTGTATATCTTTTTGGAGCACTCATGTGTTCTTTGTGTTAATTTTAGAAGTGCAAAAGTACAAAAAACACGGTTTTAAAAGTCAACGAAAATAGATACATTTACATTCGCTAGTTATTTAAGCTATTAAATGCTAAAAAAAAGATTCATTTTGAAGAAAACACAAGTACTTATTACAATTTTATTAGTTGTTTTTTCAACTATAAACTCACAAGAAAAAAGCAATAATTTAGTTACACCACCATATTTAAAACAAGGAGATACGGTTGCAATTGTTGCGCCTGCAGGAATTTTAAGAGGAAGAAAAGCAACAGTAGATAAAGCTAAAAAATTAGCAGAAAGTTGGGGTTTAAAAGTGGTTTTGGGTAAAAATATGTTCAACCAAAATAACCATTTTGCAGGAACTGATAATGAGCGTTGTCAAGATTTTCAAGATGCATTAGATAATCCAAATATTAAAGCAATTTGGGCTGCTAGAGGTGGTTATGGTTCTGTTAGAATTTTAGATAAATTAGATTTTAATAAATTTAAAAAAAATCCGAAGTGGATAATTGGTTATTCTGATATTACTGCATTTCATAATCATATTCATAATTTAGGCGTAGAAACGATTCACGGAATGATGGCAACAAGTCTAGAAGAAAAGCCAGAAGAAATTATAGAAACAATTGCTAGTTTTAAAAAAGCACTTTTTGGTGAAGATGTAAAGTATGTGTTTGCTGATAATGAGTTGAATAGAAAAAATAGATTAAATATTTCTGAATTAAAAGGACAATTAATTGGCGGAAACTTAGCAATATTAACATCTATGTTAGGTTCTAAAAGTCAATTAAATACAGAAGGAAAAATACTTTTTATTGAAGAAATTGGCGAGTATAAATATTCTATTGATAGAATGTTGCAAAGCTTAAAAAGAGCAGGTTATTTTAGAAAAGTAAAAGCTGTAATAGTAGGAGATATGTCTTTAATAAAAAAGAATTCTACAAAATGGGGAAGTTCTATAGAACAGCTAATTTTAGATGTAATACCACAAGATATACCTGTTGTATTTGATTTTCCTGCGGGTCACGAAGCCGACAATCGAGCATTAATTTTTGGTAGAAATGTAACGTTAGAATTAGATATGGAGAATTGTTTGTTAGATTTTTCTAAAAATTAAAAATGGCTGCACACAATGAACTTGGCGAAAAAGGAGAAAAACTAGCAATAGAGTTTTTATTAGAAAAAGGGTATACTATTTTAGAGAAAAATTACCGCTATTTAAAAGCAGAAGTAGACATCATAGCCAAAATAGAAAACACATTGGCTGTAATAGAAGTTAAAACGCGCTCTACAGATTATTTTGGTAATCCAGAAGAGTTTGTAAACCCTAAAAAGATTAAATTACTTCTTTCTGCAATAGATTATTACGTTACAGAAAACGACTTAGAGGTAGATGTAAGATTTGATATTATTGCAATTATACAGCAACATAAATCAACAAAAATTAAGCACTTAGAAGATGCTTTTCTACATTTCTAAATTGTTTAAATAAGCTTTTAATTTTTCTAAATCTTGAGGTTTTGCTATAATTTTCTTATCACTATCTAACACAAAATAAGTTGGTGTAGAATTAATGTTATATGTTCTAGCAATCTTGTTTTCCCATTTGTTTAGACCTAAAACATGATGCCAATTTGGTAGTGTGGTTTTCATGTTATTCCAACCAAATTCATCATTTTCTAGAGAAAAAGCTACTGCTTTTAATTCGTTTTTATTTGCTAAAAACTTATGCAATTGTGGTATTTCTCTTAAACAATGAGAACAACTAGTACTCCAGAATATTAAAACATAATTTTTAGCATCATTTAAAGTAGATAATTTATAGTTTTTGCCGTTTTCTTTCCAAGAAAAATCGGGTGCAATTCTACCAACTTCAGACGCTAATAAAGATAGTTTTTCGTTTTTATATTTTTCATTTTGTAAAGATTTAGGCAATTTGTTGTAGTAATTGTCAAAAAGATAATCTACCATTTCTAAATTTTTACTTTGCTCAAATTGATTGATCAAAAGCTCTATAACGTTTTTTCTAAACACCACTTCTTTAACCTTTGTAAAAACCTTATTTACAGCATTTTTGTAAAGTATTTGTTGTTGTTCTAAATCTTCTGAGTAATTAATGTAAAAGATGTAGTCGGATATTCTGTCAATTAAAAAAGAAGAATTTATTAATGTTTTGCTAGAAAAATCCATATTATCAAAAAAAGTAGCATTTATATTTTGCATATACTCTTTTGCATTGGTTTTTATTTCTGATGGATTTGATCTAGAAGTTGCCTTAATAAAAGGCTGAACGTACATTCCGTTTGAACTCTCTAAATATTTTTGTTGTATCGCATTAATTGTTGCTAAAGTAGTTTTGTAATTCGTTTTTAAATCTACTTCTGGGTTTCTTAAAGCTGTAATTTGTAAAGAATCTAGTTTTTGTTGTGCAACAGAAACTTCGCTTAAGTAGTTTTTGTAAATAATATTTTCATCAGAATTAGAAAATAAAGTAGTTTGCTCAGGATAATCTGGGTGAAAAGTAAAGCTTACATTTTCTTTGTTGAAGATAAAATCTACAAAACCTGGTGCTTCTGTTCTGTAGGTAATTCTATAAGATCCAATTTTGGCATCTGCAGGTAAATCAAACTGAAAAGTACCGATAGTTTGCTTTTTACCTTCAATAGCAATAGTGTCTTTTTTTATTGTTGTATTGGTAACAAATTTTTGTTTTGCGCCTTCTATTCTATATAAAATTGCCCAATCTGTTTTTATATCATTAGTTAAAGTACCATTAATACTAAATTGTGCTTGTGCAAATGATGATATTAAAAATATTAAAACAAGTACTTTTTTCATTTTTTTCTTCGGATTTTATTTCTCGAAATACTATTTTCAAGAAGTGTACCAAAAATACTATTTCTCTAACAAATTAGGTATATTGTAAACCAAAATTTAACAATATGTCTTTTTCTAATAAAGTAGTTTGGGTAACTGGTGCATCTTCTGGTATTGGTAAAGCTTTAGCAATAGAACTCTCTAAGCAAAATGCAAAACTTATTATATCTTCTAGAAATTTAGAGGCATTAACTTTGGTAAAGCAAGTATGCGAAAATGCTAATAATATTAAAATCTTAGCATTAGATTTAGAAGATTATATAAGTTTAGAAGAAAAAGCTACTGAAGCTATAGCTGCTTTTGGACGTGTAGATGTACTAATAAATAATGGCGGAATTAGTCAACGCTCTATAGTAGAAGAAACAGAAATTACTGTTGATAAAAGAATTATGGATATCAATTACTTGGGCACAGTTGCCTTAACAAAAGCTATTTTACCTCATTTTTTAGAAAATAAAAATGGTCATTTTGCGGTAACTACAAGTATTGTTGGTAAAATAGGAACACCATTAAGATCTAGTTACGCGGCAAGTAAACATGCTTTACATGGTTTTTTTGATAGTTTTCGAGCAGAAGTTCATCAGAAAAATATAAAAGTAACTCTAATTTGTCCAGGATTTATAAATACAAATGTTTCTAAAAACGCTTTAACTGGTAGCGGTAAACCACAAGGAATTATGAATGCAGCTACTGGTAACGGCATGTCTGCAGAACTTTGTGCAAAACGAATGCTAAAGGCTATAAATAAAAATAAAGAAGAAGTTTATATTGCTGGTTTTAAAGAAAAATTAGGCGTTTATGTAAAAAGATTTATACCAAGATTATTTTCTGTTTTAGTTAGAAAAATGAGTGTAACTTAATCTTCTAAATATTTTAAATTATCAAAATAATTTACAATTGCTTCTTTCATTAAAACTGTTTGTTCACCTGGTTTTAAGTTTGGTAATTCTGTAATTATTTTATAATGAGGCCAGCTATCATCATCAAAATAATCAAATTCATAATAACCATAAGGTTCTAAAAGTTTACAAATAGCAATATGCATTAAGTTTACTTTTTCATCTTTTTTAAAGCTAGTTTGCCCAGTACCTAATTCTTGTACGCCAATTAAGTAGATAATTCCATCCATATTTAACTCATCACCATCAGCAAATTGTTTAGTAAGTTTATCTACTAACAAATTCCATTTTTCTTTAAGATTTACTACTTTTTCCATGCTTAAAATTTAAGATTACAAAGATACAATGCCCATTTTTAATTTTTAAAAAAAAGGTGTAGGTTTGAAGAAATTAATTTAATGAATGTTTTTGATATAGTTATTGCAGCATTGCTACTGTTTGGTTTTGTAAGAGGTGTAATGAAAGGGCTTTTTGTAGAAATAGCGTCTTTAGTTGCTTTAATTGGTGGTGTTTATGGCGCAATACATTTTTCGTTTTTTGTAGGTGATTTCTTAAAAAAATCCGTATCTTGGAGCAAAGAATACATTTCTTTAGCAGCTTTTGCTGCAACTTTTATTATAATTATAGTAACTATAGCCTTAATTGGTAAATTGTTAACTAAATTGGCAGATTTTGCATCTTTAGGTATTATAAATAAAATTTTAGGAGGCGTTTTTGGCGCATTAAAAATAGGTTTAATCTTAAGTGTAGTTTTTATTTTCTTCGGAAAAATGAACGATACTATTCCTTTTATTGAAAAAGAAACTTTAGAAAACTCAATTTTATACACTCCTGTAAAGAAAATTGCCCCTACAATATTTCCTTCCATCATTAAAGATGAAAAAGAGGAAAAAACCCCTGTTATAAACATTTAATTAAACTATTTTTTTTGTAGTTTTATATTTATATTAATTAGCCATGAAAAAATTATACTTTTTAATCGCGTTTGCAGGAGCTGTAGTTTTAAGTTCTTCAAAATTAGCTGATTGCAATATTTTAAAAAATAACGCATTCAAGTATAAAGTTGGTAGTAAAGATGTTTTAGTTCAGTTTGGTGAAGATGAATATATCGAATATCACGAAAACAAAAAATATTTTATAAAATCTGATATCGAATGGTTAACAGAATGTGAATATAAATTAATTATTCAAGAATCTACTTTACCTAATTTCCCTTTTAAAACAGGTACCACGATGCGTATTAAAATAGATAGAGTAAAAGGAAAGAAAGTATATTATACGGCAAAACTAGGTGGTAGAAGTTGGGAGTGGCGAATGACTAAAGTAAATAAATAATAAAAAAAAATCCAGCTTTTTTAAAAGCTGGATTTTTTTTGAAATCTAATGTAATTTATAACATAGTAACTTTACCTGTTTCTAAAGAGTAAATACCTCCTAATATTTTAATTTCACCATTTTCTTCCATATCTTTTAAAATAGGACTTTTTTCTCTAATTCTTTCTACCGTTAAAAGTACATTGTTCTCTACCGTTTTAGCTACAAACTCTGGGTTGCTTGAGTTTGCTTCACCTTCAACTTCTTCTGATGATTTTTTTACAGCTGGCATAATATTGTTTAACATAGCAGTTATGTTACCAAGCTCTACACCATCACAAGCTGCTTTTACAGCACCACAACTTTGGTGTCCTAAAACTAATACAACTTTACTTCCAGCAACTGCACAAGAATATTCTAAACTTCCTAATATGTCTGTATTTTCGAAGTTTCCTGCCACTCTAGAAACAAAAATGTCTCCAATTGTTTGATCAAAAACTTGTTCTACGGGTACTCTAGAATCTATACAAGATAATACAACAGCTTTTGGGTATTGACCACCCACAGTTTCTTTTACCAAAGATTTGTAATCTACAGCTTCTAAAGAGTTGTTCATAAACCTTTTGTTTCCGTCTAAAAGATTGTTTAAAACATCATCTGGTGTTAATGCATCTTGTGCTACTTTATTTATTGCTAATTTTCTCATTTTTTTAATTTTTTAAAATTCGTCTTTAATATTTTCTTTAACCCATAAAACACAAGTATCAAAGTTTTTAAAAATGTGTTTTAAAGGGATAAAATCGGGTATGATGTCTATTCTTTCCATCATATATCTTGGTTGCTCTAATAAATCTACAAACAAGACTTCTATATTTCTTTTCTTTAAATCTAACAGCATATCTTCCATCGCATATAAACCAGATTGGTCTAAATATTGCATTTTGCCTAAACGCATAATAACGGTTTTGGCAGTTTCTGGTATTTGTTGCGACAATGCTTGAAACTCGCTAGTAGAACCAAAAAACAAAGGTCCTTTTAGGTGTTTGATAAATACTTCTTCTTTTAAATTTTCTGGAAAATTAATCTCATCAGACCAAACTTCTTCTTTTAAAGATTTTACGTCGGATCTTTTCGCAGTTAAATCTCCAATTTTTTTCATGAACATTAAAGAGGCGATTACCAAACCAATCCCTACGGCATAAACCAAGTTCCAGAAAGTAGATAGTAGTAAAACCACCATCATAATTAATACTTCAGAACTCAATTTTATCGGACCTATTTTTATGTCCTTTGGTAAGTGTGGTATTGCTTTTAAACCTTTATAATCCATCACACCAATTCCTACAGTAATTAAAATTCCGGCTAATACTCCTGCAGGTATTTTAGAAGCTATAGGTCCTAAACCTAACATAATTACAAGTAACATAATACCTGCAATCATACCAGAAATTTTAGTTTTTCCACCGGCATTAATATTTACTACAGTTCTAATTGTTGCACCAGCACCCGGAATTCCACCAAAAATAGCAGCAATTGTATTACCAATACCTTGCCCAACAAGTTCTTTATTGGGTTTGTGTTTGGTTTTTGTCATGTTATCTGCTACAACACTGGTTAACAAAGAATCTATAGCACCTAATAATGATAAGGTAAGCGCTGTAAATATGTAAGGTGTTACGTTGGTTAAACTAAAATCTGTAAAGATTTCCCATTTCGGAATTGGAATTCCGCTTGGTATTTCTTGAATAGTTCTATAATCTAAATTAAAACCAACCGCTATACCAGACATTACAATTAAAGCAACAAGTGTACTTGGTATTTTTAATGTAATTCTCTTAAAACCATATATAATTACAATGGTTCCTAAAGCCAACAACAACTCTAACAAATTGATGTTTTTTAGTGCTCTTGGTAAAACTTTTAAAGCACCTAATGCACCAGAAGCTTCTTTTGCTGCCAATGTTTTAGACTCTCTAGTAACATCTTCTAAACTGATGTTTTGCGCATTATTAATAGTTTCTTTAAAATTATCTAAAACTAATGTGCCTTCACCAACTTGTTCTTTTAAAATGTTTTCTAAAATTATTTCTTGAGCTTCGGGTTTAAATGTATTTACAAACTCTACATCTTCCTTTGGATAATAACCAACAGAAGGAAGTATTTGAGTAAGTAAAATAATAACCCCAATTGCTGTCATAAAACCAGATACAACAGGATAGGGTATGTACCTAATGTATTTACCCAAACCTACAACACCTAAAATAATTTGAAACAAACCAGCTAAAATAAACACCGTTAAAATAGCGGGCATTGCCTTTGTAATATCACCATCGTTTGCCGCAATAATACCAGCAATAACTACCATACTTACGGCTGTCATTGGAGCTGTTGGGCCAGATATTTGTGTATTTGTACCACCAAATAAAGCAGCAAAAAAACTAATAAAAATTGCACCATACAATCCTGCACTTGGTCCTAAACCAGATGAAACTCCAAAAGCTAAAGCTAAAGGTAGTGCAACAATACCAGCTGTAATTCCGCCAAAAAGATCTCCTTTTATGTTAGAAAATATGTTTTTCATTGGTTTATTCTTTTAAATTCTATATTTATCAATTCGTTTAAACTTTACTTTCTCGCGGTTATATTTTATTAGTAATTAGCAGAGAACAGTTTAAGTTTTTAGCAATTGAACTTACTTTAGAATTAATTTCTAGCGTTTTATTTTTGTTTCTATTTAAAAACAACAATTGCAAAGATGAATTACTTACGTAGTTATTTACACTTGCAATTATATTTGATTTTTGGGTTAACACAACTTTTTCGATGTTGCTAATTTTACTGTTTAAAGAATCTGAAGTAGCGCTTGTTTGCAAAAGTTTTATCGGTTTTTTAGAAAATGCAACCAATTGTTCTTTAATACGATTGTTTTCTAAATCAATAGTATCAATAAAACCAATATCTAGTTTGTCATTTGCTGCTAGGATTTTGTCTTCCGAAGAAATCATAATAGCGCCATCAAATTCTTTTAAGATAAACGCTGTTAATTTATCTCCAAGAAAAGACATTGTTTTAGATTTACTTTTACCAAGTACAATTACACTTGGCTTAACTGCAGCTATTTGTTTGCTAACATTTTCTTTTAAATTACCAAATGCAACGTTATGTTTAATATGAACATCATCATCATCTATAGCTACTTTATTAATAATAGTTTTTAGGCTATTGTCTGTAGCTATAAATGTTTGATTTATAGATCGCATTGCAGATAACTGACTCTCTTTTGAAACAACTTCTGTTGCTTTTTTTACACAAAAAAGAGATACATCAGCATTTATAATTCTTGCTAAATTAGTTGCATTGGTAACAATAGCTTCTGTAGCAGAATTTAAATCTGATAGTACAAGAATTTTATGTTTTTCTGACATGGATCTAATGTTTTAGGCTGTTTTTTTAGGTCTTAAATTAAAAAACTCAATATAACTTGGTGGGTTTTCTACAATTCCTCTTTCAGAAATTAATTGTATATCGATATTTCTTTCTTTAGCTTTAAAAGCAAAATCTTCTAAAATTTCGATAATATCATTATCTAAATACCTTGTTTTACGAACATCAATTTCTAAGTACGTATTTTCTGGTAAGCTATCTAACTCTTTTAAAATTGCTCCTTTGTTAAAAAACGTAACTTCTTCTGCTAGTGTCATTTTAATTCTGTTTTTACCATTGCTTTTATCTTCAATGTGTAAAAAGTGAGAATTTTGAAAACTTTTGATTAAAATTACTACAATACCTACAGCTAAACCTAAAGCAATACCTACAAGTAAATCTGTAAATACAATACCTACTACAGTTACTGTAAATGGCAACCATTGTTTCCATCCTAACTTAACCATTTCTTTAAAAACCGATGGTTTTGCTAGCTTGTAACCAACAATTAATAATACAGCAGCTAATACAGATAACGGAATTTTATTTAATAAAGTAGGAATTAAAAGTACCGAGATTAATAATAAAAAACCATGAATAATTGCAGATAACTTTGTTCTACCACCAGATTGTATGTTTGCAGAACTTCTAACAATTACTTGTGTAATTGGTAAACCACCAATTAGACCAGATACAATATTACCAGTACCTTGCGCTAATAACTCTCTGTTTGTTGGTGTTACATTTTTATGAGGATCTAATTTATCTGTAGCTTCTACACATAATAAGGTTTCTAAACTTGCCACTAAAGCAATAGTAAAACCTGTAACCCAAACCTGCGGATTAGAAAGTGCACTAAAATTAGGAAAACTAAACTGTCCTAAGAAAGAATCGATACTATCTGGTACAGGTACACTTACTAAATGTTCTGAATTGATTCCGTATTTAGAGTTTTCACTAGTTACAAAATAATAAACAATACCAGCAACTACTGCTACTAATGGGCCTTGAATAATTTGAAAAAACTTACCTTTTTTAGATAAAACATTGCTCCAAAGTATTAAAATAGCCAATCCAATAATACCAATAATTGTAGAACCTAAACTAATGTTATTTATAGAATTTATAATTTCTGAAAATGTATTTTGACCATCTACTTGAAAGAATGCAAAGTCACCTTCTGGATCTGCATCATAGCCAAAAAAGTGTGGTATTTGTTTTAGTATAATGATAATACCAATACCAGTTAACATACCTTTAATTACTGATGAAGGAAAATAATAACCAATAATTCCTGCCTTTAAAAAACCAAAAATTAACTGAATTACACCACCTAAAACTACAGCAACTAAAAAGTTTTCATAACCTCCTAAAGTTCCTATGGCAGTTAAAACAATTGCAGCTAAACCTGCAGCCGGACCACTTACCCCGATTTTAGAACCACTTAAACCACCTACAATAATACCACCAATAATACCAGCAATTAAACCAGAAAATAAAGGAGCACCACTTGCCAATGCAATACCTAAACATAATGGTAATGCTACGAAAAACACAACTATACTAGCAGGAATATCGTTTTTAATATATTTAAACATATATAAATATTTTATTCTTTACTCTTTTTAGAATAAAGTTTTTAATTAAATTTAATAATAGATTTTTACTTGTACTTCGAGAAATTAAAGTACAAATTCTGGTGGTTGGGTAATAATTTTTGGATAAGGAGAAACGTAACTTTTAGAAGTAAATTGTACGATTCTTTTTTTCTGAATTTTAGTAAAAGAAATACTTGAGTTTGAATTTACATTCACTTTTAATTCTTTTACCGGATTTTTCCAGCTATTTTCTTCCTCTTCTTCACTCAAGTTTAAGTAAATTGAAATATCTTGATTTTTGTCTACCAGTGTAATTATTGTTGGTGCAGATATTAGCCCCACAAATAGAAAGGTAAAAAAAATGGCAATCTTAATTTTCAAATTATCTTAAATTTTGTTGTAAAGGTGTAAGTTGGTTTAGTTATTATCTAACATTTTTATTTCATCAGAAATTATCCAACCTATCTTCCCGTCTGCTAATTTAATCTTTTTCCAATTATCTACCGCATCTAAAACAATTACTTTTGTACCCTCGTGTAAAGTAAAAACTTCTTCTGAGTTTAAAGTAGGTGCATTTCTAACTTCTGTTTTGGCTGCAAATACAATGGCTTTTTTTGTGTTTTTAGAAAAATTATATTGATTATAGGTAATGCTAATTGCTGCAACAAATAATATAAAACTAATAATAGCTAATGTAAAAAAGAATCTTTTTTTAGTTGGAGTATAAGCAAAATAGAACAATAAAAACAAGACTGCGCTTAACAACACAAATACAATTGTTACAACAGCCCATTCATTATAAGACAACTTTTGAAGGTAATTTGCATTAAATTTTTGTAAAAAAGTTTTTGGTACTTCTTCGATATTATCTAAAGCTAAACGTTTTGCAAAAACCAGATTGTTTTTTACATCTTGGTTTAAAGGGTTTAATTGTAAGGCCTTTTCATAGTAAAATATTGAAGGCCCAACTTTATTAAGTTTATAATAAGAATTTCCTAAATTATAAAATAACTCATCAGAAATAGCATCTTGTTCTAATATTTGTTTATAACTTTCTATTGCTTTATCGTAGTTGCCGTTTCTATATAATTCGTTTGCAGAATTAAATAAGCTATCAATATTCTGTGCTGCTAAACTGTTTGCAATTAGCAACAATAAAAATAAAAATTTCTTCATCTTATAACTGTTTATCTAATTGAACAATAACTTCTTTTGCTCTTTCAAACTCTTCTTTCATTTCAGTAGCTGTAAATGGAGTGTATCTAGCAAAATCAGAACTTTTTAAAACATCAATAAATTTTAAAATAGCATCTTTATCTACACCTTTGTTTTCTAATATTTCTGTTATCTTTTCTTTACTAATATCAGAAGTTTCTATTCCTAATTTAGCTTTTAAGTAATTGTGCAAAGCCCTTTCTAAGGCTTCGTAAAAAGCTTCTTTTTTACCTAACTGTTTTTTAGCTTCAGATAAATATTTTTTAACTAGTTTGTTTGCTTTTCTAGTTTTATTACCAATAACGTCGTTATTTCTTTCTTCTGCTTTTCTAGCTAAAAATAAAATAATTGGTATTGCTATAAATGGTAAAATTAAAAGAATATAGAACAAGGTAGACTTAAAAAAGTCTTTTTGTAGAGTTGTAATAAAATCTGTTTTTATTGCAATGTATCTAAAATTATTACCTGTTGTAACAACATTTTGTTTTCTTACAAGAGTTGTGTCTACAGTTACCAATTCTTTGCCTTCTAAAACATCTACAAATAAATCTTCTGTAGCAATAGTTTTGTATTTTTTCTCTTTCGGATTAAAGAAAGAAAACGAAATACTTGGTATTTTATATTTTCCTTTGTATTGAGGAACTAAAGTGTAATTATCTGCAATGTAACCAGAAATTCCGTTAGCGCCAACACGTGTGCTTTCTTTGCGTTCTGGCTGATACATTTCTAATTCTGCCGGAGTTTCTACTTCGGGCAACTCAAATAAGTTTAAATTACCATTACCAGAAACTTTTACTTTTACTTGGCTACTTTCGTTTGCTTTTAATACCTCTTTACTAAGCGCAACATCAAATTTAAACTGACCAACGGCGCCGTTAAAGTTAGCAGGTTTTCCTTCTAAAGGTAATGCTCTTGGGTTGATGATTTTTTTAGCAGAAGCAAATTCTCTTCTAACATTTTTTGTAATTGCGTTTCCAAAGAAATCTGTTCTGCCAGAAGGTACACCAATTACGATATCCATTTTCATGGGATCTATCGAAAGTTTACCTGTTTTTGTAGGAATTAATAAGGCTTTCTGAAGTACAATATATCTATAATTTTCACCATTGTATTTTCCCATTTTTACAGGAAAACCGTTAATTTTAATGTTCTGATTCCAGAAACCATTATATTTTGGTGCTTCGGTAACGTTTGTATCGTAAACGCTTACATTTTCACTTACATATAATCTGTATTCTACATAAACACCTTCGCCAACATAAGGTCTAGATTTAGAAATTTCTGCAACTAGGTGTATGTTTTGTTGTGCAATATAATTTGGGTCGTTAGGGTCTTTTGGAATTTCTACAGCATCTAAAACAATAATTTTTACAGGATCTGATTTTATTGTTTTTCCATTAAAAGTAACAGATGCGCTTCCTATAGAAAGTTCTCCTTTTCTTTTTGGCTGAATGATGTATGTATAAGATTGCGAAAATGTAACTTTTCTACCACTTGGTGTAGAACTGATACTTTGGCTAACAGATTGACTTGGCCCACCAACAATTTTAAAATTAGTAAAATTAGGAGGAGTAAAATTATCTCCGCCTTGTTTGTCAATAGAAAAAACAACTCTTAAACGCTGATTAACACCTAGTTTGTTTTTGCTGACTTTCGTTTTTAATGTTGCTTCTTGTGCAACAAAAGAAAAACTTAATAAGCAAATAATTATGGATATGTAAACTTTCGACTTCATCTTCTTTTTCTGTAAACGGCTAATTTACCAATCTTTTTCTTGTTTTACTTTTTTACCCTTTGCTTTTTTGGCATTCATTTTCTTTTGGGTTTTTTTCTCTTCGTTATTTAAACTTTCTAGCAATTGTTTAACTTGCTGCGGAGTCATTTTACCCTGTTGTGGTTTTGGTTTTTGCTGATCTTTTTTATTGTCTTTTTTAGGATCTTGCTTTTTGTCTTTATCCTTGTCACCATCGCCGTCTTTATTCTCGTCTTTTTTATCTTTGTCTTTTTGGTCTTTATTGTCCTCGTTCTTATCTTTATTCTTGTCGTCTTTATCTTTGTCCTTTTGGTCTTTTTTATCTTTATCCTTGTCTTTGTTTTTGTCGTCTTTATTGTCTTGCTTTTCTTTTTCTAAAAGCTTTTGAGCAACGGCTAAATTGTAACGAGTTTCATCATCTTTTGGATTATTTCTTAAAGAATTTTTAAAAGCATCTACAGCACCTTGGTAGTTTTTAGACTCCATCATGGCATTACCAATATTATGGTAAGCTTCTGCTCTTGTAAACTTGTTTGTTGCAGTTTTTGCTGTTAATTCGTATTGAGGAATTGCTTCTTTAAAATTTTTATTCTGATAAAAAGCATTGCCTAAATTATAAGTAGCTTTATCGTAATTAGAATTGTTGCCTAATGCTTTTTGATAAGCCACAGAAGCATCTGTAAATTGTTGTTTGTTATAAAGCTCGTTACCTTGACGTAACATTTTACGTGCAACTCTTTGTTGTGCTACAGTATCTTTTTGCGCTACTATTTCTTTTGTTGAAAATAGCATTAAAAAGACAACTACTATGTATGTAAATTTCATTATCTGTTTTGTTTTTTACTTCAAAATACTTGGTTATAATAAGTATTAATAGAAGCTGTGTTCTACTATTTTTTTAGATTCTTTTCTTCATTAAATAAATCTACTTTTCTTAGCCATTTTGTTTTCTTATCAAATAAGAATACATCTATCACTAGAAATAGCAAACCTAATGCCAAAAACCATTGAAACTGATCTTTATAATCAGAAAATTGCTTGGTTTCGAATTCGTTTTTTTCTGCATTGGCAATTATCTCTGCCATAGCATTTACAGGCTTCTCTGTGATATTACCATCAATATAAGCGCCATCAGCTACATTTGCAATTCCTTTTAAAACTTCTGGTTTACGTTTTGTAATTACAGTTTCGCCTTTATTGTCTTTTTTATAACCAATCATAGAGCCATTTAAACGCATTGGTATTGGTCCTCCTTTTTCTGTTCCAACACCAACAGTATAAATTTTTACACCTTCGTTGGCTAAGTTTTGTGCAACTTGTTTTGTTTCTTCTTGATGATCTTCACCATCAGAAAGAATAATTAAAAAACGATTTGTTTGATCGTCGTTATTATAATACGTTTTTGCTAGTTCTAAAGCGCCATTAATATCGGTACCTTGGCTAGAAACCATATCTGGATTGGCGTTTTGTAAAAACATATTTGCGGCACCATGATCTGTAGTTATGGGTAATAACGGATAAGAATTACCTGCATAAACAATAATACCAACTCTATCAGAACCTAATTTATCTATTGTTTTAGAGATAATTTGTTTTGCTTTTTCTAGTCTATTTGGTGCAATGTCTTCTGCAAGCATACTTTTAGAAACATCTAAAGCAAAAACAATATCTACACCTTCTCTTTTTACAGTTTTTAGTTTTGTACCCATTTTAGGGTTTGTTAGAGAAATAATTAAAAAGCTAATTCCTAACAGTAGAAAAACTAATTTTAAAGTAGTTTTAAAAGCTGATGAATTTGGTGCTAATTTTTTTAATAAAAGAGCATTAGAAAACTTGCGTTGTGTTCTTTTTTTCCACCAAAAAACCAACAAGAAAATAACAACCATTACCGGAATGATTGTAAGTAAATAAAAATAAATTGGTTCTTCTATTCTGTACATTTATATAAAACTCTTAAATAATGTGTTTCTTAAAATAAATTCTAAAACTAATAGGCCTAAACCTAAAAAGACAAAAATTCTAAATTTTTCTTGATAATTGTAATACTTAAACTCTTCTATTTTAGTTTTTTCTAGCTTGTCAATTTCATCATAAATCTCTTTTAAAGATTCATTATCTGTAGCTCTAAAATATTTTCCTTCTGTTTCTGCAGCAATTTCTTCTAAAAGTTTTTCGTCTATTGTTACTTGTTGTTTTCTAAAGTTTAATTTACCTGTTCTTGGGTCTCTACTCCAAGGAAAATCTGCCATACCATTTGTACCTATACCAATAGTATACACTTTAATCTTTAATTCTTTTGCTAACTCTGTTGCTGTTCTCGGGTCGATATTACCAGAGTTATTTACACCATCTGTTAGTAAAATAATTACTTTACTTTTAGCTTTACTTTCTTTAAGCCTGTTAACTCCAGAACCTAAACCCATTCCTATAGCAGTTCCGTTTTCTAATTGCCCCCATTTTAATTCAGAAATGGACCTTTTTACAATGCCTTTATCACTAGTTATAGGTGTTTTCGTAAAACTTTCACCTGCGTAAACAACAATACCAATTCTATCGTTTGGCCTTCTATCTATAAAATTTACAGCAACTTTTTTAAGTGCTTCTAGTCTGTTTGGTTTTAAATCTCTTGCAAGCATACTGGCAGAAATATCGATTGCCATTACAATATCGATTCCTTTATTTGTTTTTGTTTTTTTGCTAACAGAAACATTTCTTGGTCTTGCCAATGCTACAATAATTGCGGCTAAAGCTAGTAATCTTAAAACGTAAAGTATAGGTTTTAACTTTGCTAGAATAGATGTTTCTGCTTTAAAACCTTTTATACTTGGCATTGTTAAAACTGCTGTATCTTTTTTTCGCATAAAAAAATGCCAAACAGCTAATAACGGAATTAATATTAATAGCCAGAGAAACTCAATATTTAAAAATTCGAAATTACTCCAGTTCATCTTCTTGTGCTGTTATTTGTTTAGGTTTTAAATTTCCTATAATAAATTCTGCGTCTTTTCTATCGTCTTCTATCTCTATTGCTAATGGTTTCGATTTCGCAAATTTTACTAAATCTGCTTCACGTAGTAAATCTTTTAACTTGGCAATTGTTTCTTTAGAAGTTTCTATTGTATCAGACTTTTTAAAATCGTTAATCATTTCTAAAACTTCATCTGTGGTGTTTTCTAAAGCAGGTACATTTAATTCTCTTTCGATGTAACCTCTAACAATTTCTGTTAGTTCAGAATAATATTCTTTTACTTTATTGTTTTGCCACAATAGTTTTTCGTCTAATTCATTTAATTTAAAAATAGCTTCTTCGTAAGGAGGCAAAGTTCTGTAAGTTGGCACTTCTTCTTCCTCTTTTCTTTTTCTGATTACGAACCAATAAATCCAAAAACCAATAATTGCCAAAATAGCCAAAGCAATATAAATGTATATTTTAAAATCGTCGAAAGTATATGGTTCTGCTTTTATAGCTTTAATTGGAAATTTCTTGACTTTTGTAGTATCTACAGCAATTGTAGCAACATTTACCAATAAAGAATCTGTTAAATAAGCTTGGTTTTTAACAAAGATTTGTTGTTGCGGAATGTAAAATGCACCGCTATCAAAACCTGTTAAAATGTATTTTCTAATTAAGCTATTTTTAAGAGTATCTACTTTTGTAGAATCTACAATTTCTAAACCTTTTAATTTTATCTTCGGAATAATTACATTCTTTGTTTCATCTACAGAAATTTTTAATTGAAACTGTTCTCCAATTCTAATATTGGTTGTATCAATTTCTGCTTTTACCATTGGGTTTTGTGCAAAACTTATGGTCGAAATAAGAAATAATATATAGAATATCTGTTTTTTCATCATTTTAGCTCTCGATACTAATTTGTTCATTCTTCTCAAAATTCACCCGAACTGATATTTTGTTAATTTACTTTCCTTTATGCTTAAAATATCCTAATAATTTTTTTACATAATTTTCGTCTACTCTAGTATTTACAGCGCCTGCACCACTTCTTTTAAACATGTTTAAGTAATAATCTGTTAGTCTTAAAGCATTTGCTTTATAATTGGTTCTTACAGATTTTGATGCGGTATTTATAGTTAAAACGTTACCTGTTTCTGCATCTAACATTGGCACCATTCCTAGATTAGGAATTTCTTCATCATGTTTATCAAAAACTCGAATACCAGTTAAATCGTGCTTTTTCGCAGCTATTTTTAGTGTTTTTTCATAATCATCATCCATAAAATCTGATAACATAAAAACAATAGCTCTTTTTTTAAGCACACTAGATAAAAACTTTAATGCCGCTGCAATATTAGTTTTTTTACTTTTAGGTTGAAACTCGATTAATTCTCTAATAATTCGTAAAACATGACTTTTTCCTTTTTTAGGTGGAATGAAGAGTTCTATATCATCAGAAAATAAAATTAAACCAACTTTATCGTTGTTTTGAGTTGCAGAAAATGCAAGTGTTGCTGCAATTTCTGTAACTGTGTCTTTTTTAAATTGTGTTGAAGTACCAAAAAGTTCTGACCCAGATACGTCTACTAAAAGCATCATGGTTAGTTCTCTTTCTTCTTCAAAAACTTTAATATACGGTTCGTTGTATCTTGCAGTTACATTCCAATCAATTGCTCTAACATCATCACCAAATTGATATTGGCGAACTTCAGAAAAAGTCATACCACGCCCTTTGAAAGAAGAATGGTATTCTCCGCCAAAAATATCATTAGACAAACGCTTTGTCTTAATTTCTATTTTACGAACTTTTTTAAGTATTTCTTTTGTATCCATTTTTTGCTTTTGGCTTTTAGTGAGTTAGCTTTTAGCGAAAGGCTAAAGGCAAATTGCTAATAGCTTCTATGGCACTTCTACTTCGTTAATAATAGAATTGATAATGTTTACAGATGTTACATTTTCTGCTTCTGCTTCATAAGTAATACCAATTCTGTGACGTAAAACATCTTTTACAACAGCTCTAACGTCTTCTGGTATTACATAACCTCTTCGTTTTATAAAAGCATAACATTTAGCTGCTTTGGCTAAATTGATGCTTCCACGAGGTGATGCACCAAAATTTATTAAATCTTTTAATTGTGGTAAGTTGTATTTTTCTGGATAACGTGTCGCAAAAATGATGTCTAGAATGTATTTTTCTATTTTTTCATCCATATAAACTTCATTAGCAACTTCTCTTGCTTTAATAATTTGGTCTACAGAAATTACCGGATTTACTTTTGCGAATCCGCCAGTTAAATTTTGACGCATAATTACTTGCTCGTCTTGTAACTTAGGATAATCTATTACAACTTTTAGCATAAATCTATCTACCTGTGCTTCTGGTAATGGGTAAGTACCTTCTTGTTCTACAGGGTTTTGAGTTGCCATTACTAAGAAAGGTTCGTCTAATTTAAAAGTTGTGTCGCCAATGGTGATTTGACGTTCTTGCATTGCTTCTAGTAGCGCAGATTGTACTTTTGCTGGTGCTCTGTTAATCTCATCTGCTAAAACAAAGTTTGCAAAAATTGGTCCTTTTTTAATTGCAAAGTCGTTTTCTTTCATGTTGTAAATCATGGTTCCAACAACATCTGCAGGTAGTAAATCTGGTGTAAATTGTACTCTACTAAAACTACCTTGTACCGCTTTAGATAGCGTGTTAATTGCTAGGGTTTTTGCCAAACCAGGCACACCTTCTAGTAAAATATGACCATTACCAAGTAAACCAATTAGCAAACTTTCTATCATTTGCTTTTGACCTACAATAACTTTGTTCATCTCTAAAGTAAGAATGTCTATAAAAGCACTTTCTCTCTCAATTTTTTCATTAATAGCTCTTACATCTATATCCATTGTATTTTATATTAGGCGTTATATATCTCGTAATAATCTTATAGTAACAAAACTACAATTTTAACATATTTGTTTTTGTTAAAAGTAGGTTAAAGATGATTGATATATTTTTGTTATTTTTAAAAATTATTAGCCCTTAAAAATATAAATGGAAAAATTAACAGACAAATATTTATGGAAATCTTTAAAAGAAGGTGATTTAAAAGCGTTTTCTGTTCTTTTTGAAACTTATTATTCTAATTTACATAGTTACGGTTTAAAAATATGTAAAGATGAAGCGCTAACAGAAGATACTTTGCAAGACTTTTTTATGTACGTTTATGAACATAGAGAAAATTTAAGCGATTTAGATACAATTGCACCTTACCTTTTTACATCTTACAAACGATTTTTATTAAAAGTAATTAAGAAAAATGAAAAAGTAAAACCAACAGATTTTTCAAATGAAAATTTTGTAGACATTCAATTTACGGCAGAGGAGTTGATAACAAACCAAGAAGTTGAAAGCTTTAAAAATAAAAACTTAACACAGCTTTTAAATAAATTACCAAAAAGACAAAAAGAGGCAGTTTACTTAAAATATTACAGCGGTTTAAAAGCGAAAGAAATTTCTGAAATAATGGGTATTAACTACCAAAGTGTCGTAAATACTTTACATAAAGCAATTAAAAACTTAAAGGAAGAAATTTCGATTATTAAATTATTTAAGTTTTAGTAAAAAATAAGGGTATAAAAAAGCAATAAATACCTTATACAAATAGATTCTATACATTTAATAGATAATGAGTAAGAAAAATTACGATAGCATAAACGATTTTTTAGATGATAATTCATTTAAAAATTGGGTTTTTCAAAACAACGGAACCGATGTGGGTTTTTGGGATTTTTGGATAGCTAATAATCCTGATAAACAAGATTTAGTTAATGAAGCTAAAGATCTTGTTATTGGTGTTTCTTTTAATAAAAAACAAGTTGGTAAAGAAAAAGTTGCTTTCGAATGGCAAAAATTAGAAGCTAAAATTAAAGCAAAACAAAAACAACCAAAAAGAAAATTAAGACATTTACATAAATATGGTGCAGTTGCATCAATTCTTCTATTGGTGGTTTTAAGTGTGTATTTTATCAATAGAAATACTAGAATTACGCACAAAACAAATTACGGAGAAATTTTAACGATTAAACTTAAAGATGGTAGTGATGTTACACTAAACTCTAATTCTAGTTTATCGTATTATAAAAATGAAAGTAGAAAAGTTTGGTTAAAAGGTGAAGCCTTTTTTCAGGTTGATAAAAAAATAGCAACCAATGCTAAGTTTTGGGTGTTAACAGATGATTTGTCTGTAGAAGTCTACGGAACATCTTTTAATGTAAGTACAAAAAGAAAGAAAACAGATGTGTTTTTAGAAGAAGGAAATATTTGGCTAAAACTTAAAAACGGTCAAGATAAAAAGATGATTCCGGGGAACTATATTTCGTATTCATCAGAAAAAAATAAAGTATTAGAAGATAAAAACATTTTTAATGCTAGAATAAAAACTTCATGGAAAAACGGTTCTTTATTGTTCGATAACTTATCTTTAGAAGATGCAATGGAAAAAATAAAAGAATCTTACGGGTTTTCTATAATTTTTAAAGATGAAGAGAGCAAAAAATTATCAATTACAGGTGCTGTACCAATTACCAACATAGATATTTGTTTACAAGCTATAGAAAAATCTGTAAATGTAGCAATTGTTAAAGAAGACAACTCTTTAGTAATTAGCAAAAAATAAGTGTAATTTTAAATTTATAGATGTTTTCGAAAATAGTATTTTTAAAATTTTTATTACTTGTTTTTGTTGCATTTATCACCTTACCTACACTTTCTCAAAATTATAAAAAAGAAAAAGTTCCTTTAGCTGTTTTACTAGATAAAATTAGTAACGAACACAAGATTTTCTTTACATATAACGCTAATTTACTAGCGAATAAGTTTGTGCAAGAAGAAAGTTTTGTAAACTTATCTTTAAAAGAATCTATTTCTTTATTAGAAAAAATTACACCCTTTTTATTTGACGATTTAGGAAATAGTTATTACGTTATTTACAAAAAGAAAGAGTCTAATAAACGAAAAATTCACGCTAGAGGAAATACCGTTTTTAAAAAAGATATTGTTGTTGATAGTGCATTTTTGAATAAAAAAATTACAGTTAAAGGTATTGTTTTAAGTTCAGAAAATATTCCTTTAAGCGGTGCAACATTGCAAGAAGAAAAAACTTTAGTAGGCACAACCACAAATGCAGATGGTACATTTGAATTCGAGGTTTTATCTAACAACAGTATTATTGTTAGTTTTATTGGTCATAATTCTAGAATATTACAATTGTATCCAAATAAATTTCATACCATAATATTAGCATCAGGACAAGATTTAGATGAAGTACAAGTGGTTGGTTCTAGAAATAAAAACAGAGTTGCAAGCGATACGCCTGTTGCAATAGATTTTATAGATATCGAAAAAACAGCTACAAAAAGTAGTCAAGTAGAAGTAAATCAGTTTTTGCAATATGCAATTCCTTCATTTAATGCTACCAAACAATCTGGTGCAGATGGCGCAGATCATATAGATCCCGCAACTATTAGAGGATTAGGACCAGATCAAACTCTAGTTTTAATTAACGGTAAAAGAAGGCATCAAGCTTCTTTAATTAACCTTTATGGTACACGCGGTAGAGGTAATTCTGGTACAGATTTAAATGCAATTCCTATTTCAGCCATTAAAAGAATAGAACTTTTAAGAGATGGCGCTTCTGCTCAATATGGTTCAGATGCAATTGCGGGTGTTTTAAACATTGTTCTAAAAGACAATGATAATTCACTAGATGTTAAGTCTACTTTTGGTTTTTACAATGCAGACCCTAATCGTTTTTTTCCGAAAAGAACAGATGGTTTTACAACTAAATTGGGTTTAAACTACGGAACAAAAATAAGTAAAAATGGATTTTTTAATTTTTCTGCAGAAGCAATTTCTTTAGAAAACACCACAAGACCAGCAACAGAAGCGAGAGAAAAATACGGGCAAGCAGAGGTAAAAGGAGTAAGTTTTTTTTTAAACTCAGAAATTCCTATTTATAAATCGACAAAACTTTACTTTAACGGAGGCGTAAATTATAAAAATACAGAAGCTTTTGCGTTTACAAGAAAACCGCAAAGCGAACGAAATGTTCTAGAAATTTATCCAACAGGATTTAATCCTTTAATCACTTCCAAAATAATTGACAATTCTTTTTCGGTTGGTTTGCTAACAACTTATAAAGATTGGAGTGTTGATTTAAATAATACCTTCGGAAGAAATAACTTTCATTACTTTATTAAAAACACCTTAAATGCAACTTTGGTAGAAAACTCGCCAACAGAGTTTGATGCTGGCGGGCATCAATTAATTCAGAATACAACAAGTGTCGATTTTTCAAAATATTTTAATGAAAAAACTTACGGATTTAATGTGGCACTTGGTTTAGAGCATCGTTTAGATAAATATAAAATTTTTTCTGGTGAAGAAGCCTCTTATGCTGCTTACGATGTAAATGATAATTTAGTAAATTCGGATACTTCTTTAGAAGATTATAAAACGTTTAATGGCAAAATAAGACCTGGCGGTTCACAAGGTTTTCCTGGGTATTCTCCAGAAAATGAGTTAGATAAAAGTCGCTCTAATTTTAGTTTTTATTTAGATACAGAAGTAGATTTTTCTAAAAAATTTATGATTGGTTCTGCTGTTAGATACGAGTATTACAGTGATTTTGGTAGCACATTAAATTTTAAGTTTGCTTCTCGATACAAAATTTCAGATAAATTTAATTTAAGAGGTTCTTATAGCACCGGTTTTAGAGCGCCTTCTTTAGCACAAATATATTACAACTTAACGTTTACTAATTTTATTGGCAGCAAGCCGTCGGAGTCTTTTTTAGTGCCCAATAATAGTCCTATAGCTAGAAGGTTTAATATCGAAAAATTAAAAGAAGAAAAAGCCAAAAACTTTAGTTTAGGTTTTGCTACAAAATTTAATAAGTCTTTTAATGCAACCTTTGATGCTTATTACGTTGCAGTTAAAGACAGAATAATTTTAAGCGGTAATTTTGATGCGTCAGATTTGGGTTTAGGCATCGAAAATGTACAGTTTTTTGCAAACGGAGTTAGTACAAAAACAACTGGTATTGATGTTGTTTTAAATTGGTATAAGAATTTTGAAAACAGCAAGCTTTCATTAGACTTTTCTGGAAATATCAATCACATGATAATTACAGATATTAATAATAAAGAGTTAGATGAAGAAACTTTTTTTGGCAAAAGAGAACAACAATATTTACTAGCTTCTGCACCAAATAATAAATTTAGTTTGGGTGTAAATTATCAGTATAAAAAACTTAAAACGGCTTTAAATTTTACAAGATTTAGTAGCGTTATACTAATCGATTGGCAAATTAGTCAAGATTTAGCTAATTTTAATAATTCAGAAGCAGAAAGGTTAGATGCTTCTATAGATATTTATCAGCCAAAATTAACAACAGACTTACATTTTAGTTATCAATTTAATAAACTAATAAATTTGCAAATTGGTGCAAATAATCTTTTTAATATTTACCCTACAAAACAAGAAAGCTTTACTGATAGCGGAGGTTTGTGGGATGCTACGCAAATGGGAACAAATGGTTCTTTTTACTACACAAAATTGAATATAAAATTATAAATACTGACGATTCATTTAAGTTTTTTGATTTTTATTGAAAAAAAGTCAATTTAAAAAGAGTATACTTTTATTTTTTTTGTCTTATGTAATAAATCGAGCATTTCATTTTGTTAAAATGGATAGTTCAATTTAAACACATTTACTAACTAATAATTTATTTATGAGACAAAAGTATTTATTAAAACTATTTACAGTTGCTTTTATGTTTATGCTACCACTTGGGTTTATGGCACAAACTATAAAAGGGAAGATTACAGACAAATCTGGTAGTGCATTACCTTTTATGAATGTTTTGGTTAAAGGAACTTCTATAGGAACAACTACAAGTGATTCTGGAGAGTTTAGCCTTAACGTTAAAAGTTTACCAGCTACATTGGTAGTATCTTCTATAGGCTACAAAACAAAACAAATTAATGTTACAGATACTTCTTTTCTAAACATTACAATAGAAGAAGGAGATGAGTCTTTAAATGAAATTGTAATTACGGGTTCTAGAGCACCAGCTCGTAGTAATACAAAAAGTCCGTTACCAATAGATATCGTTTCATCTAAAGATTTAGTTTCTACAGGACAAACAACTTTTGATAAAGCATTACAGTACAAAATACCTTCTTTTAATACGGTACAAACTCCTGTTAACGATGCAACATCTTTACTAGATCCTTATGAAATTAGAAATATGGGACCAAGTAGAACGTTAATTCTTATAAACGGTAAACGTAAAAATTTAAGTGCATTATTGTATACACAAACTTCTCCTGGTAGAGGAGAAACAGGTTCAGATATTTCTGGTATACCAACAGATGCAATTAAATCTGTAGAGGTTTTAAGAGATGGTGCTTCTGCGCAATATGGTTCTGATGCAATTGCAGGTGTAATAAATATTATATTAAAAGATAGTCCAAATGCAGGTTCTGCAACTTTAAGAACAGGAATTACTTCTGAAGGTGACGGAGAAATGTTTGGTGTAAGTGTAAATAATGGATCTACAATTGGTGATGACAAAGGTTTTATTAATTATACAGTAGATTTTTCTAAAACAAGTTTATCAAATAGACCCGGAACAGTAGATGCTGCTGGAGAAGCTGCAGATTTTGGAGCAAATATTGCAGATGTTCAAGAGTTTTTATCTAGAAGACCAGATGCAGGAAACATTAACGGAGCGCCAGAAACTGCTGCTGCTAAATTTTTAATTAATGGTTCTTATAAATTAAGTGAGCAGTCTAACTTATATTTTAATGCTGCATTTGTAAATAAGAAAGTAAATTCTTTTGCAAACTATAGAACTCCGTATTGGAGAACCGTTACAGATTTTCCTTATTTAGCAGATTTCTTTCCAGGAGACAACCCTAATACAGCAGGAGGTTATGATGGTTATGTACCAACTTTTGAAGGAGATTTAAATGATTACAATGCTACAGTTGGTTTTAAATCTGTAATTAACGATTGGAATGTTGATGCAAGTTTTACAACCGGTGGAAACTCGCAAACTTATAAAGTAAACAACTCTCATAATAGAAACTTTGTGTATTCTCCTTCTACTTGGGTAGATGCTAATAACAACGGAACAATTGATGATGGTGAAGTTACAGAAGGTTCTCAATTATATAGAGAAAACAGTAAAAAATCTTTTGATCCAGGAGGAACTTCTTTTTCTCATAATGTAGGTAATATTGATGTTTCTAAGATTCTTTCTGATAATTTAAGTGTTGCTTTTGGTACAGAATTTAGATATGAAACTTTTGAAATTATAGAAGGTGAATTAGGTTCTTATGATGGTGGAGGAGCAGATTCTTTCGCAGGAAATAGCCCAGAAAATTCAGGTCAATTTACACGTTATAACTTTGGTGGTTATGCTTCTTTAAACTGGAATCCTACAGAGAATTTAACTTTAGATGGTACAATTAGAAGTGAAAATTATTCAGATTTTGGAAATGCTTTTGTTTGGAAAGCAAGTGGTGCTTACACAATAAATGATAAGTATACATTAAGAGGTTCTTTATCTACAGGATTTAGAGCGCCAACATTACATCAAATTTATACACAAAAAGCTCAATATAGTTTTGTGCCAGGTCAAGGTATTCAAGTAGGTGGTTTGGTTAACAATGTATCTTCTCAGGCAGGATTGTTAGGAATACCTAAATTAAAAGAAGAAACTTCTACAAACTTTACTTTAGGTTTAGGAGGAAAAGTAAACAGAAACCTAAGTTTTACAGTAGATTATTATAGTATTAATGTAGAAGATAGAATTGTTCTAAGTACAGAGATTACACCACCAGCTTTACCAGCATTTGATGGTTTATCAGATTTAAGCTTTTTCGTAAATGCTTTAGACACTAAAACTTCTGGTTTAGATGTTGTAATTGGTTATAATAAAATAGAATTAGGAGATGGTAAATTAGGATTTAATTTATCGGGTAACTATACGATCAAAAATGAGAGAGATGGCGAAGTTAAAAACCCTGCTTCTGTAGCTGCTACAGGTCAGTCTGTTGTTAATGCAACTCAAGAAGCATTGTTTTTTACTTCAAGGCCACAAACAAAATGGATTTTAGGTTCTACTTATGATATTAATAAGTGGGGATTCTCTTTAAACAACACGTATTTTGGTAAAACAACATTTAAACAACAAGGTTTAGATGCTAATTTAAGAACAGAGTTTACACCAAAAGTTGTTACAGATTTAGGAATCAACTTTAACGCTACAGAAAAGTTAACTTTAGCTTTAAACGTTAATAATTTATTTAATGTTTTACCAGAATGGAGCTTTAAAGCAGAAAACGCAGCAGGAACAGCAATTATTAATGATCCGGCAGCAATTAAAAATCAATCTAACTTGATAACTTTTAACCAACGTTATTCTCAAATGACGTATGATGGTTACCACTTTAGCCAGTTAGGTACAATGTTTAATTTATCTTTAAACTACCAGTTCTAAAGAATAATTATATTTGATTAATTGAAAAACGCTACTTGAAAAAGTAGCGTTTTTTTATATTTATATTGAAGAAATATTAGTCCTTTTTAAGAGAAAGTGTTTCGTTTTCGAATTCACCAAATGTAAAATACTGAATCCAATCTCCTAAGTTTATGTAAGTAGAATTTTCTTTTAGTTTTATTTCTAAAGGAAGGTGTCTGTGCCCAAAAACAAAATAATCGTAGTGTTTTTGTGTTAGCTTCTTTTTACAATATTGTACTAGCCATTCGTTATCTTCTCCTAAAAACTTAGCGTCTTCATCACCAGAAATCATTTTGTTTTTTACAGACATATATTGTCCTAATTTAACACCTAAATCTGGATGAAGCCATCTAAACATCCATTTAAATAAAGGAAAAGTAAATACTTTTTTCATGCGTTTATAGCCTTTATCACCTGGGCCTAAACCATCACCATGTCCTATTAAAAAAACTTTATTATTTATTTTAAACTCTTGCGGACTGTGAAATACCGGAATATTTAATTCCTTTTCAAAATAATCGTTCATCCATAAATCATGGTTTCCAACGAAAAAATAAATAGGAGTTCCAGCATCTTTAATTTCTGCAAGTTTGCCTAAGACTCTAACAAATCCTTTAGGTACAACTGTTTTGTATTCGAACCAAAAGTCGAATAAATCGCCTAATAAAAAAATAGCTTCAGCATCTTTTTTAATAGTATTTAACCAATTTACAAACCGTTGTTCTCTAGGAAAACTTGCTTCTGCAGTTGGTGCTCCTAGATGTTGATCAGAAGCAAAATATACTTTTTTGTTATTGGCTGTAGTAATAGAAATCATTGCTACAAAGTAAAGCTATTCGTTGTTAGTTTCCAACTCTAAAACTTTTTGAAGCATTTTGTCGTCTTTATGAATAATTCTATAAAAACCAACATCTCCAAAAAGTACGTTTGCAATAGATGCTTTTAAGTATTTCTTAATGCTTTGTTTTGTTCTAAAAGAAGGTTTTATTTTGTCTTTAATTTCTGATAAATAAGTATTGTATATTTTGTCGTCTGTATCAAAATCATTTATAAAAGATTCGATATTCCAAGTAGATAATTCTTTTCTATTATTATCTACATAATCAAAAGCAAAATCGTTAATTGTGTTAAAATAATATCTATTCATGTAAGAAGTTGTGTCTACAGCAACAAAAACATCAGGAATAATACCACCACCGCCATATACTATTTTTCCTTTAGGTGTTTTAAAACTTAAAGAATCTACTACTTTTATACTGTCTTTATTTAGTAATTCTCCTCTATTTATTCTTTCTTGATAGTCTTTATAATAGTTGCTATTTCCGTTACCAGAATATGGTTTTTGAATAGATCTACCGGTTGGTGTGTAATAACGAGCTGTAGTTAATCTTACTGCAGAACCATCGCCTAAATCCATTTCTATTTGCACCAAACCTTTACCAAAAGAACGTCTACCAATTATGGTTCCTTTGTCGTTGTCTTGCAAGGCACCGGCAACAATTTCTGATGCTGATGCTGAGTTTTCGTCAATTAAAACATATAAACCACCTTTTTCAAAATCTCCTTTAGATGTTGCAAAAGATTCGTCGATATCGCCTTTATTATCTTTTGTAAAAACAATTAATTTATCGTCTTCTAAAAACTCATCAACAATACTGTTCGCAATGTCTATAAAACCACCGCCATTGCCACGAAGATCTAAAACTAAATCTGTCATACCATCGTCTATTAAACTATTTAATGATGATTTAAATTCTGAATACGTGTTTCTAGCAAAACGATCTAATTTTATATAGCCAATAGAGTCGTTAATCATGTAAGATAAGTCTACACTTTTGATGTTTACTTTACCGCGAGTAACATCTACTGTAAAAATAGAATCTGTACTTTTTCTATAAATTTGAAGCTCTACTTTGGTACCAGGTTCTCCTTTTAAGTATTCTGGCACTTTGTTAGCAAAAACATTTACACCAAACTTGTTAAACATATTTTGCCCAAATAAAGTGTCTTGGTTTGCCATTAAGATTCTGTCGCCGGCTTTAATACCTGCTTTAATACTTGGACCTCCTTTTATAGGCTGAATTACGGTAATTGAGTCTGAAATCATTCTAAATTGAACACCAATACCAACAAAATTACCTTGCATGTTTTCTTTAACAGCTTGTAAGTTTTCTTTAGGAATATAAACAGAATGTGGGTCTAGTTTACCCAACATTTGTGTAATTGCACCATCTAATAAACTATCTGTAGAGACTTTGTCTACATAATCGTTTTCTATAAAATTTATAAGTTTTTTTATTTTTTGTTCTTGAGAAGAGCTTTTCGAAAAAGACATTAAACTGCTAGAGTTTCCGCCAAAAGATAATCCTATTAAAATTCCAAAAACAACAGCAACTGCAAGAAATAATGGAAGGTTTTTTTTATTCATAAGGTAAATTCATTAATTCTACGCCAGCCTTTTCTAAAAATTTTAAACCAGAAAGATCTTTGTATGCATTAGCATAAACAACTCTTTTAATACCTGCTTGATGAATTAATTTACTGCATTGCGTGCAAGGAGATAAAGTAATGTAAAGTGTTGCGCCTTTTGCAGATTGAGTAGAACTTGCAACTTTTAAAATTGCGTTTGCTTCTGCGTGTAAAACTTCCCACTTTGTGTCTCCGTTGTCATCTTCACAACAGTTGTCAAAACCCGTTGGGGTTCCGTTAAATCCGTCTGAAATAATCATTCTATCTTTTACAATTAAAGCACCTACTTGTTTGCGTTTACAATGAGAAAGTTTGCCCCATTCTAAAGCCATTCTTAAGTAAGCTTTGTCGTATTTTAATTGCTTCTTTTCTGTCATAGTTTACGAAAGTATAAAGATTAATAGAATTAAGACGTTAATTATTAGTCAAAATTTATAGTTACCAAAAAACTCTGTCTAACATCATTTGTATAGAAAAACCGATTACGATAGAAGAACAAACTAAAATCCAATCTCTTCTTGTTACCTTAAAAAAGTTTTGTAAAAGAGTACCAATTATTAAAATACCTAAAACAATTATTATTTGTGCAGCTTCTATACCAACAGCAAATTCTAATAATGGCATTAATTTATCATCTTCTTTACCAATCATCATTTTAAAATAATTAGAAAAACCTAAACCGTGAATTAAACCAAAGAATAAAGCAAATACTAAGTTGGTGTTTTCTTTACCATAAGATGATTTTTTAGCTGTAAAAACATTAATTACACCCGTAATAAAAATAGTAACTGGTATTAAAAACTCTATCAGTTTCATATCTATATTTAAAATGCCGTAAGCAGATAAAGCTAAGGTTATAGAATGACCAATGGTAAAAAGTGTAACCAACCATAAAACTTTTTTTAGTTGGTTAAAACTGAATACTACAGCTAAAACAATTAAAAATAAAATATGATCGTAAGCATTAAAGTCTAACACGTGGTTAAGACCCATTTTAAAATATAAAATAAAATCGTCCATTTTTGTTGAATTTAGAGGAAAATCAAAGATATTAAAAACTTAAAACAACTCTAAATTATTTTAGAAACTATTATTATTGGTAAACCAAACTGGTTTACCAATAATAATATGGTTATATTTGTGTTGTTGGCTTGTTTTGAATTGGTTTAGTTATTTGTAAATCATCTAATTAGTCTCTAAAAAGTGCTGCTTTTGAACTAGTATTTACCATTTATTTATTTTTAAAATAATCTTTGATGAAAATGCAGTAACTTCTAATATTGTTGCAATAGGAGAAAAGTATGGTAAAATTGATGTACTTGTAAATAATGCAGGTGGTTTAGGAGGTAGATCTCGTTTCGAAGAAATGACTACAGAGTTTTATAAGTTTGTAATGGCTTTAAACTTAGATTCTACTTTTTATGCTTCTAGAGCAGCTATACCTTTCTTAAAGAAAAGTGATTATGCATCTATTATTAACTATACGTCTAATGCAGGTTGGAATGCTGGTGGACCAGAAGCAGGTATTTACGGTACTTCTAAAGCAGGTGTACACGCAATAACAAGAGCTTTAGCAAAAGATTTAGCAGAATATAGTATTAGAGTAAATGCAGTTTCTCCAGGAACTATAGATACTCCTTTTCACGCACAAATTAAATCAACAAAACCAGAAGTTTTTGCTTCTTGGGCAAACAATATTATGTTAGGTAGATTAGGACAACCAGAAGATGTTGCCGGTGTTGTATCTTTCTTAGCAGGTAAAGATTCAGCTTTCTTAACAGCAGAAACTATTCAAGTTGGTGGTGGACAAGCTTTAGGAATTTAAGAAATTATTTTTTTTGAATTTGAGTTTAAACCTCTCTAAAATTTATTTTAGGGAGGTTTATACTTTATTAGAAGATTTTCTTATAATTAATTCTGCATCAAGAATTTGCTTTCTTAATTCTTGTTTAATCGTTTTTTTATGAGTGTAGTTTAGAAAAGTTTCTGCAGCTAATTTACCTATTTGTTCACTGTGTTGGTTAACACTTGTTATGCTAGGTGTAACCATGTCTGTAAAAGGTTCATTTCCAAAACCAACCAATGCAATTTCTTCTGGCATTTTAATACCTTGTTCATTTAATACTTGTAATGCACCCAAAGCGGCATAATCACCAGCAACATAAACTGCATCTGGTCTATTTTTTAATTTTAAGAGTTCTTGCATTTTCTCTCTTCCATTTTCAATAGAGAGATTCGTTTCAATCAACAACTCATCATCCAAAGGTAAATTGTGTTTTTTTAATGCATCAATATAACCTCTAATTCTGTTGTTATAAATTCTTGTTCTTTTGTAACCACCTATATGCGCAATTCTTTTGCATCCTTGTGCTAACAAGTGTTCTACTATTACATGGCTACTATTATAATCATCAATACCAATATAATCTACATTTAAATCGTTCTCACCTCTATCAAACAATATTAATGGTATTCCTTTAGATTTAATCTTTTCATAATACTGTAAGTCTACAGTTTCATTGGCCATAGAAGCAATAATACCATCTACTTGTGTAAAAAGAAGTGTATCTATACTATCACATTCTTTTTTATAAGATTCGTTAGATTGGGTTATTATTATATTATAGCCTTTACTGTTTAAAACATGTTCTATATTTTGAATAACAGAAGAGAAAAAATTACTATTTGTTCTAGGTACAATAACGCCAACCAAATTTGATTTACCGCTTCTTAATGCACTTGCCAAATGATTTGGTTGATAATTTAAATTTTCGGCAACTTGTCTTACTGCCTTTTTAGTTTTTTCGCTAATTCTAGAATCGTTATGTAGTGCTTTAGAAACTGCTGCTGCAGAGATATTAAGCACGTTAGCAATATCTTTTATAGTAGTTTTCTTTTTTTTATTCAAATTTTATCTATATTTGCTTAAACGTTTAAGCAAATATAGAACGATAATATTAATAATCAAAATAGACTATTAGCAGTCTCTATTTTGATTTTATTTTAAAAGATTGGTTAAACGTTTAAGCAATTAACAATTAAATAAAAAATTACAGTAAAAATGGGTAAAGTAGTAACTTTCGGAGAAATTATGTTAAGATTGGCTCCACAAGGGTTTTTAAGATTTTCACAAGCAAATAATTTTGATGTTGTTTATGGTGGTGGTGAGTCTAACGTAGCAGTTTCTTTAGCAAACTATGGTGTAGATGTAGATTTTGTAACTCGTTTACCAAAAAATGATATTGGTGAGTGTGCAATGATGGAGATGAGAAAACGTGGTGTAAATGTTGATAAAATAGTTTGGGGTGGAGACCGTTTAGGGATTTACTTTTTAGAAACAGGTGCAGTATCAAGAGGATCTAAAGTAGTTTATGATAGAGCACATTCTGCTATTGCAGAAATAGAATCTGGTATGATCGATTGGGATGCTGTTTTTGATGGTGTAGAGTGGTTTCATTGGACAGGTATTACACCAGCAATTTCGCAAGGTTCTGCAGATGTTTGTTTAGAAGCCGTAAAAGCTGCAAGCGCTAAAGGAATTACGATTTCTACAGATTTAAATTACAGAGCAAAACTTTGGAAATTTTGTGATGATGCACATAGAGAAAAAATTATGACAGAGTTAACTTCTTACTGTGATATAGTTTTAGGAAATGAAGAAGATGCAGAAATGCATTTTGGTATTAAGCCAGAAGGAATCTCTGTACAAACAGAAGGACATAACGTAAAAGCAGAAGCTTTTTTATCTGTATGTGAGCAAATGATGGAAAAGTTTCCAAGAGCTAAAAAAGTAATTACAACTTTAAGAGGTTCAATTTCTGCATCTCATAATACATGGGCAGGAGTTTTATATGATGGTAAAACATTATACCAAACACGTCAATACCAAATTACAGATATTGTAGATAGAGTTGGTGGTGGAGATTCATTTATGGGAGGTTTAATCTACGGATTATTAAAATATCCAGAAGATGATCAAAATGCATTAGATTTTGCCGTTGCAGCTTCTTGTTTAAAGCATACTATTAAAGGAGATGCTAACTTAGCAACAGTTGCCGAAGTAGAAAAATTAATGGGTGGTGATGCATCTGGTAGAGTAGCTAGATAAAAATTAGTATTATTATTTGAATTTAATTGAGTTCTTAAGATAGTAGTTTTAGGAACTCAATTTTAATTAAAAAAAAGAAATAAAATGGCACAATATACAAGATTAGAAGTGGCGCAAGTAATGAAAGATACAGGTATGGTTCCTTTATTTTTTCATAATGATATAGAAGTAAGTAAAAAAGTTTTAAAAGCTTGTTATAATGGTGGTGCTCGATTAATGGAGTTTACTGCTAGAGGAGATTTTGCCCATGAAGTTTTTGGTGAACTTACAAAATACGCAATAAAAGAATTACCAGGAATGATTATGGGAGTAGGTTCTGTTACCGATGGTGCAGCAGCTTCTTTATACATGTCTTTGGGTGCAAACTTTATTGTAACACCGGTTTTAAGAGAAGATATTGCAATAGCTTGTAATAGAAAGAAAGTATTATGGTCTCCTGGTTGTGGTACATTATCAGAAATTGCTAAAGCAGAAGAATTAGGTTGCGAAATAGTAAAATTATTTCCAGGTGATATCTACGGACCTCAATTTGTTAAAGGTATTAAGGGGCCACAACCTTGGACGAGCATTATGCCAACAGGTGGAGTATCTCCAACAAAAGAAAATTTAGAAGGATGGTTTAATGCAGGTGTAACTTGTGTTGGTATGGGTTCTAAATTAATGGCAAAAGATGCAGATGGGAATTTTGATTATGAAAAAATAGAAAGTAAAACAAAAGGAGCTTTAGATATTATTAAAGAACTTAGAAAATAATAGTATTTTTAATCTTTTAAATATAAACCCTTCAATATTTAAAATTGAAGGGTTCTTTTTTTTATGAAAAATAACTCAGCAATTTCTTATATGATATTTAGTGTTATTGCATTTGCAATAATGAATGCTATTATAAAATATCTTACAATATTTAATGTATATCAGGTAGTTTTTTTTAGATCAATAGGTACATTGTGTTTTACAATACCTCTAATTTTAAAACAGAAAACATCATTTTTAGGAAATAATAAAAAATTGTTATTCTTAAGAGCTTTTTTTGGTGTTATTTCTATTACTTGTTTTTTTCAATCATTAAATTATTTAGCCGTTGGTACTGCAGTTTCTTTAAGATATACATCGCCAATTTTTGCTGCAATTTTTGCTGCAATATTTTTAAAAGAAAAAGTAAAAAAAATACAATGGTTACTATTTTTTATTGCGTTTTTAGGGGTATTAATTATAAAAGGATTTGGTGTAGATGTAAATACAATTGGGTTATTATTAATTATAACATCAGCTATATTTTTAGGTTTAATTTTTGTAATAATTCGTAAAATAGGTAATTCAGAAAATCCTTTAGTAATTATAAATTATTTTATGATTTTGGCCTTTGTTTTTGGAGGTATTATGTCTATTGATAATTGGATTATGCCAAATAATTTACAGTGGCTTTTATTACTTAGTTCGGGTGTTTTTGGTTATATCGGACAACTGTATATGACCAAAGCTTTTCAGTCTAACGAAACAAACCTTGTAGCGCCATTAAAATACTTAGAGGTAATAGCAATGATAGTTATTGGTAGTATATGGTTTGATGAAGTTTACAATTTATGGTCTTTGCTAGGAGTCTTTTTAATATTAGTAGGCCTCATTTATAATATTTATCTAAAGAGAAAAATTTCATAAAAAAACCTCAACTTTTAAAGTTGAGGTTTTTTGTTTTGTACTCAAGGTGGGAATCGAACCCACACTCCCGAAAGAACTGGATTTTGAATCCAGCGCGTCTACCAATTCCGCCACTTGAGCATTACTAATTGCGATTGCAAATGTATTAAATTATTTTATTTTAAAGTATATAAATTAATTTCAAACTAAATAAATAATTTCTACTTTTGTGCCCTTACAACAACACAATCTAAATAACAACTAAATGCCTACAAATCAATTAGCACCAAAACTTTTTGCCTGCAGACAAAGTACAGTTTTGGCAGAAAAAATTGCAAAAGAATACAATACAACACTAGGAAAAGTTAAAACAACATACTTTAGCGACGGAGAATTTCAGCCAGCATTCGAAGAATCTGTTAGAGGAAGAAGAGTATTTATAATAGGTTCTACTTTTCCTAACGCAGATAATTTAATGGAAATGTTGTTAATGTTAGATGCTGCTAAAAGAGCATCTGCAAGACACATTACTGCTGTAATGCCATATTTTGGTTGGGCAAGACAAGATAGAAAAGATCAACCAAGAGTTGCAATTGGTGCAAAATTGGTAGCAAACCTATTACAATCTGCAGGTGCTACTAGAATAATGACAATGGATTTACACGCAGATCAAATTCAAGGTTTTTTCGAAAAGCCAGTAGATCATCTTTTTGCGTCAACTATTTTTATGCCATATATAAATAGTTTAAAATTAGAAAACTTAACAATAGCATCACCAGATATGGGAGGTTCTAAGAGAGCATACGCATATTCTAAACACTTACATTCTGATGTTGTAATATGTTACAAGCAACGTAAAAAAGCAAATGTAATTTCTCATATGGAGTTAATTGGTGATGTAAAAGGTAAAAATGTTATTCTTGTTGATGATATGATAGATACTGGAGGAACATTAGCACATGCAGCAGATTTAATGATGAAAAGAGGTGCTTTAAGTGTACGTGCAATATGTACACATCCTATACTTTCTGGCGGTGCGTACGAGAAAATAGAAAACTCTGGTTTAACAGAATTAATAGTTTCTGATACAATTCCTCTAAAAAAGGAGACTTCAAAAATAAAAGTTGTATCTTGCGCGCCCTTATTCGCTGATGTTATGCACAAAGTTCAAGATAACACATCGATTAGCGGACAATTTTTAATGTAAATAATTAATAAAAAAAGTAATGAAATCAATTACAATTAAAGGATCAAAAAGAGAAAGCGTAGGTAAAGTATCAACAAAAGCCTTACGTAATGCTGGTATGGTTCCTTGCGTTATATACGGAGGAGATAAGCCAGTGCATTTTTCTGCAGAAGAAAAAGCGTTTAAAAACTTGGTGTACACTCCAAATGTATACACTGCAACTATTGATGTTGATGGACAAAAAATTGCAACTGTATTGCAAGATATCCAATTTCACCCTGTAACAGATAAAATTTTACACGTAGATTTTTATCAGTTATTTGATGATAAAGAAATTACAATGAATATTCCTGTAAAATTAACAGGTACTTCACCTGGTGTATTAAATGGTGGTTCTTTACGTTTTACAAACCGTAAATTAAGAGTAAAAGCTTTACCAGCTAACTTACCAGACTTTATATCAGCAGATATTTCTTCATTAAAAATTGGTAATAAATTATTTGTTACTTCTTTATTTAATGATGATTATACTTTTATGCACCCAGATAACACGGTTGTTGTACAAGTTAGAACTTCTCGTAATGCAACTGTTTCTGCAGATGAAGACGAAGAAACTGAAACTGCTGCTGAATAAATTTTAGCAACAAAAATAAATATAAGAGCGTTACAATTTTGTAACGCTTTTTTTATACCTTTTAATTTCTTCTTACTTTTGAAGTGTGAATATCTTAAGGTTTTTTAAAAATCTATTCTGTTTAAATTTAGAAACGAAAGAACAACTAATGAAAAAATTTTTAATTGTAGGTTTAGGTAACGTTGGTACTAAGTATGATAATACACGTCATAATATTGGTTTTAAAATTTTAGACGAACTTGCAGAAGAACATAAAGCTACTTTCGAAACAGAAAAGTTAGGTGATATTGCTAATTTTAGGTTTAAAGGAAGAACTTTTATCCTTTTAAAACCAAGTACATTTATGAATTTAAGTGGGAAAGCAGTTAAATATTGGATGGATAAAGAGAAAATTGCTGTAGAAAATATTCTAATTGTTACAGATGATGTAAATATAGATTTTGGAACCATACGTTTAAAAGCGAAAGGTTCTGCTGGCGGACATAATGGTCTAAAAGATATTCAAGAAAAATTAAACACTCAAAAATACCCAAGATTTAGATTTGGTGTAGGTGCAAATTATCCTAAAGGAAGACAGGTAGATTTTGTTTTAGGAGAATGGAATAAAGAAGAAACCAGTCAATTGATAGAGCGTTTGCCAACATCAGCAAAAGTTATCACTTCTTTTGGTACAGCTGGTTTATCAAATACTATGAACGCTTATAACGGTAAATAGTTTAGTTTTCGTTAGCGTACCATTCTGCAAAACTAGAATCTGTTTCTTGTAATTTTATAGAATGTAATTTGATATTGTTAGGCAATCTATTTTTAATTTTCTCAGCAAAATCAATTACCATCATTTCACTTGTTGGTTGGTAATCTACTAATAAAACATGATGACCTCTGTCTATTAGTTCTTTTGCAAGTTCTAAATGAGGTGTGTTTTTATTAAATACAGTTGCATGATCAAAAATGTCTACAATTTCTTCATTAACAATCTTTTTTAAATCACCAAAATCGATTACCATTCCAAATTTTACATTTGTATTGTCAGAAATCGGTTGTCCAGAAACGGTAACAGATAATTTATAAGAATGACCGTGTACATTTTTACATTTACCATCATAACCATATAATGCGTGCCCTGTTTCAAAATTGAATTGCTTTGTAATTCTAATTGTACTCATTTGTATTTTATTGCTGTTTTTTAGTGTAAGAACTAAATCTAACCAAATTTAAAATTTGATATTTGGTTTTATGTTAACGTCGTCTGTTTCTGTATTTGTTGTAAAAGTAAACAATTACTAGTACTACAGCTAAAACTAAAAATAAATAATCTCCTCCCATTTTGTATATATGTTCTTATTTTTCAATTATAAAATTATCTAAAACATCTGCAATTTTTCTGTTGTCAGAAAGTTGAGGTATTTTATTTTGTCCGCCAAATTTACCAATAGATTTCATGTACTCATGAAAACCACCTTTTTTAACTTTTCTAATAATTAACGGACGTAGTATTTTGCCTTCTATTAAATCGAAATAATAGATGTTTTGATCTTGCATAGATGTATCTACTTTTGCAGCAAATTCTTCTATGTTTTCTGGTTCGTTTTCAAATTCTATAAACCACTCGTGATATGGCAAGCCAGAACTTGGGTTTACTTGTGGTGCAACCGTAAATTCGCTTATATTTATAGTTGTTCCTTTTATAGAATCATTCAATGCCTTTTCTACTTCTTTACCAATAACATGCTCGCCAAATGCAGAAATAAAATGTTTAATTCTACCTGTAACTTTAATTCTATAAGGTTTTGTTGATGTAAATTCAATCGTATCGCCAATATTATAACCCCAAAGACCTGCAGTGGTGTTTAATATAATTACATAATTTACCCCAATTTTAACGTCTTTTAAAGAGATTCTTGTTGGGTTTTCATCAAAGAATTCATTTGCCGGAATAAACTCGTAAAAAATACCAGAATCTAGCTGTAAAAGCATTCCTTTTGCTGTTTGAGAATCTTGGTAAGCAATAAAACCTTCGGATGCAGGATATAATTCTATATAATCTATTTTTTTACCAATTAAACTCTCAAATTTATTTTTGTAAGGCTCAAAATTAACACCACCGTATATAAAGAAATTAAAATTAGGAAATAATTCTGATACAGATTTTCCTGTTTTCTCAATCAGTTTTTCGAAATACATTTGCACCCAAGACGGTATTCCGCTTATTACAGACATATCTTCATTTACTGTTTCATCTACAATCGCATTCACTTTTGTATCCCAATCTTCTATACAATTGGTTTCCCAACTTGGCAATCTGTTTTTAAGTAAATAGTTTGGTACGTAATGAGCAGCAATACCACTAAGTCTGCCAAGTTTAACACCATTTTTATCTTCTAAAACTGGGCTTCCTTGTAAAAAAATCATTTTACCATCAACAAAACTTGCATCATTTTTTTCTGCAATATAAAACAGCATAGCATTTCTTGCCGCTGTAATATGTGTTGGCATCGATTCTTTAGTAATTGGTATATATTTAGCACCAGAAGTTGTACCAGAAGTTTTTGCAAAATATAGTGGTTTCCCTGGCCAAAGTACATTTTCTTCTCCGTCAACAATTCTATCTACATACTTTCTTAGTCCTTCGTAATCTTGTACTTTAACTTGTTTTTTAAAATCTTCGTAATTAGAAATGGTATCAAAATTATGATCAATACCAAAAGCAGTTTTTTTACCCTTAGAAATTAAGTTTTTAAAAACTTTATCTTGTGTTTTATGCGGTTTATTAGCCCATTTATAAACCTTTTTGGTTGCAATTTTAGCAAAAGGAATGGCAAAAAAAGATTTAATACTCATTATTTAAAATCTATAAAGTTTGTTGGGTTTATAGCGTAACCGCCTTTCCATAGTTCGAAATGCAAATGTGGCCCGGTAGAAAGTTCTCCTGTAGAACCAACGCTAGCAATTACTTCGCCAGATTTTACAAAATCACCTTGTTGTTTTAGTAAATTACCATTGTGTTTGTAAACAGAAATAAAATCTTTGTTATGTTTTAAAATAATTACATAACCAGTTTCTGCGCTCCATCCAGAAAAAATAACGGTTCCTTCTGCGGCAGCTTTAACAGGTGTACCTGTTTTAGCTATAATATCTAGTGCAAAGTGTTTAGAATTAGCATCAAAACTTTGTGAAATATTTCCTTTTAAAGGCGCGAAAAAAACAATTTTAACGCTGCTGTTAGAGTTGTTTAAAATACTAAAACGAGTTTCTCTATCTATTTTTTCTCTGTACAAAGAATCTTCTTTGGTTGCATCTAATTTGCTTTCGTCTATTGTAGTTTGTCTTGCTTCAATTTGAATAGAATCAATTTCTTCTGAACTTATCTCTCCCGTTAACACTGGTTTTAAAGCTTTTGTATAATTTTCTAAAATAGCCAACTTTTGCTTTAAAGAATCTGCTTCGAAAGTAAGCTTTAATGCATCTGATTTTAGTTTTGAAGAAGAATAACCAGGTATGTATTCTTTAATTGGCGTAAAAGCTATTAATAATGTGGTTAAAGAAATAAGTAGAATAGAGAAAATTCCGCCTAAAACAAATACATTTAAACGAGATAGTTTTAAAGAAAAACGTTCTTCAAAAGTATTTTCGTTTAAAACAACCAACCTATATTTATCGGTTAGTTTTTGTTTTAATTTTCCTTTTTTTTTATCCTTTTTAGCCAAAGTATTTATTTTGAATATTTACAAATATACAACGAATTTAAAGTGAAATTATTTTCTATAAAAATTCATTTCATCTATGTATTGCCAAACTTCATTGGTTAAAAGCGGTTTCATATTTTTATTGTCTTTAATTCCGTTTCTAATCATTGTAGAAGAAATTTGAACAATTGGTGCAGCTACTTTTGTGATTTTTGGGTGATTATCGAATTGAGAATCTATTTTGCCTTCTGCAATTCTTGGGTAAACATAAATATTATGATGTTCTAAAATGGTTTCGTAATTTTTCCATTTATGTAAGCTTTTTAAATTGTCTTCTCCCATAATCAAACAAAACTCTTTGTCTTTATACATATCAGAAATATGTGCTAAGGTGTGTACTGTGTAGTTTGGTTGTGGTAGTTTAAATTCGATATCAGAAGGTTTAATTTTGTCATATGCTTCTGTTGCTTTGTAAACCAATTCTAGACGATGGTGATTGTCTAGTAAAGAACTTTTCTTTTTGAATGGATTATGAGGTGTTACAACCATCCAGATTTCATCTAAATCTGAATTTTCTACCATATGATTGGCAATTATTAAATGCCCAATATGAATAGGATTAAAAGTGCCAAAGTATAAACCAATTTTCATTTTAATAGAAGTTTTATTTCTTTAAATCTAAAAAATCGCTAACCAAATCTTCTGCTTCTTTTAAAGCAACATCTAGTTCGTAATTTTTGATGATTTTATCAAACTGTGGTGCTGTTGCCAGTTCTACAGATGCTTTTGCTACGCGCATGTTTATTTTGTCTTCACTTTCTGTAGAGCGCTTTTTTAATCTTATTTTAAGTTCGTCTACACTTGGTGGTTTTACAAATACAGATAAAGTTTCGTTTGGAAATTTCTTTTTAATTCTAAGACCACCAACAACATCAATATCAAAAATTACATGTTTTTTAAGCGCCCAAATACGTTCTACTTCAGATTTTAAAGTTCCGTAGAAATTATCTCTATAAACTTCTTCCCATTCTAAAAATTCGTCGCCTTTAATTTTACTTTTAAAATCTTTTAAAGAGATAAAATAGTAATCTTCACCATTTTTTTCTTCTCCTCTTGGTTCTCTAGAAGTAGCAGAAATAGAAAACTCTAAATTAAATTTTTCTTGTTTTAATAAATGACGAACAATTGTTGTTTTTCCTGAACCAGAAGGTGCTGAAAAGACGAATAATTTACCTTTAAATTCTGACATAAATGTTTAATTTTTGTCATTCTGAATAGATTTCAGAATTATATGTTATTAGTTTTAAACCAGTATTTTGGTTTATTTTGATGCTTAAAGTACGTTTAAGATTTGCTCTTTAATTTGCTCTAATTCGTTTTTCATTTGAATTACCGCTTTTTGCATCGGTGCAAAATTTGCTTTAGAACCTGTAGTGTTAATTTCTCTACCCATTTCTTGAATTACAAAACCTAATTTTTTACCGTTAGAATCTGGTGTAGCCAATGTTTCTAAAAAGTAATCTAAATGGTTTGCTAAACGAACTTTTTCTTCGTTTATATCTAATTTTTCTAAGTAATAGATTAACTCCTGCTCAAAACGATTTTCGTCTGTATCTACTTTTAAATCGTCTATAGCCTTTTTTAAACGTGCTTTTACGTTTGCTATTCTATCGCCATCTAAAGCCTTTACTTCTTCTAAATACATCTTAATATTTGCAATTCTTTGCTTAAAATCTATTTCTAAAGAAGCGGCCTCGTCTGTTCTATATTGTACAATTTCTTTTATGGCAACATCTATATGTTCATCAATTAGATTCCATTCATTTTCATCTAATTCTTCTCTTTCTGTTTTTAATGCATCTGGCATTCTAACAGCCATTTTTAACAATTCTACATCGTCTGTAGAACCAGTTTGCACAACATTTCTTAATTGTTGTATGTATTCTTTTACAACACCATGATTAACAGTTGTAGAAGTTTCATCTGCAGTCATCTCTACAAATATCGAAAAATCTACTTTTCCACGAACTAAGGCAGCTGCTAATTTTTTACGCACAGGTAATTCTTTTTCTTTGTAATAAGAAGGAATTCTAACGTTTAAATCTAAATTTTTACTGTTTAAAGATTTAATTTCTATAGTAACTTTTTTGGTAGGCAATTGTAATACTGCTTTACCATAACCCGTCATAGATTGAATCATAAAATCATCATTTTAAATAAGTTGCAAATATAGTTTTATTTGGTAGATTTTTCTACTTGTTTAGTTACTAAATACACACCAATAAATATTAAGATTGTTGCACTTATTTTAACGGTATTTAAAGAATCGCTGCCAACAATTAATGCATAAATTGTAGCAATTACAGGTTGTAAATAAATAAAAACACTAACCGTTGTTGGTTTTAATTTTGATAAACCATACAGATTAAAAAGATAGGTAATACAAGATGTGAAAATTACAACAAAACCAATATTCCAATAAATGTTGGTAGGTATTTCTTGCCAAGAAACTTCTAATATCTCGCTATAACCAAACGGAATTACAAAAATAGAACCGAATAAATATAGCCATTTTACAAAAACAATTGGGTTGTATTTTAAAATTAAATCTTTAGCCAAAACCAAATACAAACCATAAGATGCCGCATTTACAAAAACTAAAAAGTTACCAAAGTTATTGTTGGTTCCTTCGGATGAATTATTACCATAAGTAATTAATAATATGGTGCCAATTAAACCTATAAAAACACCTAAAATTCGTTGTTTACCTATTCTTTTTCTTATTAAAATACTAGAGAAAATTAGTACCATAATAGGTGATGTAACCATCATTACAGATGCGCTTATAGGTGTAGTAATACTTAAGCCTTTAAAAAAAGTTAACATGTTTAAACCAATTCCGAAAAAAGAAGCTAAAAGTATTTTTTTGTAATCTTCTTTTCCTATTTTTTGTTGTTTAATAAACAAACCTATCGTCCAGAAAATAGTTGTTGCGCCAATAACTCTTACCAATATAAAAGCATAAGGTTTCAAATAAATTGGCATAACATCTTTAGCAATGGTAAATGTTAAACCATAAATTAATGTTGCAATAGAAACTGCAAAAAGAGCTAATATTCTTTTATTCATTTTTAAAAATGTAAACTATATTAGTTTGCAAAGTTGCTAATAAAATTTAGATTTTAAGCATAAAAAAAGAGCTTCAAAAATAATTTTGAAACTCTTATGGTTTGGTTGATTAACTTTTAGTTAGTCTACTAATGGTGGTATTCTTAATACCTGCCCAGGATAAATTTTATCTGGATGCGTTAACATAGGCTTGTTTGCTTCGAATATAACAGGGTATTTCATAGCATTACCATAATATTCTTTTGCTATTTTACCTAAAGTATCTCCTTTTTCTACGGTATGAAATTGTGCCATTGCTTCTTCTTCAATCTCTTCTACTTCTGCAACAGTAATATTATCTTCTACAGAAGAAATTCCGTTTGTGTTTCCTACCACTAAAACTACTTTTTCTTTTGTAGCTAAATCGGCAGTTTCTCCCCACAACTTTACTACGTCATCATTTACTTCTATAGATAAATCTGTAACCTGTAAATCTAATGCAGTAATGGCATTTCTTAACTGTTCAGACTTTTCTGCATTTTCTTCTTCTGTAGTTTTTCCAATACCAAAAACTTTGGCTCCGGCATTTTTAATGAATGAAAAAATTCCCATTTTTTTTATTTTTTTAGTGATTAAATTAACTAAATTCTTAGAGCAAGATACAAATTTTACTTAATTATGCTACATTTGTTTATCAAATTTCTATAAAATGCATATTCATAATATATCTTCTAGCAATACAATTTTAAATAAATTCATCTCAGAAATTAGAGATGTAAATGTTCAAAAAGATTCTTTACGGTTTCGAAGAAATATAGAAAGAATAGGTGAGGTTTTAAGTTATGAATTAAGTAAAGAACTTAAATACTCTGTAAATAAAGTAGAAACTCCTTTAGGAACTAAGGAAATAGATCAACTTACCAACAAAATTGTTTTATGTTCTATTTTAAGAGCTGGTTTGCCTTTGCATCAAGGGTTGTTAAATTATTTTGATGATGCAGAAAATGCTTTTATTTCTGCTTATAGAAATCATCCAGAAAATGGCGTTCCATCAGAAATTATTGTAGAGTATTTTGCGTCACCATCCATAGAAAATAAAACGTTATTACTTGCAGATCCTATGTTGGCAACTGGCCAAAGTTTAGTTGCTGTTTATGAGGCGATCAAAAAATATGGCGTGCCAAAAGAATTGCATATTATAGTTGTAATTGCCTCTAAAGAAGGAGTGGATTATATTTCTAAACATTTTCCAGAAAACACACATTTATGGATAGCTGCTTTGGATGAAACTTTAAATGAGAAAGGATATATAATTCCGGGTTTAGGTGATGCCGGAGATTTAGCTTTTGGTAAAAAATTATAAAAGAAATAGAAAAACTACTAAACTTAAAATTAATACTGATAATACAACATTTTTAATAATGTTGTTTTTAATTAATTCTATACCGTTTGCACAAATTACACTTGCAGGAAAAAGTAAAAATAGCATCTCAGAGCCATTTTTATTAGGAATTAATAGTGCAAAAAACAATGATATTGTAAAGTTTAATAAAAGTAACAACCAGCTTTTTTTAAATGAATTATTTACAGAAAGCGTTTTTGGAGATTTCATAATAATTGAAACCACAGAAAGTATAATTATCAAAATTATAATCCAATTAAAGTTGTTTTTAGAGTATAAGAGTAAGCTTTTAAAGCTATTAAAGTAAAAAAGGTTTGTAAAAACATACAATTGATCTTGCCAAAAACAATACGTAAAATAAATAATTAAAGGACACGCAAAACCTATTAAAGGTGCTATTAGACGATTAATTACAGGTTTTTGATGCACAAAAATACCAGCATAAATAAGTATGGCAAACATTGCTGTAAAAGGCTCTAAAATAAATAAGATACTTAACCAAAAACCGCTATCAAAAAGTTTTTGCAATATCTTTTTTGGAGATTTTAAACTGTAAATTTTTCTTAGAAATAAGATGTATAACAGTATTATTGTTAGTGTTTTATAGTTATTTATAAGCGGTAGAAAAAATGCAAGTAAAACTGTAAAAACAAAGAAAGCATAAGAATTATCGAATGTTAGATTATTCTTAGTTACTACAAAGTTGTAAAAGAAAAAAAGAAATAAAAAAAGTGCAATTAAACCAGCAACTTCAAACACTAATTTAAATTGAAAATCTTGCCCTAAATAGATTGGTAGTGTTGTAAATAAAAATAGACAAATAAAAACGCTTAAAAGAATTATGAAATTGATTGGTTTAGATTTCCCTAAAAAATTGGCTAGCATTGTTTCTTTTGTTATTTTTGCAGTGTAAAGATAATTAAGTTATGATAGCAAGCAATATTTTTAGATGGATTGGTAGTTTATTTACAGATATATTATTCTTACCATTCGATTGGTTAAGATTAACTGTAGCAAATGCAGATCTTGGTTGGTGGGTTTCTAATGCCTTAAACTGGGGTTTTTTAGTAATTCTTTTAGTTTTATTTGCATATTGGATGGGAGAATCTCGTCGATTTGTGAAAGAAGGAACAGAAGATAGAGCTTAATTCATTATTTTGGGAAGCAAAAACAAACTAAAACGTTTTAAAGAAAACGAAACGTTCGAAAATGTCATTCAACCAACAAGAGAAGAAGTTATAACTAACTTTTCTCACAAAGGTAAATGGCATTCTTTTTTTGGAAACAACAACCCAATAGTTGTAGAACTTGGTTGTGGTAAAGGAGAGTATACAATTGCATTAGCAAGAAAAAATCCTGATAAAAACTATATTGGTATAGATATTAAAGGGGCTCGTTTTTGGCGAGGTGCTAAAACTGCAATAGAAGAAAACTTGCCTAATGTTGCTTTTGTTAGAACCCAAATAGAGTTGGTAGATTATATATTTGCAGAAAATGAAGTGTCAGAAATCTGGATAACTTTTCCAGATCCGCAAATAAAATATCAACGAACTAAACACCGAATGACAAATTCTAAATTCCTTAAAAAATACAGTGTTATTTTAAGTGAAGACGGAATAATGAATCTAAAAACCGATAGCGAATTTATGCACGGTTATACTTTAGGTTTATTACACGGTGAAGGTCATGAGGTTTTGTATGCAAATCATACCGTTTATAAAAACGAAGGTGCGCCCGAAGAAGTTACTGAAACTCAAACTTTTTACGAGAATCAGTATTTAGAAATAGGAAAACCTATAACTTACATAAAGTTTAAATTAAAATATTAAAATATTAAAATGTATTAAAAACATCAATTTTTGTAAAATTGATGTTTTTTTTGAAATTTATATTAATTTATTAGTTCAAATTTACCAGACCAAGAAAGACCTTGTAGGTTAGACTCATAATAAAAAGTACTTCCTTTTTTTCTTACAATTTTTGTTTTCATAATGGTACCAATACCAAATGGTAAATCAGGTTTTTTAATTTCGGTAATCACTAGTTTGTATTCTTTTCTATTTATCCATTGTATTTTTGCTTTAATAAACTCGTTATTAGGATAAAATTCAGTGTAAACATCATTCTTTATTTCAACAATAACATCACACGTGTCATTGCAATATTTGTAAGTACCATCTTGCATATAATCATTTGTAATAGATGTTTGTTGATAATTTACATTTTGAGAATAAAAGCTTTGATTTGTATTAATAATAAAAATTAAGGCGAAAAATAGTGTTAAAGTTTTCATGATATTGAGGGATTTAAAAGTTATAGCTCAATATACTTAAAATCAATAGTTTAAAACATGATAAATGTCATGTTAAGTTAAATTTAGTTTTTTTGTTAATTTCATTTTGTAAATTCACGCGATGAAAGAAACGGATAATTTTTTCGAAAAAGTTTATGCAGTAACACGTTTAGTTCCTTTTGGTCGAGTAACAACGTATGGTGCAATTGCAACGTATTTAGGTGCAGCAAGATCTGCAAGAATGGTTGGTTGGGCTATGAATAAAGCGCATAATTTAGAAGATGTACCAGCACACAGAGTTGTAAATAGAAAAGGTTTACTTACTGGTAAACATCATTTTGATGGTACTAACTTAATGCAACAATTATTAGAAAATGAAGGTATAAAAGTAATAGAGAATCAAATTATAGATTTTGATAAAGTTCTTTGGAATCCTTCTGCCGAGTTATAAATCAATTTTAAAATATTGAAATAAAAAAGCCTACCAAATAAATGATAGGTTTTTAACTAATTTAAACATTTCCATTTTTCTAGCAAGTCAATTTAAATTTTTCTGAATTTTCCAGACCAAGTTAGTCCTTCTAAATTAGACTCATAATATGTTCTAGATCCTTTAATTTTTACAATCTTGGTATCCATTTTGGTACCAACTTCAAAAGGAAGATTGTCTTTATTAATATCAATAATTTCTAAAGAATACTTGTCTTCTGCAGACCATTCTATTTTTGCCTTTGTATATTGATTATTTGTATGATATTCTGTGTAGTAACTGTCTTTAATCTCTATAATAATTTCGTTTCCTTTACTTGTATAAACATATTTCCCCTCTTCTAAAAGAGTTTCTTTAATTTCTAAAGAAGTAGTGTTGCTGTTTTGTAAACTAGATTGGTAATAATTGTTTCTAAAGTTAGAAGCAACATCAGAATTTTGTGCTTTTAATGTTTGTAAGCCTAAAAGCATAAAAAAGGTGCAACTAGTTAATTTTATTAATTTAGTTATTCATAATAAATGGGGAGATTTAGTAATCTTTTCTGTAAGATTACGTATTAAATATAGCAACTCATTATTATAGTCTTTTAGATGATTTTTTGAATTTGTTATATTATTTTAAGATTTACTATTTAATTGCAACTAATATTGTGCTAACTACAGTTAAAACGAAAATAACTAGCATAAAAAAGCCTATCATAAAAATGATAGGCTTCAAATAACAAATTAGAACATCTCTGTTTTTATAGCAATTAATCTATTTTTCTAAATCTACCAGACCAAGTTAGTCCTTCTAAATTAGATTCGTAATAAAACCTATTTCCTTTTACTTTAATAATCTCAGTTTCCATAACTGTACCTTCTTTAAAAGGTAAGTTTTCTTTATTTATTTCTGTAACTACTAGTTTATAGTTGTTTTCTGTAGACCATTTTATTTTTGCTTTAATAAATTCGTTTTCACCATGATATTCTGTGTAGAAACCATCTTTTATTTCAACAATTACTTCTTTACCTTTACTTGTATAAGCGTATTTTCCTTCTTCTAAAGCTGTTTCTTTAATAACTTCTTTATCTTCTGGATCTGCTTTGTAATCGGTTTCAAATAATTCTAACTCATTCGAATTCATTGCAACGTCTTGTGCGAATACAGTACTTAATCCTAAAAATAATAAGGCAATAAAAGTTGGGGTTTTAATGGTAGTTTTTTTCATAATTGAGGGATTTTTTAAAAGTATTTCATCACTAATAAATTTTAGAAATAATAAATACTTTTGGGGTTAATTTGGGTTTGGGTTATTTTGAGTTATTTTTTAAAGAGTTTCTGCTTTCTTAAATTTTCCTGTCCAAGAAGTTTTATGAGTATCAATTAAATCAGATTTATAAAAATATTGATTGCCCTTAACTTTGGTAATTTTAGTTGTTAATTTGGTGCCTTCTTTAAAAGGAAGGTTATCTTTATTTAAATCTACAATTGTTAAAGTATATTGGTTTTTTGATAGCCAATCTATTTTAGCCCTAATAAACTCATTGTTAGCATAAGTTTCTGTGTAATATCCATTTTTAATAGATACAATTACTTTTTTAGAACCTAACTTATAAGAATAAGTACCGTTTTCTAAAATTGTATTAGATGTGTTGCTTGAGCTAAAGGTAGTTTCAGAAGAGTTGTTTTCTTCAAAAGCATAAGCTACATCCTGACAAAAAGCATTGGTAAAAGTTAAAAATAAAGTTACAATACTTAAGGTAAATAAGAGTTTTTTCATCATTAGGGGGTTTAGATATACTCAAATCTAAAGATAAACAAATTTGTTTTATTGTAAAAAATCGTAGTTGTGTGATAAAAATTTATTTTTAAAAATAAGAATGCTTTATTCGGTAATAAATATTGAGTATCTACAAGCTTTAATTTCTAATCAGTAAGACGTATCTTTGCAATCAAGATTAAATAAAAATAAGACGTGAGTTTTAAGAAACAAGATATATATAAGGCATTAGAAACTATTACCGCGCCAGGAGAAGGTAAAAGTTTAGTTGAAAACAATAACATTACCAATGTTGTTACTTTTGGTAACGAAGTAGAGGTAGATGTTACTATTAGCAACCCAACGTTGCAGGCAAAAAAGAAAATCGAGTCAGAGATTTCTAAATCAATTAAAACAAATGTTTCAGAAGAGATAACTGTAAAGGTTAATGTTAAGGTAGAAAAACCAGCAGTTAAAGAAAACCCGAATCAAATTAGAGGTAAAGAAATACCTAACATAAAAAATATAATTGCCATTGCCTCTGGTAAAGGTGGTGTTGGTAAATCTACAATTACAGCAAATACAGCTATTTCTTTAGCAAAAATGGGTTTTAATGTTGGTGTTTTAGATGCTGATGTTTATGGTCCGTCGCAACATATTATGTTCGATGTAGAAAAGCAAAAACCACTTTCTGTTAATGTAGATGGTCGTTCTAAAATGAAACCTATTGAAAATTACGGAGTAAAATTATTATCGTTAGGTTTCTTTACAAACCCAGATCAAGCAGTTATTTGGCGTGGACCAATGGCTTCGAAAGCATTAAATCAATTAATTTTTGATGCAGATTGGGGTGAATTAGATTTTCTATTGATAGACTTACCTCCAGGAACCGGAGATGTGCATTTATCAATAGTACAAGCACTTCCAATTAACGGTGCTGTAGTAGTTAGTACGCCACAAAACATTGCTTTAGCAGATGCAAAAAAAGGAGTTGCAATGTTTCAGCAAGAAAATATTAATGTGCCAGTTTTAGGAATTATAGAAAACATGGCATATTTTACACCAGAAGAGTTACCAAACAATAAATATTATATATTTGGGCAAGATGGCGCAAAAAATTTAGCAACAGACATTAATACTAAGTTTTTAGGAGAAGTTCCTTTAGTGCAAAGTATTAGAGAGTCTGGTGATGTTGGTCATCCGGTAGCATTACAAAACGGAACAATTTTAGAAGAATCTTTTAACGAGATTACCAAAGAAATGGTTTCAGAATTATTAAAAAGAAACGAAAACTTACCACCAACAGAAGTTGTTAGAATAACAACAATGAGTGGTTGTAGTTCAAAATAAATTCATTTTATATGACAGCACAAGAAACATTAGACAATGTAGAAAAAGCGTTAGAAGAAATTCGCCCTTTTTTAATGAGTGATGGCGGTAATATTAAACTTTTATCTATAGAAGATGCTATTGTAAAAGTACAATTAGAAGGCGCTTGCACGGGTTGTTCTGTAAACCAAATGACCTTAAAAAATGGTGTAGAAGCTACAATTAAAAAGTATGCACCGCAAATAGAAGAAGTTATAAATGTGGCGTAAACTGACAAAAATCAGTTTTTAAATTAAAGCAATAATATAATTTTGGGCGTTCCCTAAAAAGGTCGGGCTTTTGCACTCGCTTTTTTTACAGAAAAAGTAAAAAAGAGCTCAAACAAATGCTGCAATCCCTAACGCAAACAATAAAAATAAAAGCCTCACAAGAATAAAACTTTGTGAGGTTTTAAAACATAATAAAGAATGATTACTACAGATATCTTAATAATAGGCGCAGGACCAACAGGTTTGTTTACCGTTTTTGAAGCAGGTTTGTTAAAATTGCGTTGTCATTTAATAGATGCTTTGCCACAACCTGGTGGGCAATGTTCAGAAATTTATCCGAAGAAACCTATTTATGACATACCTGCTTATCCAGAAATTTTAGCAGGAGATTTAACCGAAAGGTTAATGGAGCAAATAAAACAATTTGAGCCAGGTTTTACGTTAGGTGAAAGAGCAGATACTGTAGAAAAACAAGAAGATGGTACTTTTATTGTTACCACAAATAAAGGGACAAAACACCATGCAAAAGTAGTTGCAATTGCGGGTGGTTTAGGTTCTTTTGAGCCAAGAAAGCCACCGATTCCTAACATTAAAGATTTTGAAGACAAAGGTGTTGAGTATATTATTAGAGATCCAGAGTTTTATAGAGATAAAAAAGTAGTAATTTCTGGTGGTGGAGATTCTGCGTTAGATTGGTCTATTTTCTTAACAGATGTTGCGTCTTCTGTAACTTTAATACATAGAAGAAACGAATTTAGAGGTGCCTTAGATTCTGTAGACAAAGTACAAGAATTAAAAGATGCTGGTAAAATTACACTTATAACACCAGCAGAAGTTAAAGGTATTATTGGTGCAGATAAAGTAGAAGGTGTTTCTGTTGTTAAAAAAGGCGAAGAACCTTTTACTATAGAAACAGATCATTTTATTCCTTTATTTGGGTTGTCTCCAAAGCTAGGTCCAATTGCAAATTGGGGCTTAGAAATCGAAAAAAATGCAATTAAAGTTAACAATGCGTTAGATTATCAAACAAATATATCAGGTATTTATGCCATTGGAGATGTAAACACATATCCTGGTAAGTTAAAGTTAATTCTTTGTGGTTTTCACGAAGCAACATTAATGTGCCAAAGCGCTTATAAAAGAATTTTTCCTGATAAAAAATATGTGATGAAGTACACAACTGTAGGAGGAATTGATGGTTTCGACGGTACAAGAAAAGAAGCGCCAAAAGCAGTCGTAAAAAAGATAGAATAAAAAAAATAAGCTAATTTTTTAATAAAATAAGGAGATTTTAAGTAATATTATAAATAGATTTTTAGACTATTGTATAATTACTTAAAATCTCCTTTGCTTTTTGTATATTTGTGTAGTTAACTAAATCGATTGAAATGTATTCAGATTTACTATCACACTTAAAATTTCTTATCAAACGCAATCCAGAATAACTATTCTTAAATCTTTATTTTAATCAATTTTATTAATTTAAATTTTAAGAAAAACATGCCTTTTTATCATAAATTAGGAGAAATCCCTCCAAAAAGACACACACAGTTTCGTAAAGAAGACGGTAGTTTGTACTACGAACAATTGTTTGGTACCATTGGTTTCGACGGAATGTCTACCAATAGTTATCATGAACATAGACCAACAATGGTCAAAGAAATACGCAAGCAATATTCTGTAAAACCTAAAATTGCAAAAGAAAACAATATTCAATCATATCGCTTTCGCGGATTTCAAGTTCCGCCAGAAAATGATTATTTAGAAAGTAGAAAAGTAGTTTTAACAAACTCTGATTGTAATATAATTTTATCTGCACCAAAACAATCTACTACAGAATATTTTTACAAAAACACAGATGCAGATGAAGTTATTTTTATCCATAAAGGAACCGGGAAATTAAGAACGCATCTAGGAAATATAGATTTTAAATACGGCGATTATCTAGTAATACCACGTGGCGTTATTTATAAATTAGATTTCGATGATGAAAACAATCGTTTGTTTATTGTAGAATCTTACTCGCCCGTTTATACACCAAAACGTTACCGAAATTGGTTTGGTCAGTTGTTAGAACATTCTCCTTTTTGCGAGCGAGATTTAAGAAGACCTTACGAATTAGAAACAAATAACGAATTAGGAGATTTTTTAATCAAAGTAAAAAAACAAGGCGAAATTATAGAAATGGTATACGCATCTCATCCTTTTGATGTTGTAGGTTACGATGGATATAATTTTCCGTACGCATTTTCTATTCACGATTTCGAACCAATAACAGGTCGTATTCATCAACCGCCACCAGTACATCAAACTTTTGAAACAAATGCATTTGTAATTTGCAGTTTTGTACCGCGTTTGTATGATTATCATCCAAATTCAATACCTGCGCCATACAATCATAGTAATATAGATTCTGACGAAGTTCTGTATTATGTAGATGGCGATTTTATGAGTAGAAACGATATCGATCAAGGTCACATTTCATTGCATCCAGCAGGTATTCCGCATGGGCCACACCCCGGAACAACAGAAAAAAGTATCGGAAAAACAAAAACCGAAGAATTGGCAGTTATGGTAGACACTTTTAAACCTTTAATGGTTACAGAAGAAGCCATGAAAATTGCCGATGAAGATTATTACAAATCGTGGTTGGAGTAAATTAGAGAAAAGAAGTTAGATGAAAGAATAAAGAAAATGGAGAAGCGAAAAAGACATAATTACAAGAATTTAAAGATTTGGAAAATCGGAATTGAAATTGTTGATGATGTTTTTGGGCTTTTGAGTGAGTTTCCTAAAGATGAAAAATTCGGGTTAAGATCTCAATTAAGTAGATGCTCTATTTCAATTCCTAGTAATATTGCAGAAGGTTCATCTAGAACTGATAAATCATTTTCGCATTTTTTAGATATTTCTCTAGGTTCTTCTTTCGAACTTGAAACCCAATTAATAATAGCTTGCAATAGAAATTATATAAAAAAAGAACAATTAACAAAGATTGAAGTAAAAATTCAAGAATTTCAAAAGATGACCATGTGTTTTCAAGATAAGCTCTAAAAATCTTTTCTCTTGTATCTCTTCTCTCTTTTCTATAAAATAAACAGATGAGTAAAAAAGAAATAAAATCAGTAAACTACGGTTTAGAAAAAATATTTGAAGGAGCACAAGATTTCCTTCCACTTTTAGGAACAGATTACGTAGAGTTTTACGTAGGTAACGCAAAACAAGCAGCTCATTTTTACAAAACAGCTTTCGGTTTCCAATCACATGCATATAAAGGTTTAGAAACCGGATCTACAGATTCTGTATCTTATGTACTTACACAAGATAAAATAAAATTGATGCTAACAACGCCGTTAAATAGCAAGTCGCCAATTAACGACCATATTGTAAAACATGGTGACGGAGTTAAAGTAGTTGCGCTTTGGGTTGAAGATGCCAGAAAAGCATACGAAGAAACAACATCTAGAGGTGCAAAATCTTATATGGAACCAACCGTAGAAAAAGATGAACACGGTGAAGTTATAAGAGCCGGAATTTATACTTACGGTGAAACTGTTCATATGTTTGTAGAACGTAAAAATTACAACGGCGCATTTTTACCAGGCTTTCAAAAATGGGAATCAGACTACAATCCGCCAACAGCTGGTTTAAAGTATATCGATCATATGGTTGGTAATGTTGGTTGGAATCAAATGGATGTTTGGGTGAAATGGTACGAAGACGTTATGGGATTCGAAAACTTTTTATCTTTTGATGATAAGCAAATACATACAGAATACTCAGCATTAATGAGTAAAGTTATGTCTAACGGAAATGGACGAATCAAATTTCCTATAAACGAGCCAGCAGAAGGTAAGAAACGTTCTCAAATAGAAGAATATCTAGATTTTTATGAAGGTGCAGGTGTACAACATATCGCGGTTGCAACAGATGATATTTTAAAAACAGTATCGCAATTAAGAACAAACGGAGTAGAGTTTTTATCTACTCCACCAGATGAATATTATAAATCTGTTCCTGGTCGTTTAGAAGAGTTTAGTCATGAGTTAAAAGAAGATATCGAAAAACTTAAAGGTTTAGGTATTATGATTGATGCGGATGAAGAAGGTTATTTATTACAAATTTTCACAAAACCAGTAGAAGATAGGCCAACCTTATTTTTTGAAATCATCCAAAGAATGGGAGCAAAAGGTTTTGGAGCAGGAAACTTTAAGGCGTTGTTTGAGTCTATAGAAAGAGAACAAGCAAAAAGAGGAACTTTATAAGTAAAGTTTTTATTATAAAGTAATATTACAACCAAGAGTAAGATGATTATCATTTTACTCTTGGTTTTTTATTTGGCAAATAAATTAGATTTTCAAAAAAAAGTCTTGTTTCTTTGTTCTTAGATCTTGATTCTTAAATTATGAACAGAGAAGAAATACTTAAAGCAATAGAAGAAAAATACGATAAATTAGGCGTTCCTGTAGATGCAATGTTAGAAGGTTTGTTGCATAGTACGCCAATTACGTATTGGGATTATATTCAGACAGATGCACTTTTAGGTTTGCAAACACCAAGAACAACGCAACCAGATGAAATGGTTTTTATTATGTATCATCAAGTAAACGAGTTGCTTTTTAAAATGATTTTGTGGGAGATTGCGCAAGTATCAAAAACTATAGAAGTTACTGCAGATAAGTTTTCGATGCATTTAAATAGAATTAGCAGGTATTTTGATATGCTTTGCAATTCTTTTTCTGTAATGGCAGAAGGTATGGAGAAAGAACAATATTTAAAATTTAGAAATACATTAACACCTGCAAGTGGTTTTCAATCGGCACAATATCGTAAAATAGAATTTGCATCTACAGAATTGATCAACCTAATAGACGCAAGATATAGAGATTCTATTGATAGAAATTCTTCTTTTAAAAATGCATACAATCATTTGTATTGGCAAGCAGCAGGTAAAAACTACACAACAGGTCAAAAATCTACATTATTAAACTTATTCGAAAAGAAATATTTAGGTGAGTTTATAGATTTCATGGAAGATTATAACGATATAAATTTATCTCGAAAATTTAAAGAATTACCAAAAGATGTGCAGCAAAATCCAACTCTAATAAAGGCAATGAGGCATTACGATTATACCGTAAATGTAAAATGGGTAATGGCACATTATAACGCTGCTGGGAAATATTTAGGCGGAAAAGAAAAGGATTTAGAGGCAACTGGCGGAAGTAGTTGGCGTAAATACATGCATCCAAAGTATCAAAGAAGAATTTTTTATCCGTATTTATGGAGCGAAGAAGAGTTAAAGAATTGGGGAACATTTTAGATAACAATGTTACGATTTTCTTAAAAATTAGTATTTAAAGAAAACGTTAAAAAGTGATTTACAAATTATTAGTAAATCACTTTTTTCTTTTTTGGAACAGTAATTGTCATTAGTTTTTTATAAGTTTGAGAACTATGAAAAAATATATCTTACTAATACTTACTGTAATAATAACAACTACTACTTTTTCTCAAGAAGAAAAAGAAGCATTTAAAAGCGGAGAATGGTTGCGCTATAAGATGAGTTATAGTGGTTTTTTAAGAGCAGGAACTGCAATTTTAGAGGTAGATGAAAAAGATTTAAATGGTAAAAAAGTATACCATACAAAAGGATCTGGTTGGACTTCTGGAATGATAAAATGGTTTTTTAAAGTAGATGATGTTTACGAAAGTTATTTTGATAAAAACGATGTAAAACCTTATGTTTTTAAGAGAAAGATTGACGAAGGTGGTTATAAAAAGCATAGAATTACTAATTTTGATTACAATACTAACAAAGCTTATATTCAAGATTTTGAAAATCAAAAAGATACAACAGTCGCATTTTCTAATGTACAAGACATGCTTTCATCTTTTTATTATTTAAGAAATCAAGATGTAAAGCATATGGAAAAAGGAGATGAAATAGCAATAGATATGTTTATGGATTCTCAAATTTATCCATTTAAGCTCCGTTTTTTAGGTAGAGAAGTTTTAAAAACTAAGTTTGGTAAAATTAATTCTTTAATATTTAGGCCGTTAGTGCAATCTGGTAGAGTTTTTAAAGCGCAAGAAAGTGTAACAATCTGGATTACTGATGATTTAAATAAAATACCAATTAAAATGAAAGCAGATTTATCTGTGGGTTCTTTAAGAGCAGAGCTAGAAGCTTACAAAGGTTTAGCTAACGATTTTAAAAAGAGTTAAATAGATTTTATTTAATTTATTAAAACTTTAACGAAACCGTTTTAGGAACTTCCGGTTTAAGATTTAAAATAAATCAATTTTATTTGTACTTTTGGGTGTTAAATTTAATAGCTCCCAATTTTTTGAAAAAAGTACTCTACATCCTCCTAACTACTATTATTTTGTTTGCTTGTAAAAGTGAAGAAAAAATTAAAGAACCTGTAAAAAAACCAGCACCAAAACCTGTATACAAATATGGTTTTAAGGTAGATGATTACAAGGTTGTTTTAGATACGATTAAATCAGGAGAAAGTTTTGGAGCTATATTAGATAGACATCATGTTAGTTACCCGAAAATAAACAGTATTGCAGGTTCTATAAAAGATGTTTTCGATGTAAGAAAAGTAAGAGCCGGTAAACCATACATGATTTTATCTAGCAAAGACTCTTTAGAGCAAGCAAAAGTATTTATTTATAAAAATGATAAAATTAAAGCAACAGTTGTAGATTTTAAAGATTCTATAACAGAAGCTTATACTTATTTGCAACCTATAAAAACCGTAGAAAAAGTAGTCGAAGGAAAAATTTATTCGAATCTTTCTAATGCTATGGATAGTTTGCATTTATCACCAAATTTAACCTATGCTGTAGCAGATATTTATGCTTGGACCTTAGATTTCTACAAACTACAAAAAGGAGATTCTTTTAAACTTGTTTTCGAAGAAAAATTTATAAACGATAGTCTGTTTGCAGGTTATGGTAAGATTAAGTCGGCAGTTTTTAAACACAAAGATCAAGATTTATATGCATTTCGATTCTTAGCAGATTCTATAAAAGGAATAGAAGAGTATTATGATGAAAAAGGAAATATGTTAAGAAGTCAGTTCTTAAAAAGTCCTATTAAATTTCAATATAGAATTTCTTCTAGATATAATTTAAAGAGAAGAATTGCATATTACGGTAATAAAGTAAAACCACATAAAGGAACAGATTTTGCGGCAAGAATTGGTACGCCTATAATTGCCACCGCAAGTGGTACTGTTGTAGAGTCTACCAGAAGAGGTGGTAATGGTAAGTTTGTGAAAATTAAGCACAACAGCACCTATTCTACACAATATTTACATATGAAAACTCGAAAAGTTAAAAAAGGAGACTATGTAAAACAAGGAGATGTAATTGGTTTAGTTGGTATGACAGGTAACAGCGGAGGACCACATGTTTGTTATCGTTTCTGGAAAAACGGAAGGCAAGTAGATCCATTAAGTCCAAAAACAAAATTACCAGAAGCAGAACCTTTAAAAGATAGTCTAAAACCTAGATTTTTTAAACATATGTATCTTTTAAAAAATCAATTAGATAACAATATACCAGTAATAGAAGAACCTACAATAACAAAAGAAATAGTAGCACAAAATTAATAAAATGGCTTTAAAAAACATCAATCCAACCAAAACTCAAGCTTGGGAAAAACTTACAAACCACTTTAATGATAACAAAGACATTAGTATTAAAGATTTGTGCAAAGACACAAATAGAAAAGATGATTTTTCTTTAGAATTAGGAGATTTATCCGTAGATTTTTCTAAAAATAGAATTACAGAAGAAACACTTTCTTTATTAGTTGAGTTGGCAAAAGAAGTAGACTTAAAAGATGCTATAGAAAAGCAGTTTTCTGGAGAAGTAATAAATGCGACAGAAGGTAGAGAAGTTTTACATACTGCTTTAAGAAGTAATTCTGATGAAGCTGTTCTTGTAAATGGTAAAAATATTAAGCCACAAATTCAAACTGCATTACGTAAAATTAGAAGTTTTAGTAATAAAGTAATTTCTGGTAAATGGAAAGGTTACACAGGTAAATCTATAACAGATGTTGTAAATATTGGTATTGGTGGGTCAGATCTAGGGCCAGACATGGTTGTAGAATCGCTACAGTATTATAAAAATCAATTAACAACACATTTTGTTTCTAATGTAGATGGTGATCATGTTTCAGAAATTATTAAGAAATTAAATCCAGAAACTACTTTATTTGTAATCGTTTCTAAAACATTTACAACACAAGAAACCATAACAAATGCAGAAACACTTAAAAATTGGTTTTTAAAGTCGGCAACAATTTTCGATATACCAAAGCACTTTGTTGCAGTTTCTACAAATTTAGAAGCAGTTGATAGTTTTGGGATAGATAAAGCAAACGTTTTTCCTATGTGGAATTGGGTTGGTGGGCGTTTTTCACTTTGGTCTGCTGTTGGTTTGTCTATCAGTTTATCTGTAGGTTTCGATAATTATAGAGCCTTATTAGATGGTGCAGAAGAAATGGATTTGCACTTTAGAAACACAGAATTTGAAAATAACATCCCAGTAATTTTAGCATTGTTAAGTATTTGGTATAATAATTTTTACAATGCAGAAACTGAAGCTGTTTTACCATATACACAGTATTTAAAAAAGCTGCCAGATTATTTACAACAAGCTATTATGGAGAGTAATGGTAAAGGTGTAGATAGAAACGGAGACAAAATAGATTACCAAACCGGTACAATTGTTTGGGGAAGTACAGGTACAAATATGCAACATGCATTTATGCAATTGGTGCATCAAGGTACAAAGTTAATTCCTGCTGATTTTATTGGTTATAAAGAATCTTTACACGGGTTAACAGATCATCATAAAAAATTAATGGCAAACTTTTATGGTCAAATAGAAGCCTTAGCATTTGGTAAAACAAAAGAAGAAGTTCATTTAGAATTAAAATTTTCTGGTGATAAAGATAAAATAGCACAATTACTACCTTTTAAAGTGTTTGAAGGTAACAGACCAAGTAATGCCATTTTATTTGATAAACTAACACCAAAATCTTTAGGTAAATTGATAGCTTTATATGAGCATAAAATTTATACACAAGGTATAATTTGGAACATTTATAGCTACGATCAATTTGGTGTAGAGCTAGGAAAAGAGTTGGCTAAAAAATTATTGAATAAGCATTAAATTAAGACTAATAATACCAATTTTTTATACTATTAATTAATTATTTATAATTAGTTAATAGTATTTTTTTTATTTAAATGTTTGATTATTATATAGTAAGGTTTTATTTACATATATTTATAAATCTTAATTCTTTGTTAAACTTAACATTAAGTTAACTTTAGAACTCTGTAAAAGCAAGAGTTTTGCAAAACATTTAATAACATAAAATTATACAATGAAAAATTTTAAAAACTTATTATTTGTAGCACTGTTTTTTATAACAGCTACAGTTTTAGGGCAAACTAAAATTACTGGTACAATTGTCGATGAAACAAATCAACCATTGCCAGGAGCAAGTGTTCTTGTAAAAGGAACAACAAACGGAACATCAACAGATTTTAATGGTAAATTTACTTTACAATCTAAATCTAACTCTGGTGTTTTAGTAGTGTCTTTTATTGGATACAAATCTAAAGAAGCTGCTTATTCTTCTTCAAACAACAAATTAACAGTAATGTTAATGGAAGATGCTGGTTCATTAGATGAAATAGTTGTAGTATCTAACTCATTTGCAATTGATAGAAAAACACCTGTTGCTGTTTCTACAATTAAAGCAAGTGAAATTGAATTAAAATTAGGAACTCAAGAATTTCCAGAGATTTTAAAATCTACTCCTGGTGTATACGCTACTAAAGCAGGTGGTGGATACGGAGACGGTAGAATTAATTTACGTGGATTTAATTCTGAAAACGTTGCTGTAATGATTAACGGGGTACCTGTTAACGATATGGAAAACGGTAGAGTATATTGGTCTAACTGGGCTGGTTTAGGAGATGTTACTTCTGCAATGCAAGTTCAAAGAGGTTTAGGAGCTTCTAAAGTTGCTGTACCTGCAATTGGTGGTACAATTAACATTATCTCTAAAACTACAGATATCGAAGAAGGTGGTAACTTTGGTTACACTTTAGGTAACGATGGTTACACTAAATACGGTCTTACTTATTCTACAGGTTTAATGGATAATGATGTTGCTGTAACAGTTTCTGCTGCACAAACTTCTGGTAGAGGTTATGTAGACGGAACTCCTTTTACAGGTTTTAACTACTTTTTAAATGTTTCTAAAGAGTTAAACGACGAGCATAAATTATCTTTTACTGCATTTGGTGCATTACAAAGACATGGTCAAAGACAAAACAGACACTTAATCAAAACTTTTAGAGATAGTGAAAGAGGTAGAAAATATAACTCAGATTGGGGTTATAAAAACGGTCAGTTAACTAACTCAGAAGATAACTTTTATCACAAGCCACAGATTTCTTTAAATCACTACTGGACACTTTCTGATAAAACTTTTATTTCTACTGCAGCTTATGTATCTTTTGGTACAGGTGGTGGTGGTGGAACTGCTGGAGCTAACAAGTTTGGTTTCGACAATTCTGAATATAGAGACGGACCATTAGGAACTATCAACTTCGATAAAATTGTTGACGAAAACATAGCAAACGGTGTAAATGGTTCTATCTCTGCTTTAAGAGCTTCTAGAAACGACCATAACTGGTACGGTGTTTTATCTACTTTAAAAACAGATTTAACAGATGAGTTTACTTTATTAGCTGGTTTAGATTACAGAAATTATACAGGTATTCACTATACAGAAGTAACAGACTTATTAGGAGGTCAGTTTTTAGCTGATGATTCTAATGTAAATAACCCAAACAACCAAGCACAAGTAGGAGACGTAATTTTCTATGACAACGACGGTAAAGTTGGTTGGTTAGGTGGTTTTGCTCAATTAGAGTATTCTAAAGATGCTATTTCTGCATTTGTTTCTGCAAACGTATCTAATACAACTTATCAAAGAGTAGATCGTTTCTTATACTTAGATTCAGATCCAAATCAAACTTCAGATAAATACGATTTCTTAGGATATGGTATTAAAGGTGGTGTTAACTATAACTTAGATGAAAACCACGGTGTTTTTGTAAACTTAGGTTATTTTGAAAAAGCACCATTCTTTAACTCAGTTTTTGCAAACCGTAATAACGTAGATGTTAACGCAGATGCAGAAAATCAAAAAATTACAAGTTACGAGTTAGGTTATACTTTTAGAAGCGCTAAGTTTTCTGCTAACTTAAACTTATACTACACTTCTTGGAAAGATAGAACAGAGGTTGCTCGTTTCCAATTACAAGATGGTACAATTGCATTTGCTAACATTTTAGGTGTAAATGCATTACATAAAGGTATCGAGTTAGATTTTAGCTATAGACCATCAGACAAACTTACTATTACAGGTATGGCTTCTTTAGGAGACTGGAAATGGGATAGTAACGTAGAAAATGTTGAAATCTTTGACGAAACTAACACAAAGGTTGATGAAGTAGATATCCTTATTAAAGGTTTACACGTTGGTGATGCTGCACAAACTACTTTTGCTTTAGGTACAAATTATAAATTAACGCCAGAAACTACTTTTACAGTAGATTATAATTACTACGGAGATTTATATGCAGATTTTGACCCAAGTTCTAGAGGAGAAGTTGGTCCTGATGCATGGAAAGTGCCTAACTATAGCTTATTTGATACTTCAATAAGACATAAATTTAAGTTTGGTAACTTCGATACAGCAATTACTGCTAGAGTTAACAACGTATTCGATACAGTATATATTTCAGACGCACAAGATGGTTCTGGTTCTAATGCTCAAACAGCAAGTGTATATTACGGAGCAGGAAGAACTTTTAGCGTAGGTGCAAAAATTAATTTCTAAAAAACACAAGATGAAAAAAATAATTTATTTATTCGCAGTTGCGCTTACAGTTTTAAGTAGCTGTACGCCATTAGAAGATGTAAACGAGGTTATTGATGCATTACCAAATGTAGATGGTTTCGATTATACATTACAAGAAGAAGATTATACAACGTTAGGTTTAAGTTTTGGTAACTTTAGCTCAGAAGATGATGCTAAAGCAGAATTACCAGGATTTTTAAGTGCAAAATTCCCATCTTTAGGAGAAGGATCTGCATTAAACATAACTTATAAGTTATACGCTCCTAAAAGAGATGAAAAAAGTTTAACTATTTATACTGTTACTGCTGCAGATTATACTGCGCAAGGTTTAAGATTTCCAAACTTTTCTAGTTCTGATCAAATTACAGATTTTTTAGATGCTAAATATCCAGATGCAGCAGATAGATTATTAGTAGATTTAACTTACGATTATTATGATGGTTCAACAACTACTCGTAACAATGGTTTTATCAATAATGAGGGAACTTGGGAAATGTCTATAGGTATCTCTGATGATGAATACACTGCAATGGGAGAAGGAAGAGCTCAATTTTCTAATGAAGAAGAAGCTTTAACTAAAATACCAGTTTATTTAAGTGAAAAATTAAAGTTTGAAGGTAAAGAAGCTGGAGATGTTGAAGGTGTAATGTACAAGTTATACGTAACAGATACTCAAGATATCGACGAAGATGGTTCTACAACAGATAGAACTGTTTATAGCTTTGTTGCATTCTTTATATACGACGGTGCTGCTTGGTCTCAATACACAAATGTTATCGAGAACACAACACAGTTTGCATACGAAGGTTCTAACTGGGTTCCAGATAACACAATTAGATATACTTTAACTTCTGCAGATTATGCTTTAGTTGGTAATGACAGATATAATAATTTTGACACTAGATCTGGTGCAGATGAAGAAACTGAAGAAGTTCGTTTAGAAAAGATTAATACAATCTTAAAAAACAATTTTCCAGATATTGAAGTAGATCAAAATGTAATTGTTACTTATGCTTTTTATGATGGTACTAATGGTAACGCTACTATAGAAGTTACTTTTGATGGTACAGATTTTGTAAAATTTGTAGAGTAATCAATTTTATCTTATAAATTAAGAAAACCACCTCAATTGAGGTGGTTTTTTTGTGCATAAAAATTAGTAACTTTGTAACAACAAAAAACTAACTACTTATATTATGATAAAGGATATACATTCTTATTGGGCTTACCTTGTATTGGCTATTTTAATTTTTGCTGTAGCAAATGCAATTATCGGTTTAACTCAGAAAAAACAATTTACAGATAAAGATTTACGTATAGGTTTATTTACGTTAATCTTAACCCATATTCAATTATTAATAGGTTTAGCGTGGTATTTTATGTCACCTTGGTTTCAAGCCTTAAAAGCAGACGCTGGTGCTGTAATGAAAGAACCTGCAACGCGTTTATTAGCCGTAGAACATCCTATTACAATGATTTTGGCAATTGTATTTATAACAATTGGTTGGTCTAAACATAAAAAGAAAACAGAAGATGCTGCAAAGTTTAAAACATTTGTAATCTTTTACGGAATTGGTTTATTATTGATATTATCTAGAATTCCTTGGAGCAATTGGTTCTAATAACATTCTTGTAAAGTTCATTTATTTTAAAACCTAAATCACATCTCGTGAAGATTCTTAGTTATATAGTATCACCAATTTTTATATTGGTATTTTTTCTTTTTTTGCTAATTTTCCATCCATTACAATGGTTAAGTTTGCATCTTTTTGGGCAAAGCGCGCATGGTAAAGTAGTAGACGCCTTAAATTACTTTTTGGTTAAATCGATGCTAATACTTGGTGTTAGTGTTAAGCTAAAAAACGAGTATAAATTACCAGAAAATACTACAATTATATTTGTTTCAAATCATCAATCTACTTTCGATATTCCGCCAATAGGTTGGTTTTTTAGAAAACATTATCCAAAGTTTGTAGCCAAAATAGAGTTAGGTAAAGGCATACCAAGTGTTTCTTATAATTTAAGAAATGGTGGTGCGGCATTAATCAATAGAAAAGATCCAAAACAAGCAATAAGCGAGTTGATAAATTTTTCTAAAAGAATAAAAGAAAATAATTGGGGTGCTATTATTTTTCCGGAAGGAACAAGAAGTAGAAACGGAAAGCCTAAGAAATTTGCTTCTAACGGATTAAAAGTAATAACAAAGGTAAATAAAGAGGGTTATGTTGTACCTTTAACTATCAATAATTCTTGGAAAGTGTTTAAATACGGTAAATTTCCGTTAGGTTTAGGAAGTCCTATAACAATTACAACCCACGAGCCAATAAAAATAGACTCTTTACCGTTTGAAGAACTATTAGAAAAAACAGAAACAGTTATTAAAGAACATATAAAATAGAAATTTATGTCTATATATAATATTAGAAAAGAAGTAATGCTAACGCTAGAAAAAAGTATGGACCGCTTTATGGAGAAATACTTAATTCCTGCAGAAAAAATTTGGCAGCCAACAGATTTTCTTCCAAATTCACAAAAAGATTCTTTTATTACAGAAGTAGAAGAAATTAGAGAATTGTCTAAAGAATTACACGACGATTTTTGGGTGGTTTTAGTTGGAGATACTATTACAGAAGAAGCTTTGCCAACATACGAATCTTGGTTGTTAGACTTAGATGGTGTTAGCCAAGACCCAGATAATAGTTGGGCAAAATGGGTAAGAACCTGGACAGCAGAAGAAAACAGACACGGAGATGTTTTAAATAAATACTTGTATTTATCTGGTAGAGTTAACATGCGCGAAGTAGAAATATCTACACAGCATTTAATTGCAGATGGTTTTGATATAGGTACATCTACAGATCCTTATAAAAACTTTGTGTACACAAGTTTTCAAGAATTAGCAACCTATGTTTCGCATAATAACGTAGCAAAAATTGCACGTAAAAAAGGGCACAAAGCATTGGCTAAAATGTCTAAAATTATTGCAGGAGATGAAATGCGTCATCACCAAGCTTATACAGAGTTTGTAAAAGAAATCTTTAAGATAGATCCATCAGAAATGATGTTGGCGTTTCAACACATGATGAAATATAAAATTGTAATGCCTGCAATGCATTTAAGAGAATCTTTTGGTGCAAAAGGAAGTTTATTTGATGATTTTTCTTCTGTAGCGCAAAGAATTGGTGTTTACACAGGGTTCGATTATGTAGATATTATTAAGAAATTAAACACTGCTTGGGAAATAGATAAGATTACAAACTTAACACCAGAAGCAGAAAAGGCAAGAGATTATTTAATGAAATTGCCAGACAGAATGTACAGAATTACAGAAAGAATTGTTGTGCCAGACACAAAGTTCAACTTTAAATGGATGTTACCAGCTTAGAATTTTAAGAAGCTATTTCCTGCTTTCCGTTATATCTTTTTGTAGAAAAAACAAAAAGGATGTCACTTCAATCAGGGCTAAACATTTTTGTAAGCAACACTGCATATAAAAAAAGCCATTAATATTTAATATTAGTGGCTTTTTTTTAGTCTTAATTTATTGTAAAAGAGTCTTTATCATGTAAAAAACCTAACTTATCTCTTATTATGTTTTGTTTATCTAGTGTAATTACAGAAGTTACAATACCAATCTCATTGTTGTTTAAACTAGATAATTCTTCCCCTAAAAAATCTACGATTAAAGAATTACCAGAATACTCGTAATTACTAGCATCTTTGCCTGTTCTATTAACGCCGACTACATAACTCATGTTTTCTATTGCACGCGCTTTTAAAAGCGTTTCCCAAGCTTTTATTCTAGTTACCGGCCAATTTGCCATAAAAAGTAATAAGTCGTAATTGTCTGTGTTTCTAGCCCAAACAGGAAAGCGTAAATCATAACAAATTAACGGACAAATTTTCCATCCTTTGTAATTGATAATTATTCTTTCTAAACCAGAAGTATAAACTTTATTTTCTCCGGCCAAAGTAAAGGAATGCCTTTTATTATAAGTTTCTAATTCTTTATTTGGATGTACAAAAACAAAGCGATTGTAAAATTTATCGTTTTCAACAATAACCAAGCTTCCGCAAATAGCAATTTGATGTTTTTCAGCTATTTCTTGCATCCAAGAAACCGAGTATCCATCCATAGATTCGGCTACGTTTTTTGGTTGCATTGTAAAACCAGTAGTAAACATTTCTGGCAAAACAACAAGATCTGTGTCTTTATCTAAGTTGTTTATTTTGTTTTCGAAGAAAGCTATGTTTTTTGTTGGATTTTCCCAATATAAATCTGCTTGAATTCCGGTTACTTTTAATTCATTTTTCATAGAAATTAATTAGAAAGTTGTACTCGCTATAAAAGTAAGTTTTTGTAATTTAGAAAACCAATTGAATCTCAAAAAAAGCTATGCAATCTTTTATTTCTGAAACTTTAGACGCAATTTTAAAAACTACAAAATCTTTTGAAGATGTGGTGTTTATACTACCATCACAAAGAGCAAAAGTTTTTTTAAAGCAAACATTAAAAGACAAAATATCAGTTGGTTTTTTACCAGAAACATTAAATATAGAGCAATTTATTCAGCAAGTTTCTGGCATAGACAAAGCAGATAGCATACAATTGCTATTCCATTTTTATACAATTTATAAGAGTTTAGAAGAAAAACCAGATTCTTTTGACACATTTTCTTCTTGGGCATTTACGGTTTTGCAAGATTTCAATGAAATAGATCAACACTTGGTAAACACAAGAGAAATTTTTGTGTACATAAGAGATATTCAGCGATTAAAAAAATGGTCTGTAACAGGTACATTTAAAGAAACAGAATTTATAAAAGATCATTATGCGTTTTTAGAAAAGTTAAATAATTTTTACAATCCTTTGTATCAATTTTTATTAGAAAAAAAGATTGGTTACCAGGGTTTAATGTATCGAGAAGCTTGCAATAATATCGATGTTTATCTAGAGAAAAATCAGCAAAAAAAATACTTTTTTATAGGATTTAATGCATTAAATAAAGCAGAAGAATTCTTATTTCAAAAAGTACTGGAAACCAACAATTCTGATATTTATTGGGATTTAGATGAGCAACTTTTTAACTCGAACCATCAAGCAGGAAACTTTATCAGAAAGTATAAAAAGGAATGGAAGTTTTATGAGAAAAATTCATTAAAAACCTTAAGTAACAAATTATCTCAACCAAAAAATATTCAAGTAATTGGTGCATCAAAAAACACAACACAAGTTAAATATGCAGGAGAAATCTTAGAAAAATTTTCTGACTTTAAGAATACGGCACTAATTTTAGCAGACGAAACATTGTTGCCAATTACGTTAAATTCTTTGCCTAAAAACATCAATGCTATAAACATAACAATGGGATATCCTTTAAAAGATATACCAACAACTAGCTTGCTGTTTTCTATTTTTCAATTGTTTATTTCTCAAGAAAAACTCCAAAAAACAGCAGAGAATCAATTTTATCATAAAGATGTTGTTCGGTTTTTAAAACATCAATCAATTTATAAGTTATTATCACAAAATAATGCTTCTTTAGTAGATGATTTTACTGAAGAAATTGGTAAAGAAAATCTTATTTTTATAGATAAAGATAAGCTGGTTCAGCTCTTAAAAAAATCCGGAGAAAATGTACAAAAAGTTCTGTTATCACTGTTTAGCAGTTTTACAACAGTTGCAAATTTTTTAGATAGAATTTTAGACGTAATAGATCTTTTAAAAGAAGATGTTACAGATCTAGAAAAAGAATATTTATTTAGATTTTATACCGCTTTTACACAGTTAAAGACATTACAAAGCACTTACAGTTATTTTACAGATTTAAAAACGTTAATGTTATTTTTTAGACAATTAATAACATCAGAAACACTTTCTTTTCAGGGTGAAGCACTAAGAGGTTTACAGCTTATGGGAATGTTAGAAACACGTGTTTTAGATTTTGAAAACATCATTTTAACATCTACAAACGAAGGTGTTTTACCAGCAAGTTCGCAGCAAAATACATTTATACCTTTTGATGTAAAAGTCAACTTCGGATTGCCAACATATCGAGAAAAAGATGCTATTTTTTCATATCATTTTTTTAGATTGATGCAAAGAGCAAAAAATGTTTTTATACTTTACAATACAGAACATGATGCTTTTGGAAGTGGAGAAAAAAGTAGGTTTGTTACGCAGTTAGAAATGATGCGACAAGATGTAGTTCATAAAAATATCTCGCCAAAAGTAATTTCTAACAAGCAACAATTAAAAGAAGTATATAAAACCGAAGCCACTTTTGCTCGATTAAAAGAATTGGCAAAAAAAGGAATATCGCCATCTGCTTTAACTAATTATTTGTACAATCCTATTTCTTTTTACAAGCAAAAAGTTTTAAAAATTAAAGAGTTTGATGATGTTGAAGAAACTGTAGCTTTTAATACTTTAGGAACCGTTGTTCATGAGACTTTAGATGAGCTGTATACGCCATTTGTAAACCAGTTTTTATCTGTGGCTAATATCAAACAAATGCAAAAAGAAGCAAAAGATTTGGTAACAAAACACTTTGAACTTCAATTTAAAAACGGAGATTTAACAAAAGGTAAAAACAGATTGATTTTTGAAGTTGCGAATCGATTTGTAACTAATTTTCTAACGAAAGAAAAAGAATTGTTAGAAGACGATAAGAATCAACTTAAAATAATTGCTACAGAAGAAAACTTGGCAGCAGAAATAGAAATTGAAGGGTTAGATTTTAAGGTTAAATTACATGGGCAAGTTGATAGAGTAGACGAGTTAAACGGAGTGTTAAGAATTATAGATTATAAAACGGGTATGGTAACCGGTGGTAATCTTAGAGTGCCAGAATTTGAATATTTAAGAGATGAAAAGCACTTAAAAGCGATACAAGTTTTATTGTATACTTATCTATTTACTAAAGGTAAAAATTATGACTTTTCTAAACCTTTAGAAGCAGGTATTTATTCTTTTAAAAATCTTAACAGTGGTTTTTTACCAATAGACTTTGCATTGCCAAGAAGAAAGGCAGAAACTAAAATCACACAAGAAAAACTAGATGAATTTATCGAAGAGATTAAAATATATATTAAAGAAATCTACAGCTCTAAAATAGATTTTTTAGAGCCTGCAGATTTAAGATATTAATTTACTTACCTATTAAAACTAATAGTGGTACGTTAGAATAAAACTCTTCTTTAAGAATAGTGTTCTTTTCCCACAGTTTTTTAAAGAAACCTCTTTTTCTTCTAAAAACACATAACATATCTGGGTTGTGTGTTTTTATGTTCTCTAAAACACCTTGAAAAGTAGTTGCATTTTCGGTAACCGTTAATGTGCTTTGTAAGCTTTCTAAATCTTTATGAAGCACTAAGTGTTCTTCTTTATAACTTGGTGTTTTAACCAATAATAAGTTTACTTGTGCTTTGTATTTATTAACAATAAACTCTAAAGGCTTTAAAACGGTTTTACTTTTTACAACACCAGATTTAAAAGCCATTAAAATATTAGAAACTGTTTTATATTCATAATTTTCTGGTACAGCCAATATTGCCAAATTAGATTTTTTAACCAAACTACCAGCGGTTCTACCTAAGAATAATCCCTCTTTTATAGAATTACTTTTTGTACCAACAATTACTAGGTCAATACCCAATTCTTGATCTATAGCTTCAACACTATCTACAACGCTACCTTTAGCAGAAATCAGTTTAATTTCAACATTTTTAACATCGCAAATATTAACCATAGTTCTTAAATACAAATTAGTTTCTTTTTCTATAATTGCATCTACATTTTTCATTGTTCCTGCTTTAGACTGCACACTGTACGCTCTAAAAACAAAGACTTTTGCATTAATTTCTGAAGCAAAATCAATAGCATATTGTAAGGTTTTTTGTGCGTTTTCTGTAGATCCAATGGGTACTAAAATGTGTTTCATAATGGTTTGTTTTTATTATTACAAAGTTAGTTAATTTTAATAGAATCGTTTTCGATTTCATTTTTTAGAAATGTACATTTGCAAAAACATCTATCTTTTGAATGTAAATATTAGCTTTAAAAATATAAATAAATTAGCAATTCCTGCTTTAATTGCTGGTATTGCAGAACCTGTTTTATCGATTACAGATACTGCAATAATTGGTAATATAGATACAAATGCCACAGAAAGTCTTGCTGCAGTTGGTATTGTTGGTGCATTTATCTCGATGCTTGTTTGGGTTTTTGGGCAAATTAGAAGTGCAATTTCATCTATAGTTTCTCAATATGTAGGCGCTAATAAGATTAATGATATTAAAGAATTACCAGCACAAGCAATTGCAATAATTGTTTTTGGTAGCTTAATTGTATTAGCAATATCATATCCGTTTTCTAGACAGATTTTTCAATTTTATAATGCTTCAGGAGAAATTTTAGAATTTTGTATCACCTATTTTAATATTAGAATATTTGGTTTTCCGTTTGCATTATTTGTATTTGCCATATTTGGTACTTTTAGAGGTTTACAAAATACTTTTTACCCAATGATTATTGCTATAATTGGCGCATCAATAAATATTATTTTAGATTTAATATTGGTGTATGGTATAGAGGGTTTTGTGCCTGCAATGCATATAGAAGGTGCTGCTTATGCAAGTGTAATTGCACAGGTTTCTATGGCTGTAATCTCTTTATATTTATTAATTAAAAAAACACCTATTTCTTTAAAAGTTAGATTGCCTTTTCATGCTGAAATTCCAAGATTATTGGGTATGATTGGTAACCTTTTTATTAGAACAATTGCATTAAATGTAGCCTTGTATTTTGCTACTTCTTACGCAACAGGTTACGGTAAAGAATATATTGCCGCCTATACAATTAGTTTAAATATTTGGTTATTGGGCGCTTTTATGATTGATGGTTATTCTAGTGCAGGTAATATTTTGTCTGGTAAATTATTAGGTGCAAAAGATTATAAAAGTTTGCTTGACTTAAGTAATAAATTATTTAAATATGGTTTAATTGTAGGTGTTTGTATTGGCTTAATAGGTTTTCTTTTTTACAATTTTATTGGGGAAATTTTCACCAAAGAAACTGCAGTTTTAAAGCAATTTTATGCTGTTTTTTGGATTGTTTTAATTACACAACCTATAAACGCAGTAACCTTTATTTTTGATGGGATGTTTAAAGGTATGGGAGAAATGAAATACTTAAGAAACCTTTTAATTTTGGCAACAGGTTTTGTTTTTATTCCCACATTATTCTTTTTTGATTATTTAGAATATAAATTAGTTGCTATTTGGATTGCTTTTACACTATGGATTATTGCTAGAGGTTTGCCTTTGGTTTTTAAGTTTAGAAATAAATTTATTCCGTTGGCAGAAAACAGTTCGAAAATTTAATTTTATCAGAAATTAGTATTCTTTTATTAATTTTTTAAAACTTATTTTTACTCAAAATTTACAATTATGGCTACAACTAGAGAAAACGGAAGTTTATACACTAATATTCAAAATAATATTGCAACAATAGAGTTTGGGCATCCTGCAAGTAATTCTTTTCCTGGAGAATTATTAGCTAGATTAACCAAAGAATTATTGTCTGTTGGATCAAATAATGATGTTTCCGTAATTGTTTTAAAGTCGGAAGGAGAAAAAGCTTTTTGTGCAGGCGCTTCTTTTGATGAGTTGGTCGCTGTGTCTAATTTAAATGAAGGAAAACAGTTTTTCTCTGGTTTTGCAAATGTAATTAACGCCATGAGAACTTGTGGTAAATTAATAGTTGGTAGAATTCAAGGTAAAACAGTTGGCGGTGGTGTTGGTATTGCTGCGGCTTGTGATTATGTTTTGGCAACAGAAAGTGCTTCGATAAAATTATCAGAATTTACAATAGGTATTGGTCCTTTTGTTATAGAACCTGCAGTGTCTAGAAAAATTGGTGTTTCTGGTACGGCAGAATTAACTTTAGACGCCACAAGCTGGAAAAACGCGTATTGGGCTAAAGAAAAAGGTTTGTATGCTAAAGTTTTAGAAAATCAGAAAGAATTAGATAAAGAAATAGATATTTTAACTTCAAAATTGGCTAGTTATAATCCGATGGCTTTAGCAGAAATGAAAAAAGCTTTATGGAAAGGTACAGAAAATTGGTCTGCTTTATTAGAAGCAAGAGCTGCTGTTTCAGGTGAATTAGTTTTGTCTGATTTTACAAAGAAAGCATTATCTAAATTCACAAAATAATTCTTTTTCATGAAAATTGTTACTACAAATATTGGTGAAAAAAAAGAGGTTAACTGGAAAGGTAAAAACGTAACTACAGGTATTTTTAAATATGCTGTAGATAAACCTATTTTTTTAGATATTGAAGAAGTAAAAGAAGATGCAATTTGTGATAGAGAACATCATGGTGGCGTTTTACAAGCAGTTTATGGCTATTCTTTAAAACATTACGCGTACTTTAAGGAGTTATATCCTGATTTGAATTTTGAAATGGGCATGTTTGGCGAAAATTTAACCGTAGATGATTTAGATGAAACAAAAATACATCAAGGAGATACTTTTAAAGTTGGCGAAACTGTTTTAGAGGCTACTGTTCAAAGAAATCCTTGTATGAAATTAGGAGTTCGTTTTAACGATATGCAAATTGTAAAACAATTTTGGAACACAACCTATTGCGGTATTTATTTTAAAGTACTTAAAACAGGGTTAGTTAAAGCGGGTGATATTTTCGAAAAAATAAAGTCGTGTCCAGAAAACCCTACAATTGCAGACTTATATATAGCAAAAAGAGCAGCAAAAGGCATTTAAAACTTACAAAGTTTCTTCCTTCTTATGAAGAAATCTTGTTAATTTCATAGAAAGATCTAATAAAATGATTTTAGCATTTCCGTTTCTTTCGATATGATACATTGCATCATTTAGTTCTTTTTCAATCTCTAAAATATTACCGGCGTGCACAAAAGGGGCAAATTTAGAAAGATCAAAACCTGTTTTAGTTTCCATAAAAACCAAATTATCACTTTTGTAATTAAGTAGCAAAGCTTGTCTAAAAAACTGTAAACAATACTCTAAAAATCGTTTTTGAGTTTCTCTACCTGTTTTAGCAATAGTTTCAGACCATTCTATTAATTGCTGTACAACCGCAGCGTTTCCTTTGGCTCTAAATGCAGTACGAATCCAAGCAACAAACCATTCTTCGAATACCATGTCAGAAGAATCATTATGTAATAGATGCACAGCTTTATTATAATTTCCTTCTGCTTGATGTGCTATTTTAGCGGCTTCATTTTCAGAGCAATTTTCTCTTTCAATCAAAGCATTTGCAATATCACTTTCACTTAAAGCAGGAAAATGCAAGGCCTGACATCTAGATTTTATGGTGTTTATTATCTGTTCTTCACTTTCTGTAATTAGTAAAAAAACAGTTTTATTTGGTGGCTCTTCTATTAACTTTAAAAGTTTATTTGATGCTGCAATATTCATTTTTTCTGCCATCCAAATAATCATCACTTTAAAACCACCTTCGTAAGATTTTAACTGTAATTTTTTTACAACAGCTTCTGCTTCATCAACACCAATATTACCTTGTTTATTTTCTACACCAATAAATTGTAACCAATTAAAGAGACTTCCGTAGGGATGATTTTTTGTAAAATCTCGCCAATCTTCCAGAAATAAATTACTAACAGCATGTTTTTTTACAGTGTTATTTGTGGTTACCGGAAAAGCAAAATGTAAATCTGGGTGTTGTAGTTTTTCGCATTTAATATTACAAGCTTCTACATTATCAGAAAAATTACATAATAAATATTGCGCATAGGCAATAGCCATTGGTAAAGTACCGCTACCTTCTTTTCCTACAAACAATTGAGCATGTGGTATTCTACCATTTTTTGCAGAAACTTGCAAATGGTTTTTTATGTGATCTTGACCTATAACTTGGTTAAAAAGCATAAGCAAATATAAGTGTTTCTTGAATTTTTAATTAGAAATTTTTGTATTTTTAATGATTACAATAATCAAAAATAAAGTATGAAAAAGTTTTTACAAATAACAAATGGTATTGCCTTTGTAGCCATGGTGTTTATAAATTATTTATCAAATACAGGTGCCATGAATAACACTACAATAGGTAGTGTGTCTAAAAATTTAAACACTTTATTTACACCTGCTGGTTATGCTTTTTCTATTTGGGGAATTATATATTTGCTATTATTTGGTTTTGTAATCTATCAAGGTAGAAGTCTTTTTGTTAATGTAAAAGACAACAATTTTGTAGACAAAATAGGCTTCTGGTTTTTAATTTCTTGTTTAGCAAACATGTCTTGGGTTTTCTGTTGGATTTATGAGTTTACTGGTTTGTCTTGTATTTGCATTTTTATTTTGCTCTTTTCTATCTTAAAAATTGTTGTAAACAATAAAATGGAAATTTGGGATGCTCCTTTATCAATTATATTTTTTCTTTGGTGGCCTTTTGTAATATACGCTGGTTGGGTAACGGTTGCAAGTATTGCAAACGTATCATCGTATTTAGTGAAAATAAATTGGTCTGGTTTTGGAATTTCTCCTGTAATCTGGACGATTATTCTAATAATTATTGCGACAACAATTAACTTAATAGTTACATGGTCTAGAAACTTAAGAGAGTTTGCTTTAGTTGGTGCTTGGGCTTTAATAGCAATTGGGGTTGCCAATAAAAACAATACTATAGAAAAAATTGCTTTTGTAGCAGCAACTATATTAATTTTAAGCAGCACATTGCACGCATATCAAAATAGAGCAACTAGCCCTGTTAATAAACTTAAAAACAAGTTTAAATCTTAAAATTGGTGTAGCGTATAATCTACGCAAACGATATCTTAATTTTTCAGTAATCAATTTCTATAAACCTAAAGATTTAGGTATTTTTGTTAAAAACAAACAATAATGAAAACACTAAAAGATTTTAATTTCGAAAATAAAAAAGCAATTATTCGTGTAGATTTTAATGTTCCTTTAAATGATAAATTTGAAGTTACAGACACTACAAGAATTCAAGCAGCTAAATCTACAATTATAGATATTTTAGAACAAGGAGGAAGTTGTGTTTTAATGTCTCATTTAGGAAGGCCAAAAGGATTTCAAGAAGAATTTTCTTTAAAACATATTGTTAAATCTGTAGTAGATATTATAGGTTGTAATGTAAAGTTTGTAGAAGATTGTATTGGTGATAAAGTAAAAGAAGCAGTTGCAAACTTAGAATCTGGTGAAATTTTATTATTAGAAAATTTACGTTTTTACGAAGAAGAGAAAAAAGGAGATGTTGCTTTTGCAGAAAAACTATCTAAGTTTGGTGATATTTATGTAAATGATGCTTTTGGTACTGCACATAGAGCGCATGCATCAACAACAATTATTGCACAATTCTTTGAAGAAAATAAATGCTTCGGAAATTTATTAGCAAGAGAAATCGAAAGTATAGATAAAGTATTAAACAATTCAGAAAAACCTGTTTTGGCAATTTTAGGAGGCGCAAAAGTTTCATCTAAAATTACAGTAATAGAAAACATTTTAGACAAAGTAGATCACTTAATAATTGGTGGTGGTATGAGTTTTACATTTATCAAAGCACAAGGTGGCACAGTTGGTGACTCTATTTGTGAAGATGATAAAATGGATTTAGCTTTAGATATTTTAAAGCAAGCAAAAGAAAAAGGTGTAGAAGTACATATACCTGTAGATGTAATTGCTGCGGATGATTTTAATAACGCTGCAAATACTAAAGTTTTAGATATTACTCAAATTCCTGATGGTTGGCAAGGTTTAGATGCAGGACCAAAATCTAGAGAAAATTTTGATGCTGTTGTAAACAAATGTAAAACCATTTTATGGAACGGGCCGTTAGGTGTTTTTGAAATGGAAACATTTTCTGAAGGAACAATTGCCTTAGGACATTCTATTGATAATGCAACTAAAAACGGAGCTTTCTCTTTAGTAGGTGGAGGAGATTCTGTAGCTGCAGTTAAGCAATTTGGTTTTGCAGAAAAAGTAAGTTACGTGTCTACAGGTGGTGGCGCAATGCTAGAAATGTTAGAAGGAAAAACATTACCGGGTATAGAAGCTATTTTAAAATAAGAAACTAATATATTTTATTGATAAGCGTATAATTTTTAAAATTATACGCTTATTGTTTTTTTATAGATTAAGCTTTAAATTCGTGCATAATTTATTGTTTTAAAACATTTAATTTAAAATTTACAATTCATACAAATGAAGTATACAAAACTAGGTAATACATCGATAAAAGTTTCTAAAATCTGTTTAGGAACCATGACTTGGGGAAAACAAAACACACAAGAAGAGGCATTTGAACAAATGGATTATGCTTTAGAAAAAGGTGTAAACTTTTTTGATACTGCAGAGTTGTATCCTGTACCAGCAACGCCAGAAACTTATGCAGAAACCGAAAGAATTATTGGTAATTGGTTTCAAAAAACAGGCAATAGAGAAAAAGTAGTTTTGGCAAGTAAAATTGCTGGTGGTGGCGATTATACAAAACATATTAGAACAGGGGGTTTTAATAGAAAAAATATTACAGAAGCTGTTGAAGCTAGTTTAAAAAGATTACAAACAGATTATTTAGATTTATATCAGTTGCATTGGCCAGATAGAGGTGTAAACTGTTTTGGTACTAGAGATTATCCATATAAAACATCATCTAAAGAGGCAGAAAATCATCTAGAAATTTTAGAAACTTTAAATGAGTTTGTAAAAGCAGGTACTATAAAAGCTATCGGGCTTTCTAATGAAACTCCTTGGGGAACAATGAAGTATTTGCAAACGGCAGATTCAAATAATTTAGTAAGACCCGTTACAATACAGAATTCATATTCTATGATTCATAGAGCCTACGAATACGGAATGAGTGAGGTTTCTTTAAGAGAAAATATTGGGTTGTTGGCATATTCGCCATTGGCGCAAGGTGTTTTGTCGGGTAAATACTTAGACGGTAATAAACCAGAAGGAGCAAGAGGAACTTTGTTTCCTAGATTTATTGCTCGTTATATGGGCGATGGTTCTTTAGAAGCAGTTAAGAGGTATGAAACGATTGCGAAAAAGAACAATTTAACCTTGTCAGAATTATCACTTGCTTTTATCAATCAGTTACCGTTTGTAACTAGTAATATTATTGGAGCAACAAAAATGAGTCAGTTAAAAGAAAATATTAATTCAATAAATATTAATTTATCTGAAGATGTTTTAAAAGAAATTGAAGGAGTACATGCGGCAATACCAAATCCTGCACCTTAATTAATAGAACTAAATATTAGCGTAAAAAAAAAAATCCGAAGTAATAATTACTTCGGATTTTTTTATGCTGTAAAATGCAATTACTTCATCTCTAAAAGCTTTATTTCTGTAGCTTTAAATCTATTGTTTTCTACTACGCCAGTAACTTCTGCTTGCCTTATAACTTCGCAAAAACCAGTATGTTTGTCGTGTGCATCGCCAAAATCATCAATATTAAAACCATCAACAAAATAGGCTTTCTTATCAATTTTTACAGCTAAGCTGCAACCTTCTTCAGAATCTAAATCAAATTTACACTGTCCGCAAGAAATAGCTGCCACTTGTTTAACTTCTTTGTTGTTAGAACAAGAAATTGTAAACATTAAGATTGCTATTAAAAGTATTTTTTTCATGCTTTATTTTTTAGCCCAAGAATCTCTTAAACCAACTATTTTATTAAAAACTAAATTTTCTGTTGTAGAGTCATCATCAACATTAAAATATCCCATTCTTTGAAACTGAAAACGCTCTCCTATTTTTGCAGTTTGTAAACTTGGTTCTAAATAAGCATCAATAATTTCTAAAGAATTTGGGTTGATAAACTCCATATAATCTTTGTCTTTATGTGAATCTGGTGCTTCATCTAAAAATAGTCTATCATACGCTCTTACTTCTGCTTTTATAGCGTGTTTTACAGAAACCCAATGCAAAGTTCCTTTTACTTTACGCAAGCTTTCTGGTGTACCACTTCCAGATTTTGTTAACGGATCGTAAGTACACTGTATTTCTGTAATATTACCATCTGCATCTTTAGTGCAACTATTTGCAGTAATAAAATAAGCGTTTTTTAAACGAACTTCTTTACCTAATTTTAAACGGAAAAACTTTTTATTTGCTTCTTCTCTAAAATCTTCTCTTTCGATATAAATTTCTCTAGAAAAAGGAACCTTTCTGCTACCAAAACCATCTTCATAATCGTTGTAATTAGCATCTAGTAATTCTTCTTCTCCTTCAGGGTAATTTGTAATTACTACTTTAACAGGATCTAAAACAGCCATTACTCTAGGTGCTGTTTTGTTTAAATCTTCACGAATTTTAAATTCTAATAAAGCAACATCTATTACGTTTTCACGTTTAGAAACTCCAACAGTTTCTACAAAACTTCTAATAGAAGCAGGTGTATAACCACGTCTTCTTAAGCCAGAAATAGTTGGCATTCTGGGATCATCCCAACCAGATACAATACCTTGTTCTACTAAAGTTAATAACTTACGCTTACTCATTATTGTATAGCTTAAGTTTAAACGAGAAAACTCTCTTTGTTTTGGTGGATTTGGATATTCTGATTTGCTAAAATCATATACATTATCACGAAACCAATTGTACAATTCTCTATGAGGTTTAAACTCTAAAGAACATAAAGAATGTGATATTTGTTCTATATAATCGCTTTCACCATGCGTCCAATCGTACATTGGGTAAATACACCAATCTGTACCAGTTCTGTGGTGTGCTTTGTACATAATTCTGTACATTAATGGATCTCTCATTAACATATTAGGAGAACTCATATCTATTTTTGCACGCAATGTATGTTCGCCTTCTTTAAACTTACCATCTTTCATGTCTTGAAACAAGGTTAAGTTTTCTTCTACGGTTCTATCTCTAAAAGGACTATTTGTACCTACAGAAGTTGGCGTACCTTTTTGTACTCTCATTTCTTCTGATGATTGAGAATCTACATAAGCTTTACCGTCTTTAATTAATAAAATTGCCCAATCATATAATTGCTGAAAGTAATCTGAAGAATAACATTCATTAGCCCAAGTGTAACCCAACCAAGAAATGTCTTTCTTAATTGCGTCTACATATTCTTGCTCTTCTTTAGCAGGATTTGTGTCATCAAAACGTAAGTTAACAGGCGCATTATAAGTTTCACCTAAACCAAAACTAATACCAATAGCTTTTGTATGACCAATGTGCAAATAACCGTTAGGTTCTGGCGGAAAACGAAAACGTAAATTTTCTTTTGGCATTCCGTTTGCTAAATCTTCTTCTATAATATGCTCTAAAAAATTGAGCGATTTTTTCTCTTCAGACATCGTTTTATATGAAAAAATTAAGAAACAAAATTACATAAAATACTTCATTGGTATTAAGAGTTTTGTAACAAAATTGTAAAATTTGCATCTAATAGATAAACACAATTTATTATGAGCGATCAAATTAAAAATTACACTTGCCCTAAATGTAACAGTAAAACTTATAAACTAGGACAAATGAGGGCAACCGGTGGTACATTGTCTAAAATTTTTGATATTCAAAATCAGAAATTTACAAGTGTTACTTGCGAGCGTTGCACATACACAGAATTTTACAAAACAAAAACAAGTGCTATTAGTAATGTTTTTGACTTTTTCACCAACTAATTTTTTTCAAAAGCTATAAAATTGCCTCTTTTTTGTCGTAATTTTGTAATATGAAGAAAGACGGAGAAAAAAAGCCCGATTTAGTTGTATTTAATGAGGAAACTCAAAAATACGATGCAGCTTTAAAACCATATGGTACATCTGCAAGTTCGCCAGTAATTAAGCCTACAAACACGGCAACTTGGACCGCCGATGGTGTAAGACGCACAAATAAAATTTTAAAGGGAAAATTTGAAGAAGTAAGAAGAGAGTACGAATTGTTAATGGAGAAATTTCATTACAATGATATGCTTTATAATGCAAAGTTTGGTTTCGAACCAATAATTGGTGAAACATATCATCTTTACTTAAATAAAAAAGATGAATTATTTTTGTCTATAATAGAACCAAGCGAATGGAGTTTAGAGTATAAAGGTTCTTTTAGATTAAATTCTGATAAAATGTGGGAAAAAGTAACAACAGAAACAAAGCCAGAAGCTTAAAATGGGAATAATACAAGTAAATAATATTAAGCTTTACGCTTATCATGGTTGTTTAGATGAAGAAGCAAAAATTGGTAGCGAATATAGAGTAGATGTAGAGGTAAAGGCAAGTTTAAGAAAATCTGCAAAAACAGATGAGTTAGCAGATACTGTAGATTATGTACATCTAAATCATATTGTAAAAGAAGAAATGGCAATTAGATCTAAATTATTAGAAGAGGTTGCACAAAGAATCTTAGATCGATTTTTTAGAGAAATTAGAATGATTAGAAGAGCTAAAGTTTCTGTAGCAAAAATTAACCCACCAATAGGCGGAAACGTAGAAGAAGTAGCTATTATTTTAACAAAAAAGAGATAAGATAAAAAAATACTTGCAATACTTGTAAATTTGCGTAAATTTGCAATCCTTAAAACGATATATATTTATATTGTTTTAATAAAAAGGTGTCTTGGCCGAGTGGCTAGGCAATGGTTTGCAAAACCATGTACAGCGGTTCGAATCCGCTAGACACCTCTAAAAAGCCTTAATCTTTTGATTAAGGCTTTTTTATTTTTTTGATGATAATCACAAGAACTAATTTATTAAATGCAGTTTAACTTAAGAAAATAGTCGTTTGTCGAAAAATTAAAAATTTGGGTGGCTTGTAAATGTACATTTGTACAACCAAACCAAAACACTGCAAACTATGTTTTTACAAATTTTACCACCAGATGCATACGCAACAACAGCTACAGAAACCGTAATAGATAATCAATTACTTTTTGTTGTTTTAGGATTAGCAATAGGAGTTTTTGCAATAATTAAAGTTGCTAAGGTTTTAAGTAAAATTAAAATTGTAAAGCCAAGTTTTACTTCTTAAGAATTAGATTTTTATTAACAGAAAATTACACTTTTTTCTTCATATTTGTAGGCTGTAAATTATATTTTTTGTAGTTTACTATTTATAAAATCATTAAATATTAATTTTTAATGATTTTTTTAATTTTATATAATGAAGATATATCCTATAGAAACAGGTAATTTTAAGCTAGATGGTGGTGCAATGTTTGGTGTTGTACCTAAAAGTATATGGCAAAGAACAAACCCTGCAGATTCAAATAATTTAATAGACATGAGCATGCGTTGTATGCTTATACAAGATGGAGATAGACTTGTTTTAATAGACACAGGATTAGGTGTTAAGCAATCGGATAAATTTTTTGGTTATTACTATTTGTTTGGAGATTTTTCTTTAGACAGTTCTTTGGCTAAATATGGTTTTCATAGAGACGATGTAACAGATGTTTTTCTAACACATTTACATTTCGATCATTGTGGAGGTGTAATAGAATGGAATTCACAAAAAACTTTATTACAACCTGCTTTTAAGAATGCAAAATTTTGGTCGAACGATAATCATTGGCAATGGGCAACAGAACCAAATGCCAGGGAAAAAGCTTCATTTTTAAAAGAAAATATAAATCCGATTAAAGAAAGTGGTCAGCTTAATTTTATCCATAGAAATGCAATTGACCAAATAGGATTTAATGTTTTGTTTATGGATGGTCATACAGAAAAACAAATGTTACCAAAAATAACATATCAAGGTAAAACAATTGTTTTTATGGCAGATTTATTACCTACAATTGGGCATATTCCTTTACCATATGTAATGGGTTATGATACAAGACCTTTATTAACAATTAAAGAAAAAGCAGCTTTTTTAAACGAAGCTGCAGACAATAATTATTACCTTTTTTTAGAACACGATGCGTATAACGAGCTTTGTACGGTTAAGCATACAGAAAAAGGAGTAAGATTAAAAAATACACATAAATTTACAGATATATTTAATTAAGAGAAGAGAGATGAGAGTATTAAAGCCAATTATTTATACAGCGGTTGCTAGTGTTGTTTTTGCAAGTTGTAAAACATCAATAAATACAATTCCGGTACCAAATGGTGCAGAAAATGTAATAAATATTCCTGCTAAAAAAGGAGCATTAACAGAAGAAGAAGTGCAGGTTTGGAGTCATATGGATTTACAAACAGACTCGATTCCGGGTATGAGTATTGCAAAAGCATATCAATTTTTAGAAGGTAAAAAAGGAGTGCGGGTAATTGTTGCTGTTGCAGATTCTGGTATAGATGTAGAGCATGAAGATCTAAAGGATGTTGCTTGGGTTAACCCTAAAGAAGTAGCAAATAATAATAAAGATGATGATAACAACGGTTATGTAGATGATGTACACGGATGGAATTTTCTTGGAAATAAAGAAGGTAAAATTGTAAATGCAGATCAACTAGAACTAACTAGAATTGTTAAAAAAGGAATGGACAAATTTGGCGATAAAAAAGCATCTGAGATTGCAGATGCCGATAAAGCTGAATTTCAAGAATTTTTAAAGTTAAAAGAAAAGTATACACAATTTGTGGCTGCTCATAAACAAGAATTATTCAATCTTGAGCAAACAGAGACAAGAATTACACAAATAGAGCAAAATTTTAAAGATGTAAAAGAATTTTTAGGAAAAGAAGATTTTACTATAGAAGATTTAAAAAGTGCAAAACCAGAAAGTGCGCAATTAGCAGCAAAAATTGCCGATGTTTCTAATATGTTATCTAGAGGTATGAGCGAAAAAGGTTTGCTAGATTACAAGATGCAGTTATTAGATTATAAGAAAGGTAAAGACGCTTCTAAAAGTTACGATTTAGATTTTAATGCTAGACAAACTTTAGGCGATGATTTATATGATATTAACGATAAATTTTACGGTAACAATAATGTAATTGGTTCTAAAGATTTAGAAAGTCATGGTACACACGTTGCAGGTATAGTTGCAGCTTCTAGAAATAATAATAAAGGTGTAAACGGTGTTGCTAGCAATGTTAAGATTATGGCAGTAAGAGTTGTTCCAGATGGCGATGAACACGATAAAGATATTGCTTTAGGAATTCGTTATGCAGTTGATAATGGTGCAAAAATTATAAATACAAGTTTTGGTAAAGCATATTCACCAAATAAACAATGGGTTTATGACGCTATTAAATATGCAGAAAGTAAAGATGTTTTAATTGTAAATGCTGCTGGTAATGATGGTAAGAATATTGATATCGAAAAAACATACCCAAATGATTCTAAAGATTTAGTAAACGAAATTGCTGATAATGTTTTAACAATAGGAGCAATGAGTTTACATTATGATGAAAACTTGCCAGCTACTTTTTCTAATTATGGTAAAATGAATGTAGATGTATTTGCACCAGGTGTAGATATTTATGCAACATTTCCTAAAAACGAATATCAAGCTATTAGTGGTACATCTATGGCAGCACCTTCAAGTGCTGGTGTAGCGGCTTTAGTGCGTTCGTATTATCCGCAGTTATCTGCAAGTCAAGTAAAGCATATTTTAATGAACTCTGGTTTAAAAGTTAATTTTGATGTTATCAAACCAGGTACTAAAGACGAAAAAGTTCCATTCTCAGATTTATCAGTTTCTGGTAGAGTAGTTAATGCTTATAATGCGTTAATTATGGCAGATAGAATTGTAAACGGAAAAAAATAATAATTACAAAACAGCAATCTTTTGATTGCTGTTTTTTACTTTTATATTCAAATTTAATTAACTATCACATGAAAAAAAACCTACTTTTATTTTTTGCAATTGCTGTAATTGCTTCTTGTACCCAAACAAAAGAAGCAACATATCAGCAAAAAGAAGACACTAAGTTTACTACTTATTGGCAACAACACATCGATTATACAATGGATATTGATGTTGATACAGAAAAATATCAATATCAAGGTTCACAAAAAGCGGTGTACACAAACAACTCTCCAGATCAATTAGATAAAGTTTATTATCACTTATATTTTAATGCTTTTCAACCAGGTTCTCAAATGGATGTTAGATCTTTAAACATCAAAGATCCAGATAGAAGAGTTAGAGATAGAATTAGTAAATTAAATGCTGATGAAATTGGTTATATTAAAGTAAATTCTTTAAAACAAAACGGAACAGCGGTAACTTATGAAACTGTAGGTACTATTTTAGAAGTAACTTTAAATACGCCAATTAAATCTGGTGAAACAGTAACTTTAGATATGGATTTTGATGCACAAGTTCCTGTTCAAATTAGAAGAACTGGTAGAAATAATAAAGAAGGTGTCGCACTTTCAATGTCTCAATGGTATCCTAAAATGGCAGAATATGATTTTGAAGGTTGGCATACGCCACCTTATATTGCTAGAGAATTCCACGGAATTTGGGGTAATTTTGATGTGAAGATTTCTATTGATAAAGATTACGTTGTTGGTGGTACAGGTTATTTACAAAATCCGCAAGAAATAGGACACGGTTATGAAGACAAAACAAAGCAGTTAAACGTACCAAGTACAGAAAAATTAACTTGGCATTTTAAAGCTCCAAATGTACATGATTTTATGTGGGCAGCAGATCCTAACTACAATCATGATGTTTTAAAAATGGCAAACGGAATTGATTTACACTTTTTATATAAGAAAGATTTAGAGGCAAAGTATTTAAGAAACTGGAAAGAATTACAGCCAAAAACAGCTGAATTAATGTCTTATTTTAGCAAGCATGTTGGTCAATATCCATATAAACAATATTCTGTTATACAAGGTGGAGATGGTGGTATGGAATATGCAATGTCTACTTTAATTACAGGAAAAAGAAGTTTTGGTAGTCTTTTTGGTGTTACTTCTCATGAAATGGCACACACTTGGTTTCAGTTTTTGTTAGCTACCAACGAAAGTAAACACCCGTGGATGGATGAAGGTTTTACATCTTATATTTCTAACAAAGCATCTTATGAAATTTTAAAAAGAGGAAACAAAAATCCAAATGCAGGTCCATACAGAGGTTACAACTATTTAGTAAAAAATAATATAGAAGAACCTTTAACTACACATGCAGATAGATATAATACTAATGCAGCTTATAGTACTGGTAGTTATGGTAAAGGAAGCATGTTTTTATCGCAATTAGAATATGTAATTGGTGCAGATAATGTAGCAAAAGGATTAAAAAAATACTTTACAGATTTTAGTTTTAAACACCCAACACCAAACGATGTAAAACGTTCTATGGAAAAAGTATCTGGTATTCATTTAGATTGGTATTTAAATGAATGGACGCAAACAATACATACAATAGATTATGGTGTAAAATCTGTAAACAATAAAACAATTACTTTAGAGAGAATTGGTAAAATGCCAATGCCTATCGATTTAGAAGTTACTTATGTTGATGGTTCTATAGAAAACTTTAATATACCATTAAGAATAATGAGAGGTAATAAGCCAACAACAGCAACTGTTATTACAGATTGGGGTTGGGCAATGCCAACATATACTTTTAACGCATCGAAAGCAGTTAAATCTGTAACAATAGATAAAAGTAAACTAATGGCAGATGTTAATGCTGATAATAACTTTTACGAAGTAAAATAATACTTCTACAAAAAAGAGAAAAGCCTCATCATAATTTATGATGAGGCTTTTTTATTGTTATCTAGTTGATAAAATCTTCAATTCTATCATTTGGTATAAAACCTTTCAACATTAAGAATACACCACAAATTATCAATATAATTCCCATAATTTTTTTCACTCTAAAAATTACTTGTGGTGTCATTTTAGATTTTAATTGTTTTGCTAAAAAAATCTTACCTAAATCGGTTACAAAATAACCTATTAAAACAGTACCAAAATACCAAAATATAGCATTTTGATCCATTTTTAAGGTAGGTCCAATTACAAGAACAGTACCTAACCAAAAAGCTAAAACACCTACGTTTATAAAGTTTAAAAAGAATCCTTTAAAAAATAATTTTAAGTAGTTGTTTTTTATGGGTACATCTACAATTTTAGCAGATTCTAATGCTTCTTTTTTGTTCTCTTTTTCTAAATACGTAATTAAACCATAAATTATAAGTACCAAGCCGCCAAGAAAGAATAATCGCGGATCATCTTTAATTTTTTCTAGCAGAGATCTACTTCCGTAGTAAGCAATTAGAATAAAGGATAAATCGCCTAAAATAACACCTAAATCAAAAACAATTGCAGCTCTAGCGCCTTTTAAAATACTAGTTTGTATTAACATAAAAAAAACAGGTCCTATCATGAAAGCCATGAAAAAACCTATTAAAAAAGCATTTTTAAAGTCGTAAATATCCATATTGGCAAAAATACGGAATTTTAAACATCATCAAAGTCAATTGTAATTTTTGGTGTTGTTGGATATGCTTGACATGCTAAAACCAAACCTTCTTCAATTTCACTATCTGTAAGTATAGAATTTTTTACCATTACAGCTTTTCCTTCGGTAACTTTACACATACAAGAACTACAAACACCACCTTGACAAGAGTAAGGTGCATCTAAGTTATTGCGTAAACTTGCCGCTAAAAGATCGTCTGTTTGTTGCATAGAAAAAGTAGTTTCTTCATCGTCTAAAAGAACTTTAACTTCTGTAACGCCTTCTTTAACTTCTGCAGCAGCTTCTTTATCAATAGAAGTTGTAAATAATTCGAAATGAATATTTTCTTTACTAATTTTATTAGCAGCTAAAGTTTTAGAAACTTCTTCTATCATTTGTTCTGGTCCGCATAAAAAAGCAGCATCAAAACTAGTTTCTTTGTACATGTTTTTAACGAAATACTTTGTTACGTTTTCGTCTATTCTACCACGCAAACCGTTTTTTACGTTTTCTCTACTGTAAATAAAATGCAAATTTAAACGTTCTGAATACGTTTCTTTTAAAGCGTTTAATTCATCAAAAAAGATAGTGTCTGCAATAGATTTGTTACCATAAACTAAAGTAAAGTTAGAAGTGTTTTCTTCTTCTAAAACCGATTTTACCATCGATAAAATTGGTGTAATACCAGAACCTGCAGCAAAACCGATATAGTTTTTATTAGCCTGCGGATTTAGTAAAAAACGACCTTCTGGTTCAGAAACTTCTATTTCATCGCCAGCTTTTAATTTAGAAGTTGCGTAGGTAGAAAACACACCGTTTTCTACAGCTTTAATCGCAACTCTAATTTCTCCGCTTTTTGGTGCAGAGCAAATAGAATATGCTCTTCTTATTTCTTCACCATTAATTACTTTTTGTAAAGTAATGTATTGTCCTGCAACAAAATTAAAACTGTTTTTTAAATGTTGAGGTATTTCTAATAAAACAGAAACCGCGTTTGCGGTTTCATGTTTTACTTCTTGTATGTTTACTTTGTAAAATGTTGCCATTTAAATATGTATTAAACCAAATTATTCGCAATTAAATATTCGGCAATTTGAACTGTGTTGGTAGCAGCACCTTTTCTAAGGTTGTCTGCAACAATCCACAAATTTAAGGTATTTTCTTGAGATTCGTCTCTTCTAATTCTACCAACAAAAACTTCGTCTTTATTATGCGCATTAATTGGCATCGGATACACGTTGTTGGCCAAATCATCTTCTACAATCACACCAGGTGTTTCGCTTAAAATAGTTCTAACTTCTGCTAAATCGAAATCATTTTCAAACTGCACGTTAACAGCTTCAGAATGTCCACCAGCAGTAGGAATACGAACAGCGGTTGCAGTTACAGAAAAAGAATCATCACGTAAAATTTTCTTTGGCTCTTTAACCAATTTCATTTCTTCTTTAGTGTATCCGTTTTCTAAGAAAATATCACAATGTGGCAAAGCATTTCTACCAATTTTATGCGGATACGCCATTTCTCCGTCTACACCAGCTTCTTCATTATCTAGTTGTTGTACTGCTTTTACACCAGTACCAGAAACAGACTGATACGTAGAAATTACAACACGTTTCATGGTATATTTAGAGTGTAACGGCGCTAAAGCCATTACCAATTGTATTGTAGAACAGTTTGGATTAGCAATAATTTTATCATCCGCAGTTAAAACATCACCATTAATTTCTGGAACTACTAATTTCTTTGTCGGATCCATTCTCCAAGCAGAAGAATTGTCTATAACCGTTGTACCAACTTCTGCAAATTTTGGTGCCCATTCTAAAGAAGTATCGCCACCGGCAGAAAATAAAGCCACATCTGGTTTTAAACTCACAGCATCTGCTAAGGTTACAATAGTATATTCTTTGCCTTTATAAGATAATTTTTTACCGGCAGATCTTTCAGATGCTACAGGTATTAACTCAGTTATAGGTAAATTACGTTCTTCTAAAACTTGTAACATTACAGTTCCAACCATTCCAGTTGCTCCAACTACAGCTATTTTCATCGGTATTTCTATTTAATAATTTTTATTATACTACAAAGATGCTAACAAATTAGTAACCAGCCATTCTTTTAATAAAAATTTACCAATATAATTCCTGTTGTTTAAAATTAAACAAATTGATATAAAATTATATTTGTAAGTTAATTTTGAAGCTATCTCCTGCTTTCGCTACTCGCTTTTTTTGCAGAAAAAGCAAAAAAGAGCTCAAACAGACCGCTCTATCAGGGCTAAACTATTTGCATACAATTGGTCTTTTCTATTACAGTCTTTGCTTTGAAATGACTGTTTAAAAAACTAACTTTGCAAAAAATATATAGTTTAACCTAAAAAGTATAGCATGCAACTGTACAATAAGTTAAGCGCAAAAGAACGCGCTGCATTAATAGATGAGGCTGGTAAAGACCGTCTTACAATATCATTCTATCAATACTTCAAGATAGAAAATCCACAATTATTTAGAGATAAATTATTTTTAGAATGGAACGCTTTAGATGTTCTTGGTAGAATTTATGTTTCTTACGAAGGTATCAATGCACAATTATCGGTACCATCAGAAAATTTTTATGCTTTAAAAGAACAATTAGATAGTATTTCATTTTTAAAAGACATACGTTTAAATGTTGCGGTAGAGCAAGACAATAAATCGTTTTTAAAGTTAAAAGTAAAAGTTAGAAACAAAATTGTTGCCGATGGATTGAATGATGAGACTTTTGATGTAACTAACAAAGGAGTGCACTTAAACGCAAAGGAGTTTAACCAAATGCTAGCAAACCCAAACACGGTTTGTGTAGATATGCGTAACCATTACGAAAGTGAAATTGGACATTTTGATGGTGCTGTAACGCCAGATGTAGATACTTTTAGAGATTCTTTAGATATTATAGAAGAAGATTTAAAAGACAACAAAGAAGATAAGAATTTATTGATGTATTGTACCGGCGGAATTCGTTGCGAAAAAGCATCTGCATATTACAAACACAAAGGTTTTAAAAACGTATTTCAACTAGAAGGCGGTATTATAGAATATACGCGTCAGGTAAAAGAAGAAGGAATCGAAAATAAATTTATTGGTAAAAACTTTGTATTCGATCATAGAAGAGCAGAACGTATTACAGATGATGTAATTTCTAATTGTCACCAGTGTGGTAAAGCGTGCGACGAGCATACAAATTGTGCAAACGAAGCATGTCATTTATTGTTTATACAATGTGATGAATGTTCAGAAAAGATGGAAAACACCTGTTCTACAGATTGCCAAGAAATTATTCAGTTATCTTACGAAGAACAAAAAGAACTTCGAAAAGGGAAGGGAAATAGCAACAAAATCTTTAAAAAAGGACGTTCGGAGAAATTAAAGTTTAAGAAATAACCTAATTCCAAAAGATATTTGAAAGCTCTCAATTTTTGAGAGCTTTTTTTATGGATTAAATTTTAAAATATATCTGAATTCAAAAAAGATTATCAGTGAAATTAAATTACACGCTTACTAATTATTTACCTACAAATTCTAATAATAGATAAATTAAAGCTTCTGTTTATAGTAATTTCGTTTTAAAATTAAATATCAGTTCTCTTAAACTTATAAAAAGCTATTTTTTCATTCTTTAAGAATGCGTATATTTACGAATTAGACAAAATTAAGTGGTGTTTTTATACTTGCTTGATAATCAAAATTATGAACTTAAAGATTCTTAATTTTTATGTAATTTAAAGAGGTTTTTTGATGTAAAACGTTTAATTACTAAGAGTTAAAAATTATAAAATATAAATCACATGGCATGTGGAAGTTGCGGTACAACAGAAAATGGTGTACCAAAAGGATGTAAGAGTAATGGTAATTGTGGTAGTGGAACCTGCGGAAGTGGTAGTAATAAATTAGCTGTTTTCGATTGGCTTTCTAACATGACGTTACCAACCGGACAAGAACGTTTTAATATTTTTGAAGTCCGTTTTAAAAACGGAAGAAAACATTTTTATAAAAATGTAGATAATTTACCCATAACAATGGGAGATATTGTTGCTGTAGAAGGAAATCCTGGGCACGATATTGGTACCGTTTCTTTAGCCGGAGAATTGGTAAAAGTGCAAATGAAAAAGCGCAAAATTACCGCAGATCACGAAGACGTTAAAAAAATCTATAGAAAAGCAAGTCAAAGAGATATCGATATTTGGCAACAAGCAAGAGGTAAAGAAGAAGAAACTCAAAGAAGAGGAAGAGAAATCTTAGGTCGCTTAGGTTTGCAAATGAAATTATCTGATGTAGAATATCAAGGAGATGGTAACAAAGCTACTTTTTATTACACAGCAGATGCAAGAGTAGATTTTAGACAATTAATTAGAGATTTGGCAAGTGCATTTTCTATTCGTGTAGAAATGAAACAAGTTGGTGCAAGACAAGAAGCGGCAAGACTTGGTGGTGTTGGTTCTTGTGGTAGAGAATTGTGTTGTTCTACTTGGTTAACAGATTTTAGAAAAGTAACAACATCTGCAGCGCGTTATCAGCAATTATCTTTAAATCCGCTAAAGTTAGCAGGACAATGTGGAAAATTAAAATGCTGTTTAAATTTTGAATTAGACACGTATTTAGATGCCTTAAAAGCGTTTCCGAAACAAGATGTAGTTTTAAAGACAGAAAAAGGAGATGCCGTTTTTGTAAAGATGGATATTTTTAAAGGACATCTTTGGTACACTTATAAAGAAGAGCGTTTCAAGTGGTTTCGTTTGACTTTAGATCAAGTCTTAGAAATTATAGATTTAAATAAAAATAACGAAAAATCTGCTACGTTAGAAGAATATGAATCTGATGTAGAAATTCCTGTAAAAGTAGATTTTGAAGATGCTGTTGGGCAAGATAGTTTAACAAGGTTTGATGCGCCAAAAACTAGCAAAAGAAGAAGAAATAACAGAAACAAGAAAAAGAAAAAACCTGTTGCAGCTGCGGCAAGCACAACGCAACAAAAACCAAACGCTAGAAAGAAACCGCAAGCAAAACCCGCCGCAAAAAAAGGAAACAGGCAACCACAAAAAAATAAGCCACAACAACAAGGGCAAGCACAAGGGCAGCAAAAACCAAATAAACCAAAGCAGAAATCTAAGCCAAGGCAAAAACCTGTTGCTAAAAATACAGATGCTACAAAATCTGTTGCAAAAGCGAATGCAAATACAAACAAACCAAAGGTAGAAGGTAAAAGACTAAACAAACCAAGAAGAAATAATAGAAATCGTAAAAACAATACGCCTAAGAATGGAAAGGATTCAGAAAAATAAAATATTACTTTTTGTAGGTTTTTTCTTTTTGATGATTTCTTGTCAAGACGTATCCGAGTTTAATCAATATAAAACATTAGAAGATGGTTCTTGGAAATCGAACCAAGATTTAACGTTTAATTTTGAAGTTAAAGATACGATTCGACCAAAAAATTTGTTTATCAATATTAGAAATAATAATGAATACGAATACAGTAATTTGTTTATAATAACAACTTTAAAGTTTCCGAATAACACAGCAGTTATAGATACGTTACAATATGAAATGGCAGATGAAAAAGGGGTGTTTTTAGGTAGTGGATTTTCGAGTATCAAAGAAAATAAATTATTTTATAAGGAAGAAAAAGTTTTTCCTACTTCTGGAAATTACGTTTTAAGTGTAAAACAAGCAATGCGAAAAAACGGAGAAATTAACGAGATTAAAAATTTAAAAGGAATTTTAGACGTTGGTTTAACTATTGAAAAAATTAATGAATAATGGCAAAAAAAGAAACTACAAGTTTTAAAAAATATTTAAAATGGTTCTGGGGAATTGTTTTAGGAGGTTTTACACTAATCTTATTGTTGTTTTTGTATACAGCCTGGGATCCTTTTGATGCTTTACCATCTTTTGAAGAATTAGAAAATCCGCAGACCAATTTAGCAACAGAAGTTATTTCTATTGATGGTAAAACAATAGGAAAATATGCAACAGAAAACAGAACGCCAATTACTTTTAAAGAGTTGCCAACAAATTTGATAAATGCATTAGTTGCAACAGAAGACGAGCGTTTTTACGAACATTCTGGTATTGATTTTAGAGGAACAGCAAGAGCTGTAGTAAAGTTAGGTGCTGGCGGTGGTGCTAGTACAATTACACAACAACTGGCTAAAAATTTATTTACCAAAAGAGCTTCTGGTAACAAGATAAAAAGAGTTATACAGAAAGCAAAAGAATGGATTGTTGCCATCAAATTAGAACGCCAATACACAAAGCAAGAAATAATTGCAATGTACTTAAATACGCAAGATTTTATTTTTAGAGCAGTAGGTATTCGATCTGCTTCAAGAATTTATTTTGGTAAAGAAGCTAAAGATTTAGATTTACAAGAAGCAGCAATTATTGTTGCGATGTTAAAAAATCCTAGACAATACAATCCTCATAGAGAAATCTCAAAAAAGAAATCTTTAAATAGAAGAAATGTGGTTTTTGCTCAGATGTATAAAAATAGTTTTATCACAGAAGAAGAAAAAGATTCATTGCAAAAATTACCTTTAAAAATTAACTTTACTCCAGAAAGTCATAGTGATGGTTATGCCACTTATTTTAGAGGGCACTTACAAAAAGTGATGCGTAAATGGGTAAAAGAACACCCAAAACCCAACGGAGAAGAGTATAATATTTTTGAGGATGGATTAAAAATCTATGTAACTTTAGATTCTAGAATGCAACAGTATGCAGAAGAAGCCGTAAATGAGCATATGGCAAATTTGCAGAAATACTTTTTTAAAGAACAGAAAAATAATAAAACAGCTCCTTTTTTAGATATTGAAAAAAGCCAAGTTGCCGGAATTTTAAATAGAGCTAAGAAAAACTCTGAAAGATATAAGCGATTAAAAAAAGCAGGAAAATCTTCAAAATATATAGATGAAGTTTTTAAGAAAAAAACTGCAATGAAAGTGTTTTCTTATAAAGGAGATATTGACACAATTATGTCTCCAAACGATTCAATTAAATATTATAAATATTTTTTACGTTCTGGTTTATTATCAATAGAACCACAAACAGGGCACATTAAAGCTTGGGTTGGTGGCGTAAATTATAAACACTTTAAGTTTGATGCAGTAGAACAACAAAAAAGGCAAGTAGGTTCTACCTTTAAGCCATTTGTATATGCAACTGCAATTAATCAATTAAAATTGTCACCATGTACAGAGTTTCCTAATATTCCTTATACGATTCCGCAAGGAAAATATGGAATTCCAGAAGCTTATACACCAGAGAATTCTAACTCTAAGTATGGCGGAATGTTAACGCTTAAAGAAGGTTTAGCAGGTTCTGTAAATACAATGTCTGCAAGATTAGTAGATATGGTTTCACCAGAAAATGTTGTTCGATTGGCAAAGTCTGCGGGTATCGAAACTGATATACCGGCAAATCCTTCTATCGCTTTAGGTGCTGTAGATTTATCATTATTAGAAATGGTTAGTGCTTATTCTACTTTTGCAAATAGAGGTTTGCGCGTTAGCCCTATGATTATTACAAGAATAGAAGATAAAAACGGAACAGTTTTAGAAGAATTTACACCAAAAACACAAGAAGTTTTAAGTGAAGAATCTTCTTATGTTGTTTTAAATCTTTTAGAAGGTGTAACTCAATCTGGTTCTGGTGCAAGATTGCGTTCTGGCTATACCGCTTATCCAAAAATTGTAACGGGTTTTCCATATAAATTTACGAATGCAATTGCAGGTAAAACGGGTACAACTCAGAATCAATCAGATGGTTGGTTTATGGGTGTTGTGCCAAATTTGGCAACTGGAGTTTGGACTGGTGGAGAGGATAGATCTACGCATTTTCCGGGTATTGGTTACGGGCAGGGAGCAACTATGTCTTTACCTTCTTGGGCTTTATTTATGCAAAAATGTTATGCTGATAAAAGTTTAAAAATTAGTAAAGCAGAATTTGATAAGCCAGAAAACTTGTCGATAAATATCAATTGCGAAGAAGATACAGACGATAAGAATAATAAAGAAGAAGAAGAGGTTGTGCCAGAAGAAGATACAGACTTTTAATTTTTATTCTTATCAATACTTAAAATAATAACTTACAAAATTTAATTTTATGATTAATAAAAAAGTTAAAAATGTACAAGAAGCCTTACAAGGTGTTAAAGACAAAATGACCTTTATGCTAGGTGGTTTTGGTTTGTGTGGTATTCCTGAAAATGCAATTTCAGAATTGGTAAAATTAAACGTTAGAGATGTTACATGTATTTCTAACAATGCTGGGGTAGACGATTTTGGTTTGGGTTTATTACTTCAAAATAAACAAATAAAAAAGATGATTTCTTCTTATGTTGGCGAAAACGACGAATTCGAAAGACAAATGTTGTCTGGTGAATTGGAAGTAGAATTAACGCCACAAGGAACTTTAGCAGAAAAATGTAGAGCTGCACAAGCAGGTTTCCCTGCATTTTATACGCCAGCAGGTTACGGTACAGAAGTAGCAGAAGGTAAAGAAACAAGAGAATTTGATGGTAAAATGTATGTTTTAGAACCCGCTTTTAAAGCAGATTTTGCTTTTGTAAAAGCTTGGAAAGGTGATGCAGCAGGTAATCTTGTGTTTAAAGGAACCTCTAGAAACTTTAATCCAAATATGTGTGGTGCAGCTACAATTACTGTTGCAGAAGTAGAAGAGTTGGTAGAAGTTGGTGAGTTAGATCCAAACAATATTCATATTCCAGGAATTTTTATACAAAGAATTTTTGAAGGAAAAGATTACGAGAAAAGAATTGAACAACGAACTGTAAGACAAAGAAGCTAATTATGTTAGATAAAAACGGAATTGCGAAAAGAATCGCACAAGAAGTTCAAGACGGATTTTACGTTAATTTAGGTATCGGTATTCCAACGTTAGTTGCCAATTATGTTAGAGAAGATATCGAAGTAGAATTTCAATCTGAAAATGGAGTTTTAGGTATGGGACCTTTTCCTTTTGAAGGCGAAGAAGATGCAGATATTATAAACGCAGGTAAACAAACAATAACCACATTGCCAGGAGCAAGTTTTTTTGATTCTGCAACTAGTTTCTCTATGATTAGAGGTAAACATGTAGATTTAACAATTCTTGGTGCTATGGAAGTTGCCGAAAATGGTGATATTGCCAACTGGAAAATTCCAGGAAAAATGGTAAAAGGAATGGGTGGCGCAATGGATTTAGTAGCATCTGCAGAAAACATTATTGTAGCCATGATGCATTCTAACAAACGTGGTGAATCTAAAATTTTAACAAAATGTTCTTTACCATTAACTGGCGTAGGTTGTGTTACTAAAGTGGTAACCAATTTGGCGGTTTTAGAAGTAAAAGATAATGCATTTCATCTTTTAGAAAGAGCACCAGGAGTTTCTGTAGAAGAAATACAAAATGCTACAGAAGGTACTTTGGTTGTAAACGGAGAAATTCCGGAAATGAATATTTAGATAGAACAATAACCTTTTTACTTAAAAAGAACATGACTTTATTTAAAAAATTATATTGGTTGATAAATCCATTATTAATGGTTGTTTTTATGCTGATTTTAGAAAAGCTTTTTAAATTAGAGAACATCGTTTTAAGTACTTCAATTGCTGTTTTACTGGCGTTTTTATTATCTCCGAAAGTTGTAATTGTAGAAAGGCAACATGGGCCAGAAGAGCAAATTAAGTGGTTGTTTTTTAAAAAGGTAGTGAATAAAAAACTATAGAAAGATATAAAAATGAAGATAATATCTTATAACGTAAACGGAATTAGAGCCGCTTTAAAAAAGGGTTTTATAGAATGGTTAGAAGTAGCACAACCAGATGTACTTTGCATTCAAGAAACAAAAGCACATAAAGAACAATTAGATTTGTCTGTTTTTGAAGATGCAGGTTACAAATACCATTATTGGTTTTCAGCTCAAAAAAAAGGATATTCTTCAGTAGCAATTCTTTGTAAAGAAAAACCCAATCATATCGAATATGGTACAGGTATAGAAACCATGGATTTTGAAGGAAGAAATCTTCGAGTAGATTTTGATGATGTTTCTGTAATGAGCATGTATTTGCCATCTGGTACAAATTCTGATAGACTTAGTTATAAGTTTAATTATATGGATGAAATTCATGAGTATCTTCAAAATTTAAAACAAGAAATACCAAATCTAGTTATTTGTGGTGATTATAATATTTGTCATGAGGCAATTGATATTCACAATCCAAAAATGAAAGGTGTTTCTGGGTTTTTACCAGAAGAAAGAGCTTGGTTAGGTAATTTTATTGATAATGGTTTTATAGATAGTTTTCGTTATTTAAATCCAGAGAAACAACAATATTCTTGGTGGAGTTACAGAGCAAATTCAAGAGCAAACAATAAAGGTTGGCGTTTAGATTATGCAATGGTTACAGCACCTTTAAAAGACAAGATTTCTAGAGCTTATATTTTATCAGAAGCTAAACATTCCGACCATTGCCCAATCGCAGTAGAATTAGATTTATAGAATTTTAATGAGAAATTTTTTAGTAGTATTTTTTATAGCAACAAGTGTTTTTGCACAATCACCTAAAGATTCAACTTACAAGAAAATAACAAAAGCAGATTTATTCTCTGATTATGATATTGTTTTGATAGATAGTTTGTTAATGGATTCTAAATACAAGTCTCCGTTATACGAAACATCAACATATATTATAAAAGATGTAGAAAATAAAGACGTTTCTAATGTTGCTTTAACTACAGAGGTTTTAAAGGAAAGATTGCAAAAAGTAAATGCCAAAACACCTTTTCATATTGCCTATAATCCTGCTTTAGAAAAGGTAATAAAGTCTTATTTAAAATATAGAAAAAGATATTATCCTGCTTTAATGGCGAAAGCAGAATATTATTTTCCGATGTTCGAGAGATATTTAGACCAATTCGATGTTCCTTTAGAAATGAAATATTTGGCAATTGTAGAATCTGCTTTAGATCCTACGGCTAAATCTAGAGTTGGTGCAACAGGTTTATGGCAATTTATGTACACAACAGGTGTGCAATACAATTTAAAAGTTAGTTCTTATGTAGATGAGCGCCAAGATCCGGTTAGAGCAACTATTGCGGCTTGCAAATATTTATCTAATTTGTATACTATTTTTGGTGATTGGGATTTGGCTTTGGCAGCATATAATTCTGGTCCTGGTAATGTAGCAAAAGCAATTAAGCGTTCTGGGGGTTATAGAAATTACTGGAATATTCGCCCGTTTTTACCACAAGAAACAGCAAGTTATGTGCCTGCATTTTATGCAACAATGTATTTGTTTGAATATCAAAAAGAACATAATTTAATTGCGGCACCACCTCAAATTCGTCATTTCGAAACCGACACAATTCAAATAAAAAAGACAATTAGTTTCGATCATGTTTCGGAAACTACCGGTATAAGTTCAGAGTTGATTCAGTTTTTAAATCCGGCTTATAAGTTAGATATTATCCCTTTTGTAGAAGGAAAAAATTATGCAATTCGTTTACCAAGAAAGAATGCCTTTAATTTTATAGAAAATGAAAATGCAATTTACACTTTAGCAGCAGAAGATGCTTCTAAAAGAGAAAAGCCTTTACCTAAGTATTTTGAGATGGATAAACGTATTCGTTACAAAGTAAAAAGTGGAGATTTTTTAGGTAAAATAGCTAATAAATTTGGTGTTAGAATTAGTGAAATTAAAAGATGGAATAGATTAAAAAATAGTAGATTAAAAGTAGGGCAACGTTTAAGTATTTATCCAAAGAAATTGGCAATTCCAAAATCTTCCGTAAAAGTTTCATCAACCAAAAAAAATACGAAAAGTAATAAAAAAGGTGCTTACGACTTGTATACAGTGCAAAAGGGAGATTCACTATGGACAATTTCTAGAAAGTTTAAAAATGTTTCTGTAGATGAAATTAAAAAATGGAATGATATTTGGAGTGCAAAAAGTATTAAACCCGGAACCAAACTTAAAATCTATAAAAGTTAATTATGAAAAAAGCATTAATACTATTTGTAACCGCATTAGTTTTAGTTTCTTGTAAAGGTACAGACAAATATGTACTTAGAGATTCTTTAGGAAAAGTAAACAAAGTTTTAGTTGTAACAAAAGCAAGTGATTGGAACGGAGATTTAGGCTCTGAAATAAGAAATTCTTTTGGTGAAATTTTAGTTGGTTTGCCACAAGCAGAACCTATTCTTTCTGTGTCTCAAATTGCGCCAAATGGCTTTGGTAGCATGATGAAAGTTTCTAGAAACATCATGATTATTGGAGAAGGTGAAAAAGAAGAATTTTATATTAAAAGAAATGTATACGCACAACCACAAATAATTGTGTATGTATATGGTACAGATGATGCGAGTATAAGTAAAGTTTTTAATGAGCATAAGAAAGAAATTATGGATGCTTATATAGATTCTGATATCAAAATGACTCAAAAGATTTTTGAAAAGAAAAAACTAGATGAATCTCAATTTGAAACTGTAAAAAACTTGGGTATTACTTTTACGGCACCAGATAATTATAATAAAGTTGATGATACAGGAGACTTTTTATGGCTTAGACAGCATTTATTAAGTGGTATTGCAAAAACAGGTAGTAATAATATTTTAGTGTACAGTGTGCCTCTAGAAGATGAAGATAAGGTAGCCGAAAATATTGTAAACGTTAGAAACCAAATAGGAGAGAAGTACATACCAGGTACAAATGAAGAAACTATGCACATGATTACAGAAGAAGCGTATACTCCTTTTACTTCTGAAATGGTTTTAGATGGTAAAAAAACTTTTGAAACGAGAGGTAAATGGGAAGTAAAAAACGATTTTATGGCTGGTCCTTTTTTAAATTATTCTGTAATTGATAAAAAGAATAATAGGGTTGTAGTTTTCGAAGGATTTACATATGCGCCTTCTGTTAATAAAAGAGCTTTTATATTCGAGTTAGAGGCAATTGCAAAATCAATGAAAATAAAATAACGATACTTAGTTTATAGACTAAAAAATCCCTTAACAAATTCTGTTAAGGGATTTTTTTAATTATATATAAAAGTAAAGTAGCTTAGTACCCTATTTTTTGTCTTACTCTTTTAAGAACGTCATTTGCAGTTTTTGTTGCTTTTTCTGCTCCAATACGTAATGCATCATCAATTTCATTTTTGTTATTCATATAATGATGATAACGTTCTCTTACTGTCGCAAATTTTTCTAAAATAAGTTCGTACAAAGCTTGTTTTGCGTGCCCGTAACCATAATTACCACCTTCATAATTAGCTCGCATTTCTGCAATTTGAGCATCAGAAGCTAATAACTTGTACAAAGCAAAAACGTTATCTGTATCTGGGTTTTTAGGATCTTCTAAAGCTAAACTATCGGTTTTTATACCCATAATTTGCTTGCGTAATTTTTTATCAGTTAAAAAGATATTGATAGTATTATTTCGAGACTTACTCATTTTTTCACCATCAATTCCTGGTACTAGTTTTGTATGCTCTTGTATTTTTGCTTTCGGTAAAACAAACGTTTCTCCAATAATATTGTTCATTCTACTTGCAACATCTCTTGTAATTTCTAAATGTTGTAATTGATCTTTACCAACAGGCACAACTTCTGCATCATATAATAAAATATCTGCAGCCATTAACATTGGGTATGTAAATAAACCTGCATTAACATCTTCTAATCTATCAGATTTATCTTTAAAGCTATGTGCTAAAGTTAATCTCTGAAAAGGAAAATAACAACTTAAATACCAAGTTAATTCAGTAGTTTGTGGTATGTCGCTTTGTCTATAAAAAACAGTTTTATTAATATCTAAACCACAAGCAAGCCAAGTAGCAGCAGTACTGTAAGTGTTTTCTCTTAATTCTTCTCCGTTTTTAATTTGCGTTAAAGAATGCATATCTGCAATAAATAAATAAGCTTCGTTTTCTGGGTTGTTAGCCATTTCTACTGCAGGTAAAATAGCTCCTAATAAATTACCTAAGTGCGGGGTACCTGTACTTTGTACACCTGTTAAAATTCTTGACATTAATTGTATGTTTTAATACTTATAATTCTTCTTTAAAAAACAAAAATAAGGTTTTGATAAGGATAATCAATAAACAAAAAGAATATTAGTATTTTTGATTGATATGAAATTATTTAAGATTCCGTTATTACTTATTTGGCGTTTGTGGTTCTACATTTTAATGTTTGTTTCACTTTTAATTTTCTTTCCTTTTTTATTGATTTTTACAATTAAAGAAGAACATTATCCTATATTCTGGAAGTTTGCTAGATTAATTTCTAAGATTTTAATTTACGGAATGGGTTTTCGTATAGATTTAACTGCGGATGAAAAAATAGACGTTGATAAAAGTTATATGTTTTGTCCTAACCATGCCTCTTTATTAGATCCTTTTGTATTGATTGTATTAAGTAAAAGGCCCATTGTTTTTGTAGGTAAAAAAGAGTTGGTTAAAATACCAGTATTTGGTTTTTTCTATAAAAGAACCGTTATAATGGTAGATAGATCGAGCGTAGAAAGTAGAAAAAGAGTTTTCGAAATGGCTAAAAAAAGACTACAAAACGGTGTAAGTATGGCTATTTTTCCTGAAGGATTAGTGCCTGAAGAAGATGTTGTTTTAGCACCATTTAAAAAAGGTGCATTTAGTTTGGCTATCGAGTTTGAAATACCCATTGTACCGCAAGTATATTACGATTGTAAGCGTTTTTTTTCTTGGGATATTTTTAAAGGAAGGCCTGGTGTTTTAAGGGTTCATCAGTTTAAATTTATAGAAACAAAAGGTTTAAACGTGTTAGAAGATATGAAGGTTTTGAAAAATAAAACCTTTAATATTATTTTTGAAGCTTTGCAGGCTGATAAAAAATATATGAAAGATACAAATAGAAAAAAATGAACGAAAAATTAAATCCTATTTATACAAGTACCGAAGAAAAACTAAATATTTTGTCTCACGGATTCGGTTTGGTGTTAAGTATAATTGCTTTTCCTTTTTTGATTTTAAAAGCATTTGAATATGATGATTTTTGGAAACCTACAAGTTTTATAGTTTATGGAGTAAGCATGATATTGTTGTATGCCGCATCTACTTTTTATCATGCAGCAAAAGATCCAAAAAAAAGAAGGCGTTTAAATATATTTGATCATGCTGCTATTTACGTATTAATTGCAGGAAGTTACACACCTTTTTGTTTGGTAGGTTTAGATTCTTCACTAGGTAATTACATGGCTATATTTGTTTGGATTTTTGCGTTGATTGGTATCATACTCAAATTATTTTTTACAGGTAAATTTGATAAATTATCTACCGCAATGTATTTACTTATGGGATGGCAAGTAGTTTTTTTTATTTCGCCTTTAATAGATAGTCTGTCTTCGTTTAGTTTAAATTTTCTTTTTTATGGGGGTATTTCTTATAGCATTGGTGCAGTTTTATATTCCATTAGAAAGATGCCGTATAATCATGCAATTTTCCATTTATTTGTTTTAATAGGAAGTTTTTGTCATTTTTTATCAATATATAATCTATTATAAATATTAGGTTAATTTATTAATAACTTAATAAATGACTGCTTTACAGTTATTTAGTTTTGTTTTTTTGATGATTTAATGACAAATTCTTAAAACAAGGTAATTATTTTGTTAAATGTTAAAAAAACTTTAATTTTGTGTCGCTCATAAAAAAGTTAACATTTGTTAATGGATTTTTGAGTATTTATAAATTTATTTAGGGGGTAGGTTTATTAAATTTCCTCGAACAGCAAGTTCGAGGTTTTTTTATATCCAATTTTTAAAAGGAAATTTGCTAATATTTGAGTTATAGTATTTTACGTCTCCTGTAACTTCTTTACCCAACCAATTTGGTTTTTCAATTTTTTGATTTTCAGAAGTTAGTTCTACTTCAGCAATTATCAAACCTTTATTGTCGCCATTAAATTCATCAACTTCAAAAGTTAAAGATTCGTAAGAAACCAAATATCTATGCTTTTCTATGATGCCTGGTTCGCATAATATAAATAAATTTTCGGCTTCTTTTACATCAATTTCTTTTTCCCATTCAAATCTTGTGGTGCCTTCTAAATTAGATTTTCCTTTGATAGTTAAAAAAGCTTTGTCGTCTGCAATTCTAACTCTTACGGCTCGGTTTTTATCAGAATTTAGATACCCTTGTTTAATATATTTTTTTTCGAAACTTTCTGTTTTAAAGTTTAAGTTTTTTACCAAAAACTTTCTTTCTATTTCTATACTCATAAAACGTGCTGTATTTTGTACTAATGTAATGTGTTTTAGCGTTATTGTAACAATAAATAAATATCTTTGATTATTAATTTTATCTTCATGAAAAAAATAGTAACTCTTTATATATTCATTATCTCTTCGATAATATTTTCTCAAACAGATTACAGTGATTCTTGGGAAGATTTCTATTCGTACAATAATGTTAAAGATTTTACAAAGGTAGATAATGTAATTTATGCGTTGGCAGATAATGCTGTTTTTACCTACAATGTTTTAACTGGCGATATTGATAAACTATCTTCTGTACAAGGTTTATCTGGTGAGAATACAACATCAATTTATTATAATAAAACGTATCAAAGATTAATTATTGGTTACGAAAATGGTTTGGTAGAAGTTGTAGATAATGATGGTTCTATTACAATTTCATCAGACATTGTTAATTTTAGTCAATCTGGAGAAAAAAGTATCAATCATATATCAGAACACGGTAATAAACTCTTTTTAGCAACACCTTTTGCCATTGTAGTGTATGATATAGAAAAATTAGAATTTGGCGATACTTATTTTATAGGAAACAATTCTACATCAGTAAAAATTAATGAAACATTAGTAAATAATGATGTTATTTACGCAGCTACAGATTCTGGTATTTTTAAAGCTGATGTTAACAGTACTTTATTAATAGATTATAATAATTGGGAGCAGCAATTTGATGGCAGAAGTTTTAAATCGATCTCATTTTTAAATAACTTGTATGTATCAGAAAACAGAAATTTATATGTATATGATGGTAATGCTTTAAATCAAATACAAAGTTTTTCAGAAAATATTTTAGCAACAAAAGCATCAGAAACACATTTAAATATTGCTTTAAGTAAAAGTGTTGTCGTATTAAATACAACTATGGGAATTCAAGCAACTTTTAGTGCAAATTCTAGTTTAGATTATAGTGTAAACACTAGTTTTTTTGAAAATAATTTGGTTTATATCGCAACCAAAGAGTTTGGTGTTTTGGTATCAAATATTTCTAACCCTAATAATTATTTAGAAATTCATCCAGAAGGTCCGTTAGCAAACAATGCTTTTTCAATAGCTTCTGCAAATAATAATTTATGGATTGTTTACGGAGGTTATAATTCTGTGTATGGGCCAACTTTTAACAAAGCAGGATTTAGTCATTTTAACGGAGAAAATTGGTTAAATACCAACTACAATCCTAGTTTTCCGGTAACAGATTTAAGTTATGTTACAATAGATCCTAACCAAGAAAATAAAGTTTTTATAAGTTCTTTAGGCGATACAAGTAACACAAATAGTGTTGCTACTGGTGGTTTAATGGTTGTAGAAAATGATGAAATTACTACATTTTACAATCAATTAAATAGTCCGTTACAAGATATAGAAGCATTAGATCCTAACAGAGTAACTATTAGAGTTGTTGGTTCTGCAATAGATAGCCAAGGTAATTTATGGGTAACAAATATTGGTGTGCCAAACGAACTTAAAAAATTATCTACTAATGGGCAATGGTCTAGTTTTGATATGAGTTCTGTAAAAACCAATGCTGCATTTGGTTTAAGCGAAATGGCAATAGATAGAAACAACAGTATTTGGTATGGTTCTAGAAATAACGGCGTTTTTGTGTTTAATGAAAACGGAAACCGAAAAAAATCTTTAATAGCAACACCTAATTTGGGTAATTTACCAGACGCTTCTGTAGTTACTGTTGCTGTAGATAAAAGCAATAGAGTTTGGTTGGGTACAAAATCTGGTTTGGTAGTTTATTCTAATGCTTCTGGAGTTTTCGAAGAGACAGTTACCAATGCAAATCCTGTAATTATTTTAGATGACGGAATTCCGAAAAAATTAGGAGGAGATCAAGCAATTAATAGTATTTCTGTTGATGGCGCAGATAATAAATGGATTGGAACTGATAACGGAGGTGTGATTTACACAAACCCAAGCGGGCAAACAACATTGGCTAATTTTAGTAAGCAAAATTCACCTTTACCATCTAACCGAATATTAAAAATTAGCGTAGATACTTCTACGGGTAAAGTATATTTTGCAACAGATAAAGGTATTGTAGCTTACAATAGTAAAGTTGCGCCTTTTGGTGATGTTTTAGGTGAAGTTTATGCGTATCCAAATCCTGTCTTAAAAAATCATGAAACTGTAACAATAGATGGCAGAAATGGAACACATTTACCAAAGGGTACAAATGTTAAAATTGTAGATGTAGCAGGTAATTTGGTTTATGAAACTAATATTGTAGAAGGGCAAGAGCTTCAAGGTGGTAAGGTAGTATGGAACAAAGAAAATTTATCTGGTAGAAAAGTTGCTTCTGGTATTTACATTGTGCTACTTTCTAATGATGATGCATCAGAAACCTCAATAACCAAAATAGCAATTGTAAACTAATAATGGCTGCAATTAAAACAAAAGCTATTGTTTTAAGTAGTTTAAAATATAGCGATACTAGTTTAATAGTTAAATGTTTTACATATGAAGATGGTGTAAAATCTTACATTATAAAAGGGATTTTAAAAGCAAAAAAAGGCGGAATTAAAGTTGCTTATTTTCAACCTTTAACACAATTAACAATTGTAGCAAATCATAATAATAAAAGTACTTTAAATACACTTAAAGAAGTGCAGGTTTTAAATCCGTATACTTCTATTTACAGAGATATAGTTAAGCAATCTGTTGTATTGTTTATTTCTGAAGTGTTGTCTAACAGTATTCAAGAAGAAGAAAGTAATACATCTTTTTACAATTATTTAGAGGCAGGATTAAATTGGTTAGATTCTCATGATAAAATTGCCAATTTTCATTTACTTTTTCTTTTAAACGCTTCTCGTTTTTTAGGCTTTTATCCTGATACTACAAATGATTCTTTATTTGGCTTCGATTTATTAAACGGAAGTTTCTCAGAATCAACGCTTGACGCTAATGTTATTTCTGGTAACGAATTTTATCAATTTAAAAAGCTGTTAGGCATAAATTTTGATAGTATAGAAAACGTGTCTTTCAGTAAAAATGAAAGACAAATGGTGTTAAAAACCATAATAAGATATTTTGAATTACATTTGGATGGCTTTAGAAAACCTAAATCATTACAAATTTTAGAAGCAGTTTTTAATTAATGAAGAAATTTTTACTTACAATCGTTTTTTTTGTCGCAGGCATAACTTATGCACAAGAAGTTAAAGTTTTAGACAAGCAAACAGGTAAAATTGTTAAAAATGTTAGTGTTTTTAATGATAACCAAACAATTAATCTAACTACCAATAAGTTTGGTTTGGTAGATGTTTCTGATTTTAAAGAGAACGAATATGTTGTTTTCTCTCACTTAGCATATGCTGTTTTAAGAGTCAAAAAATCTGTGCTAAAGAGCAAGAATTATGTTATTTCTTTAGCAAAAGAATCAGAGCAGTTAGATGAAGTTGTACTTTCATTATTTAAAAAAGAAGAAAAAGCATACAGGATAGCAGAACAGGTTGCAGTTTTAAATACTAAAGATATTCAAAATGTATCACCACAAACGTCTGCAGATTTATTGGCAACAATACCTGGTATAAAAGTTCAAAAATCTCAATTTGGTGGTGGAAGTCCGGTGATTAGAGGTATGGAATCTAATCGTGTTTTATTAGTTGTAGATGGTGTTAGAATGAATAATGCAATTTATAGAAAAGGACATTTACAAAGTTCTATTACGGTTACACCAAATATTTTAGATAAAACAGAAGTAGTATTCGGACCATCCTCTGTTCTTTACGGCTCAGATGCTTTAGGAGGTGTAATTCATTATTACACAAAAACACCAAAGTTATCAGAAGAAAAAGAAGTTAAAAGTCAGTTTTTTTCTAGGTTTTCTACTGTTAATCATGAAATTACTACAAATGTTACTGCAGAAATTAGAAACAAAAATTGGGCTTCTTTAACAAGTGTTTCTTATAGTGATTTTGGCGATTTAAAAGCTGGTGAAAATAGAAGGCATGGTTTTGATGATTGGGGAAAAGTATTCTTTTACTCTGAAAATATTAACGGAAATTATAAAGAGAATCCTACACCAAATTTAGATCCAAATTTGCAAAGAAATACAGGCTACAATCAAACAGATGTTTTGCAGAAGTTTTTTGTGCCTTTAAATAAAAACGCAGATTTAAAAATTAATTTACAATACTCTACTACATCAAATATACCAAGGTTTGACAGGTTAACAGAATTAAGTGGCGGAACGTTAAAATTTGCAGAATGGTATTATGGTCCGCAAGAAAGATTGTTAATTTCGTCTCAATTATTATTTGATGCCAACAAAAATTGGTTAGAAAAAGGAGTTATTACTGCAGCGTATCAGAACCTGCAAGAAAGTAGAATCCAAAGAAAATTTGGTAGTTTAGAGCGTTCTTATAGAGAAGAATCTGTAGATGTTTTTAGTTTGAATGGAGATTTTTCTGTGTCTTTAACAGAAGATAAAAAAAGAACACTTTCTTATGGTTTTGAATTGGCTTATAACGACGTCGGTTCAAATTCTTACGGAAGAGAATTAAATATAGAAAACAATCAAATTAATGGTTTTTCTAACAATTTTAAAGTACAATCTCGTTATCCTGATGGTGGAAGCAGTTATTTGAGTTCTGCTGTTTATGTTGATTATAGACAAGATCTTAGTGCTAAATCTACTTTAAACTCTGGCTTAAGATTTACAAACACCCATTTAGAAGCAAAATGGATAGATCAAACATTTATTCAGCTACCAGAAACAGATATTGAAGCAAATCATTCTGCAGTTACGGCAACTTTAGGTTACGTTTTTAAACCTAATAAAAATTGGCAAATAAATAGCGTTTTATCATCTGGTTTTAGATCACCTAACATAGATGATGTTGGTAGAGTTAGAGAAAAATCTGGCAATGTTACAGTGCCAAATATCAATGTTACACCAGAATATGCGTATAGTGCAGAACTAGGTATTCAAAAATACTTTAATAACAAAAGATTTCGATTTGGTGCAAATATCTATTACACATTATTAGATAATTATATTCAAAGAGATTTTGTTTACAACGCAGACGGTAGTGTACAACAAGTAGAGTTTGATGGCGAATTTGGGAACGCTGTTTCTAATCAAAATAAAGAAACTGCTTATATTACTGGGTTTACAGCAAACTATTTAGGTAAAATTTCTGATGTTTGGAATACAACAGGTTTTATTACTTATACTAAAGGACGTACCTACGACACAGAAGAACCAATGTCTTCTATTCCGCCGTTATTTGGTCAATTTGGTGTAAACTATAAAGTAAATAAAATAGAATTAGGTGCAGCTGTTAGATTCAATGCCAAAAAAGATATAGAAGATTTTAATATTACAGAAGGTATCGATAATCACGATTTAACACCAATTGTTAACGAAAACGGTGCTACAGCATCAGATATTTACTTTGGCACACCAAGTTGGGCTACTTTAGGCTTAAATGGTAGATATGATGTTAATAATAATGTGTCTGTGCAAGCAAGATTAGATAATTTACTAGACGAACATTATATAGAATTTGCTTCTGGTGTTGCTTCTCCTGGTAGAAACTTATCAATTTCTTTAATGGCTACTTTTTAAGCTTTTTCTTTTTTCCTTCATCCGTAAAGTTTTCGTTTAAAGCTTTTTCTGTTTTTACGATACTTACAATTACAGATAAAAAAACAAAAGCCATTGGTTGCCAAGTTAAATTAGCGTTTAATAAAGTGGTAAAAGCTAAACAAGCAATAAAAGACAAACCTGCGTAAATTAACAGACTTCTATTAAAAGTGCTGTTTGCAAAATCCCAAATTTGCTGATTTTGCATCGCTTTAGGTGTTTTATAGCCGTAAATACTATTAATTTTTTTGGGTGGAAATTTCCAAAAAATTATACTCAATAAAAACAGTAAACCGTTGGTTGTTAATATGTATAATAAAGCATCGTTCATAATTATTTCTTTTTAGGTCTTAACAATCCTTCTTGTGCAAAAGATGCTATTAATTTACCGTCTCTTGTAAAAATATTTCCTCTAGATAAACCTCTAGCGCCAAAAGCATTTGGTGATTCTGCTGTAAAAAGCATCCAATCGTTAAAGTCAAAATCTCTAAAAAACCACATAGAATGATCTAAACTTGCAGTTTGCGTGTTCCCAAAATTATACTTGCTTGCATTTGGATTAAAAGCTGCATTAAGTATGTTATAATCAGAAATATATGTAAGGATTTCTAGTTTTGTTCTAAAATCTAGGTTTTCAGGTTTACCTTTTAAGCGAAACCAAACTTGCTCTGTAGGTGGCAAGTTTTTTGGATCTAAAGGATTTGGAACTCTAATAGGTTTAAACTCTATTGGTCTTTTAACGTTTAAAAATTCTTTAGTAGATTTTGGTAAGAAATCTCCAAATTTAACCAACATATCATCCCAACTTAAAAGTTCTTCGGGTTGTTTTATGTCTTTATCAAAATTAGCTTGATGCTCAAAACCTTCTTCTTGCTGATGAAAAGAAGCTGCAAGTATAAATATGGTTTTATCATGTTGTATTGCAGTTACTCTTCTTGTAGAAAAGCTTCCGCCATTTCTAACTTCTTCAACCTTATAATTAATAGGAACCTTTAAATCTCCTGCTTCTAAAAAATAACCATGTAAAGAATGTAAAAATCTATTTTCTGGAATTGTTCTATGTGCAGCATTAACGGCTTGTGCCAAAACTTGTCCGCCAAAAACTTGCGGGCTACCAATAGTATAACTATTACCGCTAAATATATTTTCTCCTACTTTTTCTAGATTTAAAAGTTTTATTAATTCTTGTATAGTTTGCATTTAACTTTGTTTTTTAAAAGGAAATTTTTGTTGAAACGGTGTTGGTTGAACTCTTTGCAAAAATAACTTTAAAATTTTGTTTTTTATAGTTTTCTTATGACGAAGATACATTGTTAAATTTTGTGGGGTTGCGCCTACAGAACTTTTAATCTCGCTTGCTGTTCGTCCGTAATTAATAGTGTTTAAATTGTTTTTTATGGCAATTTCTATATAATTATAAAGCATTCTTTGGTAAATAGCATACGCTCTATTTAATCGATAATCGATACCAACAAAATGTGCATCTAAAGCATTTTTATTAATAACACCAGATATAAAACCAACCACTTCACCGTTTAAACAATAGGTTTTTAAAATATAATTTTCACCTAGTTTTTCTTTTAAACTTATGTAAGTTTCTAAATTGAAATCTACCAAATTAAAACTAGCATTGGTAGCTACTTTGGTATACAAGGATTTTATTTTAGGTAAAATATTTTCTATGGATGCAAGCGTAACATCTTCAATTACCAATTCTTTACTCAGTTTAAAAGCTTTTTTTGCTTTTACCCTAAACTTTGTTTTTAATGAAGCTAAATAATCATCAAAATTTAACCAATTTGTATCTAATTTTAAAACCATATTTGGTTCTACTGAAAAAGGATGATAATTGTATAATTTTAACTTGTTTGTTATGTTTATAGAAGCATCGACAAAGTCTTTTATTAAAAAAGCATCAATTTGTTTTTTTAATTTTTTATCAGAATTTACAAAGTGATAAATACTAGCAGCTAGTTCTTTAACTACAGCTTTTTTATCTTGATTATTTTTGATGAATACACCGTGTTCTCCGCTAACAAATGTATTACCACATATTAATAGTTTTAAAGGTTTTGTTTCTGGAAAAAGATGCAGTTTTCTGCCAATATTCTTTAAAAAATCAAAATTATCTTTTATAGATTTTAAGTGAAAATCTACTATTTTTAAACTAGCAAAAGCAATAGGATTTTTTAAATTATCAACTAAAATAATATAAGAAAATGTAATTTTTGGATGATTTATCTCTAAAGATTTTAAAAATTTAGGATTAAAATATAAGTTGTCTAAACAACCTAACTCTTTTAAGGTTTCAGACGGAATTTCATCAATAGAAGAGAAATAAAGTGCCGTATTTGTATTTGTGCAACAAATCAAATTAATTTATATAATGTGTTAAGTTTTCTGGCCCTTCTAAAATGGTTCTTTTTATTTGCATTGTGCCATTATTGTTGGTTATTATGTGCCACTTTATAAGTGTAATTTCGTTGTTTTCTATTTCTATACCCGTTATAGATCTTGGATGTACGCAGCTACCATCATTAAAAAAAGGGATTTCACTTTTATCGGGAAAACGTGGCCTATGTGTGTGTCCGGTAATCATCATTTGATTATTATTTTCCATAATCCATTTTTCTAGTTTGTGCTCTACTTTTATACGTTCTTTAAAATTTTGAGCCGGACTTGTAGGGTCTGAAAAACCTAGTATTTGTAATGGTTTCCATAGTGTTTTTACTAAAAAACTGCTCAATCTCCAAAAAACATAATTAAACCAATCTGCTTGATGTCCGTGTAATAAAAAAATCCCTTTTCCGCTATTTTCATCTTCTAAAACGATTGCTTCAGAAAAAGAGGCACCAATTAGTAGCTCTTTTTGTGTATCTGTTACAGAGTCGTAATAATAATGTAAATTCCTACGAATTGTTGCCGGGTTTTTGTATTTCATGTCATGGTTTCCCCAAATAAAATGCAACCTATTATCATCATTAAACTTTTTAAGCAACATGTAAATGTGTTTGTTTGCTCTAAAAATTCTTTCAAAACGTCTGTTTTCCCATAACTCATCGCCATCACCTAATTCTATATAAGTAAAATTATTAGTGTAGTAATGTTCTAAAGCATGCTTAAACATATTTCTATTTCTAGCAAAATCGTCTGCAAAGCCATTGTTACCTCTATGAGAATCACTAAAAAACACAAATTTAGAATCTGTATTAAAACAAATTCTTTTAGCATTTTTAAAAGCACGAGAAATCCTTTTATTAGAAGACATTTATATATTTTTAGATGATATAAAGATGCTAAAAAAAAGTGAGTTTCTAGAAGAACTAATTTTATTAGTAAATTATAACGTTTCTTTAACATAGTTGGTTTTAAACTTTACCAAATAGCTAGAGTCATAAAAAGTATCTTTGTGCCAACCACAAGAAAACTTTTTACGAACTATTAAAAAGTGAAACGAAACCAATTATGAGAAAAGTTATTCTAGCCATTCTAGGAGTATTAAGTATTGCAGGAGCAATATTATTAGGAAATTACCTTATTGATAAGAATCAAAAACCAAAACCAAAATTTAAAAAACAGATAAAAACGGTATTTGTAGAAAATGTAGAGAATAAAGAAATTCCTATTATTTTATCTGCTAGCGGTAACTTAACTGCAAAAAATAAAATAGAAATTTTCTCTGAAGTACAAGGTGTTTTAAAAACTTCAAATAAATTATTTAAACCAGGTACAAACTATTATAGAGGCGAAACGCTTTTAAGTCTTAATAATGACGAGTTTTACGCTAGTTTACAATCTCAAAAAAGTAATTTATATAATTTAATTACTGCTATTTTACCAGATTTAAGATTAGATTATCCTAACGAGTTTAGCAAATGGGAATCTTATTTGAAGGGTTTTAATATGAACAATTCTACACCTAAAATTCCTGAGTTTTCTTCGGATAAAGAAAAGTATTTTATTTCTGGTAGAGGTATTATAACAGCTTATTACAATGTAAAAAATTTAGAAGTTCGTTTGTCTAAATATAAAATTAGAGCACCTTTTTCTGGTATTTTAACAGAAGCATTAGTTAGTCCGGGTTCTTTGGTAAGAGTTGGGCAAAAGTTGGGTGAATTTATCGACCCAAGTGTTTATGAAATGGAAGTTTCTATAAATTCTGAATTTGCAGATTTACTAAAAGTGGGCAATTCTGTAACACTAACAAATTTAGAGAAAACCAAAGAATATACAGGTAAAGTAGTTCGAGTAAACGGTAAAGTAGATCAGGTTTCGCAAACAATTAAAGCGTTTATAGATGTAAAACATAAAGATCTAAAAGAAGGAATGTTTTTAGAAGCAAATTTAGTAGCCAAATCAGAATCTAATGCAATTGAAATTCCTAGAAAATTATTAATAGATAATACCGCAGTTTACACAGTTAAAAACGATAGTATTTTGAGCTTAGTTTCTGTACAACCAGTATATTTTGGAACAGATAAAGTTGTGATTAAAGGAATCGAAAATGATGCAAAAATTTTAACACAAACTTTACCAGGAGCTTTCGACGGAATGGTTGTAAAAATTAATAAAAAGAAGTAAACTATGAAAAAAATCATTACTTATTTTATTAAATACCCGGTTGCTGTAAATGTAATGATTCTTGCATTTATTATTTTTGGAGCGGTTGGTGCAATTAGCATGAAATCTTCTTTTTTTCCGCTAGTAGATTCGCAACTTATTCAAATAAGTTTAGCTTATCCTGGTGCTTCACCAGCAGAAATGGAAGAAGGTGTAGTTTTAAAAATTGAAGATAATTTAAAAGGAATTGTTGGTGTAGAAAGAGTAACATCTGTTTCTAGAGAAAACTCTGCAAGTGTAAACATCGAAGTAGAAAAAGGTAAAGATATAGATGTTGTTTTATCTGATGTTAAAAATGCAGTAGATAGAGTTCCGTCTTTTCCTTCTGGTATGGAACCCGCAGTAATTGCAAAGGTAGAAAGTATAAGACCAACAATAAGTTTTACGGTTAGTGGAGAAAATGTTCCTTTAAAATCATTAAAACAATATGCTAGAAATGTAGAAAACGATATACGAGGTATCGAAGGAATTTCTCAAGTAGCAATTTCTGGTTTTCCAGACGAAGAAATAGAAATTTCTGTTAGAGAGAACGATTTGCGTTCTTACAATATGTCTTTTACAGAGGTTGCAAATGCCATAAGAAACTCTAATATTTTAATTACTGGTGGTAACATAAAAACATCCGAAGAAGATTATTTAATTAGAGCAAGTAACCGTTCTTATTATGGTGTAGAGCTTCAAAATTTAATAGTTAGAACGTCTACCGATGGTAATATTATTCGATTAAAAGATATTGCAAAAGTTAGCGATACTTGGTCTGAAACGCCAGATAGATTGTATTACAACGGTAATTTAGCAATTAATGTTACGGTAAGTAATACAAATAACGAAGACTTAATTAGTTCTGCAGATAAAATTAAAGAATACATTCATAAATTTAATCAGCAACAACAAAACGTACAATTAAATATTTCTAGTGATGCTTCTATTACACTAAATGGTAGAACTAAATTATTAATAGAAAACGGAGTTGTAGGTATTTTATTGGTGTTGTTTTTCTTAGCGTTATTTTTAAATTTAAGATTGGCAATTTGGGTAGCTTTTGGTTTGCCTGTTGCATTTTTCGGGATGTTTATTTTTGCTGCTCAGTTTGATGTAACAATCAATGTATTATCATTATTTGGTATGATCATCGTTATTGGTATTTTGGTTGATGATGGTATTGTGATTGGAGAGAATATTTATCATCATTATTACGACTTAGGAAAATCTAAAATAAATGCCGCAATAGATGGAACAATGGAAGTTATTCCGCCAATTGTATCTGCTATTTTAACTACAATTATTGCATTTTCTACATTCTTTTTTGTTGATGGTAGAATAGGAAGCTTTTTTGGTGAAGTTTCTACAATTGTATTATTAACATTAACGGTTTCTTTGGTAGAAGCATTGGTTATTTTACCGGCGCATATTGCACATTCTAAAGCTTTAGAAAGAAAAAGAGAAGAAAACGGAGAAGAGAAAAAAACCAATGTTATCGATGCTTTCTTTACAAAAGTAAATAAAGCAGCAGATAGGTTGTTAATGAAATTAAGAGATACTTTTTACATGCCTTTTTTAAAGTTCTGTTTGCAAAATAAAGTTTTTGCATTGTCTTTACCAATTGCGCTTGTAATATTTAGTATTATGGCAATGAATGCAGGTATTGTAAAACAAGCGTTTTTTCCAAGAATAGCAAGTGATAGAGTTCAGATAGCTTTAACAATGCCGCAAGGTACTAACGAGCAAATTACAGATTCTATAATATCGTCTATAGAAGAAAAAGTTTGGTTAACAAACACAGAATACACAGAAAAACAAACAGGTAATATTTCTGTAGTAGAAAATGTTATTAAAAGAATTGGACCTGGTAGTGCAAACGCAACTTTAACGGTAAATCTTTTACCTGGTGAAGCCAGAGATTTCTCGTCACCAGAAATTACAAATTCTATTAGCGATAAAGTTGGTAAAGTTTATGGTGTAGAAAGTTTAACTTTTGGGTCTGGTGGTAATTTTGGTGGAAGTCCGGTTGCTGTTTCTTTATTAGGTAATAATATTAGCGAGTTAAAAGCTGCCAAACAAGAGCTTAAACAAGAGTTAGAAAACAATGCACTTTTAAAAGATATTGCAGATAATGATCCTGCCGGAATTAAAGAAATTCAAATTACTTTAAAAGATAATGCGTATTTATTAGGCTTGAATTTGCAAGCAATAATGGCGCAAATTAGATATGGTTTCTTCGGATTTCAGGCACAAAGATTTCAAAGAGGTCAAGATGAAATTAAAGTTTGGGTTCGTTATGATAAAAAAGATAGATCTTCTATTAAGAATTTAGATGACATGAGAATTTCTACACCTTCTGGTACTCGAGTTGCATTTTCTGAAATTGCAAATTATACAATTGCTAGAGGAGATATTGCAATAAATCATTTAAAAGGTAAAAGAGAAATTCAAATCACAGCAGATTTAAAAGATCTAGAAACAAGTGCTACAGAAATTTTAGATGATATTAAAACAAGGGTAATGCCAGAAATAATATCTAAATATCCAACAGTTTCACCTTTATATGAAGGTCAAAATAGAGAAGCTAAAAAAACAACAGATTCTGTAAATGTTGTTGGGCCTATTATTTTATTACTAATTTATATTGTAATCGCATTTACGTTCCGTTCTTATAGCCAGCCAATTTTATTAATAATCATGATTCCTTTTAGTATGATTGGTGTAGTTTGGGGGCATTACTTTCATAATTTTCCAATTGGTATTTTATCCTTTTTAGGAATTATTGCCTTAATAGGAATTATGGTAAACGATGGTTTGGTATTAATTGGTAAGTTTAATAATTACCTTAAAGAAGGCATGAAATATGATGATGCTTTAATTGCTGCAGGTCAATCTCGTTTTAGAGCAATATTTTTAACGTCTTTAACTACAGTTGCTGGTTTAGCACCTTTACTATTAGAAAAAAGTAGACAAGCACAATTTTTAATACCAATGGCAATTTCAATTTCTTATGGTATTGCAATTGCTACTGTTTTAACATTAGTTATGTTGCCTATTTTACTTTCTGTATCTAACTCTATTAAAGTAAAGGCAAAGTGGTTAAAAACAGGAGAACATGTAACAAAAGAAGAGGTAGAAAGAGCAATTATAGAAGCCAAAGTAGATGAAGAAGAACAAACTCTTAAGATTAATTCAAAAGAAGAATAATATGAGATTGGTAAGAAAAACAATATTAGCAGTCGTTTTTTTATCGACTTTACAAATGGTTTCTCAAGAAATTTTAACCAAAGAAAAAGCGTTAGAAATAACATTAGAAAATAATTTCGGAATTAAAATTGCCAAGAATAACTTAGAAATTGCAGAGAACAATACAAGTATTTACAATACTGGTAAATTACCAACTGCAACTTTTAATTCTGGTGCAAACTATAGTAGGAACAATCAAAGTTTAATTTTTACGGATAGAGATACTGGTGATGATTCTGAAATATCTGGTAATGGTGTTGTAGCAAAAACATACAATGCATCACTTGCTGTAAACTATACAATTTTTGATGGTTTTGGTCGTAAATATAATGTAGAGCAATTAAAAGAAACCTATAATTTAACAGAGTTACAAGCTAGAGAAACGATAGAAAATACATATTTGCAATTGTTTACAACGTATTTTCAAATTGCTCGTTTATCAGAAAATACAGACAACTTAACAGAAGCACTTACCATTTCTAAACAACGTTTACAACGTGCCCAATATCAATATGATTATGGTCAATCTACCAAATTAGAGTTTTTAAACGCGCAAGTAGATGTAAATAATGATAGTATTTCTTTAATCGCAGCAAAACAACAATTAAACAATGCAAAACGTGGTTTAAATGTTATTTTAGGTAAAAAAAACGATGCAAATTTTTCTGTTGAAACAGAAGTGACTTATAATAAAATGTTAAGCTTTAATGATTTAAAAAATAAAACATTAGAAAATAATTCGCTTTTAAAACAGAATGAAAAAAACATTGCTATAAGTGAGTTTAATATCAAAATTAACAAAGCAAGTTATTTACCGTCTTTAAATTTTAATGCTTCTTATGGTTATAATAGAACCAGAAACGAGAATTTAATCAATCCTTTTGGGGCAAAATTAATTACGTCTGATGGTTTAAATGCGGGTGTTAATTTAACATGGAATATTTTTGATGGAGGTTCAACAAAAACAAGAATTGCCAATTCTAAGATTGCTTTAGAAAATCAGCAAATACTTTTAGAACAACAAAAAATAACTATAGAAAATAATCTAAAGAATACTTGGGAAAATTATCAAAATCAGTTATTTATTTTAAAAGCTCAAGAAACAAATGTTTTAACTACAGAGAATAACTTTAAAAGAACACAAGAGCGATACAAACTAGGGCAAGTGACCTCAATAGAGTTTAGACAAGCTCAAATAAATCTAATAAACTCTAAAACGGCATTAAATAATGCAAAATATGACGCGAAATTAATTGAACTTCAATTATTACAATTAAGCGGAGATATTTTAAACGTAGATTTTTAAAACCTGATTTATATCATAAATTTTAAAGTCCATAGTTTTTAGTTTTGTAGCAAACTTAAAATTATGGACTTTTTAAATTTCCCGCTAGTTTCTTGGGTAAACGGTACAGTTATGATTGGTGTATTTGCTGTTGTAGTAATCGGTTTAATAGCAGCAATTTTTTTATTGATAAATTCAGATAAGAAAGTAAAATAATCAAACTTAAATCTTTAATAGGTTTAAAATACTTTGCGTAAAATCATTTTATTATTTTTATACTTTTAAAATTTATAAAATGGCAGACGAATTAGCTACTAATTTTGGATATCTTTTTGAAGATAGTTTAATACAAGAAATTACAAAAATAGGTGTTTCTAAAGCTTATAAAGCAGAGTCTACAATTATAGACCGAGGAGATTACATAACTTCGATGCCATTATTACTTTCTGGAGCTATAAAAATACTTAGAGAAGATGAAAAAGGCGAGGAGCTAGTTTTGTATTATTTAGAAAAAGGAGATACTTGTGCCATGACACTTTCGTGCTGTATGGGACAAACAAAAAGCAAAATAAGAGCCGTTGCAGAAACAGATATAGAATTGATAATGCTACCAAAAGAAAAGATGACCGCATGGTTAAGCTCTTATAAATCTTGGCAATCTTTTATTTTACAAAGTTACCACAACCGTGTAGAAGAACTTCTTGTGGCAGTAGATACTATTGCTTTCTTAAAGATGGACGAGCGTCTTTTTAAGTATTTAAAAGACAAAGCTATGGTTACACACAATGATGTTTTACAAGTAACTCACAAACAAATTTCAGACGATTTACACACTTCTAGAGTTGTAATTTCTAGATTGTTAAAAAAGCTAGAGAATGAAAGTAAAATAGTGCTTCATAGAAATAGTATTAAAATTTTAGAACTTTAAAGTTAATTTTATGGCTAAATTTTCAGAAATAATACATCAAGAAAAACCTGTTTTAGTCGATTTTTTTGCAGAATGGTGTGGTCCTTGTAAAATGATGAATCCAATTTTAAAACAAGTTAAAGACGTTTTAGGCGACAAGGTTTCAATTATTAAAATAAATGTTGATAAAAATCAATCATTAGCATTAAAATATCAAGTTAAAGGAGTGCCAACTTTTATGGTTTTTAAAGAAGGGAAACAGCTTTGGCGACAATCTGGAGTTTTACAAACAAAAGAATTGGTTGAAATTATAAAAAGATTTAGTTAACCCTAAAGCACTTGTGTAGACAAGTGCTTTTTTTATGAATTTATATTTTAATTAAAGAATACCCTGTATTTTTTATTTTACCAATTCTTGCTTTTTTAGCAGTAGCGAATGTGCCAAGGTTGGTTTCTAAGAAAAAATATGGCAATGCTCTGGTTTTTTCATCGTTAACAATGGCGTTTTTATTAATGCTAGTTGCTTTTCAACTGTACCCTGTTTTATTGCCTTCTACCATAGGCCCTAATTTAGTGATACTATTTATAATGCAGCATCATCTCAAAAATCTTTAGGCATTATGTTAACAATTGTTTTAATTGGAGCGCCGCTTTTAGCAGGATACTTTTTGTTTTTATATAAAACTTTTCACGGTAAGGTAAAGTTAGATGATACAAGTTATTAGAAACTAACTTAGTTTTTAATTTAAAAGTTAATTAAAAAGCACTTAAATCTCTATGGTTTAAGTGCTTTTTCTTTAGTAACTAATGTTACTAAAAAAAGATTTTATTCAATTTAGCTTTGTACTGTTAAAATAGAATAGATAAATAAAATAATAAAAAGTGTATTTGTAATTGTGTTGTTGTTTTCTAAACAATTACCTGCACAAGAAATAATTTCGATTGGTAAGTCTGATGTTTTGTCTAAAATATCTGAAAACAATTTATCCTTAAAAATTTCTAAAGAAGCGTTTAATGCAGCAAAAGCAGATTACAATCAAACCAATGCAGTCTTTTTACCAAACATTAAAGCAAGTCATACTGGTATTTCTACAACGAATCCTTTAATGGCTTTTGGGTCTAAATTAAATCAAGAAATTTTAACGCAAAACGATTTTAATCCATCATTATTAAATGATCCAATCACTACTAGAAATTTTGCTACAAAGATCGAAATTCAGCAACCATTAATAAATTTTGACGGTTTTTATCAAAGAAAAGCAGCCAAATCTAAAATGGAAGCAATGTCTTTAAAAACAGAAAGAATGCAAGATTACTTGGTGTTTGAAGTAGATAAAGCATACATGCAATTGCAATTAGCCTATAAAGCAGTAGACGTTATAGAAAAAGCACTAAAAGCGGCCAATGCAAACAAACAAATGGCAGATAATAGTTTTAAACAAGGGTTTTTACAGCGAGCAGATGTTTTAAATGTTGAGGTAAGAGTTACAGAAGTTAAAAACCAATTACAAACTGCAAAAAGTAATGTGCAAAATGCCTCTAATTATTTGTCTTTTTTGATGAATGATAAAAGCTACGTAGTTTATAAACCAACAGAAACCTTATCAGTGGTTAGTTTTAATGTTGATGATAAAAAAATATCAGAAAACAGATCTGATATCAAAGCAATGGAACTTGCTTTAAAAGGATTTGAAGCAATGAATAAAGCGGCTAAAATGGCTTTTTTACCTCGTTTAAATGCTTTTGGTAGTTATGAAATGTATGATAATAAAGTGTTTCAAGGAAATGCAAATGGATATTTAATTGGTGCACAATTAAGTTGGGATTTGTTTCAGGGATCTAAACGTTTTGGAAAAGCGCAAAAAAGTAAAGCTGAATTCGAAAAATCAAAATTAGAATACAATCAATATGTGTCTAAAAGTAATTTAGAATTAAACAAAGTAAAACGCCAATTAGTAGATGCTAAAAATAGATTAGAATTAACAAGTTTAGCAATACAACAATCTGAAGAATCTTTAAGAATTAGAAAAAATAGATTTAAAGAAGGATTAGAAAAAACATCTGATTTGTTAATGGCAGAAACTCAATTTGCTAAAAAGCAATTAGAATATTACCAAACAATTTTCGAATACAATTTTACACAAACTTATTTAGAATTTTTAACTAAAGAATAATTATTAAAATGAAAAAATATATCTACATAATCGCGTTTTTATCTGCATCAATATTTATTACTAGTTGTGGTAGCGAAGAAAAAAAAGCAGCAATAGATACTACTCCTGCAATTAAAATTTCGGTAAATAAAGTTGCTGTAAATAGTAACAGTCAATTTTTGTCTGTTAGTGGTAAAATACAAGCAGCAAATAGTACAGACTTAAGTACTAGAATGATGGGTTACGTAAAAAAGGTACACGTAAATGTTGGCGATAAAGTAAGAAAAGGTCAGTTGTTAGTTTCTATTAATAATACAGATTTAGAAGCTAAAAAAGGACAAGTAAATGCAGGAATAATTCAAGCAAAAGCGGCTTTTAAAAATGCTGAAAAGAATTACAATCGTTTTAAAAACTTATTTGCAAGTAACAGTGTTACTCAAAAAGAAATGGATGATATGACTGCAAATTACGAAATGGCAAAAGCCGGATTAGAATCTGCAAATCAAATGAAAAACGAAATTAATGCACAGTTTACGTATTCTAATATTACAGCTCCTTTTAGTGGTGTAATTACAAGTAAAAACGTAGAAAACGGAGATATGGCAAATCCAGGAATGCCTTTAATTAGTTTAGAAACTCCTAAAGTTTTTGAAGTGATTGCAATGGTGCCAGAAACAGAAATATCAGAAATTGACAAAGGAACAGACGTAAATGTATTAGTAAAATCGATTGATACAACTGTAAAAGGAAAAGTTACAGAAGTAAGTACTTCTGCTAAAAATACTGGAGGACAATATTTAGTAAAAGTAGCTTTAGAAAAAACAGATGCAAATATTTTATCTGGTATGTTTTCTACAGTTCAGTTTCCTGTAGAAAGAAAAGTAAAATCTGAGTTGGTTTTAATTCCTACGGATGCAATAGTTAAAAACGGACAATTATCTGGAGTTTATACAGTAAGTGAAAGTAACACAGCAATTTTACGTTGGTTACGTTTAGGTAGAACTTACGGAAATGAAGTTGAAGTCTTATCTGGTTTAAATTCAGATGAATCTTATATAGTTTCTGCTGAAGGAAAATTATTTAACGGAGCAAAAATTACAATTCAATAACTAACATTCCGCGTTAAGGATAGCAATGGAAATCCTTTTTTTGCTGCCATTTATGGCAAAAAAAGATTGAAATGGATAGCCTGTTAAAACGCCCAAAAAATAAATAATATGAAAGAAGGTTTAGCTGGTAAAATTGCAAAAGTCTTTATAGGATCTAAACTTACAGTGCTTCTAATGATCGTTTTTATGGTTGTTGGTGTATATGCTTCGTTTTTAATTCCTAGAGAAGAAGAGCCACAAATTGATGTGCCAATGGCAGATATTTTTGTGGGTTACCCAGGCGCAAGTCCTACAGAAGTAGAAAATAGAGTTGTAAAACCTTTAGAGAAATTAATTTCTAATATTAAGGGTGTAGAGTATGTGTATGCCACTGCTATGAACGAAAAAGCGATTGTAATTGTTCAGTTTTATGTAGGCGAAGACATTGAGCGTTCGTTTGTAAAATTGTATAATGAAATTAACAAACATATGGATCAAATGCCACAAGGTGTTACGTTTCCGTTAGTTAAAACACGTGCTATTGATGATGTGCCAATGTTAGGTTTAACGTTGTGGAGTGAAAATTACAGTGATTATCAAATTAGCCAAATGGCGCAAGAGTTAGAAACAGAAATTAAGAAAGTAAATGATGTTTCTATTACACATAAAATAGGTGGAAGAAACAGACAATTGCGTGTGGTTTTAGATAAAGATAAGTTGGCTGCTAGTGGATTAGATTTCTTATCTGTTTCTGAAATGATAAAAGCCAATAATACACAATTAAGTTCTGGTAGTTTTGATAAAAACGATACTGAGTTTTTAGTAAATACAGGTAAATTTTTAGCTTCTGTTAAAGATGTAGAAAATTTGGTGGTTGGCGTGCAGCAAAATTTACCAATTTATTTAAAACAGATTGCAACTATTGTTGACGGACCAGAAATTTCACAAAACTATGTGTCTTTAGGTTTTGGACAAGCAAGTGATAAAGCTCAAACATATAAATCTGAATATCCTGCAGTAACGATTTCTGTTGCTAAAAGAAAAGGAGCAGATGCAATGAAAATTGCAGAAGTAGTTTTAGATAAAGTAGCTCATTTAAGAACTACTTTAATACCAGATGATGTTCATGTAGAAGTAACAAGAAATTATGGGGAAACAGCTTCTCACAAAGTATCAGAATTATTATTACACCTTATTGGTTCTATCATTGCAGTAACACTTGTAGTGATGTTAGCTATGGGTTGGCGTGGTGGATTGGTCGTGTTTTTATCTGTGCCAATTACATTTGCTTTAACATTGTTAAGTTACTATATGTTAGATTATACTTTAAACAGAATTACGCTTTTTGCATTGGTTTTTGTTACAGGTATTGTAGTTGATGATTCTATTATTATTGCAGAAAACATGCACAGGCATTTTAAAATGAAACGCTTGCCTTTTAAACAAGCTGCATTATATGCAATTAATGAAGTTGGTAACCCAACAATATTGGCAACATTTACAGTAATTGCTTCCGTTTTACCAATGGCTTTTGTATCTGGTTTGATGGGGCCTTATATGGCGCCAATGCCAATTGGAGCTTCAATTGCAATGATTTTATCTTTATTTGTAGCATTAACAATTACACCTTATTTAGGATATATTTTCTTAAGAGAAAAAGATAAAAAAGGAGGAGAAGAAAAAGTTGAAAAACCGTTAGAAGAAACGTTTATTTATAGAGTATACAATAAGTTTGAGAGACCTTTATTAGAAAATGCAACCAAAAGATGGTTGTTTTTAGGAGGAACATTCTTTGTTTTAATTGCAACTATGGGATTATTTGTAACCAATTCTGTTGCAGTAAAAATGTTGCCTTTTGATAATAAAAACGAGTTTCAGGTGGTAATAGATATGCCAGAAGGAACAACTTTAGAAAGAACAGGCGTTGTTACACAAGAAATTGCTCAGTATTTATCTACAAGACCAGAAGTGGTGAATTATCAAAATTACATTGGTACTTCTGCACCAATAACTTTTAATGGATTAGTGCGTCATTATGATTTACGTGGTGGATCTAATATGGCAGATATTCAGGTGAATTTGGTTGATAAAGGAGACAGAACAATTCAAAGTCATGGAATTGCTAAGTTGCTTAGACCAGAAATTCAGAAAATTGCAAAAAAATACAATGCAAATGTAAAATTGGTAGAAGTTCCACCTGGACCTCCAGTTTTATCGACAATTGTTGCTGAGGTTTACGGACCAGATTATAAAGAGCAAATTAGAATAGCAAACGATGTTCAGAATATCTTAAAAAATACCGATGATGTTGTAGATATTGATTGGATGGTAGAAGCTGATCAAAAAGAATATCAATTTGAAATAAATAAAGAAAAAGCAATGCTGTATGGTGTTGCGCCACAGCAAATTGCATATACCATGAATATGGCTTTATCTAACAGAGCAATAACAACTTTATATGATGAAGATGCTGCAAGTCAAGTTGGTTTGGTGTTGAGTTTAGATGAAAAGGAAAAGTCTACTATTTCTGATATTTCTCAATTAAAAGTAAAATCTAAAATGGGAAACATGGTTCCTATTGTAGATTTGGTTGAAATAAAAGAAACAATTGCTGATAAAAGCATCTACAGAAAAAACCAAAAACGTGTTGTGTATGTTATGGCAGATATGGCTGGGGAATTAGAAAGTCCTGCTTATGCTATTTTAGGAATGGAAAAGAAATTGAATACAATTGAACTTCCTGAAGGATACAAATTAAACGAAATGTATTTAGGACAGCCAGATTACGAAGATGATTATACTGTAAAATGGGATGGAGAATGGCAAATTACCTTAGAGGTTTTTAGAGATTTAGGAATTGCTTTTTTAGGCGCAATTATTTTGATTTATATTTTGATTGTGGGTTGGTTTCAAAACTTTAAAGCACCAGTTGTAATGATGGTTGCAATACCACTTTCTTTAATAGGAATTGTTTTAGGACACTGGATTATGGGCGCATTTTTTACAGCAACATCTTTTATTGGAATGATTGCTCTGGCAGGAATTATGGTGAGAAACTCCGTTTTATTGATAGATTTTATCAACTTAAGGCTAGAAGAAGGTGTCCCGTTAAAACAAGCGGCAATAGAAGCAGGAGCTGTAAGAACAACACCAATTTTATTAACTGCGGGTACAGTGGTAATTGGAGCCTTTGTTATTTTATTTGATCCAATTTTTCAAGGATTGGCAATTTCGTTAATGGGTGGTACAATTGTTTCTACTGTGTTAACATTATTGGTTGTGCCATTAGTTTATTATATGATAGAAAAAAAGAATTATAAATAAAAACAAGTAAATTATGTTGAATAAATATTTTAGAGTTATAGTTGGTTGTATGGTACTTTTAATGGTTTTATTAACTTATTATGTAAGTATTAAATGGTTGTGGTTTGGTGTGTTTATTGGTGTAAATATGATACAATCAGCATTTACAAAATGGTGTTTGTTAGAAACTATTTTGATGAAATTAGGAATTAAAAAATAATAAAAAAGCCCGATAAATTAATTTATCGGGCTTTTTTTTAAGTATTATATTGATTTTATCCTCTATATCTTCTTCTATTTCCTCCTTCGAATTTCTTACCAGCGCTACCTAAACTATTAAATTTCCAGGTAAAAGATAACATTGCGTATTGATTTAAAACCGTACTCGAAGAATCTTGAATGTAATCTTCTGTTGCAACTCTTCTTGCATTGGTGTTTTGATCTAAAATATCATAAACTTTTAAACTAATAGCACCTTGGTCTTTTAAGATAGAATAACGTAAAGTTGTGTTCCAGAACCAAGCACTTTTTTGAAAACCATCGGCAATATTAGGGTTGTAATTATAGTTGATGTCATTTCTCCATTCTAATTTTTTTGGTAAAAATGTTGCAGTTTGTATGGTAACATCATGACTTACAAAATTTCTATCCTCAAAACTTTCGATATCATATTTGTTGTTATTGAATGAAATTGAATATTCTGGCCTAATTTGAAGTACCTTATCCCAATTAAAATCAAAACCAATTCTAGGTGAAATAGTAGCCGTTTTACTTGAGTATTGAATTCCGTTATTAAAGTTGATGTTTTTATTATAGTTACCAAAAACTCTAAATTCTGTTCTTAAACTTCCAAAATCTTCCCACTTTTTTGTAGTGCTATAACTTCCTCCTGCTCTAAAACTATAAAAGCCATCTACATTTGCATAAGTTGTTTCTCTAATTAAAGAGTTAGGGTCTATGATAGTTTTTGCAACAACTCTATCATTTGTAAAAGTTAAGTTTGCAAAAGACCAAAAACCAGTTCTTTTTTGCCAATTAAAATTAGAAGCACCAAAGTTTAAAGAATGTGTTTTAGAAGGCGTTAAAGATGGATTACCAGTTACAATATTTAAAGGATTAGATTCATCTCTAAAAGGTTGTAACTGCGATAAACTAGGTGTATTATTTCTAAAACGATATCTTAAACGATACCTACTACTTCTACTTTCTCTAAAACGCACACCAAAACCATATTCTAAATTATTAAAATCTCTAACTAAATTTGTTTCTGGTCTTAAAAAATCTACATTTTCTAAAGTTCTATTTACTTGAGCTATTTCTGCGGATGCAGACCATTTATCATTTCTAAACTCTAATTCTAAACTTGGTCTTTTAGTTTTATCTAAATACTCGAAATCTGTACTTAATAAAGTACTAAAACTTGTAAAATCGTTAGTAGCTTGATCAAAATCGAAAGTACTACGTTTTGTTTTCGTTTTTGTGTTGCCATATGCATAAGCAACATCTAAAAATAATTTATTGGCCATAATTGGTAAACGGTATGTAAATTCACTACCAATTTCTTTTACCTCTGTTTTTCCGTCAGAATATTGATTTCTGATAATTTGATCAGGATTAGAGCCGTAAATGTTTGTTTCAGACTTTACAAAATCGTCTGTTTTATTATCGCTAAAATTTGCTGTTACTTCCGCTCTTATAAAGGCACCTTTACTTCCAAATCTTTTAGAAAAGTTAATTTCATTATCAAATTGATTTCTATCAGAATCTGCAACAGAATTTGTTTCAGAATCGTTGGTAAGTGTTCTATCATTATTTAAACTTTCTGAAATACTGTTAAAAGTGTTTGTATTTAAGTTCTTGTTAAAATCAGATTCAATATCTATTCTAAAAGTACTATCAATTTCAATTTCGAAATCGATACTTGCATCGTGGCTATCGCTTTCGTTTACAGAATTACTATTAGAGTTTCTAAAAAAACTTTCACCGTTAGATAAAAACGTTTCTCTATTGTTAGAAGAAGTGTTTTTAGACTCACTGTTTTTGTAAAAATAATCTCCAGAAAATTCAAAAATTTTCTTGAACACGTTAATGTAATTTACACCATAATTATTTGATGTAATAATACCTTGTCCGCCACCAAAACTTCTATTATTACCACCAAAACGAAGTCTTTGATTACCAAAACTAAAACCTGGCGAGTTTATATTGTTTCCACCGGCTAAAAGTCCTATTCGTTCACTTTGTTCAAAACGAGTTCCTAAACCAGCATACTCATAACGATCATCTGTACCTATACCCGCAGCTACTTTACCAAAATAACCTTTATTGTTTTCTTTCTTTATGGTTAAGTTTATTGTTTTATTTTCTCCATCAGAATCTTCGCCAGCAAATGCTTGTGCGTTGGTTTTTGTATCAGAAATCTGAATTTTCTCTATAATTTCTTTTGTTAAGTTTCTAGTTGTAATTGTAGGGTCGTTACCAAAAAAAGGTTTACCATTTACAAGAATTTTATTTACTTCTTTACCGTTTACAGTAATTGTACCTTCTGCATCTACCTCTACACCTGGTAATTTTTTAAGTAAATCTTCTACATTAGCATCTGCTTTTGTTTTAAATGATTTTACATTAAATTCTACGGTATCTTTTTTAATAGTAATTGGCGCAGAAGATCTAATAACAATAGCATCTAAAGTATTGGCAGATTTTAGGTATAATGTACCAACGTTTTGATTTTTTACATCTATAATTTTAGAATATGACTCGAAACCAATAAAAGAAACTACTAACTTTAACTTAGAATCGCCTGTATTAGAAACAATTTTAAAATCTCCTTTGGCATCTGTAATTGTATAAGAAACAATGCTGCTATCTTTTAACCTTTCTACATGTACGGTTGCAGATTCTAACATTTCTTTATCTTCTGCAGATTTTATGATTCCGCTAATTGTAAAGTCTTTTTTTTGCGAATAGGTTAAAGATGTCGCTAAAAAAGCAATTAAAAGTAATATTTTTTTCATTTGAGTTTGTTAGTATTATTTTGCAAATATTTAACTAATAAGTAGAAGTTTTTGCCATTTAACAGAACTTTATGAATACTTTAAGGAACTTTAACGGCTTTAATTTCTGATGAGTTACTAATAGAAATTTTAAATGATCTTATTTAAAATGTACTTTTGTTAAACTAATAAAAAGAAGATTTTAAATGGATTTATCTGCAAGTGCTTGGGACAATAGATATATTAATAATGATATTGGTTGGGATTTAGGTATTGTTTCTCCTCCTTTAAAAGCATATTTTGATCAATTAAAGAATAAAGAACTTAAAATTTTAATACCGGGTGGAGGCAATTCTTACGAAGCAGAATATCTTTTTAAACAAGGTTTTAAAAATGTCTATGTAGTTGATTTATCTAAAACAGCTTTAAATAATTTACATAATAGAATACCAGAATTGCCGAATAATCAATTGATAAATTCAGATTTTTTTGATGTAAATGATACTTTTGATTTAATTTTAGAACAAACTTTCTTTTGTGCTATTGCACCAAATTTAAGAGAGAAATATGCGGTTAAAATGAAGGAATTACTAAAACCAAATGGTAAATTAGTTGGTGTTATGTTTAATGTTCCGTTAAATGAAAATAGACCTCCTTTTGGTGGAAACTTAGAAGAGTATTTAAAACTTTTTTCTTCTCATTTCAAAATAGACATTTTAGAAAAGTGTTATAATTCATATAAAAATAGGCAAGGTAGAGAGTTATTTGTAAAATTGTTGAAGGATTAACTTTGCTATTTTTATTTATTCTAAATAAATACTTATATTTGCAGTATAATTATTTAGATTATGATTGTTTTTTACACAAATACTGCACCAACAATTCAGTTAAAGCAAGAAGTTGCTTGTAATTCTGTTTGTTCTTCTAGTTGTATTAAGCCAAAAAATAAATGCTGTAATAAATATAAAAAGAAGGGAATCAATTGTAAAAGATGCCCTCATGTTTTATTAGCGAAAGCCTCTTAATTATTTAATTTCTTTAACGCTAAAGGTAAAATTCTTTGTATAAATTTTGTGTATGCTAGTTTTGAAAGATGTAAATTATCTGATGCTACCAAATTAGGATTTGTTAAACCTTCACGAGAAATATCAGTTATATTTACATAAGTAATATCATTTTTAGTACAATATTCTTCTATAAACTTGTTGTAATTGTCTATTTGCTTTGAAATATAAGTATTATTTTTAAATAATGGTGTAAAAGAATAATCGGGTATAGAAATAACAATCAACTTATTCTTTTCGTCACCAATAGCTTTTATAGCAGTATCAACTAATAATGGAAATTCTTCTTGGAAGACAGCCATATTACTAAATCTATATTGATTATTTACGCCTATTAATAAAGTCGTTAAATTATAATCATTAGAAATATTTTGAGAATTGATTGCATTAATTAAGTCTGTAGTTGTCCAACCAGTTCTGGCAATAATTTTAAGATCAATTGTAGATCCTTCGGGATATTTTTTTAGCAAACTATCTTTTAATTGAGACGGATATCTACAAGTCTCGCAAACGCTTTGGCCAATTGTATAACTGTCACCTAAAGATAATATTTTGAAGCTTTTTGTATTTGAATTGTTTATTGAAGTCGAATCTAATTCTGCATCAATAACAACTACTTCGTCTTTAATTTCATCAATTTCTTCAATTGTTTCTATTTGATCATTCATACTTCCGCATGAAACAAGAAACAGACAAAAACAAATAAAAATACTTAGAATAGGCTTTTTCATCTTGCTTTTGTCTGAATATTAATGTAAACCTTACAATTTGAGTGGGTTATTTAAATGCATTAAAGCCAGTAATATCTAAACCTGTTATAAGTAAATGAATGTCGTGTGTACCTTCATAAGTAACAACACTTTCTAAATTCATCATATGACGCATGATAGAATATTCTCCAGAAATTCCCATTCCACCTAACATTTGTCTTGCTTCTCTGGCTACTTTTAATGCCATATCTACATTATTACGTTTTGCCATTGATATTTGAGCAGAAGTAGCTTTATCTTGATTTTTTAAAGTTCCTAATCTCCAAGCCAACAATTGTGCTTTTGTAATTTCGGTAATCATTTCTGCTAACTTTTTTTGTTGTAATTGAAACTGACCAATTGGTTTGCCAAACTGAATTCTTTCTTTACAATAACGAAGCGCGGTATCATAACAATCCATCGCTGCACCAATTGCGCCCCAAGCAATACCATATCTTGCAGAATCTAAACAACCTAATGGTGCGCCCAAGCCAGATTTATTTGGTAATAAATTTTCTTTTGGCACTTTTACATTGTCAAAAATTAATTCTCCTGTAGATGATGCGCGTAAAGACCACTTGTTGTGTGTTTCTGGTGTAGAAAAACCTTCCATACCTCTTTCTACAATCAAACCATGTATTCTACCTTCTTCATTTTTAGCCCAAACAACTGCAACTTGTGCAAACGGAGCATTCGAAATCCACATTTTAGCGCCATTTAATAAATAATGATCGCCTTTATCTTTAAAATTGGTTTCCATTCCTGCCGGATTAGAACCGTGATTTGGCTCTGTTAAACCAAAACATCCCATCCATTCGCCAGAAGCTAATTTTGGTAAATATTTTTTTCTTTGCGTTTCATTTCCGTATTTAAAAATAGGATACATTACCAAAGAAGATTGTACAGAAGCTGTAGATCTTACTCCAGAATCACCGCGTTCTATTTCTTGCATAATCAACCCATAAGAAATTTGATCTAAACCTGCGCCACCGTATTCTTCTGGAATATAAGGACCAAAAGCACCAATTTCTGCCAAACCATTGATAATTTGCTTTGGGAACGCTGCTTTTTGAGCATAATCTTCTATGATAGGAGAAACATCTCTTTTAACCCATTCTCTTGCTGCATCTCTAACAAGTTTATGTTCTTCGGTTAATAAATCGTCTAGATTATAATAATCTGGTGCTTGAAATAAGTCGGGTTTCATATATTTATATGTTTTATTTTAAACAAATTTATAAATTATTGTTTAATTTTTAACAATAGTAATTAAAAAGTATTGCTAATTTAAGCTAAAAATACACAACTTTTTTTAAAGTTAGCCGTTATAAATTGTAAAAACTAGTTGTTTTCTATTAAGTTTGTATAGATGAAAAATACGTTAGGAAAGCAAGAGCGTTTAAAGAGTAAGAAGTTAATAGAAAAACTGTATTCAGAAGGTAGTTCTGTTAAAACTTTTCCTTTAAGATTAATTTATGTGCAAACAGAACATACGTCAGATTTTCCTTGTCAAGTAGGAGTTTCTGTAGCAAAAAGAAACTTTAAATTAGCTGTGCATAGAAATCGATTAAAAAGACTGTTAAGAGAAACGTATCGATTGCAAAAAGAGATTGTGTATAACAATTTAGATAAACCGTATGTTTTTATGATTTCGTATATTGGTAGAGATGAAATTAAATATGAAGAATTGTATTTAAAAATGGAAAAACTACTAACGTTATTTGTAAATAAAGTAAAAGAAAAGGAAGATGAAAAACTTTAAAATAAAAAAGAAAACTATAATTATAGCTCTAGTAGCTACTGTTTTTTTAACGTATTCGTTTAAATCGAAGTTTTTTGAAGTTGCAAAACAAATAGAAATCTACAATACTTTGTTTAAGGAATTAAACATGTACTATGTAGATGAGATTAATCCTGCAGAACTTACCAATAGAGCAATTAAAAACACATTAAAAGATTTAGATCCATACACAAATTTTTATAACGAACAAGATGTAGAAACAGCAAGAATTAGAAGAGCTGGTGAATATGGCGGTATCGGGGTTTCTGTATTTTACACAAAACAAGGTATAGAAATTAGCGAAGTTTATAAAGGATATTCTGCTGATAAAGCAGGTTTAAAAGCAGGTGATGTAATTATAGCTGTAGACAATCAATCTATTAAAAACATGAATAGAGAACAATTGTCTATGTTTTTAAAAGGAACACCAAATAGCAAGTTTTCTGTTGAGGTTGTTAGACAAAGTAAATCTTTTACTAAAGAAATTATTAGAGAAAAAGTAGTTGTTAATCCGGTTCCGTTTGCAGAAATGATTGATGCAGAAACCGGTTACATTACCTTAACTCGTTTTAATGATAAAGCTTCATCCGAAGTAAAAAAAGCATATAGAAAATTAAAAAAACAAGGAATGAAAAAACTTGTTTTCGATTTAAGATATAATCCTGGTGGATCGTTATTAGAATCTATCAGAATTTCTAATTTCTTTTTACCTAAAGGAAAAAAAATAGTGAGTACAAAAGCAAAAATTAAAAAATGGAGCAACACATATACTTCTAAAAATGATCCTTTAGATTTAGAAATTCCTATTGTAGTTTTAATTAACGAACGTTCTGCATCGGCATCAGAAATTGTTAGCGGTTCTTTACAAGATTATGATAGAGCTGTAATTATGGGTAAAAGATCCTTTGGTAAAGGTTTGGTGCAACGCTATAGAGAGTTAACTTACGGTACGCAATTAAAGCTTACTATTTCTAAATATTATACACCAAGTGGGCGATGTATACAGGAGTTAGATTATGAAAACAGAGATCTTGAAACGGGTAAAATACCTAAGTTTTCTGATAAAGGAATTAATGCTTTTAAAACTGCAAACGGAAGAACTGTTTATGATGGTGGTGGTGTAATGCCAGATGTAGAAATTAAAACTTCTAAAAAGAATGAAACAACAGATGCATTAATTAAATCTAGAGCTATTTTTAACTTTGCTACAGATTATTATTACAATAATTTAACATCTAAAAGTTTAGAAGATTTTAAATTTAGCAATAAAGAGTTTAATCGTTTTACAGAGTTTTTAAAGGTAGATACAACATTTACAACAGTGCAAGAATCGTTGTTTAAAAAAGCATTTTTAGCTTCAAAAGAAAATAATGTTTCTTCGGAATATAGCAAGATAAAAGAAAAATTAGCAGACGATAAAATTAAAGAAATCTCTAAAAATAAAGATATTATTACAGCACTTTTAGAGGCAGAAATTCTAGAAAGATACTTTTATAAAGAAGGCGTTTACAAGTATAATTTAAAAAATGATGAAGCTATTTCGCAAGCAGTAGCTTTGTTAAACAACCCAACCCAATACACAGAAATACTATCAGGTAAATAGTTTTATATTTGTGAAGTAAATTAAGATATGTCAGAAATTAAAAAAATAACAAGAACAAGAGCGCAAGAGTCTACAAATGCAATTGAGAAATTATATATTTCTATGCGCCATTTATTTAGTAGAGGTTTTTATAAACCGATGGGTGTTTCAGGTGAAACATTACGTAAATCTTTATTGCTTTTAAGACCAGAAATTTATGGTTCTATAGCAGAAGAAAGAATAGAATTGAGTGGTTTAACTTATGTAATAGAAAGACTTCCTGAAGGAATTGAGGAATGTCAGTTTATAAATTTAACTGCAGACGAAGGATATAAGAATTCTCATTTTGAAGCAATAATTCCGCCAAAAAGAAGAAGAAATTGTTACAGAATTGATAAAGATCAAATGAATATTGAGATTACCCGAGGAAGATCTGAAATCTACGATATTTTAACGCATTTAACTTTTCTTTTTATTGAATCTCACAAAATTCAAGAAAGAGTTACCTTAAATGATGGTGAAGATTTTACCAGAGAATGGAAAAACTTAGAAGATATTGTTCTTCATCATAAAGAAATTACAGAGAAAGAAAGAGAAGTTACCATTGTACATTTAGGTAATATTTTAGGTAGAACTTTTGATGAGGTTTCTAATATTTATAATACTTTTTCAACAACAGAAAATCCAGATAGATTTTTTCAATTAATATATTGGTTAGGTAAGCTGGCAATAAATGAAGTTGTAGAAAATAATAAGAGAACAGTAACTTTTAGTTCTGTTTTAGTCGAAGAAATAGGACATCATATTTATGGTGAAATTTGGGCGAATGATATTAAGAAGGTTTTAAATGATAATAAACTTTTAGCAAGACCAATTCATATCATTAGTGCAAACATGCACAGTGTTTTAAACTCGGTGTATGCTAAAAATGCATTGCCAAAAGAAGCAGAAAAGTTACAAGGTTTTGAGTTGTATCAACTACTAAGTAATGCAGATAGTAAGCCGCTTCAGAAAAAAGTAAAAGATTTTGCAACGGCAAATGGTCTTATTTATTTAAAAGATACATCTGGTACAAATATTAATGTACAAATAATAGATACAGCAAAAATAGATTTTGATATTTTATCGTTTTCTAAATTAGAAAATGTAGAAGACAATGCAGTTATTGTGGTAATGGATTATGCTTTTGGTGAGCAGGCATTCGAAACTATGGATGAATTGTTAAAACCTTATACGTGTACTAAAGGTGTTAAAACACATTTAGATGTAAAGTCTGTTTCTATAATGGGTAAAGCCGGAATTCTAGAAGGCGGAAAAGGAGATATAATGATACCTTCTGCACATATTTTTGAGGGTACAGCAGATAATTATCCATTTAAAAACGAGTTAGCAAAAGAAGATTTAGAAGGCTTTGGTATCGAGGTTTTTGATGGTTCTATGATTTCTGTTTTAGGAACTTCATTACAAAATAAAGATTTACTAAAATTCTTTCATGATTCTACATGGAATGTTATCGGTTTAGAAATGGAAGGAGCGCATTACCAAAAAGCAATTCAATCTGCATCTAAAATTAGAGGAAATATTTCTGAAGATGTACAAGTAAGATACGCATATTATGCATCGGATAATCCTTTAGAAACAGGTGCAACTTTAGCCTCTGGAGGTTTAGGAATGACAGGTGTAACACCAACCTATGCAATTACTCAGAAGATTTTAGAACAAATTTTTAACAGTTAAACTGTTTTTTAATAAGTAAAAATGGCAACAAATCAACAACCAAATAACCAAGCCAATAATAACGAAGAAGAGGTAGATTTAGGATCTTTATTTGTTATCATTGGTAGAGGTTTTTCTAAGTTTTTCAACTTTATTGGAAACATTTTTAAAGGGATTTTTCATTTCTTTATTTTGATCTTAATTTTTTTAAGAAGTAATTTTTTAAAAATAGCAATAGCCGCAGTTATTGGTTTTACCGTAGGTTTATTTTTAGAAGTCAAAAAAGAAAATACATTTGGATCTACTTTACTTGTAGAACCAAATTTTGAAAGTGCTAGACAACTTTATAATAATGTGAATTTTTATAATGATTTAGTGAAGCAAAAAGATACTTCTAGAATTCAAAATATATTTCAAATTGATAAAAAATCTGCAGGGTCTTTAAAGAAATTTGAAATTGAACCGATTAAAAATAAAAGCGATATAATTAATTCTTATGATGATTTTATAAAATCTGTAGATACTACAACGGTAAAAAGCTACAAGTTTGAAGATTATAAAAATTCATTTGAAGAATTAGATTATAAACTTCATGAAATTACTGTTATAGCCACTAAAAATGATGTTTTTGATAAGTTAAGTAATGTTATCTTAGAATCTGTTACAGAAAATAAATACTTTAATAGAATTAAAGAGTTAACTAACGAGAATTTGAATAGAACAGATTCTTTACTTAGACAAAATCTAGGTCAAGTAGATTCTTTAAGAAGGGTTTATTTGCAGGTTATGGTAGAAGAAGCTAAAAAGCAATCTAACGGAACAAGCATAGATTTAGGCGGAGAGAAAAGAACAACCAAAGAGTTAGAGCTTTTTGAAACAAATAGGAAGTTAAATTCTGAATTAAGAAGCATTGTTGAAAATAAATCTAAAAAATATGAGGTTATAAATGTGATTTCAGATTTTCAACCGATTGGTTATGAAATTAAAGGTGTAACTAAAAATTTAGGTTTTCAGTTAGCAATTGTTTTATCGGTATTGGTAATTTTAATTTTATTAGTTCTCAAGCTAAATACTTATTTAAATACTTATAAAAAGTAACTATGAAATCTATTTTAGTTACTGGTGGTGCAGGGTTTATTGGTTCTAATTTTATTCCTTATTATTTAGAAAAGAATAGTGATTGTAAAATTATTAATCTAGATGTACTTTCATATGCCGGAGATTTAGAAAATTTAAAGGAAGTAGAAAATCATAAAAATTATACTTTTATTAAAGGTGATATTTGCGATAGAGATTTACTAAACAAGTTGTTTGATACATATAATTTTACAGAAGTAATTCATTTTGCAGCAGAATCTCATGTAGACAACTCTATTAAAAACCCTGATGCATTTGTAAGAACGAATGTTTTTGGAACGTTTAATTTGTTAGACGTTGCTAAAAATTATTGGATGACTTCACCAAATAAATATAGAGAAGAATTTAAGCATGCTAGATTTCATCATATTTCTACGGATGAAGTATACGGAACATTAGGCAAAGAAGGTCTTTTTACAGAAGAAACTTCGTACGCACCAAATAGTCCATATAGTGCTTCGAAAGCATCATCAGACTTTATGGTTAGAAGTTATTTTCATACTTATGGTTTAAACGTTGTAACTACAAATTGCTCTAATAATTATGGACCAAAACAACATAATGAGAAGTTAATACCAACCATAATAAGGAAAGCAATTTCTGGAGAAAATATTCCTATTTATGGTGACGGAAAAAATATTAGAGATTGGTTATACGTTTTAGATCATTGTAAAGGTATTGATTTGGTTTTAGAAAACGGAAGAGCTGGAGAAACGTATAATATTGGTGGAAAAAATGAAAGAGATAATTTATATATAGCACATAAAATTTGTGATATTTTAGATGAAATTAAGCCGAAAGATGAATCTTATAAAGAGCAAATTAGTTTTGTAAAAGATAGGCCAGGTCATGATTTTAGATATGCAATTGATGCTACTAAATTAGAAAATGAATTGGGTTGGCAAGCTGATGAAAGTTTTGAAACAGGTATTTTAAAAACCATTGAGTGGTATTTAAAAAAATATAATTAATATGAAAGGAATAGTTTTAGCAGGAGGTTCTGGTACAAGATTGCATCCACTTACATTAGCTGTAAGTAAGCAGTTAATGCCAGTGTATGATAAACCAATGATTTATTATCCTATTTCAACCTTAATTTCTGCAGGAATTAGAGAAATATTAATTATTTCTACTCCGCAAGACTTACCATTATTTAAAAAATTATTAGGTAACGGAAATCAAATTGGTTGCGGTTTTGAGTATGAAGTTCAAGAAAATCCTAATGGTTTAGCAGAAGCATTTATTATTGGAGAAAAATTTATAGGTAAAGACAAAGTTGCTTTAATTTTAGGAGATAATATTTTCTATGGATCTGGTTTATCTAACTTGTTAAAAGCAAACAATAACCCTAATGGCGGAATTGTATATGCATATCATGTAAATGACCCAGAAAGATATGGTGTTGTAGAGTTTGATAAAAATTTAAAAGCAATTTCTATTGAAGAAAAACCAGAAGTGCCTAAATCTAATTATGCCGTACCTGGAATATATTTTTATGATAATGAAGTCGTAGAAATTGCCAAAAACATTAAACCTAGTAAAAGAGGAGAATTAGAAATAACTGAAGTAAATAACATGTATCTTCAAAAAGGAAAACTTTCTGTAGAAATTCTAGATAGAGGAACGGCTTGGTTAGACACCGGTACATTTAATTCTTTAATGCAAGCAGGTCAATTTGTACAAGTAATTGAAGAAAGACAAGGTTTAAAAATAGGTTCTATAGAAGAAGCTGCTTTTAGAGCCGGTTTTATAAATAAAGAACAACTCTTAGCAATATCAAAACCATTATTAAAAAGTGGTTATTCTAACAATTTATTAAAAGTATAATGAAAGTAACTGAAACTTATTTAAAGGGTTGTTTCGTTTTAGAACCTCAAGTTTTTGGAGACGAAAGAGGAAGTTTTTTATTAGAATTTAATAAAAAAGAGTTTGCAGAAAAAACTGGTTTTAAAGGTGATTTTGTTTTAGGGAATCAATCTACTTCTCAATACGGTGTTATTAGAGGTTTGCATCTACAAAAAGGAGAATTTGCACAGACTAAGTTAGTAAGGGTTGTTAAAGGTAGAATTTTGGATGTAGCTGTAGATGTCAGAAAAAATTCAGAAACCTATGGTAAAGTATTTTCAGTAGAACTGTCAGGAGAAAATAATAAACAATTATTAGTTCCTAGAGGGTTTTTACATGGTTTTTCGGTATTAGAAGACGATACAATTGTGTCTTATAAATGCGATAACTATTACGAACCTGATGCAGAAGATGGAGTGCTTTATAATGATAAAGATTTGAATATAGATTGGAAGATTCCGTTTAATAAAATTATTCTTTCTGAAAAAGATTTAAAGTTGAAGTTTTTTTATGATTTTTAAACTATGAAAATTAAGGAAAAGCAAAATACTTCTTTTGATAAGAATTTATTAGAATTAATAAAAAAAGGTGGTGTAAACTTTATATTTTATGGTTTAAATCTTGCGATTGTTTATTTGATAGGAATTTTTATAACTAAATATTATGGTTCTGCAACTTATGGAAGGTATTCTATAATTAAGGCGTTAATTTTAGTTATTATTATTTTTAATACACTTGGTTTAAACACATACGCAATTAAATTGTCTTCAAACAAAAATCACTATGAGAATGGATTCTTTAAAAGTAATTTTATATCGAAATCTTATAAGATTATTTTTATTGTTTCGTTAATATTTACTTTTATTATATATTTTTTTAAAAAAAATATAGCTATTCAGATTTTTGGTGATAAAAACTTAGAAATTTATTTGCAGTATTTTCCTTTGATTTTAATTCTATCAGTTTTTTTAAACTATAACAGTAATGTCTTAAAAGGTCAAGGTAAGGTTTTATCCTTTTCATTTGTGAGTTCATTTTGCAATAATTTTATTTTTGTAGGTCTAATTTTATTGATTTTTAATTATTATTCTTCTAAAGAAATATACCTCATTTTAAGTCTTTTGTTTAGTTTTTTTATAGCCTTAATTATATCAATAACTAAAATATTTCCTCTGAAATTTCAGAAAGAAGTTAAAAGTATAAGAACAAAAAATATTCTAAAGGAAAGTTTTCCGATGATGTTAAGTTCTTCAATGATTTTTATTATTTTTTCTCTTGATACATTAATGTTAGGTTTTTTTGATACTAGCGAGAATGTGGGGGTTTATCGGATTGTAACCCAGGTTTCTAGTTTAAATGCAGTCTTTCTAATTATTTTAAATTCTATTGTAGGTCCTAAAATATCAAACTTTTATTCTGATTCTAATTATGATGAGATTAGAAAAGTTGTTATTAATGCTTCAAAAATTATTTTATTTATAACAATACCAGTATTAATATTTATTTTGTTTTTTTCCACAGAAATTCTACTTTTTTTTGGTGAAGAATATTTGAAGGCAAGAAATTCAATTATAATTTTATCTATATGTCAATTTTTTTATGCGATATCTGGATTTGTAGATTTAATATTAAATATGACAGGAAAGCAAAAGGTTTTTAGTAAAATAACAATGTTTTCTGGTCTGGTAAATATAATTCTTAATCTCATTCTTATTCCAATTTATAGTATTGATGGTGCTTCTATAGCGACAGGTTTTTCAATTTTAATAACTAATATTCTGGGTGTTATATATGTAAAAAGAAAATATAATTTTTTACCTATTTATTTACCTTTTATAAATAAAACAATAAATGAAAATTAGTATTGGAGAAGCTAAAAATATCAAAAATATAATATTTGTTGTTTTTGTAGTCTTTTGTATACAATTTACAGAACTAAAATTAGATGTAATAAAATTATCTGAACTACTACTGTTAATCTTAACTCCATTTCTTTATTTAAGAAAAACCATTAATAAATACAGTTTGTTGTTTTTAGGTTTATTTATTTTTTGGTTGGTTGCGACATTAATTCTTAATAATTTTAGAGATTTTTACTTATTGGAAAACGTTTCTATTTTAAAAAGACCTTATTTTATAACTATTGGTAGGTTTTTAGAATTATTATCTTGTGTAAATTTAGCTACACTTGTTTATCTATTTTTCAAAAATAAAAAGAGAGAAACAGCTTTAATTTATATTAAATATATTTTTAGATTTTGCTTGATTTTTACTATATACAATGTAATAACTTTTGGATTATTAAAGTTTAATATAATTGAAGAGAGTGTTTTATTATATTATGATCACGGTATTAGATTGAATGGTGGTTATGTAGAAGGGGGGCCTTATGGTTTAATGCTTAGTTTTACATTTATATTAACATTTCTGTTTAAAAGTAAATGGCATTTTATTAACAGAATGTTTCTAATATTGGTAATATTTTTTTTAGCAAGGTCTAAAGCAGGTTTGGTTTTAATTATAAGCTGGTATATTCTATTTTATTATAAGAGAATGTATGCAAAGCTAAAAGAATTAAATATTGTAATTATATTAATTGGAGGCTTATTAATATCAATAGTTATTGCTAAATTAGGAAAAGATTATATTGATGATATTGTAAATGTTAGGAGAGAAATGAAAGAGAGGTCAAGAGATGTAAATCTTGTAATGGGAAGAATTGCCGGATTATTTATATTTCCAAAGATGGTTGTAGAAAATCCTATACTTGGTATAGGCTTGGGTAACTATCCAATTATTAGAAACAATCCTAAATACTTGGGTTTTGTACCTAAAAGTCCAAAAGGTAAAACGGATGCTCATGGTTATGGTGGTTTAGTACAGTTGTTGGTCGACGGAGGAATTGTAATGTTGTTTCTATTTTTATGGATAATCTATAGTTTATTTAAAAACCTTAGAAACAATCAAAGAGAACTAGAAAATTATTTAATAATATTTTTATTATTTTTTGTTTTTGGAGTTCAGATATACTTTCTTTACCCTTGGATTTTAATGGGTTTGTTAATGTCTATTGCTAATAAAAAAAATGAAGAAAAAAAAGATAGTTGTAGATGCTAGAATGATTAATGATTCTGGTATAGGAACTTATTTAAAAAATGTTATTCCTTATTTAATACCAAAATATGATTTGGTATTCTTGGGTACTCCAAAAGATTTACATAAATATGAAAATAAATTAAGAAACAATATAGTTGAGTTTACTGCTAACATTTATTCTTTCGCAGAACAAATTTATTTGCCTCTTATTATTCCTAAGTGTGATATCTTTTGGTCTCCACATATCAATGTGCCTTTATTTCCTATAAGAGCTAAAAAGCAAGTAACAACAATTCATGATATTAATCTCTTAGCCTTTAATAATAATTTTAGTATACTTAAAAAGATGTATGCTAAACTATTGTATAAAAATGCAGTAAAAAAAAGCCATCAAATAATTACTGTTTCTAATTTTTCAAAAAGTGAAATATTAAAATATTTAAAGGTGGATGAGGAAAGAATTAATGTAATTTATGGTGGCGTAAATAAACTTTTCTTTAAAAAAAGCACTTTAAATTTCGAATTGCCAAAAAACTATCTATTATATGTGGGTAATGTAAAACCACATAAAAACTTAATTTCGTTACTAAAATCTTATAATAAATTACCTTTAAATATAAAAAAAGTATTTAGTTTGGTCGTTATTGGGAAGAAAGAAGGTTTTATAACTCCTGATAAAAAAGTCTTCAACTTTATTAATAAAAATAACCTAATTAATAATGTTATATTTACAGGTTATGTAGAAGATCAATATTTACCGGATATTTATCAAAAAGCCAAAATGTTTATTTTTCCATCTTTGTATGAAGGTTTTGGTTTACCTATTTTAGAGGCTATGGCTTCAAAAACTTTAGTTTTATCCTCTAATTTAACGAGTTTACCAGAGGTGTCTTTAGACAATGCTTTATATTTTAACCCTTTAGATACAGAAGAATTAAAAGATTTAATTGTAAAAGAAATATATAGTGATAATAGTATTAAGATTGAATTAGCTTACAATCATTCTAAAAAATTTACATGGCAAAAATCTGCGGAAGAACACATAAATATTTTTGAAAAAGTAATTTAATTATATGAAGACTTTTAGTTTAAAAAAAAATTCATTTTATATTTTAGTATTGATTTCTATGTTCCCTTTGCTCCCTAAGGCGGTAGAAAGTATATTAATGATATTATTTTTTTTAGTTTCGTTAATTATTTTTTTTAAAAACAAAAAACACTGTTGTAAATCAAATGTATTTCAGGTGTTTAATTTGTCGTCTCTGTTCGTAATTTATCTCATATCTACATTGTACAGTGAAAATTTATCTGAAGCTTTTAATTTTATCCTCAGAGTAACTCCTATTTTTTTATTCGCATTAACTTTAGGAATTTTAAATCCAATCATTACAAAGAAAAAAAAGAAATTTTTATTAAACACGTATTTTTTTTCAGTTTTTACAGCTCTTTTGATAGTTCATACGCATTTAATTTTTAATGTTTCAGGAGAAATAACTTCGTGGGAATATAGAAATGCTTTTGAAGAATATACAAAAGTGCATGGTACCTACTTTTCTTTATGGACAGGTTTTGCAGTATTAATAATACTTAATAAAGTATGTAACCTAAAATTTAATAAAAAAAACTTTATAATAATCTCACTATATTTAATAGTATTATCTTACTGTATTTATTGGCAATTTATAATTGCTGCGAGATTACCTTTATTTGTAACATTGCTTTTATCTTTTGTATTACTATTGAAACAATTAGAAAAGAGAATAGCTATCTATATTTTTTTTATGGCAATTACCCTAGCGTTAGTAATTGGTTTTGTCAATTTAAATACCATAAAAAATAAAATAGACTTTAAAATACCTCAAGGAAAATATGAATTGAAGCATAATGTAATGTCGAGTGAAGATATTAGAGCTGGTATATATTTTTGTTCCTATAAAATAATTAAACAATCAGTATTATATGGAATTGGCATAGGAGATGTTAATGACAATTTAAATAAATGTTATGAGAGTGAAATTGATAGTGATGTTTATCAAATTTTTCATTATAATTCACACAATCAGTACTTACAGATAATTTTAGCAAGTGGTCTCTTAGGGCTATTATTTTTTTTATACAATCTATTAATTTTGTTAAAATTGTCAATTAGAAATAAAGATAATTTGTTTTTTGCATTAAATATGTTTTTAATAATATGTTTTTTTACAGAAAATATTTTGAGTAGGCATGATGGCGTTATATTTTATAGTTTTTTTACTGCTATATTTTATTTTAATAAAGAGGTTTGATGAAAGTAGCTATTGTACATTATTGGTTTATAACTAGAAGAGGGGGAGAGAAAGTTGTTGAATCTTTGTTAAAGCTATATCCTGATGCAGATATTTATACACTTTTTTATGATAAAAATAAATATGGAGATTACTTAAAAAATCATAAAGTTTATACATCTAAACTAAATTTTCCTTTATTAAGAAAACATTATCAAAAATTATTTCCTCTTTATCCATTTGCTGTGAAATCTTTAAAATTGAAGCAGGATTATGATCTAATTATTTCATCAGAATCTGGGCCAGCAAAAGGCATCTCAATTAAAAATAAAACTAATCATATTTGTTATATTCACAGTCCAATGCGATACTGTTGGGGCTTTACAAATGAATACCTGGCAGCTATAAACCCTGTCTTGAGACCTTTAGCAAAATTCTTTTTTAGAAAACTTAAGAATTGGGATATAAAAACAGTGAATAATGTTGATTTATACATAGCGAATTCTAATAATGTAGCAGATAGAGTAAAAAAATATTATGGTAAAGTGGCAGAGGTTGTTTATCCACCAATTGAAACTAAATTATTTGAAAAATCATTAATTCAAGATGTTGAAAAAACTCATTATTTAAGTTTTGGTGCTTTAACACCTTATAAAAAAATAGATTTATTAGTAGATACTTTTAATATTAGCGGAGATAAATTAATTATTATAGGTAATGGTTCTGAAAAAGAAAACTTAGTAAAAAAAGCTAAACCTAATATAGAGTTTAAAGGGTTTTTAGAGGATGATAAACTAGAAAAATATATATCGACTTCCAAAGCATTACTTTTTCCTGGTGAAGAGGATTTTGGTATGATACCATTAGAAGTTATGTCTTACGGTATACCAGTTATTGCTTTAAAAAAAGGTGGTGCCTTAGAAACTGTTATAGAAAATAAAGAAGATTACTCTCAATCATCCGGTGTATTCTTTGAAGAACAATCAATAACTTCATTGCAAGAAGCTATTTTAAATTTTAAAAGCGTACAGTATGAATTTGACCCTTTATGGATTAGGAAGCATGCAGAGGGTTTTGAAGAGAGTAGGTTTTTGTATAATTTTAAGAATACAATAAAAAAATAAAGAATGAAAAAGAGATTTTCATATTTAATAAGACCTTTGCAAGTTTTAATAGATGTCATAATTATTAATTTAATTGTATATCTAATTTATGATAAAGAGTTTCTAAATTTTTCTTTCTTATCTTATATAACCCTGTTTTGGTTAGCATCTAGTTATTCTTTTGGTTTTTATAAGGTTTACCGTTATACAAGTTACTTACGTGTAATTACACTTTTGGGTAAACAAATTTTATTTTTTGCATTAGGTTATTTTGCTTATTTCGGTATATTTAGAGAAGGAGATGTTGTTAATAATCAGTTTGTAATTTTAATGTCAATAATGATAGCTATATCAATCATAAAAATTTTATGGTCGTTTGCACTTAAAAAATACAGATCTTTAGGTAATAATTTTAGAACGACAGTTGTATTAGGTTTCGATGAATCTTCAAAAAATATTATTAAGTTATTTAAAAGTAAAGCGAATTTAGGGTACAAATTCTTAGGATTCTTTTCCGATAAAAATTATAAGAATAGTGAATACTTGGGGAAATTAGAATCTGTTTATGACTTTACCAAAAAAAATATGGTAGATGAAATTTACTGTTCACTTTCTTCATTAACCGATAGTCAAATAAAAGAAGTAAATAAGTTTGCTTTAGAGAAAGAAATTGATTTAAAATTAATTCCTAATGCTACAGAATTGTATAGTAAAAATCAAACGATACATTACTATGACGATGATTTGATGGTTTTAAATGTTAATAAATTACCATTTGAGTTTACGGGTAACTTCTATATTAAAAGGGTGTTTGATATTGTGTTCTCTTTTTTTGTTTGTGTAACTGTTTTATCTTGGTTAATACCTATTTTATGGATTTTAGTAAAGTTAGAATCTAAAGGTCCTTTAATTTTTAAACAAGGTAGAGAAGGTATAAATGGAGAAGAATTTATTTGTTATAAATTTAGATCTATGAAACTTAATAAGATTGCAGATAAAGTACACGCTACAAAAGGAGACGCAAGAGTTACAAAAATTGGTGCCTTTCTAAGAAAAACTAGTTTAGATGAATTGCCTCAATTTATCAATGTTCTTTTTGGTGATATGAGCGTTGTTGGCCCACGACCGCACTTAGAAAGTTTGTCATTAGAATATCAAAAAGAGGTAGACGATTACTTAAAAAGACATATTGTAAAACCTGGTATTACAGGTTTAGCGCAAATAAGTGGTTATAGAGGTGAAATTAAGAAAAAGTCTGATATTAAAAATAGAGTGCGTTTAGATATTTTTTATATCGAAAATTGGTCTTTCTTTTTAGATATAAAGATTATAATACAAACTGTTTTAAATGTATTTAAAGGAGAAGAGAAAGCATATTAATGAAACCAAGATTCAAAATAACCGCTACTATTGTACTTTATAAAGACAATTTGAATATTTTAGAGCAAACAATTAAAAGTTTTTTAGAGACTAATGTTTCTAAAAAACTTTTTTTAGTAGATAACAATTCTACAGATACTTTAAAATCTAAATTTAACCATGCAGATATAGAATACATTTTTGTAGGTAAAAATATTGGTTTTGGTAAGGCTCATAATTTGGTTTTAGATAAAGTTGCCTCAGATTTTCATTTAATTTTAAATCCAGATATTCAGTTTTCTAGATTGGTTTTACCAAACTTAATTAATGTTTTAGATCATCAAAAAGATGTTTCATTTATAAGTCCTAGAGTGGTGTACCCAAATAAAGAAAATCAATTTATTTGCAGAAAAAACCCAACGCCTTTCGATTTAATTAATAGAAGATTAAATCTCTCTAAACAAAAGATTTTCGAAAACGAATATAGAAGTAAAAGTTTGTTAGAACCTTTTTTTCCTGAATTTATACACGGCTGTTTCATGCTTTTTAAAACAAAGGAATTTGTAAATTTAAATGGTTTTGATGAGCGTTATTTCTTGTATATGGAAGATGCAGATATTTGCAGAAAAGTATATCAATCTGGTAAGAAAATATATTATTATCCAAAAGAAATTATAAAGCACACGCACCAAAAAGGTTCTTCAAAAAAGGCGAAACTATTTTTTTATCATCTTTCTTCTGCAATAAAGTATTTTTTAAAGTGGGGAATTTAGTTTCGTCAAGAAATTAAAATATATTTGCAATAACAACAACACAACAAACAATGAATATTCTTATTTTAGGTTCTGGAGGAAGAGAACACGCTTTTGCATTAAAATTATCTGAAAGCAAAAAAATTAATCAACTTTTTGTAGCACCAGGTAATGCTGGTACAGATAAAATTGCGACCAATTTAAATATTGGAGTTTCAGATTTTGAAGCTATTAAAACTGCAGTTTTAGAAAATAATGTAGAAATGGTAGTTGTTGGTCCAGAAGTTCCTTTGGTAGAAGGAGTTCATGATTTCTTTTTAGCAGACGCAGATCTAAAAAATATACCTATAATTGGTCCTAAAAAAGACGGTGCTTTATTAGAGGGTAGTAAAGATTTCTCAAAGCAATTCATGCAAAAGCATGGTGTGCCAACTGCTAAATATCAATCGTTTACAAAAAGTAATTTAGAAGAAGGTTTTGCATTTTTAGATACATTACAACCGCCATTTGTTTTAAAAGCAGACGGTTTAGCTGCAGGTAAAGGTGTTTTAATTTTGAATTCTTTAGAAGAAGCGAAAACAGAATTAGAAAATATGGTTTCTAATCAAAAATTTGGCGAAGCTTCTACAACAGTGGTAATCGAAGAATTTTTAAAAGGAATAGAATTGTCTGTTTTTGTTTTAACAGACGGTAAAAGCTATAAAATCTTGCCTTCAGCAAAAGATTACAAGCGTATTGGCGAAGGTGACACTGGTTTAAATACTGGCGGAATGGGAGCAATCTCTCCAGTACCTTTTGCAGATGAAGCTTTTTTAAATAAAGTAGAAGAATTGGTGGTAAAGCCTACAATTAATGGTTTACAAAAAGACGGCATCGATTATAGAGGTTTTATCTTTATTGGTTTAATGAATGATAACGGAAACCCTTCTGTAGTAGAATATAACGTAAGAATGGGAGATCCAGAAACAGAAGTTGTTTTACCAAGAATAGAATCAGATTTGTTAGAATTATTCGAAGGTGTTGCACATCAAAATTTAAACGAAAAATCTTTTTCTGTAACTTCTAAAACTGCAACAACAGTAATGTTGGTTTCTGGCGGATACCCAGAAGCATATGAAAAAAACAAAGAAATTACAGGTTTCGAAAATGTAAAAGATTCTATAACATTTCATGCCGGTACAACAATTAAAAACGGTAAAGTTGTAACTAGCGGAGGTAGAGTTATGGCGGTAACTTCTTTTGGCGATACGATAGAGCAAGCGTTAGAAAAAAGTTACCAAAGTATCGATAAAATTAATTTCGATAAAATGAACTACAGAAAAGATATTGGTTTCGATTTAGTATAATTTTTTTTATTTGGGCGTTTTAACAGGCTTTCCATTATATCTTTTTTCAGAAAAAGAAAAAAGGATGCCATTACAATCCTTAACGCAACCTTTTTGCTGTAAATACTATTTTCCTAAACTTAGTTATTATTTAAAAATTTGGTAGCTTTAAACTTTAAATAAAATGTCTACTACCAAAAATAAAATAATAATAGCGCCATTAAACTGGGGTTTAGGTCATGCAACTCGTTGTGTGCCCATTATAAACGCATTGTTAGAAAATAATTATCAACCAATAATTGCGTCAGACGGAAGTTCTTTAGAGTTTTTAAAAAAAGAATTTTCTAATTTAGAATTTTTAGAACTTCCGTCTTACAATATTTCTTACCACAAAAATTTAAAGCTTACATTACTTTTACAAATCCCTAGAATTTTAGCAACAGTTAAAAAAGAACAAGAAGTCATTAATAATTTTATTAACGCTAATAAGGATGTTATTGGTGTAATTTCAGACAATAGATTTGGTGTAAGAAGTAAGGTTGTTCCTTCTATCTATATAACACATCAAGTAAATGTTTTATCTGGTTTTACAACTGTTCTAACCAGTAAAGTTCATCAGAAAATAATAAATAAGTTTGATCAATGTTGGATTCCTGATCATAAAAATGGGGAACTTTCTGGACGTTTATCAAAAATAGAAAACTCTAAATATAAATTTATTGGTGCCTTAAGCAGGTTTTCTAAAACTACAATTAAAGATAGTAAAGTTGATGTTTTGGTTGTGCTCTCTGGTGTAGAACCTAATAGAACATTATTAGAACATAAATTGATATCAGAATTTAAAAATGATGCTAGAAATATTGTTTTTGTTTTAGGGAAAGTAGAAAATGATCAAAAAAAATGGACAAGCAATAATTCCGTTTTCTATAATTTTTTATTGTCTAAAGAGTTAGAGCAAAAAATTAATGAAGCAGAAATAGTTATATGTAGATCAGGATATTCATCAATATTAGATTTGTATACCTTAGAAAAAAAAGTGTTTTTTATACCTACTAAAAATCAACCAGAGCAAGAATATCTTGCTAAATATTTAGAACAAAAAGGTATTGCTCCGTTTGCTAATTTAGAAGATTTTAATAAAAAAATGCTGAATAATTTGAGTGATTACACAGGTTTTAAATCTAAAAAATCAATTTTAAGTAGTAGTTTATTTAGCCTTTTCCATGGTAAAAGAAAACTCTGATCCTTCACCATAAGTACTTTTTAATAAAACTGTTTGGTTGTGAGCCTCTACAATATGCTTTACAATAGACAAGCCTAAACCAGAGCCACCTTGATCTCTAGATCTACTTTGATCGACTCTGTAAAAACGTTCGAATAATCGAGATAAGTATTTTTGTTCGATACCTTCACCGTTATCAACTACACGAATAACATATTTGTTGTCGTTATAATTATCTGCAGCAACAACGGTTGTTCCGTTAGGTTTACCATATTTAATTGAGTTTACAATTAAATTGATTAAAACTTGTTCTGTTTTTTCTACATCACCAACAACAAAAACCGGAAAATCATAAATTCTATCGAATTTTAAAGTGATATTTCTTTTTTTAGCTTTCATTTCAAACAAATCAAACACATTTTGAATAACTTCTAAAATGTTGAAAACAACCATGTTTAATTTCAAGCCGTCTGTTTCTAATTTAGCAATCATATCTAAATCTTTGGTAACAGCTACCAGTCTTTCTACACCTTTGTTGGCTCTTTCTAAATATTTTTCGCGAATATTTTTATCATCCATAGCACCTTCTAAAAGTGTAAGAATGTAACCTTGTACGGTAAATAAAGGTGTTTTAAGTTCGTGAGCAACGTTTCCTAAAAAATCTCTTCTAAAAGAATCTCTTTCTGTTAAACTTTTAATTTCTAACCGTTTACCTTCTACATATTTTTGCATTCTGTTAGAAAGTTTTTCGATATCTGTGGTTACAGATTGTTTTCTTAGATCGTTAACATCTAATATAGAAACGTTTTCGTATATTTTTTTTAATCTTCTATAAATAAAATGTTCTGTTCTATATTGAATTATAAAAAATGAGATGATAAACAAAATAAGTACAGCAATTATTGCTGTACTTAAATTAAGTTTATCTGTACTAAAAAAATATGTTATTATAGCAATACTAGAAGATAGTATTGTTAAGTAAGTTGCAGACCAAAGTGCGTATGAATAGGTTTTTTTAAACTTCATAAAAGCAAATTTATTTATCTGCTTCTAGTAATACAAATTTATAACCAACTCCTTTTACAGTTTTAAAATGGTCGTCTCCTATTTTTTCTCTTAATTTTCTAATATGTACGTCTATTGTTCTACCACCAACTACAACTTCATTACCCCAAACGGTATCTAAAATTACTTCTCTTTTAAAAACTTTACCTGGTTTAGAAGTTAGTAAAGAGAATAGCTCAAACTCTTTTCTAGGTAATAAAATCTTTTTACCAGCTTTATAAACTACATATTCTTCTCTATCAATAACTATATCGCCAATTTTAAAAGTCTCTTCGCTTTCTTTTTCAGATTTTAATCTTCTTAAAAGAGATTTCACCTTACTAACCAATACTTTGGGTTTAATAGGTTTTGTAATATAATCATCTGCGCCAGCTTCAAAACCTGCTACTTGAGAATAATCTTCTCCTCTTGCAGTTAAAAATGAGATGATAACATTTTCTAGCGAATTAATTTTTCTGATTTTTTCACAAGCCTCGATACCATCCATTTCTGGCATCATTATATCTAATAAAATTAAATGCGGTGTGTTTTTTTTAGCAGATTTTATTGCCTCTTGGCCATTATTTGCGGTAAAAACTTGATAGCCTTCATTTCTTAAATTATAACCAACTATTTCGATAATATCTGGTTCATCATCTACTAATAGTATTTTAATATCGCTTTTATTCATGATTTTAAATAAATATAAGTATCAAAAATAGTAATTATTATTATAGCAAAAGTATCCTTAACAAACATTTAATTTTAAAAAGATTATAGATAACGTTTACTTAACGATAAAATAAAATGTCTTTTTTTACTTCTTGATATTGAGTTTGTTAATGATTAGATAACAAATAAGAAATCTAAAAAGTTATATTTGTTTTTTGAAATCATAAATCCTATTCACATGAAAAAAAATTACATTATTACATTATTTTTAATGCTTTGTTTTGGGGCTTTGTCATACGGCCAAGGTTCTGAATCTTTTGCAAACTCAAACGCTACAGGTTCTTATGCAGATAATAGTTTTGTTGGTGATGGAGGAATAACCTGGACTTATGTTGCTTCTAGAAATGCAAATAATACTGCAGGTGTAACTTTACCAGCAGTTATGTTAAGAAGATCTAGTAGTGATAGTAAAATAACATCAAGTACTATATCTGGCGGTATTGGAAATTTTTCTGTGAAACTTTACAAAGGGTTTACGGGTGCTGGAAATAGACAAGTAGAATTATTTATAAATGGTGAATCTAAAGGAACATCAGTAGCTTTTGATGATTTTGATGAACACGTATTTTCTGTTTCTGGTATAAATGTTTCTGGAGATATAGTGATAGAAATTAAAAATATAACAGAAAAACAAGTTATTGTAGATGATATTTCTTGGACAGCTCCAAGTTCAGACCCAGCAATAAATACAATTGGTACAATATCTTTATTAGAATATTTTGAAGGAAATGGGCCGTCACCAGAAAAAGGAATTAATGTAGAAGGTACAAACCTAACATCAGACATTACCGTTACTGCTCCAACAAACTTTGAGGTTTCGGTTGATGCTACTGGTACATATTCGCAATCTATTGCTCTAGCACAAACTTCTGGTGAAGTTGCTTCTACACCAATTTATGTTCGTTTAAAAGAAGGTTTAGGTGAAGGTACATTTGCAGATAATATCACATTAAGTTCTGCGGGTGCAGAATCTGTTACAATTGCAGTTACAGGTGAGGTAAAAAATGCAGATCCTCAATTTACATATGCAGAATCTTTAAGTAAATTTAGTTATACACTAGAAGAAGGACCTTCTGATGTTCAAAACTTTTCTGTAGAAGGTCTGTTTTTAACAGATGATTTTATTATTGCTGCACCAGAAAATTTTGAAATTTCTTTTTCTCAAGATACAGATTTTGCTAGTTCTTTATCAATTACACCTGCTGACGGTAAAATTGAAGATATTATTTACATTCGTTTAAAAGCGGGTATTACAGTTCCTGGTAATTATCAAGGAGATGTAACTCTTTCTTCTGCAGGAGTAACAGCTGTTACTTTTAATGCTGAAGGAGTTGTATACGGAGAATTAACAAATAATATTATTATTTCAGGTGTTTTTGATGGTAGCTTAACTGGTGGAATTCCAAAAGGAGTTGAATTATATGTTTTAGAAGATGTTGCAGATTTAAGTTTATTCGGATTAAGCTCTGTTTCTAACGGAGGAGGTTCTACGGATGGAGACATAGAATTTAATTTTCCTTCTATAGCTGTTACTGCCGGAACTTTTATATATATTTCTTCAAGCGAAGCTGGATTTACAGATTTTTTTGGCAAGAATGCAGATTATATAACAGGTGTTGTAAATATTAATGGAGACGATTCGATTGAATTATATGAAAACGGAAAAATTATAGATGTTTTTGGTAACGTAAATAAAGATGGTTCTGGTGAAACTTGGGAGTATCTTGATGGTTGGGCTTATAGAAATTCTACTTCTAGCCCACAGGGAACTACTTTTACCGATACTAATTGGTCGTATAGTGGTGTAGATGGACTAGAAGGTGGTACAAATAATGCTACTGCAACAACTCCTTTTCCTATTGGTACTTTTCAACCTGCAACCGCAGCTGTTTCTAGAAATAGTATCGAAGGTTTTAAAACATTTCCAAACCCTGTTACAAATAAAGAGTTTACTGTATCAACAAATAATACAAGTGTAAAGCAAATTATAATTTTTAATGTTTTAGGTAAAAAAGTTTATGCTGCTAGTTTTTCTGGAGTAAAATCTACAATAAATGTTTCTGATATGAATGCAGGAGTTTATATTGTAAAGGTTACTGAAGATGGTAAGACAGCTACAAAAAAGTTGGTAATAAGATAATTACGAGTATACTTTTTAATATTAAGAAAGCTTCGATTTATTTCGGAGCTTTTTTTTTGACTATATTTAGAGGAGAAAAAGAAAAAGATGAATTTAAAATTAAAACTAAGTAATATCTTATTTTTAGATATAGAAACTGTGCCAGCAGAAAGTAATTGGCAAAATTTAACAACAACTACTCAAGAGTTATTTAAGAAAAAAACAAGTTATCAACGAAAAGAAGAAACTACAGCAGCAGAATTTTATGAACGTGCAGGAATTTGGGCCGAATTTGGCAAAATTATATGTATTTCTGTAGGTTATTTTGTTTTGAATGATGAAAAAAATCAATTTAGAGTGACTTCTTTTTTTGGTGATGATGAATTTAAATTATTATCCGAATTTAAAAACTTATTAGAAACACATTTTTCTAAACCAGCAAACGTATTATGTGCGCATAATGGTAAAGAGTTCGATTTTCCTTTTATCGCTAGAAGAATGATTGTACATCAAATACCATTACCTAAAAAACTAAATTTATTTGGTAAAAAACCATGGGAAATTCCGCATTTAGATACTTTAGAGTTGTGGAAATTTGGTGATTATAAGCATTATACTTCCCTAAACTTATTAACATCAATCTTAGGAATACCTTCGCCAAAAGATGATATTGATGGTAGTGAAGTTGCTAAAGTTTATTACATAGAAAAAAACATTAAAAGAATAGTTAATTACTGCGAAAAAGATACAATTACGGTAGCGCAGGTATTATTAAGATTTAATAATCAACCTTTGTTAGAGGAAAAGGATATTGTAAATGTTTAATTGAATTTAGAAAGTATAAATAACAATACATGATAAAAAGCTGGTAAAAAAGCAATTACTAATATTACTTTAAACTTTTTAAAAATATTTTTTGTCTGTAGCCAAATTATAAAAGGTGATGCTAGTGAAAGTAGTAAGCCAATATAAACGCAAACTTTAGAAATATAAGTACCGTATTTATAGATATACTCGTATTCAGAAAAACGATATACTTCAAAGCTTCCTTTAAGTATTAAATTTTGAATTAACAACAAGTAAATAACTACGGTAAGTATTAAGGGTGATGTAAAAAACTTTACTGTACTCATCTTACAAAACCATTAATTAATCTTCTAATTTCATAGAAAGTTCTAACCAACGCTCTTCTTTTGCTTCTAAATTGTCTATAATTTCTTGTAATTCTTCAGATTTTTTTGGAATATCTTCTGTAGCAATTTCTACGTTTAAAAATTGTTTTTCAATTGTTTCTTTTCTTTTCTGAAGTCTTTCTATTTCACTTTCTAAAGCGCCAAACTCTCTTTTTTCATCAAAGCTTAAAGCAGATTTTGTATTTTTTTTAGTTGCTTTTTTTTCTTCTTTTTTAATTGTTGTTTTTTCTGAATTGTCTTTAGAAAGAGAACTATCGTAAGCTCTAAAATCTGAGTAGTTACCTGGAAAATTTTCTACAACACCTTCACCTCTAAAAACAAATAATGAATCTACTATTTTATCCATGAAATATCTGTCGTGAGAAACCACTAAAAGGTTTCCTGGATAATCTAAAAGAAAGTTTTCTAAAACATTTAAAGTAACAACATCTAAATCGTTGGTAGGCTCATCTAAGATTAAAAAGTTAGGATTCTGAATTAAAACTGCACATAAATACAAACGTTTTTGTTCTCCACCAGATAGTTTTTCTACAAAGTCATATTGTTTCTTCTTGTCAAACAAAAATCTTTCTAATAATTGCGATGCAGAAATTCTTCTTCCTTTAGCTAACGGAATTTCTTCACCAAATTCTTTTACAACTTCTATTACTTTTTGTCCTTCTTTAATTTGAATACCAGCTTGTGTGTAGTAGCCAAATTTTACAGTTTCACCTAAAACTACCTTACCACCATCTAAAGGTGCTTTTTCGGTGATAATATTTAAAAATGATGATTTTCCTGTTCCGTTTTTACCAATGATCCCTACTCTTTCGCCTCTTTTAAAAACATAATCAAAACCATCTAAAATCTTTTTTTCTCCCCAAGATTTATGCACTTTATGTAGTTCTAGAATTTTACTTCCCAAACGTTCCATATTAATTTCTAATTGTACTTGGTGGTCTTTTCTACGTTGATGTGCTTTTTCTTTAATTGCGAAAAAATCATCTGTTCTAGATTTCGATTTTGTAGTTCTAGCTTTTGGTTGCTTGCGCATCCAATCTAATTCTTTTTTAAATAAACTTTTAGCTTTGCTTAAGTTTGTCGCTTCTAAAGCTAATCGTTCTTCTTTATTTTGAAGGTAATAAGAGTAGTTACCTTTGTATTTGTAAATTTTACCTTCGTCTAACTCTAAAATTTCGTTACACACGCGTTCTAAAAAGTAACGGTCATGCGTAACCATAAAAAGTGTTATTTTCTCTTTAGCAAAAAAAGCTTCTAACCATTCTATCATTTCTAGATCTAAATGGTTTGTTGGTTCGTCTAAAATTAGTAAATCTGGTTTATTAATTAAAACGATAGCAAGAGATAAACGTTTTCTTTGTCCACCAGACAAAGCACCAACTTTTAAAGATAAATCGTCTAATTTTAATTTAGATAATATTTGCTTGTATTGTGTTTCAAAATCCCAAGCATTAAACTGTTCCATTTGCTCAAAAGCAGCTTGGTAAGTGTCTGTGTCGTCTAAGTTTTTTAACGCTTTTTCATATTGATTTACAATAGATAGAATTTTATTATCAGTTGCAAAGATTGTTTCTTCGATTGTTAAATCAGGATTGATATCATCTTTTTGTGCTAAATAAGCAATAGAAATTCCTTTTCTGCTAACTACTTGCCCAGAGTCGGGTACATCTAAACCTGCAATAATATTTAATATTGATGTTTTACCGCTTCCGTTTTTTGCAACAAAAGCTACTTTTTGATCTTTATTAATACCAAAAGAGATGTCGTCGAATAAAATGCGTTCTCCGTAAGATTTAGAAATGTTTTCTACTGATAAATAATTCACTACTTGTATTTTTTTACAAAGAAACAAAAAACCCAAGCAAAGGCTTGGGTTTTTGAGTCATTTAATTTTAGGGGTCGCATTAGGGGTGCTAATTAAATGACTTTTATACTTGTAAAAATAGTAGTTAAGTACATACTTGTCAATCCCTGAATTCAGTATATTTTCACTATCCCTGAATTCAGGGTTTTATATCCCTGAATTCAGTATGTCAATAAATTTAAATTATTGTCTAATAGTGTTTTAATTTTTATTTAGTATGCTGGTTTAAATTATATTTTAATAAACTTTTTAATTAACTTCTCTTCACCGTCGCTTATTTCTAGCAAATACATACCAATTTTTAAATTAGAAACGTCTATTGAGTTGTTTTGTAATTTGCCTGATTTTATTGTTTGCCCGATAGAATTGATAATTTTATACGAATTAACAGTGTTAGTAGATAACTGCACATTTAATAATGTCTTTACTGGACTTGGATAAATCTTAAACGATCCGTCTGTAGTGTTAAAGAAATTATCATTATTTACCATGCTAATGTTGTTAGAGGCTGCAGTATTGTTTAAACTTACATTGTCTATGGCAACATCTGCTTGCCATGTATTACCGGTAACTCTATTAAATCTTAACTGAATATTACTACCTAAGTATGCCGATAAATCTACACTAGCGCTTAACCATTGGTTTCCTTTATTACCAGATTCTGTCCAAATACTCGACCAAGAAGCTCCGTTGTCATTACTAATTTCTACATCTAAAGTTCCCGTGTTTGTTGCGCCATACATGTGATAATTAAAATTAAACGAAGCTGCAGATAAACTAGATAAATCAAAACAAGGTGAAGTTAATATAGCTTGTTTTGTTGGGTAGCCGGTGTTGTTACCAGAAGCTTCAACAAATAAATACGAATTACCTTCTGTTGCAGAAGAAGGACCTGTACTGTTAGACGGTGTTCCGTTCGCATCAACAATCCAATTTAAATCATCATTTGAATTTTGAGACCAACTACCAATGTTTCCTTCAAAACCTTCGTTGTAAGGAAAAGAAGTTACTTCTGCAGTACAACCATTATTATTGCTGTTTCCGCTAGATAATTCGATGTTGTCTAATGCGATGTCTGCTTGCCAAGTACTGCCTGTAATTCTATTAAACCTTAATTGAATACTAGATCCTGTAAATGCATTTAAATTAATATTAGCAGACAACCATTGGTTACCCTTGTTCCCAGATTCACTCCAAATGTTCGTCCAATTTGTTCCATTATCTGTACTAATTTCTAAGGCTATTGTACCCATATCTGCAGCACCATACATATGATAATTAAAACTGAAGTTTGCAGATGTTTCATTAGTCAAATCAAAACAAGGTGTGTTTAAAATAGCTTGTTTGTTTGGGTAACCTGTTCCGTCTCCAGATGCTTCTACAAATATATATGAGTTTCCGTTTGTTGCAGAAGAAGGTCCTGTACTCCCAGAAGGCGTTCCGTTAGAATTAATAGACCAGTCAATATCATCCGAAGAAGATTGAGACCATGCGCCTAAATTTCCTTCAAAACTTTCTGTATAAGGAAAAGTTGATACTCCGTTTACACAATCATTAGTACTTATTGTATTTACATTTATTGTTCTAGAAACTTGTGCCGCTGCATTTCCTGCATTGTCACTTACATTATAATTTTTAATATATGTTCCTGCTGTATTTGTGTCTACATTACCAGTAATAATTATGTTAGATGTTAAATTACCGTCTACATTATCTGTTGCTGTTGCACCTTGTTCAGAATAGGTGTCGCCAACGTTTAAGTCTAAAGTTGATGCGCCGTTTAATGTTATTATTGGTGCTATTGTATCTGCGGATGCTGCTTGAATATTTACAGTATAATCTTCTACTTCTCCGTAAGAAAAACTTTGACAAGATGTAGGAATAGCATTGTAACTCATAGAAACTCTCATTCTTGTTGAAGTTTCTAGTGCTGATGACGGAACAGTAAATGAAGCTGAAACTGTTGCGTTTTGATTTGGTGCAACTGATAAAACTTGTTCATTAGCATCTGTAAAATCTCCATCTTTGTTAAAATCAATCCAAACTGCATAACCTTCGTTGTATTTGGTTCCTGTCCATGTTGGTGTAACAGTTACAGTATAATTATCACCTTTTATTAAGTTCGTTGATATGCTAGTAAAATCTGAATAAAACTGAGCGCCTGAATTATTATTGATGGAACCAAGTTGTACGTTACTTATAAATTCATCATTAACATTAGAACTTTGAGATGCACAATAATTAATAGGAGTAACATCTGTTGTAACAGTTAAAGTATTACTTGCGGTAGAAATATTACCGGCATCATCTTTTGCTATTACAGAAAACGAATATGATGTGTTTGAGGTTAATCCGTTTACGGTAAAACTAGTATTTGCGGTGTTTCCAACAACTGTACTTCCGTTTAAAACATCGTAAGAAGTTACTGCAACATTATCTGTAGAAGCTGTCCAACTTAAATTTACAGATGTATCAGTTTTGTTGTTTGAAACTAACGCTGTCGGAGCAGTAGGAGCAGTTGTGTCTGGTGCTAATGTTGTTGCGTTTACGGTGATGCTTTTAACAGAACTATTGCCTGCACTATCTTTTGCAATAACGTAAAAGTTATAGTTGGTATTGGCGCTTAGGCTTGTTGCTGTATAACTTGTGTTTGTAACAGTTGTTAGTAAGTTGCCATTTCTATAGATATCATAATTAGTAACGCCAACATTGTCTGTAGATGAGCTCCAAGAAAGTTGAATAGAGTTTTCTGTAATATTGTTAGTAATTAAGTTGGTTGGAGTGGTAGGTGCTTCTGTGTCAGGTGCTGATGATGAGGTAAATGTACCTGTAAATACACCTCTACCGTATGTAGAAGCTATAATTTTATTATTTGTATTATCGCCAGAAACATTCCAATAATCTAAAGAAGTTACACTAACATCACTCATGCCGTTATATGATTGAGACCAATTAGGGTTTGTATCATTAAAGTTTTCTGTAGACCAAACACCTAATTGAGTAGCAATAATTGCTTCGTTTGGTGCTAAAGGATTCAATAAAAAGTCTCTTACCGGGATATTTGGAAGATTTCCTTCTTTGCTTGACCAAGTGCTACCTGCATTAGAAGAATACCAAATGCTAGTAACGCCGTAATTATGTATTGTTACAATTAAATCGTTAGCAGTTTCTCCAAGTCTAATAGAAGAGATTGCACCAACAAAAGGATTATTAACTGTTGTAAATGTTGCAGAATTATTGGTAACATTTGTTAATTTAACCAATCCGCCGTTAGATAAACCAACATACCAAGCATTGTTTTCGAAAGGGGAGGCTCTAAACGCTGTTGGACTAGAAGTTAACGCAGCATTTGTTAATGATCCTTTACTGTTAGAAGCAACATTTATACTTAATATAGAATTACTACTTGTGGTAGATTGATTTGATAATAATCTATTTGCATTACTATCATAATCCATCGGGTTTACGAAATCACCAGTACTTTGATCACTCGACAAAGTTGTTGCTCCTCCATCAATCCTTCCTTGGCCATTCCATGGTAAATTAAATCTATAAATTACATTAAAAACATACGTTGCAATCATGTATTGCCCATCTTTATCTACAAAAGTGTAAAAACCATCTCCGTCGCTTAAATCTTCAGAAGAATTTATTCCGTTTGCTGTATTTGCGTCTCTAAAAGCTTGTGTACCGTTGTCTTGCGCACCAGCCGAAAAAATTCCATTTAAATCTCCAACACCATCTGGTCCAATACTTGCTTTTACAAATTGTGTAACATTGTAGTTGTTGTTTCTTGAGTTAATTGAATTACCCGAGTTGCCAGAATAATAAATACCACCATCATTACCAAACAAAACTTTAGAAGCATCATTATTACCAAAAGCAATTGAGTGTTGATCTGCATGTACATTATTTGGTTGTCCAAAGCCACCATACCAGTGTGATAATTGAGACCAAGAACTACCTCCGTTTGTAGATTTAAATAAATCGATTCCACCAACGTATATAATATTATCATTTGCAGGATCAGCTTCGATTACTAAATCGTAAAATGCTTGACCTCTTGTAAAATCATTTGCAGAAATGCCTGTATCTGCATCATTTGGCAGAGCTTTAGAAGTAATTGAGCTAAAACTATTTGTTGTTTCGTAAATATGAACAGGAGAGTTAACACCTTGAGTTAAAGCATAAATTTTATTTCCGTTTGTTGCTGATGGTTCTAGTTCTACTCTATTAGAATCTGTCAAAGGAGAAGCATTTGCCTCTGTCCAAGTAGATCCGTTTGTAGAGCTGTAAACTCGACCGCCACCTTCGCCAAGAGCAGAACCAATGGTTCCCATCCAAAGTTTATTATCTGCACCAACTTCTAAATCATTAGGAATGTAATAATAAGTAGAACCACCAAAAGAGTAAGATAGGTTTGACGATTCTATTCTACTCCAAGAACTACCATTATTTGTAGATCTATAAATACCAGCAGATTGTAAACCCAACCAATTTTTCGGACTTGAAGAATCTCCGTAAACATGAGCTCCGACGGCAACAAAAAGTTCTGTAGAGTTTCCGTTATCCCAGGCTAAAACATCGTTTACGTAATAAATACCTTTTAAAAATAAATTAGAAGCGTTGTAATCAAAAGAATCTGGTCCGGCGGCAGGAATTGTGACTGCAGACCAATTATTACCACCATCAGTAGTAACATAAACACCGTTACCAACAACATCTCCTGCGGTATATTGTTCTCCTGTACCTACATACCATCTATTAGAATTTCTAGGATCTACAGTAATGGAGGTTACAGAAAGGTTTCCTGGTACATTTTGCACTCTGCTCCATTGAGAATTTGCATTTGTAATGTTTGTATTTTTCCATAATCCACCAGAAACACCACCTGCATAAACGGTGTTGTTAGAAGTATCATTTGGGTCGAACATAATAACTCTTGTTCTACCACCAACGTTATTTGGGCCTCTTTCTTCCCAAGCATTAGAAGTGTTTCCTGGGGTTTTTCTAGAAACTCTTTTTTGCATTATCTTTTTTCTAAGCTCATTTAACTCACCATCATCTAATTTTCCTGTTTCAGGGTTTATGGTAAGTTCCCACATCTGCTCGAAATACCTGTTAGGAGGCAGTCCGTTTTGTTTCCTTTTCTTTTTATCCCAAGTTAATGTTTCTTTATATGGGCTGTTTTTAATAAAGTTTTCTAATTTTTTTCTTTTAGATAATAGTTCTTCTTTCTCTTTCTTTTTGATAATTGTTTTTGATAAAAAAAAGGAGAACATTAAAATAGCTATTGAGCTAAATAATAACTTAAGGTAAGTGTTTTTTTTCATGTGAATAAAATTTTTAAAAATTTGGGGATTGAATTAATTCGACAACATTATTATTTTTTGTATTAATAATTTATTAAAAAATCTTAATATATTATTAAATACGTATCAAAAGTATTAATTTATTAAACATTGTGCAATCCCTGAATTCAGGGTTTTTTACTATCCCTGAATTCAGGGATAGCGCCTTGAAGATTTTAATAAATATTGATAGCTTAAGTAAAACCTGTGAATGGATTTTTCTTGTGAAAATCATTCAGCTTTAATAGATTCAATTTTTTTTAAAATCTTTTTAATAATGGTATATTGCAACGATAATTTTTGATAAAAAGAACATGAAGATAATAGTACCAATGGCCGGAATAGGTTCTCGTTTAAGACCACATACATTAACAGTTCCTAAACCTTTAACCGTAATCGCAGGAAAGCCAATTGTGCAAAGACTTGTAGAAGATATTGCATCTGTGGTTGATGAAAAAATAGAAGAAATTGCGTTTATTATTGGTCCTGCAAAAAAAGGATTTCCAGCAAATACAAAAAATAATTTATTAGAAATAGCCAAAGAATTAGGTGCTAAAGGTTCTGTTTACGTTCAAGAAGAAGCATTAGGAACCGCGCATGCGTTATTTTGTGCTAAAGATTCATTAAACGGTCCTTGTGTTGTTGCTTACGCAGATACATTATTTAAAGCAGATTTTAAATTAGATTCTAATGCAGATGGTGCAATTTGGGTAAAGCAAGTAGAAGACCCGAGTGCTTTTGGTGTGGTAAAATTAGAAGATGGTTTTATTACCGATTTTGTAGAAAAGCCAAAAGAGTTTGTTTCTGATTTAGCAATAATTGGTATATACTATTTTAAAGACGGTGATAGAGTTAGAGATGAAATTCAGTATTTAATTGACAACGATTTAAAAGAAAATAACGAGTTTCAGCTTACAAATGTTTTAGAAACATTAAAAAAAGACGGCGCTAAATTTATTCCTGGAACTGTAAACACTTGGATGGATTGTGGTAAAAAAGATCCAACAGTAGATACCAATAAACAAGTTTTAGATTTTGAACATAAAGCCGGTAATAATTTGGTATCTAAAGACGTTGTATTAGAGAATTCTGAAATTATAGAACCTTGTTTTATTGGTAAAAATGTTGTGCTTAAAAACACAAAAATTGGTCCTTACGTTTCTATTGGAGAAAATAGTGTTGTAGAAAACGCAACCATAACAAACTCTTTAATACAAACAAATGTTCTAATTTCGAATGCAAAATTAGACAATGCAATGATTGGTAATCATGCAAAATATAACGGTGAATATACTTCAGTAAGTATTGGTGATTATACAGAGTTAATCTAATGGGTTTTATAAAAAAAGAAATAAATAAATTAAAAGAGGGGCAATTTCATAATTTTAAGTTGTCTCTTTTTTCTTTGTTCCTTTTTTTAATATCAATTAATGGTTTTGCACAAGATAGCATACCTGCGGCTGTAGATCTATCAGAAGAAAAAGAACTAAAGTTTCAGCAGTTTTTCTTTAAAGCATTATCGCAAAAATCTATCGGTAATTATCAAAAATCGATAGAAAATTTAGAAAACTGTAATCAAATATTACCTAACAATAGTGTTGTTTTTTTTGAGTTTTCTAAGAACTATTTAGAATTGAATAAAAAGCTTTTAGCTAAAGAATATATTAAAAGAGCTATCGACCAAGAACCAAAAAATATTTGGTTACAAAAGCATTTGGTTAAAATTAATGTTGCTGATAGAGATTTTTCTGAGGCAATTAGAGTTCAGAAAAGTATTGCTACTATCAATAAAAAAGAACGCGAATATTTAGTGAGGCTCTATTTGAAAAATAGAGATTTTAAAAACGCCATACATCTAATGGAGGTTTTAGAAGATGAAAATTCTTTGTCTTCTAGTTTAAAAAATATAAAAGATAATTTACAACAAACCAGAAAAGCCAGACCTGTAAAGAGCTCTGCAGTAAGTAATATTTTTAAACAGTTTGAAACCGATAAATCATATGTGCTTTTAAAACAGATTTTAGAAAGTGTAAAACAAGATCCTGATTTATTATTAGATTATAGTAAAAAAGGAATTGCTTTGTTTCCTGCACAATCATTTGTGTATTTAATGAACGGTAAGGCTTTAAATGCAAAACAGAAGTTTAACGAAGCTATTACTTCTTTAAAAAATGGTATCGATTTTGTAATTGAAGATGATATGGAAGCCGAATTTTATAATGAAATGGCTGTTTCTTACAATGGTTTAGGTAATACTATCGAAGAAAAAAAGTACAAACAAAAGTCAAAAAAGTTAAAAAAATAATATGCGATATCTAAAATATGTATTGATACTAACTTTAGTTTTTACAGCTTGTAAATCGAAAAAGTTAGTTTTAGATGCTAACGTAAAAGCAAAAGAAATTTCTGCAAATAAGGTCGTTAGAAAACATGTTGCAGCAAATTTTAAAAAGGAAACTATAGACGCTAAGTTTAAAGCAAATTTTAATGATGGTAAAACAAAACAAAGTATTACCGTTTATTTAAAAATTACCAAAGACAAAGAAATTTTTTTAAAAGGAACTAAATTTATAACAGTTTTTAAAGCAAAAATTACACCAACATCTATAGCGTACTATTCGCCATATGCTAAGAATTATTTTGAAGGTGATTTTAAAATGCTAAAGAAAATTTTAGGCACAGAAATTAATTTTGAGCAATTACAAAGTTTGTTTTTGGGGCAAGCTATGTTAAATTTAAAGAAGAATAAGCAAAGTGTAGAGATTGTTAATAATTCTTACGTTCTTTCTCCTGTTGTAAAAGACGTTGTTGTTAATGTTTTTACAGCGGTAAATCCTAATCACTTTAAGTTAGATTTTCAAGCAATAACATCACCATTAAAAAAAGAGAATTTAAAAATTAAGTACCCTTCTTATAAATTAATAGATAATACAGTTTTTCCATCAGAAATTAATATCACAGCAAAGCAAATTAACAAAACAACTAAGATTGATTTTACGTTAAAATCTGTTGAATTTAATACAGCATTAAACACATCTTTTTCTTTACCTAAAGGATATAAACGCATTAATTTATAGTGATAAAATTTCGTTTACACATATCAATTTTTATTTTACTTTTTAGTTGTTTAACCGTATTTGGTCAAACAAAGAAAGAGTTAGAAGAGCAGCGTAAAAGATTAAAAAAAGAAATTGTTCAGGTTAATAACTTGTTATTTAAAGAGCAAAAAAGAGAAAAAAATGTTCTTGAAGATTTAAAAGATTTAAATCAAAAAATAGATGTTAGGCAAAAATTAATAAGAACTATTAATTCTGAGGCTAAATTATTATCATCAGAAATAAATAAAAATAAGTTAGAACTTTCTAAGTTAGAAAAAGAACTTGCAGCACTTAAAAAAGATTATGCAAGTATGATTTATAAGTCTTACAAGAGTAAATCTCAGCAAAGTAGAATGATGTTTATTCTGTCTTCTCAGAACTTTTACCAAGCATACAAACGTTTAGAGTATATGAAACAATATACTTCGTTCAGAAAAAGACAGGGAGATCAAATAGGAGTGCAAACTCTGATCATCAAAAAGAAAAACGACTCTTTATTGTATCAGAAACAGGTTAAAGACACTTTACTATCTGTAGAAAAAGATCAGAAAGAACAAATTGAACTCGATAAGAAAAATAAAGAACAATTAATTTCTACAATTAAAAAGAAAGAGCGCAAGTATAAAAGAGAGATTCAGAATAAAATTAATGCTGAAAAAAGAATTGCAGAAAAAATAGATAAAATAATTAAAGATGAAATTGCCAAAGCAAATAGATTGGCAAATGCAAAACTTAAAAACAAACCAAAAACCACCAAAAAGAACGAGTTTGTTTTATCGCCAGAAGCTAAGGCTTTAGCCGCAAGATTTGAGCTTAATAAAGGTAAATTACCTTGGCCAATAGAAGAAGGTTTAATTACGAGAAGGTTTGGTAAACAATCGCATCCTATTTATCCTGGTATTACAATTAATAGTACAGGTTTACATATGATAACTAAAAAAGGTAAAAGTGCTCAAGCTATTTTTAATGGTAAAATTTTGAATGTTTTAGTAACATCAGGCGGTAAAAGAAACGTTTTAATACAACACGGTAATTATATTACATCGTATAATAATTTAGAAAAATTGTATGTTAAAAAAGGTGATAATGTAAAAACGGGTCAAAAAATAGGGCAAATTTTTACAGACAAAGTTTCTGGTAAAACTACTTTAATATTTGTGTTGTACAAAAACACAACAAAGCTTAATCCTGCTTCTTGGATTCTTAAAAGATAAATTTTTAGAATTTTTTATTTGTGTCAATTATTAAATTGATTGCAATAATGTTTACTTTTTATAGTGTCTATTTTTGTGTAAGAATTTAGAAAATATCTAGGTTATGTATTTTATTAATTAAAAAATTACATTAAAATGGAAAACTTAAATAGAAAGACTGTTGCGATTTTAGCAACTAATGGATTTGAAGAAAGTGAATTAAGCGAACCAAAAAAAGCTTTAGAAAAAGCAGGAGCAACAGTAGAAATTGTTTCTTTAGAATCTGGAGAGATTAAATCTTGGAACGATGGTAATTGGGGTAAAAATTACAAAGTAGATAAAACTTTAGATGAGGTTTCTCAATCTGATTATAATGCATTAATGTTACCTGGCGGAGTTATAAATCCTGATGTTTTACGTAGAGATAAAAATGCAGTGGAATTTGTAAAATCATTTTTCGAAAATCATAAACCAGTTGCAGCAATTTGTCATGCGCCTTGGTTATTGGCAGAAGCAGGTGTTTTAGAAGGAAGAAAAATTACATCTTTTAATTCTATTAAAACAGATATGATTAATGCTGGTGCAAATTGGGTAGACGAAGAGGTTGTTGTTGATGAAGGTTTAGTAACAAGTAGAAATCCTAAAGATTTGCCAGCTTTTAATGATAAATTAGTAGAAGAGGTTTACGAGGGTAAGCATGAGGCTCAAATGGCATAATTAGAATGTTAGAATAAAAAAAGCGCAATTAAATTGCGCTTTTTTTTATTTGTATTTTATATTTTTTTGAAGAATTATAGAGTTTGGTACTGTTAAAAATTCATCATCTTTAGTTTTTAGAGTGATAAAAAAGGCACCAATATCTCTTATTTCTCCGGTGATGTTATTATCTTTTTCTAAAATGGTTATTGTGTCTCCTATTTTAACTGGGTAATTAATATATAAAATTATACCAGCAGTTATGTTAGATAAAATAGACCATTGAGCAAAAAACGCAATACCTAAAATAGTTAAAAATGAAGAAATATAAATTAACAATTGCTTTTCATCTACACCCCAAATAAATGCAATTACTACAATTGTGGTTATGTATATAAGAATTGTTATAATCTTATTTGTAACAAGAATTCTTGCATTTTGAAAGCCGAATTTTGTTTGAATTTTTTTTAGAGAATTTGTTATAAACAATCGTAAAAAAAAGGCAATTACTACAATAATTACAGATTCTAAAATCTTAAAATGATTTAAAAACTCCATTGATATTAATTTCTATTGAAATAATGCTTTAAGTTCTGTAGCTTCGTTTGGTGTTAATCTACCAGCTAACACTAAACTTAATTGTTTACGTCTTAGAGCGCCTTCAAAACGTTCTTTTTCTAAGTCTGTTTCTGGTTCTATTTGTGCTATTTGCACTGGTTTACCTGTTTCATCTACAGCCACAAAAGTGTAAATACCTTCATTTACTTTAGTTCTATGTCTAGATTGTCTGTCTTCTATCCAAACATCAACATAAACTTCCATAGAAGATTTAAAGGCTCTAGATACTTTAGCTTCAACTGTAACAACGCTACCAACAGGTACAGATTTGTTAAATGCAACATGGTTTACAGATGCTGTAACCACAATTCTTCTAGAATGTCTTCTTGCTGCAATACTGCAGGCTCTATCCATTCTTGCTAGTAATTCTCCTCCAAAAAGATTGTCTAAATAATTAGTTTCTCCTGGTAAAACTAAATCTGTTAATATGGTTAAAGATTCTTTAGGTGATTTTGCTTCCATCAAAAAATAAATTTTTGCAAAGATACGCAATCACACTTTTAAAAGTGATGTAAAATAGCTAAAGAAAACTGAAATTATTTAAGGGCTTTAACTAATAACCAAGCGTCTTTAGAAACTGTTCTTTTGATCTTGTTAAGGTTATTAATGGCGTCATTTTTATCAGCATAACTATTAAATGTGACTTGCGTTAATCCCCATTTATTTACACCAATAATTTTAGCATCAAAACCCTTTGCAATAAGTTCTTTTACTTTGGTTTCTGCATTTTCTGGTATTTGAAAAGCGCCAGCTACCACATGGTAAGGTTTAGCAATTTCTTTAACCACATTTAATTCTAAAGTTGGTAACGGATTAGAAATTACAAAAGTTGCAGATTGTATCTTTTTTTCTAATTCTTTTTGCTGATTTGCAATAACCTCGTTTTGTTTATTTTGTTGATAACCATTAAAACCAGCAAAACCTAATGTTAATAAAATAGCGGCAGAAGCAGCGTATTTTATAAATGTTGGTATGCCTTTTTTCTCTGTTGAACGAGTAACAGCTATTAAAGGCTTAACTTGTTGTTTGTATCTTTCAACTGCAGAAGTTTCTACGGTAGCTAACCCAAATGAAGAGGTTAAAAAGTTAACATTTGTTGTTGGTTCAAAAATAACTTGCTTATTCTCATTAAGAGAAATAACACCTAAATTATTTAACGAGATTTCGTTTTTTTGAAGTTCTGTTTGCCATTTAATTACAGACAAAGAAATGGCTGTAGAAGCTTTCTCAAAAGAGATTTGCTCGCTAGAAGCTATATAATTTGCCAATAAACCATCATTATGTTTTAAAAGACTATTAAACGTAATTTGCTTAGAAGGCGGGTAGAAAGTGTTTGTGCTTTCATCTAGTTTTGCATCAATTTTATTTGTTACAAAACCTCCAAAATCTGGTACAATTACGCAATCGTATCTGTATAATAAATCGTTTATATAGTTGGCTAAATTCATATAAACAAATATATAATTTTAGACCTTTCGTAGAAAAAAGTTCTGTAAAAATTATCAACAATTTTTTTATATATTGGTTGTCAAATTGTTAACTATTGAAAGAAGAAAAATTGCTTGCAATCTTAAGATTGCAAAAAAGTAAAGCTGTGGGCGATATTTTAGCTAAGAAACTAATTGTAAATGTGGGAGATGTCTCCCAAATTTTTAAGGAAAAACCACAAAATTTAGCTAAAATAAACGGAATTGGTAAAAATGTACTAAACCATCTTTTTGATAAAGAAAACTTAGAAAAAGCATTAGACGAACTACAATACATCAAAAAAAATAACATAAAATATTCTTATTTTTTGGATGAAGATTATCCAGAGAACCTTCAACATTGTATCGATTCACCAATTCTACTTTTTAAAGACGGTGCCATCGATTTTTCTAATAAAAAAATGATTTCTATTGTTGGTACAAGAAATATGAGTTCTTATGGTAGAGACTTTTGTAATACCTTGATAAAAGATTTGGCTACTTACAATCCTGTAATAGTTAGTGGTTTTGCTTATGGTGTAGATATTTGTGCGCACAAAGCAGCAATAGAAAATAACCTGCAAACCATTGCGGTTTTAGCGCATGGGTTTGATCAAATTTATCCGAAAGTACATAAAAAGTATATAAATGATGTAAATAAAAAAGGTGGTTTTTTAACTGAGTTTTGGCATGACGAAGCACCGTTAAGAGAAAATTTTTTAAAAAGAAATAGAATTGTTGCGGGTATTTCTAAAGCAACTATAATTATAGAATCTGCAGCAAAAGGAGGTTCTTTAGTAACTGCAGATATTGCTAATTCTTATAATAAAGATGTTTTTGCTGTACCTGGTAGAACTACAGATTTGTATAGTAAAGGATGCAACCATTTAATTAAAAGTAACAATGCTTTTTTGTTAAACTCTGCAGAAGATATTGTAAAAATATTAAATTGGGATATTCAAGAAAAACCTAAAACAATACAGAAACAATTATTTGTAGAATTAGATGAAAATGAACAAAAAATATACGATTTATTACATGCCAAAGGACAACAATTATTAGATGTAATTGCATTAGAATGTAATATACCAACATATCAATTGTCGTCTATATTATTACAGTTAGAATTAAAAGGTGTTACAAAACCTTTACCCGGAAAGATGTTCGAATTGAGTTAAATATTCTTATTTTTGAGGAAAATCAATAGTAAAGATGGCGGTAGAGAAAAAATTGATGTCCAAAAAGAAACCCACATTTCCAGTAAATGAAATGTTTAACGCGTATCTTAAAAATTACAATAGAAACATTAAAATTTCTATTTTTTACGATGATTTATTACGTTTTCAAGGTTCTGTAACGGTTTATGATAAAAATGACGAAGATACACTTTGGGTAAGAACTTACTATTCTCAATTTGATAGAGAAGAAATAGATAGAAGTTTAAAAAAGGTGTATACAATGTTGCATTCTGATGGTAATGATGACACAATTCCTTTTTTAAATGTAGATGCAATCGATTATTGTACGTTTGGGAATTCGAAACCTTTTAGAATTAAAATTCGTAATATTTTAAATGACAACTTTTCTTATTTCTATGTAAAAAAAGCAGATGCATCTCGTATTTATGGTTTAGAGTTAGAGCATATTTTATCTCCACATAATATGAATTTTCTAGTTTTTGGAGACACTCTAATTGAAGAACATATTGCCGGAATTCCGGGAGATGATTTTATTAGAGATTTTTTACCAAAATGTACAGAATCTCAAAAAGCACAAATTGCAAAAGAGTTTGTAAAATTTAAAGAAAGATGTTTGGTGCGTCTTTTAGGTGATATGCGTTCGTATAATTACGTTATTACACCAACTCATGATTTTGACCATATTATATATAAGTTTAGAGCTATAGATTTTGATCAGCAATCTTTTGAAGGAAACTTAAAAGTATACAACTTACAATTCATGAAAGAGAATTTTAAGATGGTGGAAATGGTTAGTAAAAAATTACAAAACGATTCTATTAGGCAATATAAATTAGAAGAACGTTCTTTTATGGCAAAGAGAATGATTACTGCACCAAGAAGAACTGCAAGATTAATTAAATGTATGAAAGCAGATTCTATTTCGTATCCAGAAAATGTAGAGCTTTTAAAAGAGCATTTAATTAAATATGTTGGTGATGTAAAGTTTAAAGATTGCGAAAATATGGGGGAAATTTTAGAAACTATTTTAGCTTTCGTAAAGCGTAATTATTTAGATATTAGTAATAAAGAATTGTTTTAATAAAAAAGGCGTAAACCAAAGTTTACGCCTTTTTTATTATTTTTATTTGCAGTTTACCAAGCACCAATAAAGTGACTTCCTTCTGCGTTTACTAATTCAGCACCTTTTGTTACTGATCCAGTTTCTGTATCTACAACATAAATGTTTCCATTTTGTCCAACAGGAGCTTGCGTTAAGTATATTTCATTACCATCTACAGCAAAACCTTGGTATTGGAATAAGTAAAAATCTGGATCATACGGAATTGCATCAATTTTAACTGCAGTTTTAGTATTTAAATCAATTAAAGCAAAAAATCCTTGAGCACCTGCAATACCATCAGCAGAACCTTCATGACGATAAGTTAATACAGCTTTACCATTTGCAGCAGGTCTCCAAGCAAGTACGTAAGCACCTTGCACACCCAATGCTTCATCCAAATTAAAATCATAAGAATTATCATATTCATTATTTGCATCAATTTTTAAAATATGAGAACCTTCTGGGTCACTTTGGTTTGCTTGATAAACACTTCCATTATATTCAAAAGCATTAATACTTCTGTATCCGTTTGTGTTTCCATGACCAACACTAGAGGTAATAACGGTTGGGTTTAATAAAGAAGGATAATCTAATACAATTGTTTTAGAACCTAAAATTTCGTAACCGCTATCGCTTTCTACAGTTGCTGGGTTTACTTTGCTTAAACGCGCGCCAATGTATAATTTGTTTCCTGCAGTATTTAAAGTAGGCATATCTATTCTAGAAATATAATAACCTGCAGCTTCTTCTTCTGCGCTTAAAGCAACAACATGTTCTTGAAAGTTGTTAATTGCAGAGTTTACTAAATCTAAAGTAACTACACCAATTGTTGCTTCTGTGCGTGTGTAAACATCATCAGAAACATCATTTGGAGTACCATTATCATCAATTTGGTGTTCTGTAGAAACGTAAACTGCTGCACCTGTTTGATCTCCGTCAAATAATTTTATCCATCTTGGAGCAGTACCCACATAAGGAGCAATACTAATCTCTGTACCAGTTTGTACAAAGTTTTGGCCGCCTTCTACGGTATATTTCGTGTAATTTCCACCAGTATCACCAGCATAAGAAATGTTAAAAATTGTGTTACCATCTTCTGATGCTTGTAATCTAGCGGTTCTGTTAGAAGGGGCAATAAATCCGTTTTCGAAAGGATTAATAGATACACTTGGGTCTTTTGCATCTTCACTACTTACAGAATATATTAAAGTTCCACCGTTACCATCACCAGGGTTATCTCCCATTTTAGCTCCGGCAATTGTAATCCATCTAGATTCAGAAATAGGATCTACAGGATCTATTTGGTCAGTAATATCCTCATCGCTACAAGCAGTCATTAAACCAATACCAAGAGTAAGTATTGCTAAAGATTTTAGATTTAAAAAATTAATTTTCATTTTATTTGTGTTTTGAATGGTTAAAAATTATTAATTGTGTAATTTAATTTCAGGTAAAAAGCTCTACCTGGTTTTTGTACGGATAAATTATCGTATACGGGTTTGTCAAAAATGTTTTTTACATCAAAACTAGCTACCAACTTTTTGTTTGGAAATGCATAACTAAGTCCTAAATCTTGTGATAATTGCGTAGGAACTTCGAAAAAATTATTACCAACAGTGTTTGAACCTTGTGGCGCTAGGTAAGAAAATTCATCAGTAAAATAGATTGAGTAAAAAAGATTTAATCGTGATTTTTGTTGAATTAAGTCTTTAAAAGAATAACGTAAACTACCATTCATGGTAAAGAAAGGAGTGTTTGGTACGTCTATTTCTACGCCGCTATTTTTAATTTTTAAATCGAAACGAGATATGTTAAAGTTTAATCCGAAATTGTTGTTGTAGTTATAATTTAATTGTGCATCAAACCCTTTAGATGTTCCGCTACCTTGGTTTACATAGACTATTAATTCATCATCTACATTAAAAGAAGTTTCTATAGGTAAGCCAATTCTGTCTTTAATATTTCTTGTAAATAAGTTTGTAGAAATAGTAAAATTATGATTGGTGATATTAAAAGTACCAAATCTAAAACCTAGATTATAGTTGTTACTTTGCTCTGGATTAATAGTTGGATTTGCAACAACATTGTCTCCATCATTACCAAAAACTTCTGTTTCATCAGGTAAACGAACTGCCTTTTCTGCAGATGTTAATAATGTGGTTTTAGGAGAAAGCTCATAAGAAAGCGCAAATCCATATCCGTTATTTTTTTTATTGCTGTTTATAACTTCATCTACTATTTCATTAATTCCGTCAGAATTTGTTACTATTTCTGGATCTATACTAACGGTTTCTTGTTGATAATGTTTTCCGAAAATATTTGCTTTTAATTTATCGTCTAAAGCAGTTAACTCATACGTTAAAGAATAAATGTTTTTATAAAGATTTCTGGTTCCTGTAAATGTGTTTTCTAATAAAGAAAGTAAAACATCACTATCTTTTCTATCCGTTCCACTATACACGTGATTTGCTAAAACCTTATGATTATCGTTAATAGCATAAGACAATCCTGTTCTAATAGATGCTACTTTTCTTTTAATGGTAGCTAATGTTGGCCCACCTTCTTGCTGAGAACCCCAAGTATAATCATACTCATCGCCTCTAAAATCGATAGCTCTTTCTCCATTCCAACTATAGGCAGCTGCAACAGTATCATTAACAACACGATTTCTGTTTCCATATAATCCGTTAATGTTTAAATCTAAACCTTTGGTTATAAAGTTTTTCTTTTGATAAATTAAGTTGGTAACTAAAGCATCAGATTCTAAAAATCGATTCTTATAAGGAGTAATAGTCGTAAAAGCACCATGTTGTACTTCTTTATAATCATCAGAACCAGTAAGACCAATAAAAAATTGATCTGCCCATTTAACATTGGTAAAACCAATTTGTGCCATACCACCTGTAGATCGATAAGCATCGTTAAACCTTCTGGCAGTAATTGGCGTTTGTACACCTCCTAAACCTGTGGTAACAATACTTCTACCAGAAACCTTATAATCATTGTCAGAATAATTATGAAAAAGTGATGCTTTTACAGTAAAACCAGATTCTTTAAAACGATACAAACCGTTAACGTTTGTTTGTATTGTATTGAAAGATCCGTAAGAAACAGAAGCGTTTAAATTGGTTTTTGCATCATCATTAAGGATAATATTAATTGCTCCTCCTAAAGCATCATCTGCTAAATGCCCTGGAACTACACCTTTATAAACTTCAATATTTTTAATCATTGAAGCAGGAATACTGTTTAAATTAAAAGAAGAACCATACATAGAACTTGGTATTCCGTCTATGAAAATTCTTACAGCATTACCAGATAAACCATTTAAACTGTAGTTAACATCAGAACCTAAACCACCATTTTGTCTTATTTTAACACCAACTGTTGTGTTTAGTAATTCGTTTGTTTGAATATTTCTTAAACTTGCTTCTTTGGTTTTTATCACATTTACAGCAAAACCTTGCGTTTCTTTTTTAGTTTCTTCTGTTTTCGCGGTGATTTTTACTTCATCTAATGCATTGTCTATAAAATTTAAAGTAAAATTAAGTACTTTCTTTTTCGAATTTAAAGTAACGTTGATGGTTTTTGGTAAAGAATTTAAAGAGTGCACCTTAAAAGAATATGTGCCATATGGAACACTTTTTAAATAGAAGTCTCCATTAATATCTGTACTTAACTCTTTATAGAAACCTGTTCCTTTAACAACCACATAAGCACCAATTGCTGGCTCGTTATTATTAAATTTAATTTTTCCATAAAAGTCTCCATTCTGACTAAATGTTACAGAAGTTAAAAAGAAAAAAAGTAGCGTTCTAAAGAAAAGCATTGTCGATTATTTTTGACAAATATACTTTTATTTGTAATTAGTCTAAATAAATTTAGTTGATTTACAGAAAAATTAATTTTTAACTGCATACTCAAAAAGTATCACAATTTTAACCATATTATTTTTAATGATTCTAAATAAATGAGTATTATTTTTAATGATTCTATATAGTGGGGTTTTAAGAAAGCAGAATTTAAAGACACAATTTTTGATGATTTATTAGATTTTATTCTAAAATCAATCAGAAAGTAAAATTTAAAGAATTATTTTTTACTTCTTATGCTTTCTATAATTACTGTCAATAAAATTAAGCTTCCGCCTATAAAAGTATTAAAATCTGGAATTTCATTAACAAAGAGATAAGCAATTATAATTCCGAAAATTGGTTGAACACTGCTTATTATACTTGCGGTAGATATAGAGAAGTGTTTAAAAGAATTTACCATCATAGTATGTCCGATTGCTGTAGTTAAAATAGCGACTAACATTAATAAAGGTAACTCACTTTTTAGGTTAGAAAAATCACCAAAAAATAGCACAGGTGTTAATAGAATAGTAACAATTATCATTTGATGAAACATTAACATGCTGCTATTATACGTTTTTACATGCTTTTTTAACATTAAATTTCTTAAAGAATAGCAAAAAGCCGAAACAACCCCAAATAAAATACCTTGTAAGTAAGTATTTTCTAAAGAGAATTCTGGTACTAAAATAAACATACCTATTAATACTAAAGTTGCTAAAACAACATGAATTAAATTAAGTTTGCTTTTTGTAAAAAGAGGTTCTAGAAATGCTGTAATTACAGGAAAAGTATACATAGATAGCATACCTATGGCTACATTAGAAAGTTTTAAAGCATAAAAATAGGTTACCCAATGTGCACCCATAAAAAAACCGACTAAAACTAAAGACAATCTATCTTTTTTAGATTTTAATTTTAGATCTATTTTTTTAAACTTACAAAAGCCATAGATAAAAACTGCAGCTAAAAAAGCTCTAAATAAAATAATAGCTTCTGCAGAAAGGTTTATATATTTTCCTAAAACACCAGAGGTACTTACAAATAGTGTTGCTAGTAATAAAAACGATAAGTTTTTTATGTAAGAATTCTCCATTAAATTTTTTGTAAAATATTTAATGCCGTTTTCACTGTATCTATTCTTATAAATGTTATTAGTAAACGCAAGCCGTTTTTAGTTTCTTTCTCTTTCATTACACAGCTTTTACTATTTTGTTGCACGTATTTGAGCATTCTAGAAAATGCATCTGTTTGATAAAAATCACTTTGCTGATTAGAAACAAAGTAACCAATCATTCGTTTTTGTTTTAAAATGATTTTTTCTAAACCAAGTTCTTTAGCTAACCATTTAATTCTTACTGAATCTAATAAGTCTTCTACTTGCGTTGGTATTTCTCCGAATCTATCAATAATTTCAGATTCAAAAACTTGTAACTCTTCTTCTGTTTCTAAATTACCTAATTTGTTATAAAGGGCTAACCTTTCTGTAATAGAATTAATATAATCATCTGGAAACAAAATTTCGAAATCTGTATCAATAGCAACTTCTTTTACATATTCTTTAGGTTTCGAATTGTCTGTAGGGTACAATTCTTTAAATTCATTTTCTTTTAATTCTTCAATGGCTTCTTGTAGTATTTTCTGATAGGTGTCAAATCCAATATCATTAATAAATCCACTTTGTTCACCGCCTAATAAATCACCTGCACCACGAATTTCTAAATCTTTCATGGCAATGTTAATTCCGCTTCCTAAATCAGAAAATAAAACCAAGGCCTCTATACGTTTTCTAGCATCATCTGTCATCATGTGATAAGGTGGCGTAATAAAGTAACAAAATGCTTTTTTGTTAGATCTACCAACTCTACCACGCATTTGGTGTAAGTCAGATAATCCGAAGTTATTTGCGTTATTTATAAAAATTGTATTGGCATTAGGTACATCTAAACCACTTTCTATAATGGTTGTAGAAACTAAAACATCAAAATCACCAGCCATAAAACCAAGCATTAATTGTTCGAGTTTTTTTCCTTCCATTTGGCCATGACCAACAGCTATTTTAGCAGAAGGAACCAACCTTTGTAACAAACCAGCAACTTCTTTTATATTTTCGATTCTATTATGGATAAAGAAAACTTGTCCGCCTCGAGAAACTTCATAAGAAATTGCATCACGAATAGTTTCTTCACCAAAACGAATAACATTACTTTCTATTGGATGTCTGTTTGGTGGAGGCGTTTTTATTACTGATAAATCTCTTGCAGCCATTAAACTAAATTGTAAAGTTCTAGGAATTGGAGTAGCGGTAAGAGTTAAAGTGTCTACATTTTCTTTTAAAGTTTTTAATTTGTCTTTTACAGCAACTCCAAACTTTTGTTCTTCATCAATAATTAAAAGTCCTAAATTTTTAAATTTAATTCTTTGATTTGTTAACTGATGCGTACCAATAATTATATCAACAGAGCCATCGTTTACGCCATTAATTGCTTCAGTTTTTTGTTTTGCGGTTCTAAATCTATTTAAATAATCGATTCTTACAGGAAAATCTTTTAACCTTTCTGAAAACGTTTTGTAATGTTGAAAAGCTAAAATAGTTGTAGGAACTAAAATTGCAACTTGTTTGCCATTATCTACAGCTTTAAAAGCTGCTCTTACTGCAACTTCTGTTTTACCAAAACCAACATCACCACAAACCAATCTATCCATTGGTTGTTCCTTCTCCATATCATTTTTTACATCTTGTGTTGCTGTAAATTGATCTGGTGTATCTTCATACATAAAACTACCTTCTAGTTCGTGTTGAATGTGCGTATCTGGACCAAAAGCAAAGCCTTTCTGTAGTTTTCTTTTTGCGTAAAGTTGTATTAAGTTAAAGGCAACGTGTTTAACCCTTGCTTTGGTTTTCTGTTTAATTTTTTTCCAAGCTCCAGAACCTAATTTGTATATTTTTGGAGCTTTACCATCTTTGCCATTAAACTTAGAAATTTTGTGTAACGAGTGAATACTAACATATAATATGTCTCTTTCACCATAAATTAGTTTAATAGCTTCTTGTTTTTTTCCTTGAACATCAATTTTTTGTAAACCACCAAATTTTCCAATTCCGTGATCCATGTGTGTCACATAATCACCAATTTCTAATTTATTTAATTCTTGAAGTGTAATTGCTTGTTTTTTTGCATAACCATTCTTTAATCTAAACTTATGGTAACGCTCAAAAATTTGATGATCTGTATAGCAGACTAACTTATTATCAACATCAACAAAACCTTGGTATAAAGGAAAAACTATGGTCTCATAATGTACTTCTTTGTCAGAATCTGCAAAAATATCATGAAAACGTTTTGCTTGCTGTTCGTTGGCGCAAAAAATATAATTGGTAAAATCTGCTTTATGATATTCTTCTAAATTATCAATTAATAAATTAAACTGTTTGTTAAATGATGGCTGCGGAATCGTGTTAAACTCAATCGCAACCTCTTCTTTATTTTGATTGCCAAAATCTACCAAAGTAAAATCTTGTAACTGATTTTTTATAAAGTTACCATCACAAAATAATTCTGATGGTTTTGCATGTTTGATTTCCTTGGATAAATCATTAAAAGCATCTTCTGCTTTAGAGAAAAACTTGTCTAAATTGCCTGATAGTAAGTTTATATTTTTTGTGAATATTGCAGTTTTTGAAGGGATGTATTTTAAAAAACTTTCTCTGTTTTCTTGCAGAGTTTTATTTTCTACATTTGGCATTATAGAAACCTTTTTAAGCTTTTCTTTCGAAAGTTGAGTTTCTACGTCAAAAGATCTAATACTATCTATTTCATCACCAAAAAATTCTATTCGATAAGGTTCATCATTAGAAAAAGAGAAAACATCTATTATACCACCTCTTACAGAGAAATCACCAGGTTCAGTAACAAAATCTACGCGCTTAAACTTATATTCAAACAAAACTTCATTTACAAAATCTAAAGATAAGTTTTCGCCAATAGTTACTTTTAATGTGTTTTTGTCTAATTCTTTTTTTGTAACTACTTTTTCGAAAAGAGCTGTAGGATATGTAACAATTACAGCAGGTTTTTTTCTAGAATTAATTCTATTTAAAACTTCAGAACGCAGTAAAACATTAGCATTATCTGTTTCTTCTATTTGATAAGGTCTTCTGTAAGAACCAGGATAAAAAAGTACGTTTTTGTCTCCTAAAAGTTGTTCTAAATCATTTAAATAATAGGCAGCTTCTTCTTTATCGTTAAAAATTAAAAGATAAGGTTTGTCTGCTTTTTTAAAAGTTTCTGATATCACAAAAGACAACGAAGAACCCACCAAATTCGATATTTGAAAATGATTTTTTTCTTGTTTTAATTGTGCTACAATCTGCGATACACTCGCAGATGTTTGAAATTGATTTACAATATTCTGCTTGCTCAAAGTAAAAGTTTTTGCAAATGTAGTGCGTATATTAATAAAAACCCATTATCTATTTTGTTTTCTTAAACTTTGCGATATATTTGTTAATAATGATGTGTAAATTATACTAACTACCTCAAATCATGAAAAATATAACAGCAATTATAGTTTTATTGTTTGTACACACAATTAGCATAAATGCTCAGACAGAAAAACAACCTTGGACTGCAGGGGTAAGTTTTGCAGGTGCAAAATATTCTTTTGACGCAGGTAAAGTTGTTGGCGGGCAATTGGCTTATCAATCACCACGGTTTAATGTTTCTAAATATCTTTATAAAGGTTTAATTGCTGATGCAGCTGTTGCAACTGCTGTTGGAGATAACCAAAGTTATACAACTTTTGATGCTTCTTTAAGATACGATTTTGGTACTTCTCACGATAAAGTTGTACCCTATATTTTAGTAGGAGGAAGTTTTATAAGTGCAATAAGAACGACACCAACAGCAAATTTTGGTGCGGGTTCTACATTTTGGTTTAATCAGAAATATGGTTTAAACTTTCAATTAATGTATAAATTTTCTGAATCTAAATTCGAAAGTCAAAAATCTCATTTATATCCATCGGTTGGTTTGGTGTATAGTTTTGGATATAGATCATTAAACCCAAGAATTTGGAATGATTAAAGCAGTTTTTCTAAAACTTTTCTGAATTTTTTAGAGTTATAAAAGCCAACTAATTGCGCATCAATTTCTAAATTTGAGTTTAAAATAGTGGTTGTTGGATATGCAATTTTTTTATGATTCGTTGCAAGCGCTTTCGTAAGTTCATGAACGCCGGTATTAGATCCAGAAGGTAAATATTTAAAAATGTTACCTAAAAAACGTATGTCTTTTTTCTCTTCTCCGTTTAGTTTAATAAAATAGAAATGTTTGTTTAGTAGCGCAATAACGTTGCTATTATTAAAAGTAGTTTGTTTCATTCCGAAGCAAATTTTGCACCAATCTGTATAATTAAATACGACAATTGGCTTTGGTGTCTGCTTCATTTTTTTTTCAACTTCTTTAAAAGTATAAGTTTTTAATAGTAGTCCTTTCTTTTGAGCAAAGCTAGAAATACATCCGAAGAAAACTAAAAGGATAAAATATTTTTTCATTGTTTTAAAAGAGTGTATATCGAACGCCTAAAAATAATCTTATGCCTTGATTTGAAGCATAAACATAACTTGGGTCGAATGCTAATTCTGGATTTTGTTCTGTGTCTATTCCTTTATCAAAAGGATTGCTAGCATTGTTAATACTGTTTGCTGCTGGTGTAAAATTTAATATATTTTTAATGCCTCCGTAAGTTTCCCAATTAGACGAAAACTTTTTTGTTAGCTGAATATTTTGAATACTAAACCAAGGTGAATTGGCATCTCTTGTGTCATTTTCTCCTAACAAAGGCAATCGCATTAGCCCGTAAACATTGCCTGTATAATCTAATGTGTAGTTGTTGTTAAATCGATAAGAAATAGACCAAACACCACTAAAAGATTCTGTTAATAATTGTCTTTTTTTAATGTTGTTTTCGGTAATAGAAACATCCATAAGTGTTGCACCGGCATTAATTGTTAGACCGTTTGTAAACGTAAAATCTGTATTTAAAGAAATTCCTTTAGAAACCGAATGACCTTCTAGATTTGCATAGATAATTTTATTAGGATCAGTTTCGTAATCAGGTAAAATTCTATTGTTAAAATAAGTATAAAAAGCACTTGCATCTAACGTTATAAACGCATTTTCTGTATTTATTTTTTTCACAAAATTTATGTTTGCGTTCCAAGAAGTCTCAGGGTTTAATTCTCCGTCGAATTCTACTTCTCTCGCGCCAGTTAAAGCCGCATGATCTTCTGTAAAAACATTGGCAACTCTAAATCCGTTACCAACACTTGCTCTAAAAATGTTAGAATTATCTTTAGAATTCCATTTGTAATTTACTCTTGGCGATACAATGTTTCCGTGTAAACTATTATAATCCCATCTTGCACCCAATAATAATTTATTTTGAGAATTTAAAGAGACTTCATCTTGAACAAAAGCACCAGGTAAATGCGTAACAGACGGTTTGTTGGTAACACCATCTGTTTCTAAAGTTGCAAAAGTATTGTCTTCGTAATACGTGTATCTGTAAGCTAAACCAAATAAGAAATCGTGTTTTTTTGCAATTTTTTTATTGTAGATAAATTGTCCGAAACCTATTAATTGTTCTGCATTGTAACTGTCTGTGCCGTAAAAAGAATTCTGATAATGCCCATTTGCACTAAATTGAAAACTGATATCTTCGGATGTTGGTAGTTGATAAGTACCAAAAGTTTCCCATCTATTCGTGTAAATACTTTCGCCGTATTTAACATCTGTACCTCTAAATTCTTTTTCCCAATCTAATTCTCCTCCCCAACGATCTTCATATACAAATCGACCAGCAATTGTAAAGAGTTTTTCGCTTTCTCTTTCGATATTAATTTTGTTGAAAACAGAAATTCTATTTTGAAGTGTTAAATCTGTAAAACCATCGTTGTTGTTATCAATTCTATTTTGGTAGTTAAAGTAGTTTACACCTAAAAGACCGGTTGTTTTCTCAGAAATATTATATTTTACACCAATGTCTGTATTAATTTCTCCCCAAGAACTTCCTAATACATCAGTAGAAATAACAGGTGCATTGGATGTTTTTTTTGTGATTATATTTATGATTCCTCCAACGGCTTCAGAACCATATAATGTAGATGCAGGACCTTTAACAACTTCTACTCGTTCTATTAAAGCTTGCGGAATTCCGGTTAAACCATAAACAGTCGAAAGTCCACTAACAATTGGCATTCCATCAATTAACACAAATGTATAAGGTCCCTCTAAACCATTTATGTGAATATCACCAGTATTGCAAACATTACAATTTAATTGAGGTCTTACACCGTTAACATTTTGAAGTGATTCGAAAATAGAAGGCGTAGGATTTTTTTTAAAAAAAGTTTTGCTGTAGACTTCTACAGGAACAGGACTGTTAGATTTTGTTACAGGTCTTAAAGTTCCAGAAACTACAATTTCATCTAAATCATTGTTCTCGTTTAAGTCGAAATTTTTAATAATTGTAGATGCGTTTTTTACATTTATTTTTGCAGATTTTGATTTAAAACCGATACTACTTGCTACTATTGTATAGATTCCATTTTCGATATTTTGTAATTCGAAAAAGCCGTTTTCATTAGAAGACGTTCCGATTTTTGTATTTTTTAAATATACATTTACATAAGGTAATGGCTTTCCGTTAGACGTAATTTTACCTTTAATAGAATTTAATTGTGCATTAGTAGTAAAAACACCTAAAATAAATAACAAGTAAAAATTTGCAAATATTTTCATTATTGTAAATATATTTTTTTACAAATATAACTTAATTTTTAGACTTGTCTAAAAATATATTTTGATAAAAATAAAAAGTATATATTTGTTGTCTAAATAAAAATGAATGTTTACCCTTTCTGAAGAAAATTATTTAAAAGCAATATATCATTTAGAATTAGATGCTAATAAAGGTATTAGTACAAATGCTATTGCAGAAAAATTAGCTACAAAAGCTTCTTCTGTTACAGACATGGTTAAAAAACTATCTGAAAAAGAAGTTGTTATCTATAAGAAGTACAAAGGGGTTACATTAACCGAGCTAGGAAAAACAATTGCAGCAAATGTTGTTAGAAAGCATAGGTTGTGGGAGGTTTTTTTAGTGGAAAAATTAAACTTTTCTTGGGATGAGGTGCATGATGTTGCAGAACAATTAGAGCATATAAAATCGGCTAAATTAATTGATCAATTAGATAGTTTTTTAGGTTTTCCTACACACGATCCTCACGGAGATCCTATACCAGATAAAGATGGTAATTTAAAAACGATAGAGAAAAGTTTATTAGCTACGTTATCTAAAAATGAAAGTGGTATTTGTGTTGGGGTTGATGATTCTTCATCAGAGTTTTTACAGTTTTTAGATAAAAAAGGAATAACATTGGGTAAGAAAATTACCATTATAGATAAAGAAGATTTCGATAATTCATTATCTATATTAATAGAAGATAAAAAACTAAATATTTCTAATAAAATAGCAAACAATTTATACATTAAAAAAGCATGAGTACATTTGATCAATTAGTTAATTTTGGAAAAGAACATCCAATTTTAGCAGCGCTTTACGCATCATTATTTACTTGGGGTTTAACTGCTGCAGGCGCCGCGTTAGTTTTCTTTTTTAAGAAAGCAAATAGGGCGGTTTTAGATGGTATGTTAGGTTTTACTGGTGGTGTTATGGTTGCGGCAAGTTTTTGGAGTTTGTTAGCGCCGGCTATAGAAAACAGTCCTGGAGAAGGTTTTGTAAAAGTTTTACCTGCGGCAGTTGGTTTTGGTTTAGGAGCTTTGTCTTTATTTGGTATGGATAAAATTTTACCACATTTACACATAAATTTTAAAGAAAGTGAAGCAGAAGGTGTAAAAACAGAATGGCATAAAACTACTTTATTGGTCTTGGCAATTACACTGCATAATATTCCAGAGGGTTTGGCAGTTGGTGTGCTTTTTGGTGCAGCATCTACGTTAGTTGGTGTAGAGCAAACCGAAATGATTATAGCGGCAATTTCTTTAGCAATTGGTATCGGTATACAGAATTTTCCAGAAGGTTTTGCTGTTGCAATGCCTTTAAGAAGGCAAGGTGTAAGTAGGTTAAAAAGTTTTTGGTACGGACAAATGTCTGCAATTGTAGAACCCATTGCAGCGGTTTTAGGAGCCTTAGCTGTATCATTTTTTACACCGATTTTACCTTATGCGTTGGCATTTGCTGCAGGAGCAATGATTTTTGTTGTAGTAGAAGAAGTAATTCCAGAAACTCAAAGAGATAAATATACAGATATTGCTACACTTGGTTTTATAGGTGGTTTTATAGTAATGATGTCTTTAGATGTTGGTTTAGGTTAAAATCTTTATCAAAAAATTTAATATTAAAAGCCAAACAATTTCTGTTTGGCTTTTTGTATTTTGCAATAAAATTTCGCAGTGCAACAACCTTCAACTTTTAATGTTTATAACGCTTCTGCCGGAAGCGGTAAAACTTTTACATTGGTAAAACAGTATTTAAAAGTACTGTTAACATCAGATAATATTTTTACGTTTCAAAATGTACTGGCAATTACATTTACAAACAAAGCTGCTGGTGAAATGAAAGAACGAGTTCTTTTTAATTTGGAAGAATTTGCAGCTGGTAAACAAAATGATGTACTAAAGATTATTATTGATGAAACTTCTTTAGATAAAACATTAATTGTAGAGAGAAGTAAAAGAATTTTAGATGCAATTTTGCAAAATTACTCTGCATTTTCAATTACAACAATAGATAGCTTTACGCATAAAATTATTAAAAGTTTTGCATACGATTTAGGGTTGTCTTTAAATTTTGAAGTAGAAATGGATGCAGTTTCTTTATTGAATGAAGCTGTAGATGTATTGATTTCTAAAATAGGAACGGATAAAAAATTAACCAAACTTTTAATTGATTATTCTCTTGATAAAACAGATGATGATAAATCTTGGGATATTTCAAATGATCTTAACGAGTTTTCTAGGGTTTTGTTAAACGAAGATGATGTAAAACATTTTAGAAAATTACAAGATAAGAGTTTAGATGATTTTTTTGAACTGAAAGAAAAACTTCAGCAAAAAAATAAAAAAATAGAAGCTTCTTTTGAGGAAATTGGTAATAAGGTTTTAAGTTTGATCAATCAAAATGGTTTAAATATTTCTGATTTTGCATACACAGGTGAGTATTTTAAACATTTCAAAAAATTTACAAAGTTAAGATTTCTTAAAAGTGACGAGCTAAAATTTGATGGTAGATTAAATACTACAATAGAGAATGAAAAAAACTTATTTGCAGGAAAGGCTTCTGCAGACGTTAAAGAAACAATTAAAGACATTTCTCCTGAATTAAGGGCTTTTTATTACGAATCTAAAGTATTGTATGAAAATAATTTTTCTGGGTATTTGTTAAATAAAATTGCTTTAAAAAGTATTATTCCTTTGGCGGTTTTAAACAATATAAATTCAGAACTAAACACTATAAAAGAAGATAGTAATATTCGTTTAAATGCAGAGTTTAATCAATTAATTTCAGATAATATTAAAGACCAGCCTGCGCCATATATTTATGAAAGAATTGGGCAAAGGTTTCAGAATTATTTTATTGATGAAATGCAAGATACATCTGAGTTGCAATGGCAAAATTTAATTCCGTTAATAGACAATGCATTGGCGCAAGAAAATAGTAATTTGTTATTGGTTGGCGATGGTAAACAGGCAATTTATAGGTGGCGAGGTGGAAAGGCAGAACAGTTTATCGATTTAGGATCTGAAAATGGTAACCCTTTTCATATTCAAAAAAATGTACAAAATTTAGAAACGAATTATCGAAGCTATTCTGAAGTAATTAATTTTAATAATTCATTTTTTCAACATACTGCTAAATTCATTCAAAATGAATCTTACAAAAAATTATTTGTAGAAGGAAATACGCAGTTAGAAAACTCTAAAAAAGGTGGCTATGTTTCTTTAAATTTTTTAGATAAGTTAGAAAAAGATGAAGAGAAATTAAAGTATCCGAAAAAAGTTTTAGAGAAAATAAATCTCTTGAAAGAAGATTTTTATTTAAATGAAATTTGTGTTTTAACTCGTACTAAAAAAGACGGAATTGCAGTTGCTGATTATTTATCAGAAAACGGAATTTCTATAATTTCTTCTGAAACTTTACTGTTAAAAAACAATGCTAAAATCAACTTTATAATAGATGTTTTAAAAATTATTCAAAATCCTAAAGATGAAGAAAGGAGATTTGAGTTTTTATATTTTTTACATGAACATTTGCAGATTGAAATTCCAAAACATCAATTTTTTCAAAAACACATAAAATCCGATAACACAACTATTTTTGCAGAACTGCAACAGCATAATATTGTATTTGATTACAATGTTTTTCAGCAAGCGCCTTTTTATGAGAAAATAGAAGAGATTGTTAGAGGGTTTTGTTTGGTCAATTCTTCGGATGCTTATATTCAGTTTTTCTTAGATGTAGTATTAGAACAACAAAGAAAAGGTACAGAAATTGGCGACTTTTTAGAGTTTTGGGAATTAAAGAAAGACAAGTTGAGTATTGTGGCGTCAGAAAACTCAGATGCTGTTCAGGTAATGACGATTCATAAATCAAAAGGATTAGAATTTCCTGTAGTAATTTTTCCTTGTGATGTAGATCTTTACAGGCAAATTAAACCGAAAGTTTGGTTTAACGATTTGCCAGAAGATTACAATTTTAAAGAGCTTTTAATAGATTACAAGAAAGATTTAAGTTTAATAAATCAAAGAGGTTTAGATATTTTTAATCAACAGAGAGAAGAGTTAGAACTCGATAATTTTAATCTTTTATATGTAGCGTTAACAAGAGCTGTAGAGCAATTACATATTATTACCGAGAAGAAAATATCTGCAAAAGGTGTAGAAAGTGTCAATTATTATTCAGGTATTTTTATCAATTATTTAAAAGAACAAAATCTTTGGCAAGATGATCTTTTAGAGTATGAGTTTGGTGATGTTTCTCGTAAGATAGAGAAAGTAAAACAAGAATCTTTATCAGAAGTGCATCAAAAATTTATTTCCAATCCGTGGCAAGAACACAATATTGTTTTGTTGGCAAGTGCTTCAAAATTATGGAATACAGAGCAAGGAAAAGCAATTGATTTTGGTAATTTGTTTCATGAGATTTTATCTAAAATAAAAACTAAAAACGATGTCGATTTTATTGTAAATCAATATCATCAGCAAGGTTTTATCAATACAGAACAGTTAGAATATATATTAAAAAGTGTAAATACTATTGTAAACCACAAAGATTTAAATAGTTATTTTTCTGAAGAAGTAACCGTTTTTAATGAGCGCGAAATTGTAGATTTTGACAACCAAATTATTATTCCGGACAGATTGGTGGTTAATTCAAAAAATGAAGCGATAATTATAGATTATAAAACCGGTGCGCCATCAAATGAACATCATCAGCAGTTATTAAAATATGGAATTGTTCTAGAATCAATGCGTTTTAATGTATCTAGAAAATTACTTGTTTACATAAATGATAAAATTGATGTTGTTGAAGTATAAACAAAAAAAATAAACTTTGTAACTTTGTTTTCTCAAATTGATAAAAAATGTACGGTAAAATTAAAGATACTTTAAAAAAAGAAATTCAAGATATTAAAGAAGCAGGTTTGTATAAATCTGAAAGAATTATTACTTCTTCGCAAGATGCAGTTATTAAAATTTCTACAGGAGAAGAAGTTATTAATTTTTGTGCCAATAATTATTTAGGTTTGTCTAATAATACAGAGGTAATTCAGGCAGCAAAAGATGTTATGGATACGCATGGTTTTGGTATGTCATCTGTAAGATTTATTTGTGGTACACAAGATATTCATAAGAAATTAGAACAAAAAATAGCAGATTTTTATACCACGGAAGATACTATTTTATATGCCGCAGCTTTTGATGCAAACGGGGGTGTTTTTGAACCACTTTTAACAAAAGAAGATGCCATTATTTCTGATAGTTTAAATCACGCTTCTATTATCGACGGAGTTCGTTTGTGTAAAGCAGCTCGTTATAGGTACAATAATAATGACATGGCTTCTTTAGAAGAGCAATTAATTGCAGCCAATAAAGAAAACCATAGATTTAAAATAATTGTTACAGACGGTGTTTTCTCTATGGATGGTATTGTAGCAAAACTAGATGAAATTTGCGATTTAGCAGATAAATATGATGCTATGGTAATGGTAGATGAGTGTCATGCAACTGGTTTTATAGGTAAAACAGGTAGAGGAACTGTAGAATTAAAAAATGTTATGGATAGAGTAGATATCGTAACAGGAACTTTGGGTAAAGCCTTAGGTGGTGCAATGGGAGGTTATACTACAGGTAAAAAAGAAATTATAGAAATTTTACGCCAACGCTCTAGACCTTATTTATTTTCAAACTCTTTGGCTCCGGCTATTGTTGGTGCTTCATTAAAAGTTTTTGATTTAATAGCTACAGACACAACTTTAAGAGATCAGCTAGAATGGAATACAAACTATTTTAGAACAGAGATGGAAAAAGCAGGTTTTGATTTAGTTGGTGCAGATGCAGCAATTGTACCTGTAATGTTGTATGATGCAAAATTGTCTCAAATAATGGCTAACAAATTATTAGAAAAAGGAATTTATGTGATTGGATTTTTCTTTCCGGTTGTGCCAAAAGAAAAAGCAAGAATCAGAGTACAGTTATCTGCTGCTCATACTAAAGAACATTTAGATAAAGCAATTTCTGCATTTACCGAAGTGGGTAAAGAGTTAAAGGTAATTTAGTTTTATAAAAACTTGATGTTTTACGAATATTTTGTAGATTTGTCTTTGTAGATACGTTTTAAGAGTTTACTTTTGCGTATTATAATAACGAACTTTTAATTTAAAAATTTGATAATGAAACGATTAAAATTAGCTGTGATAGCTTTATTTGCGTTAGTAGCTGTAAGCAACGTAAATGCACAAGATGAAAACAACCCGTGGGCTGTTGGTTTTGGTTTAAACAATGTAGATTTTTACAACACTGATGATTTCAGTGAGCAAGTAAAAGATTTATTAGGAAACAATGACTGGAATGTATTACCGTCAATTTCTAGAATTTCTGCAGATAAATACCTTAACAAAGGTTTTTCTTTACAATTAGCAGGGTCTTTAAACAAAATTGAAACAGTTACAAGAAAAGATGATTCAGACTTTTTATACTGGGCTGTAGATGCAATTGTAAAGTATGATTTAAATAACTTAGTAGGTGAAACTGCTTGGTTCGATCCTTATGTATATTTAGGTGGTGGTTATACTTCAGTTGATTCTAACGGTGAAGGTATGTTAAATGCTGGTGTTGGTTTCAATACTTGGTTTAACGATAATTTAGGTTTAAACTTCCAAACTGGTACTAAAAAAGGTTTTGCTGATGAAGTAAAAGCTCACTACCAAACTACTTTAGGTTTAGTAATTAAATTTGGAGGAAAAGATACTGACGGTGACGGAGTATATGATAAAGATGATGCTTGCCCAGAGGTTGCAGGTTTAAAAGAATTTAACGGATGTCCTGATGCTGATGGTGACGGAATCAAAGATTCTGATGATGCTTGTCCTAATGTTGCAGGTTTAGCTTCTATGAACGGTTGTCCTGATGCTGATGGTGACGGTGTTGCTGATAAAGATGATATGTGTCCTAATGCAAAAGGAACTAAAGCTAACAAAGGTTGTCCTGATGCTGATGGTGACGGTGTTGTTGATAAAAACGATAAATGTCCATCTCAAGCAGGACCAATGGCAAACGGTGGATGTCCTTGGCCAGATACTGACGGTGACGGTGTATTAGATAAAGATGACAAGTGTGTTAATGTTGCTGGACCAGCTTCTAACAACGGTTGTCCTAAGCCAGTTATCAATGTAGAAGATGAAAACATGTTATCTGAATATGCTAAAGCAATTTTATTTAACGTAGGTAAATCTTCTTTCAAGCCAGGTGTTACTGCTAAGTTAAACGAAATGGTTAAAGTAATGAACAACAATCCAAGTGCTACTTTCGTAATCGAAGGTCATACAGATAGTTCAGGTTCTGCACCATTAAACTTAAGAATTTCAGAAAAGAGAGCAATCGCTGTAAGAGACTACTTAGTAAAACAAGGAGTTAGCACTACAAGATTAGAAGCTATCGGATTTGGAGAAGGAGAGCCAGTTGCAACTAACAAAACAAGAGCAGGAAGAGCTCAAAATAGAAGAGTTGTTGTTAAAGTAACTAACAAGAAATAATTCTATTTCAATTCTATAATAAAAACCTCACCAATTGGTGAGGTTTTTTGTTTTAAGAGAGTTTATTTTTTAAATAAAAAAACTTTTTTAATTACAACCAAAACAATTACCTTTGCATCCTGAAAATGAGATGCTAAATCTCAAAATTTAATAATAATTATAATTAGATATAGATGTCTACAACTACAGGAAAAGTCTCTCAAATTATTGGGCCAGTAATTGATGTTGAATTCAATACAGAAAATACTGAACTTCCTAAAATTTATGATTCATTAGAAATTAAAAAAGCTGATGGTTCTATTTTAGTGTTAGAAGTACAACAACATATTGGTGAAGATACAGTAAGAACCATTTCTATGGATGCTACTGATGGATTAAGTAGAGGAACAGAGGTTTTAGCTACAGGAAATCCAATACAAATGCCAATAGGAAATGACATATACGGTCGTTTATTTAATGTTACTGGTGATGCAATTGATGGTTTAGGTGATTTGAAAAAAGACGGTGAAGACGGTTTGTCAATTCACAGGTCTGCACCTAAGTTTGAAGAATTATCTGTTTCAACTGAAGTTTTATTTACTGGTATTAAAGTAATCGATTTAATTGAGCCTTATGCTAAAGGTGGTAAGATTGGTTTATTTGGAGGTGCAGGTGTAGGTAAAACTGTATTAATTCAAGAATTAATTAACAACATTGCAAAAGGTCACGGAGGATTATCTGTATTTGCAGGTGTAGGAGAAAGAACTCGTGAAGGAAATGATTTACTTCGTGAAATGTTAGAGTCTGGTATTATCAAGTATGGTGACGACTTTATGCATTCTATGGAAGAAGGAGGATGGGATTTATCTAAAGTAGATAAACCTGGTATGAGAGATTCTAAAGCTACTTTCGTTTTTGGTCAAATGAATGAACCACCTGGAGCACGTGCAAGAGTTGCATTATCTGGTTTAACGATTGCAGAATACTTTAGAGACGGAGCAGGCGAAGCAGAAGGTAAAGATGTTCTTTTCTTCGTAGATAATATTTTCCGTTTTACACAAGCAGGATCTGAGGTGTCAGCATTATTAGGTCGTATGCCTTCAGCAGTAGGATATCAACCAACGTTAGCTACTGAAATGGGAGCTATGCAAGAGCGTATTACTTCTACTAAAAAAGGTTCTATTACATCGGTACAAGCAGTATATGTACCTGCAGATGATTTAACAGATCCAGCACCAGCAACAACATTTGCTCACTTAGATGCAACTACAGTATTATCTCGTAAAATTGCAGAATTAGGTATTTATCCTGCAGTAGATCCATTAGATTCTACTTCTAGAATTTTATCTGCTGATATTTTAGGTGAAGAACACTATAATTGTGCACAAAATGTAAAAGAAATTTTACAGCGTTATAAAGAATTACAAGATATTATCGCAATTTTAGGTATGGAAGAATTATCTGAAGAAGATAAATTAGTTGTGCATAGAGCAAGACGTGTTCAGCGTTTCTTATCTCAGCCTTTCCACGTTGCAGAACAATTTACTGGTATACCAGGAGTTTTAGTTGATATTAAAGACACTATTAAAGGTTTTAATATGATTATGAATGGTGAGTTAGATAAATATCCAGAAGCAGCATTTAACTTAAGAGGATCAATTCAAGATGCAATTGATGCTGGAGAGAAAATGTTAGCAGAAGCTTAAAAACTAACTATAGCGAAAGCTAAAGCCTAAAGAATAGAAATATGTATTTAGAAATTGTAACACCAGAAGCAATCTTATTTTCATCTGAAGTTGATTTATTTTCGGCACCAGGTATTGATGGAGAGTTTCAAATATTAAATAATCATGCTCCTATAGTTTCTAATTTAGTTGATGGAGAGATTAAAATACATGTACACAATCAAGATCATTTGGTTTTAGATGATTTACATGGTAAGTTAGAGTCTCATATAGATGATGATAAAGTTTTAACTTTAAAAATCAACTCTGGTACTTTAGAATTAAATGATAATAAAGCTATTATTTTAGCAGATTAATCATATATAATACATTAAATTAAAAACCTCAAAACGTTTGTTTTGAGGTTTTTTTTTGGGGGAAATTTAAATTCAAATAATGCAATAACAATTTTCCCACTTAGCGGTTAAAGTTTTTTCTTTCTTTTTGTAAATGTCTAACTATTTTTAAAATACTATTAGAGGTTAATTATCCTTTTAAATAAGGAAAAACACCTTTTTTATTTTTTTGTTTTTAATATTACTTCCTTTGTTTATAAGGTGTTATTTTTTTATGTATGTTATATTTTTTTTCAATTTTATAAAAATTGTATTTTGTGTACAATTAACTTAACTATTTTACATTATGAAAAAAACTAATAAATTATTATTTTGTTTGTCATTTACAATTGTTTTAATGAGTTGCAATAACGAAAAGAAACAAAAAAAAGAGATAATGCACCATGCAGAGGCAATCGTTAATAGTAAAAGACCTTCTAACGCGATAACTTATAAAGAAATGGCAAGTATGTTTCATGAATACGATACCGGGCAGAAGGTTGTTTTAGATAAATACAGAGAAAATTATACTGGCGATTCAAATGATGCTGTAGAAACGGTTTCTCATTTTTATGAAATTAATCAATTGAAACAATATATTAGTTATTTAGAAAGAATTTCTAAAGAAAAAGAGATTCCATTAACTGGTTTAAGGATTTTTTCTGCTGCATATCCAAAAAATTATGTTGATAAAAGTTTAAGAGGCAGACATACATTGGTTTTTATGCCAACAGCTAAAATAGGAAATAAAAATAATGTTGCTTTCGAACCATTATATTCAGAATATAAGAATCCTATCAAATTTACAGAGTTTTTACATAAATATAGTACTAAGGAAACTCAGCGTGTAAGCAGAGCTTCAATGATTCCATTATTTCAAGATGATTTAGAAGATATGGATAGTTCAGGTACGAATAGATTAGAAACAAACCCACCTAATTAATAAGAATGTTTAATAGTTATTTTTACTTCTTAGAGGTGTTATCTTTGTTGGTAGCTATTTTTTATATCAAAAAATATAAAGAAAGTTATTACACTTATTTTGTAGCTTATCTTTCTGCTTTAGTCTTTATAGAAACACTTGGCGTCGTTTTAAGACAGTATGGAGTTTTATCTGCACCATATTACAATATTTATACATTTTTCGAATACAATTTAATAGCTATTATCTATTACAAACTTACTAAAGAGGAGAAATCACACAAACTGATATTCTACCTGATAGGAATTTTTAATGTCTTTTATTTTACAGGATTTTATTATCAAGATCTACAAGATTACTCTTATTTATTAGGTGCAATAACAGTTTGTGTTTTTATGATATTTTATTTGAAAGAATTATTAAAATCAGATTCAATTTTAATTTTTCAAAAACATTTACCATTTTGGATTACTGTAGCTTTTTTAATATATTACTTAACTACAGTGCCTTTTTATTTGGTTTTGTACGTTATAAAAATAGGTACAAGAGAAGAAAGTCAAAGTTTATTTTTAGTTCAGAAAATTTTGGTAGTAGTTACTAACTTATGTTATATATATGGTTTAATATGGAGCTCGAAACAGAAGAATTAGTAGTACTTATTTCTACTTTTATTATTGTATTAATTACTATTGCTTTGTTGGTGCTATTTTCTGTGTTTAAAAAAAATAAAGATTTTCTTTTAAAGCAAAGAGAAGAAGAAAAAAAACGTTTTGAAAGAGAAATAGCAGAAACTCAAATAGAAATTAGAGAAGAAACTTTGAGAAATATAAGTTGGGAGTTGCATGATAATATTGGGCAATTATTAACTTTAGCAAAAATACAATTACAAAATCCAAGCCCAGAATCTATTAAAGATGTTTCTAACACAATTACTAAAGGATTAACAGAAGTTAGAGCATTATCAAAATTAATAAATCCAGAAGCTATTAAAAATATTAACTTAAGAGAAGCAATTCAATTAGAAATAGATAGGTTTAATAGATTACAATTTATAGATTCTAAATTAGAAATTAAAGGGTTAGAATTTGATATAGAAAAAAAATCGAGTATTATAATCTTTAGAATTTTGCAAGAATTCTTTTCTAATACAATTAAACACTCTAAGGCATCTAAACTATCTGTATCTTTAAATTTTAAACTTGATAGTTTACATATTTTGGCTAAAGACAACGGTGTTGGTTTTTCTAAAGAGATTGTATCTAAAGGAATAGGTTTAGAGAATATTAAAAATAGAGCAAAATTAATAGGTGCAGAAGCTGTTTTCGAATCCGAAATAGATAAAGGAACTTCTTTATCAATAATATATAAATTATGATTAAATATTCTGTAGTTATTGTAGATGATCATACATTGCTTTCTCAAGCAATTGCTACAATGGTAAATACATTTAGTAAGTTTAAAGTGTTGTATACTTGTAAAAACGGACAAGAATTGGTAGAGAAGTTTTCAGCTTCAGCTAAATATATTCCAGATATTGTTTTAATGGATATTAACATGCCAATAATGAATGGTATAGAAACTACAGATTGGATTACTAAAAACCATGAATCTGTAAATGTAATGGCGCTTTCTGTAGAAGATGAAGATAACACCATTTTAAAAATGCTTAAAGTTGGTGCAATTGGCTATTTACTAAAAGATACCGAAAAAAGTGTGTTAGAAAATGCGCTCTTAGAAATTGCACAAAACGGATTTTATCATACAAAAACAGTAACCAATTTACTAATGAAATCTCTTTCGGGCAATTCGTCAGAAGAAATTACGCTAAAAGAAAGAGAAATTACTTTTATGAAACACGCTTGTTCTGAAATGACGTATAAAGAAATAGCAGATGTAATGTGTTTAAGCCCTAAAACGATAGACGGTTATAGAGATGTTCTTTTTACAAAATTAAACGTTAAAAATAGGGTAGGTTTGGTAATGTATGCAATAAAAAATAAGATTTATACTCCATAAAAATATCGTAAATTTGCAGCATGGAAGAAACAAACAGACAACGTAAAATAGCAGGTGTTTTACAAAAAGATTTGGTAGATGTGTTGCAAAAAGCAGCGCAAGATGGAATGAAAGGAGTTATAATCTCTGTTTCTAAAGTGCATGTTACTTCAGATTTAGGAGTTGCAAAAGTATATTTAAGCATATTTCCTTCAGAAAAAAGAGAAGAAATGGTTAAAGGAATTCAATCTAATACACCTTTAATTCGCCATGAAATGGCAAAAAGAACAAGAAATCAATTAAGAAGAATGCCAGAATTATTATTTTTTGGTGATGATACTTTAGATTATATCGAAGAAATTGATAAGTCTTTAAAAGGAGAAGATGAAAATCCTATTCAAAATCCAGACGTTTTACCAAGACGTCAAAAAAAATAATACAAGCTACACTATTTGAGCTTTCCTTATTACATAGCTAAAAGATATTTATTCTCTAAAACAAGCAATAATGCAATTAATATAATTACCATTATTGCTTCTTTTGGTGTTATAGTAGGTGCGTTGGCTTTGTTTATAATATTATCTGGTTTTTCTGGACTTAAAACTTTTAGTTATAGTTTACTCGATGTATCAGACCCGGATATTAAAATAACTTCGGTTAAGGGAAAATCATTTTTTATTGATAATACGATTCAAAACAAAATAAATTTTAATTTAGAAATTTCTGAATATACCAAGGTAATCGAAGAAAGAGTTTTTTTAGAGTATAATGAAAAAACAGAAATAGCTTATATAAAAGGTGTTGAAGAAAACTACACAAATATTTCTAACATAGATTCTTCTTTAAGTGTTGGTAGTTGGTTGTATAAAGAATTTGAAAATACAGCCGTTATTGGTAGAGGAATTTCAAATAAACTTTCTTTAGGAATATTAAATTACGGCGCTCCTTTAAAAATAATGGTGCCCAAGCCAGGTAAAGGATTTATAAACCCTAGAAATCCATTCTATAAGATTGAAACACAAATTGTAGGTGTTTATATGGGGACAGAAGATTTCGAAAATAAATTTGTTTTTACTTCGATAGATCAAGCGAGAACTTTATTAAGATTTAAAGAAAATCAAATATCTGCAATAGAAATAAAATTAAACGATTCTAATACAGCTGCTAATGTTGCAGAAAGTTTAAGTGATGCTCTTGGTGATGCTTTTAAGGTGCAAACTAAAGCACAGCTAAACGAAGTTTTTTATAAAGTAATTAATACAGAAAATTTTGTTTCTTACTTAATATTTACGCTAATCGTTATTATTGCTTTATTTAACGTAATCGGAGCAATAATTATGATGATTATTGATAAAAAGCAAAATTTAAAAACACTCTTTAGTTTAGGAGCAACTATTAAAGAAATAAAAAAAATATTTATTCTTCAAGGATTTTTGCTAACGTTCTTCGGAATGTGTATTGGCTTATTTTTAGGGATAATCTTAGTGTTTGTTCAAAAGAAATTTGAACTATTTATGATTGTACCCAATTTAGCCTATCCTGTAGAATTTAGGTTTCTAAATTTACTAATCGTTTTTTGCACTATTACCGTTTTAGGATATATAGCAGCTAAAATTGCAAGTAGTAGAATCTCAAAAGAGTTTATAGAAAAGTGATGTTATTATGAAAAAGATACTGTTTTTGCTATTCTTTATTTTTACCTTAGGATGTAAAAGCGGATATAATTTACCAAAAGGAGAAGTAGAATTAAAAACTTTAGTTAATTCTAAATATATATTGAAATATCCTAAAGATTGGAAAATTAGAAGAAATCATACTCAAATAAATTCAATAAAAATAGAAAGATTTAATTATAATACCTCCACAAATGCATGGTTTGCATTAGAATTAGATTTGTATAAATCTGATGAAAAACTAAATAAATTAATTAACGACCTTATCGATAAAGATTTAATTTTGAGATCTGCAAATATTTTATCGATAGATCATTTTAATTCATATACAGAAGTTATTAGTACATATAAAATAAAGCACTCTTATTTTAAAAGGGCTACAAGATTTTACAAAAAAAATAATGATATATCTCAAATTTCATTTTTTTGTAAAGGAAAAGATTCTGAAGATTTTTTAAAATATCAAAAAATATTTTTTGACAGTTTTAAATTAAAGTAACTTCTATTTAATTTCAGGAATAATTGCATTCCCAAATTTAGCTTCAACTTCATCAAACGCTGCAAATACATCCTTGGCATCATCCGAAGTTACCATTTTCATTCTGTATTCTTTAAAATGCGGAATTCCTTTAAAGTAATTTGTGTAATGTCTTCTTGTTTCAAAAACACCAAGAACAGGCCCTTTCCAATCAATAGACATTTGTAAATGTCTTCTTGCCATTTCTACACGTTGGGCAATTGTTGGTTTTTCTAAGTATTTACCAGTTTTAAAATAATGTTTTACTTCATTAAAAAACCAAGGATATCCGATAGCAGCTCTACCAATCATACAGCCGTCTAAACCATAAGAATCTCTCATTTCCATCGCTTTTTCTGGCGATGTTACATCTCCGTTTCCAAAAACAGGAATGTGCATTCTTTGGTTGTTCTTTACTTCGGCAATTGGTTTCCAATCGGCTTCACCTTTATACATTTGCGCGCGGGTTCTACCATGAATCGCAATTGCGGCACAACCAACATCTTGCAAACGTTCTGCAACTTCTACAATTCTTATAGAGTCATGATCCCAACCTAAACGAGTTTTTACTGTAACTGGTAAATTTGTGTGTTTTACCATGGCTTCTGTTAAAGAAACCATTAAGTCGATATCTTTTAAAATACCAGCACCTGCACCTTTAGAAACTACTTTTTTAACAGGACAACCAAAATTAATATCTATAATATCTGGATTCGATTTTTCTACAATTTCTACCGTTTTTAGCATAGAATCTAGATTTGCACCAAATATCTGAATACCAACAGGACGTTCTTTCTCGTAAATATCTAATTTCATTACGCTTTTTGCTGCATCACGAATTAAACCTTCCGAAGAAATAAATTCTGTATATACAACATCTGCTCCGTTTTCTTTACAAAGTGCTCTAAACGGAGGATCTGAAACATCTTCCATTGGAGCTAATAAAAGTGGAAATTCTGGTAATTCTATGTTGCCTATTTTAACCAAAGTATATTATTTTTTTGCAAAATTAGTGTTTTTATTTGTCAGAACCCAAATTCCGTAAAAACCTAATAAAAGTTCTGCAATTGTACCAAATTGATAACCAAAAGTTGGTGCACCATCAAAAATAAAACTAAGCAATCTACCAAAGCCTAAACAAAGCATAAAGATTGCATTAGTTATCAATGCAGTTTTTAAATACTCATTTTTAAAAACACCTAAAATCCATAGTAGAGAAAAACCTAAATACAAACCCATAACTGCTTTAAAAAAGTTGTGTTCGTCTATTGTTTGAAGTTGAATGTCGAATTGCAATCCAGGATTAAATCCGTAGATAAAAGAAACCGGTACAACAATTAATACAGATATTATTAAATGTATTTTTGTAAAATAATCTTGCTTTTTTTTAAACATTAAAACTGAATTTCTTTTTCGATTTTTTGTTGATTACGTTTAACAACTACAATACTTTTATCACCTTTTTTAAATACCGATAAAGCACGCATGTAACTCATCATATCAACAACGAGACTATCTCCTAATTTTAAAACAATATCACCTTTTTGCAAACCAGCTTTTTGTGCAGGTTTTCCTTCGGATATTCCATCGATACGCATTCCTTTGCCGTCAAACATATAATCTGGTATTACACCCAAACCAACTTTAAATCTTGGTGTATTTTTACCTTCGTTTTTCGTTTTAGTAAAGACAAGTTTTTCGTTGTCATTTAAATCAGAAATAATATTAAAAATATAATTACTGATGGTTTCCATTCCGTCATAATTCAATTTTTCTGCATCATCGCCAGGTTTATGATAATCTTCATGTTGCCCAGTAAAAAAATGTAAAACGGGTATATCTGCTAAATAAAAACTTGTATGATCGCTTGGCCCAACACCAGATTCTTTCTCGATTAATTTGAAATTATTGTTGTTTGATTTTAAAGTTTGTTTAAAAATAGGCGAAGTTCCGGTACCGTAAACAGCTAAAGCCGAATCTTGTTTTAGTCTACCAACCATATCCATATTAATCATGTAAGAAACTTTTTTGGTATTTATTGTTGGATTTTTCACAAAATAATTAGAACCTAAAAGGCCCATTTCTTCTCCGGAAAAAGCCATAAACAAGTAATTGTTATTTGTGTTTTTTTGTTTTAATCTGGCTGCTAAATGCAATAAAATTGCAATGCCAGATGCATTGTCATCTGCGCCATTATGTACTGCTTTAATAGAATCTCTGTATAAAGAACCTTCGCCACCAAATCCTAAATGATCGTAATGAGCGCCAATAATTATTGTGTTTTCTACGTTATTGTCTAAATAACCAATAACATTATTTCCGGTAATTGTTCCGTCTCCGTTTACATCAAATTTCACCTCTTCATGCGGATTCGTTTTTGGTTTAAAAGTAAAAGGTTGTAAAAACCCATTGGTACCTTTAGGTAATAATTCTAATTCTTTAAAACGATTTTCTATATATGCAGCAGCAGCTTTTTCTCCTTTGGTTCCTGTTTGTCTTCCCTCTAATTCATCCGAAGCTAAAAAAGAAACATCTTTTTTTAAATTATTTTGAATAATTGTATTCGGTTTACAGCAAATTATTAGACATAAAGCTAAAAGTAAAAGAATGTTTTTCATAGTGTTAAGTTTGGTTATACAAACTTAGAGAATTAATATTAATTTTATAAAAAGATGTGATTTGCTATGTGACACTTAAAATTTAATTGTTAAAATCTATTTTTATTAGTATCTTATAAAATTATAAACCTAAAACTTAAAGCTATTGGGAACAAAAGAGAATATTTTAAGAAAAATTAGAATTTTAATAACAAATCAATTTGACTCACCAGAAGAAGCATTTGCGTTTTTTGATGCAGATGGTGATAAAGAATTAAGAAAATCTGAAATAAAAAAGCTATTAAAAGCTGCGGAAGTTAGTGGTTTTTTAAGAGGAGTTGTAGCAAATGAATTGTTAAAAGGCTACGATAAATCTAGCGATGATACTATAAGTTGGAACGAGTTTAAAGTAGCAATTGCAGAATTAGAAACCGATTTATAATTCTCATCAAAAAAAATAAAAAAGTACAATCAATTTCATTGTACTTTTTTTATTTGACAAGCTTTTTAAATAGCATATATTTGTAGGTTGAAAGCAGTTAGAAAACGAAGTATGAAGAATATTAGAAACTTTTGCATTATCGCACATATAGATCATGGTAAAAGTACATTAGCAGATAGGTTATTAGATTATACTGGCTCTGTAACTGAGCGTGAAAAGCAAAATCAGTTATTAGATAATATGGATTTAGAGAGAGAACGTGGTATTACCATTAAATCTCATGCAATTCAAATGGATTATATTCATAAAGGAGAACAGTTTGTTTTAAATCTTATTGATACACCTGGTCACGTAGATTTTTCTTACGAAGTTTCTAGATCTATTGCTGCTTGTGAAGGTGCTTTGTTAATTGTAGATGCTGCACAAAGTATACAAGCGCAAACAATTTCTAATTTATATTTAGCTTTAGAGAACGATTTAGAGATCATTCCGGTTTTAAATAAGGTAGATTTACCTTCTGCAAATCCAGAAGAAGTTACAGATGATATTGTAGATTTATTAGGTTGCGATCCAGAAGAAGTTATACACGCAAGTGGTAAAACGGGTTTTGGAGTAGATAATATTTTAGAAGCTATTATTGATAGAATTCCTGCGCCAGAAGGAGACCCAGAAGCGCCGTTACAAGCACTTATTTTCGATTCTGTTTACAATTCTTACAGAGGTATAGAAACTTACTTTCGTGTTTTAAACGGAGAAATTAAAAAAGGCCAAGAAATAAAATTCATGGCAACAGGTAAAAACTATTTTGCAGATGAAGTTGGTACTTTAAAATTAGAGCAAGTAGTAAAAAAATCTGTAAAAACAGGTGATGTAGGTTATTTAATTACAGGAATTAAAACTGCTAAAGAAGTAAAAGTAGGAGATACAATTACAGATGCTCACAAGCCAACAACAGAAACTATTGATGGTTTTGAAGATGTAAAACCAATGGTTTTTGCAGGTATTTATCCTGTAGATACAGAAGATTACGAAGAGTTGCGTTACTCTATGGAGAAATTGCAATTAAACGATGCGTCTTTGGTTTTTCAACCAGAAAGTTCTGCAGCTTTAGGTTTTGGTTTTCGATGTGGATTCTTAGGAATGCTGCACATGGAAATTATTCAAGAACGTTTAGAACGTGAGTTTAACATGACTGTTATTACAACGGTACCAAACGTTTCTTACCACGCATACACAAAGAAAAATCCTGATGAAATTATTGTTTTAAATAACCCAACAGATTTACCAGATCCGTCTCGATTAGATAGAGTAGAAGAGCCATTTATTAAAGCCTCTATTATTACAAAGTCTGATTTTGTTGGTCAAGTAATGAGTTTGTGTATCGAGAAAAGAGGACAAATCATAAATCAAACATATTTAACTACACAACGTGTAGAGTTAATTTTTGAAATGCCTTTGGCAGAAATTGTTTTCGATTTTTATGATCGATTAAAAACAGTTTCTAAAGGTTATGCTTCTTTTGATTATCATCCTATAGGTATGAAAGAATCGAAATTAGTAAGAGTAGATATATTATTAAATGCACAACCTGTAGATGCGCTTTCTGCTTTATTACATGCAGACAACGCCTATACAATTGGTAAGAAAATTGTAGAAAAATTAAAGACTTTAATTCCTAGACAGCAGTTTGATATTCCTATTCAGGCAGCAATTGGAGCAAAAATTATTGCTCGTGAAACTACAAAAGCACTGCGTAAAGATGTTACCGCAAAATGTTATGGAGGTGATATTTCTAGAAAGCGTAAACTTTTAGAAAAGCAGAAAAAAGGTAAAAAGAGAATGCGTCAAGTTGGTAATGTAGAAATTCCGCAAGAAGCATTTATGGCAGTTTTAAAGTTGAATGATTAATTCATTTTAAAATAAAAATAAAAATATAAAGAATAAAAAAAACCTTTTAGAGAAATCTAGAAGGTTTTTTTATGTGTTGCTTTTTCTTGCTAATTTAACTTTGGAATATGTTTTTTTATCAAAAACAAACCATAAATTAAACATGGTAATGTTAATAAACTAGATATAATTGCACTTTCTAAATCCATAGGATTATATATCGTAGACTTTATTGGCAACCCTATTGAATCTAATTTTGCTACAAAATCAACAATAGCATGTATTATAATTAAAGGATAAACTCTTTTAGTAACAACGAGTAAAGCACCAAACATAACCCCTATAAAAGTGGCGAAAAATAGTTGAGAAACTTCTCCGTAAATTCCTTTATCAAACTTAATAAGATGTAATAATCCAAAGATTAAAGATGAAATTAAGATTGCTTTAATTTTTGCTTTTCTTGAATTGTTAAAAAAACGAGATAATAGAGGTAATAAGACACTTCTAAGGCTTAATTCTTCGGAAAAACCAATACTTATACAGTAAATTATAAGTAGAAGAAGATTTGTTAATGAAAAGTTAGGAATGTTATCTAAAAAAATACCATTTAATAATGTTAAAAATATTATTGGAAAAATTAGTAAAGTTAGTTTTTGAGGTTTTACATTTGATAATCCTCCTAAATTAATTAGATTTAATTTCTTAGCTACTACAAAAGAAACAGAGGCTAAAATGATATTTAAAAATATCTTTAAAACTAAATGATAATTGTAACTATTAATATCAATATTTAATAAATAATTACTAAATAAGTTTCTTGATAAAAGAAAAAATAAAAGGAAAAAAGTAAATAAAAGAATATGTTTTAATGTAGTTTTCATTTTGCTAATTTATTAGTTATCATCTCTAATTCTGTTCTCTTCATCATTGTTAGTTTTTCTTCCAGATTTTTTCTTACCGAATTTAGAACCAAAACTATAAACCAACCTTAATTGTACATTTTGTCTAGAACCATTACTTTCTACATCAGCAATACCATTACCATAATCGATGTTACCTACAAAACCTCGATTTAGCATTTTATTAAAACCAAGATTTACTTTTAGTTTATCGTCTAGAAACTTTTTTCCGAAAGAGAAATCTAACTCTGCTAACCAGTCTACTTCTATTTGACCTTCTAACGCACCGGTTTCGTAGTTTCCACTTAATTCAAAATTCACATCCCATGGTAATTGATAACTTGCTTGCACAAACCAAATTAAATTCCATTTATTTAAATCAACTCCATAAGTAGATGATTTAAAATCTGTATTTGTTACAATTATACCTGTGTAACCTTCTAGACCTTTTGTTAAGTTTAATGGCGCAAATAGTCTAAAATTCCAATTAGCATTATTTTCTACATTAACATCTTGTTGTCTTATTTGTGCAGTTGCGTTGTCTTGGCTAATTAATTGAAAGATTACATCATCTGTTTTGCTATAACCAACAGTAAAAAAAGGTTGCCCATCAAAGGTTAAATTAAATTGATAGTTGTTTGTATAAGCAGGTGTTAAATTAGGGTTTCCTTCTCCTGCAGAATAAGGATCTAAAAAAGTAGCAAAAGAATTTAAGCTACCATAAGAAGGTCTTTGAATTCTGTAGCTGTAAGATACGCTTGCGCCAAGAACATCAGTAATTTTTCTACTAATAGAAGCGCTAGGAAAAAGTTTTTTTATTGGTCTTTTTTGTACTTCTGATGTTAAGTTACCATCTTTTAGGAAAGTAGATGTTCCGTCTGTATTACTATCTTCGTATCTTAATCCTCCAGAAAAAGACCATTTACCTAAAGTAGCATTTACTTTAGAATATAAGGCAAAAATAGTTTCATCTATCACAAATCTGCTACTTGCCTCTTCATTTTTTTCGAAATTGCCATTTTTTTCTTCAAAAGTTTGCAAGTCATTGTCTGTTTTAACATCAGCAAATCTAGAACCCGCACTAATTTTAAGGTTGTCAGAAATTGTTTTAGAATAGTCTAATCTGTATGTTTTTATATTATATGTACCATCTTGAATGTATTTTCTATCATCAAAAGTAATAGTGCTACCCGCAATATCATACAGTGTATTTGTGTTATCGTTTGTAAAATCTACGTAATTAAAATCTATTACTAATTTGTCTGTATCTGTTTTGTATTCGTAATAAGGATTAATGTTATAATTGGTTCGTTGTCTGTCGAAGTAATTTTCAGAAAACAAAGTGTTTCTATTATTTTCATCAGAAATTATAGTTTTACTACTTGCGGTTCTTGTTGAGTTTCTGTTATTAAACCTTCCGCCAAGACCTATTGAATGATGCTCGCTTAAATAATAGTCTAAGCTACCGCTAATTGCAAAATTATCTGGATCGTAAGGTTCTTTGGTTACTTGATCGTACGTTTCAGAATTTACGGTTCTCACTAAAAATAAGTCGTCTCGCCAAGTCGGTTGAGAATAATTTACACTAGTTTGCCAATTTAATTTGTTCTTATAACTCGCCACAGAAAAACCAGTTCCCCATTCGATACCTTCATCTTCGCCAATCCAAGAGTTTACACTACCATGAGTTCCTAATTTTACATTTTTTTTAAGGATGATGTTTACAATTGCGCCAGAACCAGAGGCTTCATATTCTGCACCAGGCTGTTCTATAACTTCTACTTTGGCAATATTATCTGCCGGAAAATCACGTAAAAGAGTTTCAACATCCATATATTCTGTTGTTTTACCGTTGATTAAAATTCTAACACCACCATTACCAGCAATTGTAATTCCGTTATTGGTAACTAAAACTCCCGGAATTTTACGCATTACGTCTTGTAAATTGGTATTTGTCATTTCAGATTTTTCTAAATCGACTATTAGTTTCTCTGCAGTTTGTTTAATTACTGGGCGTTTGCTTTTTATAACAACTTCATTTAAACTTGTACTTTTTTCTTTTAGAGAGGCATTAAAAACTTTATTTCCTTTTAATTCGAAAGCTTTTATTTTTTTTGTCTCAAAGCCTAAGGTTGATATTTCAATTCTATAATTACCAGATTTTAATTTTGTAAAGTTGTAATTTCCATCAGAATCAGAAACTGTTCCTTTTGGCATTTCTTTAGTTTCTAAATTGTACAGTATTATATTCGTAAAGGGCAATGGTTGGTTTTGGTTGTCAGTAATTTTTCCAGAAATTCTATGTTGAGAAAAAGTTGAGAAAATTCCGAAGAAAAAAATAAAAAAGTAAGTTGTTGGTTTCATGGGTTGTTTTTTAAGATAGACTCTCTAAAGGTTTATTTGTTACATTAACAAGACGTTATCTTTTGTAAAAAGGTTTCCTGAAACAAAAAAAACCTTGATTTCTCAAGGTTTTTATATGGGTAATTATTTTAAAAAAAATTAATCTCTACTTCCTAAAATTCTCATTCCCCAATAAAGTAACATTGCTAAAGAACCTAAAGCAGCAACTAAATAAGTTCTTGCAGCCCATTTAAGTGCGTCTTCAGAACCAGCATATTCTTCTTGCGAAACCATGTTTTTATTTTTTAACCAAGCTAAAGCTCTATTACTTGCATCGTACTCTACAGGTAAAGTAACAAAACTAAATATTGTTGCCAAAGCCATAAAAATTAAACCTGCAATTGCGATGTATAAACCAATTCCTGGTGCACCAGAAGCGGCTCCCATAACTAATCCTCCAATTACTAACCATTGCGAGAACTTTGATGTTACACTAACAATAGGCACTAATTGAGATCTCATTTTTAAATAGCTGTAAGCAGTTGCGTGTTGTACTGCGTGTCCGCATTCGTGTGCAGCAACGGCAGCAGCGGCAGCATTTCTTTGGTTATAAACACCTTCACTTAAATTTACAGTTTTATTTTGCGGGTTGTAATGATCTGTTAACATACCAGGTGTAGAAATTACTTTTACATCAAAAATTCCGTTATCTGCTAACATTTTTTCGGCAATTTCTGCTCCACTTAAACCATTTCTAAGTTGAACTTTAGAGTATTTTTTGAATTTACTTTTTAAGGTATTACTAACTAGCCAACTCACTAAAGAGATTACACCAATTAAAATATAAAATCCCATCATAATTTATAAAGTTTTAAAATTGTATATCATTTTTGTTTGATAAATTTACAACATAAAGTATTCCAATTTATATTTTGGAACTTAAAAATGACAAAATGGCAAATAAACCTAAGATTTTAATTGTTTATACAGGTGGTACTATTGGTATGATAAAAGATTATAAAACAAATGCTTTAAAGGCTTTTGATTTTAGTCAGATTATAAATAAGATACCAGAACTACAACAATTAAATTGTGAAATAGAAAGTATTTCGTTTAAAGAACCAATAGATTCTTCTAATATGAATACGGACTACTATGTAGATATTTTAAATATTATAGAATCTAATTACAATTTATACGATGGTTTTGTGGTTTTAACAGGTTCAGATACCATGTCTTATACATCATCTGCAATTAGTTTTATGATAGAGAATTTACAAAAACCTGTAATATTTACGGGTTCGCAATTACCTATCGGAGATTTAAGAACAGATGCCAAAGAAAATTTAATAACTACCATAGAAATTGCTGCTGCAAGAAAAAATGATAAACCTGTTATAAGTGAAGTTTGTTTGTATTTTGAATATAAACTATATAGAGCAAATAGAACAACAAAAATTAGTGCAGAACAATTTGAGGCTTTTGCTTCTATGAATTATCCGGCTTTAGCAGAAAGTGGAGTTCATTTAAATTTTAATGAGCATTTATTACCCGAAGTTTCTAATACGGATTCCAATTTAGTTATTCGAAAAAAATTAGTCACAGATGTAGTTATATTAAAACTTTTTCCTGGAATAACAGAGAGTGTAGTAAAGTCTATATTAACTATTAAAAACTTAAAAGGAGTTGTTTTAGAGTCTTATGGTGCTGGAAATGCGCCTAATAAACCATGGTTTTTAAATTTAATTGCTTCAGCAATACAAAGTGGTATAAAAATTGTAAATGTAACACAGTGCTCTGGAGGTAGCGTTATTTTAGGACATTATGATACAAGTATTGGTTTAAAAGAATTAGGTGTAATTGGTGGATTAGACATCACAACAGAATCTGCAATTGCAAAGTTAATGTACTTATTAAGTGAAGATTTAACAGAAATCGAATTTAAAAAGTATTTTCAAAAATCTTTAAGAGGAGAAATTAGTTCGAAGTAATTTTAATGTTAAAAAAAACAATCTCTCGAAAAAAAGATTATTTTTACATAAAATAGATTGATTTTTTTTTGAGGGACAACAATTTTTTTGTTACTTGCCACTCAATTAAAAATAAATTAGTTGTTAAATTCTTTCTCAAAAAAATTAAAAGGAAATAACAATTGTTTATTTGAAGTGAAAATTTATATATTTAACCCGTTAACTATTAAAAATTAATTATAACAGAGATGAAAAAAGTAGTAAATGTCCTATCTGTAACAGGATTCATGTTTTTTGGAGCTATTCAATCAACTTTTGCACAGGAAGCAGCAACAGAGTCAAAAACTTTTCACCAAATTCTAAAGGAAAACTTTATTGATGGTGGTCCAGGATTTATGGGAATTGTATTAGTTGCCTTAATCTTAGGTTTAGCTATCGCAATTGAAAGAATTATTTATTTAAACTTAGCAACTACAAATACTAAAAAATTAGTAGCAAATGTAGATGATGCTTTAAGTTCTGGTGGTGTAGAAGCTGCAAAAGAGGTTTGTAGAAATACAAAAGGACCTGTTGCATCTATCTTTTACCAAGGTTTAGATAGAGTAGATGAAGGTGTAGATGCAGCTGAAAAAGCAGTTGTTTCTTACGGTGGAGTTCAAATGGGACTTTTAGAGAAAAACGTTTCTTGGATTTCTTTATTTATCGCATTAGCACCAATGTTAGGTTTCATGGGTACTGTAATTGGTATGATTGGAGCATTTAACGATATTGCTGTAGCAAATGATATTTCTCCAGCGGTAGTAGCAGGTGGTATTAAAGTAGCATTATTAACTACAGTATTTGGTTTAATTGTTGCTATTATATTACAAATCTTTTATAATTACATCGTATCTAAAATTGATGGAATTGTAAACAACATGGAAGATGCATCTATTCAATTAGTAGACTTATTAGTAAAATATAAAAAATAAAAACTAGTACAATGAAAAGCAATAAAATATTAAATATTATTATAGCTGTAGTTGCATTAGTAGGTGCTTTCCTTTTCATAAAGATATTTATGGAAGATAGTGAGGCAATTGAAACTGATGTTGATTTACAAAATAGTGTGGTAAGTCCTATTATTTATTATTCGACTTTCTTACTTATTGCAGCAGTAGTAATCGCAGTAGCACTTTCTTTATGGAGTTTAATAAGAAACCCAGAGAATTTAAAGAAAACATTAATGGGGCTTGCAGTTCTAGGTGTTTTATTAGTAATCTCTTATTTCTTATCTGATTCTGAAGCAGTAATAAACGCAGCAGGAGGAATTAGTGAAGGAGGAGAAGCAGGTTCTGCAACCAATAAATGGGTAGGAACTGGTATATGGTACAGTATAATATTAGGAGGTGTAGCTTCTTTATTTTTTGTGTACGATTTAGTTAAAGGATTAATAAAATCATAAAATTATGGCAAGAAGAGAGAATCCAGAAATTAATGCAGGTTCTATGGCAGATATTGCCTTCTTGTTATTAATCTTCTTTTTAGTAACAACAACCATGAATGTAGATTCTGGTGTTTCTAAAAAGTTATCTGAAAAACCACCAGAGGATTACGTTCCGCCAGTTATTAAAGAAAAGAATATTTTCGAGGTTAACATTAATAGAGATAATGATCTTCTTGTAGAAGGAGACAGAATGGAAATTAAAGACCTTAAAGAAGCTGCAATGGCTTTTATTGATAACGGTGGTGGTGAAGGAAAAATCGACGAAGGAGTTAAAACAGGGCCTTGTACTTATTGTCAAGGAGAAAAAAGTGAATCTTCTTCAGATCATCCAAACAAAGCAATTATCTCGGTTCAGAGTGACAGAGGTACAGAATACGGTACTTATTTAAGAGTTCAAAACGAATTAATTAAGGCGTATTCAGAGTTGCGTAACAGATTATCAAAAGAACGTTACGGGATACCTTTTCCAGAGTTAGAAGAGGCTTACAAAGATGACAGAAGTAATACAGAGTTGAAGAAAAAAGTTGAAGATATCAAAAAGAGTTATCCTGAAATTATTTCTGATGCTGAACCTACTTCAAATTAATTTTTAAAATACAACAATATGTCTAAATTCGGAAAAAAGAAAAAAGGAATGCCAGCAGTAAACACTGCAGCTTTACCAGACATCGTTTTTATGTTGTTGTTTTTCTTCATGGTAACTACTACAATGAGAGAAACTGATTTAAAAATAGAGAACCCAAGATTACCTAATGCAACAGAAGTAAAAAAACTAGAGCATAAGAGTCTTGTAAGTACAATTTATGTTGGTAAATCTAAGGATGCTGCTAGACATGGTACTGGTTTTAATAGAATTCAATTAAATGATAAAATTGCAACTGCAGATGATGTACCTGCTTTTATCATTAACGAGAGATCTAAAGTTTCTGAAGCAGAAGTGCCATTTATGACTACTTCTATTAAAGCAGATAAAGAATCTAGCGTAGGTACTATTATTGATATTAGATTAAAATTAAGAGATGTAAATGCTCTTAAAATTAGTTATTCAGCATCTCCTGGTGATGGGAACTAAATTTAATATATAAATTTTAAAAAAGGGTAATTCTTAGAATTACCCTTTTTTTGTTTTATATTTAATAAAATGTTTCAAAATAATATTAATTTGCAAACGTTAATTATTTTATGAAATTTCGTTTTTTATACATTATAATATTTCTAATTTCTTTTTCTATTTATAGTCAAAAGGATTCTTTAAATATTGATGATTATTATGCTGATGATCAATTGTATTTATCTGTTCATTATAGCCAATTAAGTGAGCAACCATCTGCTGTATCTAAAAGTAATTTTTCTTATTCTTTATCTACTGGTTTTATTAAAGATATTATATTGAACAAAGAAGGTACTTTTTCTTTTGCGGCTGGTATTGGTTATGGATATGACTATTTTAGTCATGAATTAAAAGTAGATGAATTTAATAATGAAACAAGCTTTTCAACTGCATCAGACATAACTAATAATAAATTTAAAGTACATAATTTAGAGTTTCCATTAGAGGTAAGATGGAGAACATCTACAGCTAAAGAATACAGTTTTTGGCGTATTTATACAGGTGTAAAATTTTTATACAATCTATCTAATAAGTTTGATTATACCTCTTCTAATGCAAGTGAAATATCATACAAGAATGTAAGTAGTTTTAATAATCTACAATATGGCTTGACTTTTTCAGCAGGTTATGATGAATTCAATATAAACGTATTTTATGGCTTAACTCCGATATTTAAAAATGCATCAATTAATGAAGAAGCTATAAATACCAAAGTACTTAAATTTGGTTTGATTTTTTACTTATTATAATATATTATAAGTTATAAAAGTAGATATAAAGCCCATAAAGAACCCAATATAAACTTCTGAGGGTTTGTGTGCTTTTAAATATAATCTTGCATTAGCAACAATGCCAGCAATTAATATGTTAAGAATTATCACTAATGGAAAATTACTTGAATTATTAATATCTATAATTAAAAAAAATGCAGTAGATATTCCTAAAGAAAGTAAATGGATACTTGTTTTAATTTTAAATACAAAAAAGACATATAACAGCATTAATGCACCACTTGTTGCATAAAATAATAAGCTAATATCTCTCATCGCTCCAATATTTGCAATGGTATTTCCTAATAAATAGAATAAAACAATCATCATTGCTACTGGTAATTTTCTCTCTTTAATAGTGTGCGCATTGAAGGATTCTATCAGTTTTAATTTTTTAAATAAGATTAAAATTAATAGAGGCACTAAATAAGTCATTATAAAAATTAAACTTAGTAGTGTTAGCTTTAAATTACTTGGGTAACTACTTGGTATAAGTATAAAATATAATAGAACACCAATGGTTGGTACCACGATAGGATGAAATACTACAGATATTATTTTGTAAAATTTTTCCACTAAATTTCTTTTCTCAATCGAGCTACAGGTAAATCTAATTGTTCTCTGTATTTTGCAACTGTTCTTCTTGCAATTGGATATCCTTTTTCTTTAAGAATTCCGGCAAGTTTTTCATCAGTGAGTGGTTTCTTTTTGTTTTCTTCAGCAATAACAGTTTCAAGAATTTTTTTAATTTCTTTAGTAGAAACATCTTCACCTTGATCGTTTTTCATTGATTCAGAAAAGAATTCTTTGATTAATTTTGTTCCGTAAGGCGTAGAAACGTATTTACTATTTGCTACTCTAGAAACCGTAGAAACATCCATATCAATCTTATCAGCAATATCTTTTAAAATCATTGGTTTTAATTTACGCTCATCTCCTGTTAAGAAATATTCGTATTGATAATGCATAATTGTATTCATGGTTACCAACAACGTTTGTTGTCTTTGTCTTATAGCATCTATAAACCATTTTGCAGCATCTAATTTTTGTTTTATAAAGTAGACTGCATCTTTTTGTGATTTAGACTTTACGGTAGATTCTTGATAACCTTTTAACATGTTGTTATACTCTCTAGAAACATGCAGTTCTGGAGCGTTTCTTGAGTTTAAAGTCAAATCCAACTCTCCGTCTATTAGTTTAATAGAAAAATCTGGTACTATTTGTTCTGCTATTTTATTATTACCAGCATAAGAACTACCAGGTTTAGGGTTTAATTTAGAAATCTCTTTATTAACTTCTTTTAATTCTTCTTCTGAAATATTAAATTTTTCTTGAAGTTTCTTGTAATGTTTTTTTACAAAATGATCAAAAGCATTTTCTAGTATTTCAATAGAAAGACTTCTGTATTTTGTTTTATCTTTTGCTTTAAGTTGTATAATAAGACATTCTTTTAGGTCTCTTGCACCAACACCTAATGGGTCTAATTTATGAACTACTTTCTTTAAAACTTTTATTACCTTTTCTTCTGTAGTAAAAACATTTGCAGTAAAAGCTAAATCATCTACAAGATCTATGATTTCTCTTCTTATATAACCGCTATCATCTATACTGCCAACTAAAAACTCTGCTATCGCGCGTTCTTCATCATCAAGACTAAAAGTATTCAGTTGATTTTTTAAAGATTGATGAAAGCTTGTACCAGCAGCATAAGGTACATTCTTATCTTCATCATCTGCAGAATAATTATTTGCTTGTGTTTTATAATTTGGTATTTCGTCGTCGCTTAAATATTCGTCTATATTAATATCTTCTGCTTCAATTTTTTCTGTACCAGCATCATCATATTCATTAGATAAATCATCATCTAAACTATCAGAATTCTCTTTACCTGTATCTAACGCAGGATTCTCTTCAATTTCTTGTTTTAAGCGTTCTTCAAATGCTTGCGTAGGCAATTGAATTAACTTCATCAACTGAATTTGCTGAGGAGATAATTTTTGTAATAATTTATAATTTAGACTTTGTTTTAGCATTATTCTTCTTTTAATTTACCTGAAGAGTAGAAATAATTTTTGTTATTATATTTTATTTTATTGGTAGCAGAATTTATAGTAATTCTATCTTTAGAATCTTTTATTAGAGTTTTACCAGTTTTATGATCTAGTAAACTATAACTAGAATTTTTAACTAAGATAATCAATTTTACATTTCTATAATAGGTAACGATATCGTATTTAACATCAGCAATTAAATTTCCATCATAAATTAACCCTGCTTTTCCTTTTTTAGTGATTTTGTAAAGTTTTGTTGTTAGATTTTTACTGTTATTAAAATCTTTTACAGTTATTTTACCATTACTACTGAAGGCTGTATACTTTTTATTCTGCTCGTTATAACCAGAGATAAAATTGTTGTAAACACGAACTCTATCATATTTTGTAGGTACAATTAATTTACCTGTATTTATATTGATTAGACCGTATTTATTGTCTTGTTTTGTCTTTAAATAAGTAGCATTACTTAAATAATAATCATTAAAATTGTATTTACTAACATCTGTATTTGTCTTAAACTTTATATTTCTGATAATTTTCTTATCCGAAGATGTTAAAAGATATTGTATTTTAGATAATTGATGAATTTCTTTGTAAACAGGTTTAATAAGATATTTGTCAAAATAAGAATCATAAACACCCCATAAATTATTTTCTTTAACTGTATATAAGTGGTAATTACTTTTGGTACTTACTTCATCAAATTTTATTGGAGTAATAGCATGTTCATCAAGATCTATAACTCCTTTTTTATTGTTTTTAACTACCAAATATTCGTAATTTCTGTAACTACCAAACTTCTCTACTTCTTCATAATTATTTTTAAATAAATTTTTACCATCATTTGTTAGAATTGAAGGAACTCCGTTTTTTGTAACACTAAAATGTTTATTGCTAGAACTGTAATCTATTTTGTCGTATACAATTGGTAATAATACCTCTCCATTATCTTTATAAATTCCGTAGGCATCGTTTCTTTTAACCTTAATATTATCATCATAAACAGTTATCCTTTCAAAGTTTCCGGTTAAAACAGGTTTACCATTGTAGTCTACAATTTCATAGTTACTATAGCTTCTACCTAGTATAAAAAACTGTTTGTCTTTCTGAGAAGTTATGCTAGAAAATTCAAAAGGAATAATAATTTCTCCTTTTCTATCGATAACTCCATTTTTAGAATAATCTAAACTAGCAACTATTCTGTTTTTAGAAGAACTATATTTATTAATGCTTTTAAACATTGGTCTAACTAAAAGATTACCTTCATAATCTTGTAAACCATACAATTTGGTGCTATTGTTTTTTATAATATAGATTTCATTATCTATGTTACCTGTTAAAAAATGCTCTCCTTTTTTGTAAATATTTTTTACATTTCGTCTACTTCTACTGTAATTATTATCAGCTTCTGTAGATTCTATTACTGTTTCTTCAACTTTTACGACTTCTTGCGAAAAAGAGATGTTAGAAAAAAGTATACAAGTAATAAAGCTTAATATAAGTAAGTTCTTCATATATAATCTTTAAAATTCAGCGTTTTGTGGTGTTCTAGGAAACGGAATAACGTCTCTAATATTTCCCATTCCGGTTGTAAATTGAACTAGTCTTTCGAAACCTAATCCAAAACCAGAGTGAACAGCTGTACCAAACTTTCTTAAATCTAAATACCACCAAAGTTCTTTTTCATCAATGTTCATGGCTTTCATTTTTTCTACTAATACATCATAACGTTCTTCACGTTGTGCACCACCAACCATTTCACCAATTCCAGGGAAAAGTACATCCATAGCTCTAACTGTTTTCCCGTCTTCATTTAAACGCATATAAAATGCTTTAATATTTGCAGGATAATCAAACAAAATCACTGGACATTTAAAGTGTTTTTCAACTAGGTAACGTTCGTGTTCAGATTGTAAATCTGCGCCCCATTCATTAATTGGAAACTGAAATTTTTTCTTTTTATTAGGTTTAGAGTTTCTTAAAATATCGATTGCCTCTGTGTAAGATACACGTTTAAAATTGTTATCGGCAACAAATTTTAATTTTTCTAACAAACTCATATCGCTTCTTTGCAATTGAGGTTTTGTTTTTTCTTCTTGTGTAAAACGTTGATCTAAAAAGGCTAAATCTTCTTTACAGTGCTCTAAAACATACGATAAAACAGATTTAATAAAATCTTCTGCAAGATCCATATTGCCATCTAAATCCATAAAAGCAACTTCTGGTTCTATCATCCAAAATTCTGCTAAATGTCTTGTTGTGTTAGAGTTTTCTGCTCTAAAAGTTGGGCCAAACGTATATACCTTTCCTAAGGCCATTGCGTAGGTTTCTGCTTCTAATTGACCAGAAACTGTTAGATTGGTTTCTTTACCAAAAAAGTCTTTAGAATAATCGATCTTACCATCTTCTGTAACGGGTGCTTTGTTATCTTCAAAAGAAGTAACTCTAAACATTTCACCAGCACCTTCTGCATCAGAACCTGTAACAATTGGTGTGTTTACGTAATTAAAACCGTTGTCTTGAAAATATTTATGAACAGCAAAAGATAGTTTAGATCGAACTCTCATTACTGCACTAAACGTATTTGTTCTAACACGTAAATGTGCATTTTCTCTTAAAAATTCGAAACTATGTTTTTTAGGCTGAATAGGATATTCATCTGGATTTGAGTCTCCAAGTATTTCAATTTCAGAAACCTGAATCTCTACAGATTGCCCTTTACCTTGGCTTTCTGCAATTACTCCTTTTATAGATACTGCTGCACCAGTTGTAATTCTTTTTAGTGTTTCTTCGGATGTGTTTTCAAAATCTATTACACACTGAATATTATTAATTGTTGAACCGTCATTTAAAGCAATAAAACGATTACTTCTAAAAGTTCTTACCCAACCTTTTATTGTTACCTCTTGTAAAACTTTACCAGATTCTAATAATTCTGCTACGTTATTATTCGTCATCATCTTAATATATATTGTATTCGAAAATTGTCTTTTACTAATAAAGCAAATATACTTTTTTTTGAAGGATTAAGTACAATTATTAGTGTTGAGTTGTTCTCTCTTTTAGCTTTAAAATATACCTACAATTAGGTATTTACATGCTTTTGTTTGATCTATATCTTTGATAAAGATTAAAATAACCAAAAATGAGAGGAAAATTACTATTAATTTTCGCGTTTATAAGTATAACTATAAATGCGCAAATTTCACAAACAGAAAGACAAGCATTAATAGATTTTTACAATGCTACAGATGGAGCTAATTGGACGAATAATACCAATTGGAATACAGATATAAATATTACTTCTGATGTTTCTAATTGGTATGGAGTTACAGTAACAGAAATTAATGGTCAAGATTACGTTACGGAAATCAATTTATCGAACAATAATTTAAACGGAAGTTTTTCTAGTTTGGTAAATTTATCATATTTAACCTCCGTAGATTTTTCAGAAAACATGAGTTTTTCAGGTGGTGTAAATTTCGATAATCACGCTGCAACCATTGATAATGTAAAACTTAATAATACTGGTATTACGAGTTTAAAACTTCATAAATATGTAACGCTAAATATCAAAGATGTACCTAATTTGAATTGTGTTGAAGTGCCATCGAGCTTAATTAATAGTTACCATTCTTTATCTATGAATAATTTTGATTTAGGAATTAAAATTACTGATAATTGTAGCGGAGTCTTACCATTAGATGCTACAGAAAAAGCAGCTTTAAAAGCAATATTTAATGCTACTAATGGAACTGCATGGTCTTATAATAATTATGGCAGTACAGAAATAATAGCAAATACGAATCCAGAAGATTTAAGAGGTATTGTAACTAAAGATTTTGGAACAGTTAGAAGAATAACAAAATTATTTTTTCATGGAATGGGTTTAAATGGAGGTTTGCCTGTTGAAATTGGAGATTTTTCAGAATTATTAGAGTTAAAATTAAGTCAAAATCAAATCAGTTCAATTCCAAATGAAATAGGTGGTTTATCTAAATTAAATCATTTAGATGTAAGTATCAACAATACTTTAACTACAATACCAAGTACTGTTGGTGATTTAGCAGAATTAATTTCTTTAAAATTTAATACTACTCAAATAGATTTACTTCCTACTACAATAGAAAATTTAATAAAATTAGAAATTTTAGAGTTCGGATCTACTAAAATAACTTTAATACCACCACAAATAGGAAGTTTATCAGAATTAACAAGGTTAGTTGCTGCACCAAATAATATAGCAAGTATTCCAACAGAGTTAGGACAACTATCAAAACTAACATACTTAGATTTTTCGAATTGTAAACTATCTAATACACCATCAGCATTTGCAAACTTAACGAATTTAGAAACTTTATATTTAAATAACAATGAGTTACAAGTTGTTGCAGGTTTAGGAGGTTTTACAAAATTAAAGTTTTTACGTTTACATAGTAATAGGTTAGGAGAAGATAATCCTAATTTTAATACCGATTTACCAGAAGATTTAAGTGATTTAGTACTATTAGAAGAACTAACATTGTATAGTAATCAGTTGAAAAAATTGCCTACTAATATAGGAGCTTTGCTAAACTTAACATCTTTAAAAATTTATAATAATAGGCTAACGTTTTTACCTAATAGTATTGGTAATCTAACAAGTTTAAAAGAGTTACAAGTACAAGGTAATGAGTTAACAAGTTTACCAGTAACAATTGGCGGATTAACAAGTTTAGAGAAGTTGTATTTGTCACAAAGTAGCAATAGTAATAAGATATCAACTTTACCAGAAGAGATAGGGGATTTATCAAGTTTAAAAGAGTTGTATTTAGAAAATATGCAAACCTATGATTCGTCTACAGGTACTTATACGCATTATTTAACAAGTTTGCCAAGTACAATGAATCAGCTAACCAATTTGGAGGTTTTAGAAGCGGAGAATAATGAAATAGGAGGATTGGTAGATTTAACAAATGTTATAAAGTTAAAGCGTTTGCAATTAAATAATAATAAGATAGAAGATTTAAAAATAGATGCGCCTGTAACTAATTTTAACTTATCGTCTAATGTTACCTATCATTTTAATATCAGTAACAATCCTTATTTAAGTTGTGTAGAAGTTCCTACAGCAGAAGTTACAAATTGGGAAACCCGATATGCACAAAGATCCCAGATAGCAGACAACGGAATTGCATTTAGCGATAGTTGTTCAGGCTTTAGAGTTCCACTAAGCGAGAGAGAAGCTTTGGTTGCTTTGTATATTGCAACAAACGGAGGAGACAAGGTAGATGCAACAACAGGAGTAACATGGGTTGGTACAAATTGGAGTTCTGATGCTACAGAATTAACCAATGTAGGTTCTTGGCAAGGAGTAACTACAGAAATTATCAACGGACAGAAACACGTAACTAAAATAGAGTTGATTAGTAATCAATTATCAGGAGTTGTACCAAAAGAAATAGCTGATTTACCAGAGTTAACGTTGCTAAATTTATCCTCTGGAAAAATAACTTCAGTAGCTACAGAAATAGGCGAATTAAGTAAATTAACTCATTTAAATTTATCTTCTAATAGTTTAGAGAGTTTACCTTTAGGAATAGGAGATTTTACTAGTTTAATAGAGTTAAATTTAAGCTATCAAAGAATAAATACAAATACTTCTCAATACACATCAACTCTAACAACTTTACCAAATGAGATTGGTAACATAGCAACATTAGAAAAGTTAGATTTAAGTTACAATGGATTAACAAGTTTACCATCGGGTATTGGAAATTTTACAAGTTTAAAGGAATTAAGACTAAATAATCAAATCACAAGTCCTGTTAGATATCAACCAATAAATACGTTAAATAGTTTACCAGATGAAATTGGGAATATTGTTAGTTTAGAGAAATTGTATTTACAGAATAATATTATTGCGAACATTCCGAGTACAATCAATGGTTTAACAAGTTTAAAAGAGTTACAAATACAAGGTAATGAGTTAACAAGTTTACCAGCAACAATTGGCGGATTAACAAGTTTAGAGAAGTTGTATTTGTCACAAAGTAGCAATAGTAATAAGATATCAACTTTACCAGAAGAGATAGGGGATTTATCAAGTTTAAAAGAGTTGTATTTAGAAAATATGCAAACCTATGATTCGTCTACAGGTACTTATACGTATTATTTAACAAGTTTGCCAAGTACAATGAATCAGCTAACCAATTTGGAGGTTTTAGAAGCGGAGAATAATGAAATAGGAGGATTGGTAGATTTAACAAATGTTATAAAGCTAAATCGTTTGCAATTAAATAATAATAAGATAGAAGATTTAAAAATAGATGCGCCTGTAACTAATTTTAACTTATCGTCTAATGTTACCTATCATTTTAATATCAGTAACAATCCTTATTTAAGTTGTGTAGAAGTTCCTACAGCAGAAGTTACAAATTGGGAAACCCGATATGCACAAAGATCCCAGATAGCAGACAACGGAATTGCATTTAGCGATAGTTGTTCAGGCTTTAGAGTTCCACTAAGCGAGAGAGAAGCTTTGGTTGCTTTGTATATTGCAACAAACGGAGGAGACAAGGTAGATGCAACAACAGGAGTAACATGGGTTGGTACAAATTGGAGTTCTGATGCTACAGAATTAACCAATGTAGGTTCTTGGCAAGGAGTAACTACAGAAATTATCAACGGACAGAAACACGTAACTAAAATAGAGTTGATTAGTAATCAATTATCAGGAGTTGTACCAAAAGAAATAGCTGATTTACCAGAGTTAACGTTGCTAAATTTATCCTCTGGAAAAATAACTTCAGTAGCTACAGAAATAGGCGAATTAAGTAAATTAACTCATTTAAATTTATCTTCTAATAGTTTAGAGAGTTTACCTTTAGGAATAGGAGATTTTACTAGTTTAATAGAGTTAAATTTAAGCTATCAAAGAATAAATACAAATACTTCTCAATACACATCAACTCTAACAACTTTACCAAATGAGATTGGTAACATAGCAACATTAGAAAAGTTAGATTTAAGTTACAATGGATTAACAAGTTTACCATCGGGTATTGGAAATTTTACAAGTTTAAAGGAATTAAGACTAAATAATCAAATCACAAGTCCTGTTAGATATCAACCAATAAATACGTTAAATAGTTTACCAGATGAAATTGGGAATATTGTTAGTTTAGAGAAATTGTATTTACAGAATAATATTATTGCGAACATTCCGAGTACAATCAATGGTTTAACAAGTTTAAAAGAGTTACAAATACAAGGTAATGAGTTAACAAGTTTACCAGCAACAATTGGCGGATTAACAAGTTTAGAGAAGTTGTATTTGTCACAAAGTAGCAATAGTAATAAGATATCAACTTTACCAGAAGAGATAGGGGATTTATCAAGTTTAAAAGAGTTGTATTTAGAAAATATGCAAACCTATGATTCGTCTACAGGTACTTATACGTATTATTTAACAAGTTTGCCAAGTACAATGAATCAGCTAACCAATTTGGAGGTTTTAGAAGCGGAGAATAATGAAATAGGAGGATTGGTAGATTTAACAAATGTTATAAAGCTAAATCGTTTGCAATTAAATAATAATAAGATAGAAGATTTAAAAATAGATGCGCCTGTAACTAATTTTAACTTATCGTCTAATGTTACCTATCATTTTAATATCAGTAACAATCCTTATTTAAGTTGTGTAGAAGTTCCTACAGCAGAAGTTACAAATTGGGAAACCCGATATGCACAAAGATCCCAGATAGCAGACAACGGAATTGCATTTAGCGATAGTTGTTCAGGCTTTAGAGTTCCACTAAGCGAGAGAGAAGCTTTGGTTGCTTTGTATATTGCAACAAACGGAGGAGACAAGGTAGATGCAACAACAGGAGTAACATGGGTTGGTACAAATTGGAGTTCTGATGCTACAGAATTAACCAATGTAGGTTCTTGGCAAGGAGTAACTACAGAAATTATCAACGGACAGAAACACGTAACTAAAATAGAGTTGATTAGTAATCAATTATCAGGAGTTGTACCAAAAGAAATAGCTGATTTACCAGAGTTAACGTTGCTAAATTTATCCTCTGGAAAAATAACTTCAGTAGCTACAGAAATAGGCGAATTAAGTAAATTAACTCATTTAAATTTATCTTCTAATAGTTTAGAGAGTTTACCTTTAGGAATAGGGGATTTTACTAGTTTAATAGAGTTGAATTTAAGCTATCAAAGAATAAATACAAATACTTCGCAATACACATCAACTCTAACAACTTTACCAGATGAGATTGGTAACATAGCTACATTAGAAAAGTTAGATTTAAGTTACAATGGGTTAACAAGTTTACCATCGGGTATTGGAAATTTTACAAGTTTAAAGGAATTAAGACTAAATAATCAAATCACAAGTCCTGTTAGATATCAACCAATAAATACGTTAAATAGTTTACCAGATGAAATTGGGAATATTGTTAGTTTAGAGAAATTGTATTTACAGGATAACGTTTTAGAAAGTTTGCCAAGTACAATAACCAATTTAATTTTATTAGAAACATTTAATATAAATAATAATAGAATATCGGGTTCTATTAATTTAGGTTTATCAGAAGTTTTAAATGACTTTAGAGCAGATTTCAATAATATTTCGGAATTAAAAATTGCCGTTGCACCAACAATTTTTGGAACCAATACAACAAATCCGAGAGCAAATAGACTGAGACTAAATAGAAATGCTTTGGGTTGTGTAGAAGTGCCTAGTGACGAGCTAGTTGCATGGCAATTGTCTAATTACAAAGAAGAAGGTGGTATAATAGATAATGGAGTTGTTTATTCAGATAATTGTAATTCGGTAACCAATAATTCCATTCCAGATATAGAAAGAGATGCATTAATTGCTCTATACAACAGTACTAAAGGTATGGATTGGAGAAACGATTTATCTAGTTCTTATAACGGAGTTGTTTGGGAAACAGATTCTAGCTTAAAAAGAAATGTTGGAGCTTGGTTTGGGATTACAACAGAGGTAATTAATGGACAAAAACACGTAACAAAGGTTGAATTAAATTCCAATGAATTAGATGGTACCATTCCATCTGTAATTAAAAACTTAACACAATTAAAAGAGTTAGAGCTAAATAGCAATTCTATATCAGAAATACCAACTGAAATTGGAGAATTGGCTAACTTAGAACAGTTAACATTCAATAATCAATATAATTCTAATATTCAAGAATATGTTTTAAATACATTACCGGTAGAAATTAATAATATTGCTTCATTAAAAAGATTGGAGTTAAGTTCTAATCAATTAGAAGGAAATTTAGATTTTTCAAATTTAACAAATTTGATATCTTTAAATGCATCTGGAAATGAAATTACAGGTTTAAAAATAGGTGTTGCTCCGTCTAATTTTGATAATAGTTATAATTCAGAAGAACAATTTTCTAATACTTTTAGTTTTTATAATCAATACTTAAACTGTATTTCAGTTCCAGAGAATACTATTTCAGACTGGGAAGCAACTTCTTTTGCAAGTCAATATTCAAATATAGTTTGGGGACAAGATTGTAGTGCTTATAATAATGTGCCAGAAAATGAAATTAAAGCTTTGGTAGATTTATATAATAATTTAGGGGGAGCAAATTGGACAAACAACACCAATTGGAATGGAAATTTAGCAAAAGCACTTATTAACAATCCATACAATGCTACAAAATGGCAAGGTATAACCACCAAAATTGTTGATGGAGGTAAGCATATTACTAATATTTCTTTGAGTAGTAATAAGCTTAAAGGAGAATTACCAGAGAGTATTGGGAATTTAACTAAGTTAACAAATTTACAGATAGGTTCTAATGAAATTTCGGGAGCAATTCCATCTACTTTTGGGAATTTAACCTCTTTAGAAACTTTATATTTGAATAGCAATAAGATTACAAGTTTACCAACAGAAATGAGTAATATGTTAGCCTTAAAAACGGTATATCTACAAAATAATGAGATTAAGGGGAATTTACCAGATTTTACAAATGCAATTAATTTAACAAGTTTATATGTTAGTAGCAATAAATTTCAGTTTGGTGATTTAGAGGATGAGTTTGCGGATTATCAGAATTTACAAACATTTAGTTATTCTAATCAAGCAAAAGTTGGGGTAGAGGAAATTGTAGATTTTGGTGATGGTTATGATAAAACTCTAGAAGCAGTTGTTAGTGGAACTAATAATATTTACCAATGGTATAAAAATGGAAGTCCAATTACAGATGCTATTAGTAAAGAATATGTTATTACAGATGCAACACAACAAGATGCTGGATATTATTTTTGTCTTGTTTCTAATCCTATTATTACAGGATTTAATATAGAAACACATAGGGTTACTCTTAATTATGATGAAATATTAAGTATTAATAATGAAGTTGTATTAGGTAACTATATAAAATTATATCCTAATCCTGTTAAAGATGTTTTACAAATTCAAAATATTAATAATGTAAATATTAAAAAAATTGAAGTATATAATCTTTTAGGTAAAAGATTACAATTAATTAAAAATCCTATAAATAAAATAAATATTTCTAATTTATCAGAAGGTGTTTATTTATTGAAAATAGATACAGCAAAAGGTAATATTATGAAAAGAATTATTAAAAAGTAAGGGGTTTGTTTTTGAGATCAAATAATAAAACCAGACATTTCTAAATGTCTGGTTTTATTATTTGATAAATAAATTTTTTATTCTTCAATTTTATCTTCCTTCGGAGGGAAAATTCTCATTTTAGGTTCTTTAAATACCTTCTTGTTTGCAATTTTCTTTTCAAAAGTAAGTAACAAAGAAGGTAGTAAAAGTAGGTTAGAAACCATGGCTAAAAGCAAGGTTACAGAAACCAAACCACCCAAAGCAATTGTACCACCAAAACTAGAAAGTGTAAATACTAAAAAGCCAAAAAATAAAACTATAGAAGTGTAAAACATACTTACACCAGTTTCTTTTAATGCTGAATAAACAGAAGGTTTAATTTTCCATCTATTAGCGATCAATTCTTGTCTATATTTTGCTAAAAAATGAATGGTATCATCAACAGAAATACCAAAAGCAATACTAAATACTAAAATTGTAGATGGTTTTATAGGGATGTCTAAAAAGCCCATTAAACCTGCAGTAATTAATAAAGGAAGCATGTTTGGTATCAAAGAAATTAAGATCATTTGTGGTGATCTAAACATCCAAGCCATAAATATTGCAATTAATAAAATAGCTAATGACAAAGAAATTACTAAATTGTTAATCAAGTAATTAGTCCCTTTTATAAAAACCAAAGCCTTACCAGTTAAAGAAACTGTATACTTATCTTCTGGAAATTCTTTTGCGATTACTGCTTTTAATCGTTCTTGAATGATATCCATTTTATCGGTACCAATATCTTTCATAAAAGTTGTAATTCTTGCATATCTACCTGTAGAATCTACAAAGGTTTTAAGCATGCCAGCATCACTGTTAGAGTTTTTTGTGTAAGAAAAAATATAACTTTGTTCTTGATTTGTTGGTAACTGATAATATCTTGGATTTCCCTTATAATATGCCTGTTTAGAATATTTAACTAGGTTTACGACAGAAATTGGTTTCGATAATTCTGGAAAAGTTTCAATGGTTTCATTTAATTCTTCCATCTTTTTTAAAGTTGAAAGTTTCATGACTCCTTTATCTTTTTTTGTATCAATCAAAATCTCTAAAGGCATGATACCACCAAACTCTTTTTCAAAAAAACGAATGTCTTTATAGAAATCCATTTTCTTAGGCATGTCTTCTATTAAGCTACCAGAAACTCGAATTTTATAAACTCCAATTATACCTAAAACAATAACGATAACGGTTGCAAAATAAATAGTAATTCTTTGATTTTTCACCATTTTCTCCATCCAATTCACAACATTCTCAATCCATTTTCTTTCTAAATGGTTCAAGTGTTTTTTCTTAGGAAGTGGCATAAAACTATAGATAATTGGTATTATCAATAGAGCTAAAATAAAGATACTAATTATGTTTACAGAGGCTAGAATACCAAACTCTCTAAGTAAATTACTTTTTACAAAGACAAATGTTGCAAAACCAGAAGCCGTGGTAATATTTGTCATTAAAGTAGCGTTACCAATTTTAGAAATTACACGCTGTAAAGCTTTTGCTTGCTGGCCGTGTTTTTTTATTTCCTGTTGATATTTGTTGATAAGAAATACCGCATTTGGTACACCAATAACGATAATTAATGGCGGAATTAAAGCTGATAAAACAGTAATTTCATATCGAAACAATCCTATAAAACCAAAAGCCCAAATAACACCAATTAGAACTACAAGAAGTGTTATAAATGTTGCTCTAAAAGATCTAAAGAAAAAGAAAAATATTAATGCAGTAATACCTAATGCACCTACTACAAAAAGTAAAATTTCATCTTGAATATTTTGGGCATTTAAGGTTCTAATATATGGCATCCCAGAAACCCTAACATCTAGATTGTTTTCTTTTTCAAATTTTTCTATGGCAGGAATTAAAACATCAAAAATAAAATCTCTTCTTTGAGGTGTGTTTATAATTTCCTTTTTAATATAAATTGCGGTTTGTAAAGTACCTGTTTCTTTGTTATAAAGTAGGTTGTCGTAAAAAGGAAGCTTTTCAAAAAGTTGTGTTTTTATTGCGTTAACCTCTTCTTTAGTAGTTGGATTTTTTTCGTATAGCGGTTCTAAGATAAACTTTCTCTTTTTTCTATCTGCTTTTAATTTTTGTACATCGGCAATAGATACTGTAAAATCTATTTCTTCTCTAGCATCAAATTGCTCTACTAATTTATTCCAAGCATTAAATTTTTCTGGTGTAAAAACGGTTGAATCTTTAACGCCTAAGATTACTAAATTACCTTCTTCACCAAAAATTTCTAAGAATTTATTATACTCTAGATTTGCAGCATGATCTTCTGGTAAAAGATTTGCTTCTGTATATGAGAATTTCATATACTTCATTTGAGATGCTAAAAAAGCTGTTATTAGTGCAATTATTAATAAAACCAAGTATCGGTTTCTTAATATTAAACCAGCTGCTTTTGTCCAGAAATTCATTTAAAAAATTTTCTGCAAAGGTAACTAATTTGAAGTTGGGTTTTAACCAAAAAAAAGGTGTTTTTATTAAAAACACCTTTTGAATTAACAGTTCTTAAACTGTCATAATTTCTTTTTCTTTGATTGCTAATTTTTCCTCTGTTATTTTAACATAAGAATCTGTTAGCTTTTGTATATCTGCTTCAGAAGCCTTTTTTAAATCATCTGAAATATCTGTTTTTTTGATATCGTTGTTTGCATCTTTTCTTGCATTTCTAATACCAATCTTAGCATTTTCTGCTTCTGCTTTAGCTTGTTTTGCTAAGTTTATTCTTCTTTCTTCTGTTAATGGTGGTACGTTAATCATTATTATGTCACCATTATTCATCGGGTTAAAACCTAAATTAGCAATCATAATTGCTTTTTCTATAGGTTGTAACATGTTTTTTTCCCAAGGTTGTATTGCAATAGTTCTAGGGTCTGGTGTACTTACGTTTGCAACTTGCCCTAACGGAGTTTGAGAACCATAATAATCTACCATTACATTGCCTAACATTGCAGGTGTAGCTTTACCTGCTCTAATAGTTCTTAATTCTTTTTCTAAATGAGCAATTGCATTATTCATTGCTTCTTTAGTTGTGTCTAATATAAATTCAATTTCTTCGTTCATCTTTCTAAATTTAAAGATTTTTCTTATTGATTATCAACAATAGTACCAATTTTTTCACCTGAAACTAGTTTTAGTAAGTTTCCGTTGGTATTCATGTCAAATACAATTATTGGTAATTTATTTTCTTCACTTAACGTAAATGCTGTCATATCCATAACTTTTAAACCTTTCTCAATAACTTCTTTAAAAGTTATTGTGTCAAATTTAATAGCATCTTTATTCTTTTCGGGATCTTCGTTATAAACACCGTCTACACGAGTTCCTTTTAAAATTGCATCTGCATCAATTTCGATTGCTCTTAAAACAGCTGCTGTATCTGTTGTAAAATATGGGTTACCTGTTCCTGCTCCAAAAATTACAACTCTACCTTTTTCTAAATGTCTAATTGCTCTTCTTTTAATATAAGGTTCTGCAATTTCTTTAATTTCTAGAGCTGTTTGTAGTCTTGTATAAACGCCTTCGTCTTCTAAAGCACTTTGTAAAGCTAAACCATTAATACAAGTTGCTAACATACCCATATGGTCTCCTTGAACACGATCCATGCCATTTGCAGCACCAGCAACACCTCTAAAAATATTACCACCTCCAATAACAATTGCTACTTCGATACCTTTTGCTATAACTTCTTTAATTTCTTTAGCATATTCAGAAAGACGTTTTGGATCGATACCATATTGTCTTTCTCCCATTAATGCTTCGCCACTTAATTTTAAGAGTATTCTTTTATATTGCATAGTTTCTTTTAAGAGTTGCGCAAAATTACGTTTTTTTTTTGATTTTCTTTTTTTGAAAATAAAAAAACCTCGTTATCAAATATTTGATAACGAGGTTAGAAAAAATATGTTTTTTAGAATAGTAATTATCCTAAAGTAACTCTTTTAAAAGTAGATACTTCTACATCACCAAACGTTTTAACGTATTGTGCAACAGTCTTCTTTTCATCTTTAATAAAAGATTGGTCTAAAAGACATTGTTCTGTATCTAAAGTAGTGTTGTCAGAAATAAATCTTTCCATTTTACCTGGTAAAATTCTATCCCAGATTTGTTCTGGTTTTCCTTCTGCTTTTAATTCTGCTTTTGCATCTTCTTCAGCTTTAGCTAAAACTTCATCAGATAATTGAGACATAGAAATAAATTGAGGAACATTTTTTAAAGTTTTTCCTAATCTACCTAACTCGATATTATCTTTTTCGATTACTGCAATTCTAGCTTCAGTTTCTGCAGCTACATAAGCAGGGTCTAAATCTTTGTAAGATAAAGTTGTAGCTCCCATAGATGCAATTTGCATTGCAAGATCTTTAGATAAAGTTTCTGCGTTATCTACAACAGCAGATAAACCAACTAAAGCAGCAATTTTACCAATGTGAGTATAAGCACCAACATAAGCTGCTTCTACTTTTTCGAAAGCAGTTATTTCTAACTTCTCTCCAATAACACCAGTTTGCTCAACTAATTTATCAGCAACAGTCATTCCACCAAAATCAGCAGCTAAGAAAGATTCTTTGTCTGCGTAATTTAAAGCGATGTCTGCAAATTGACCACCTAAAGCTACAAAAGATTCGTTTTTACCAACAAAATCAGTTTCACAAGCTAATACGATTGCTACACCTTCTGTTTTAGAGTCATTAATTCTAGTTACTGCAACTCCTTCTGTAGATTCTCTATCAGCTCTTTTAGCAGCAATTTTTTGACCTTTTTTACGTAAAATGTTTATTGCTTCGTCAAAGTTTCCTTCTGCTTCTACTAATGCCTTTTTACAGTCCATCATACCAGCTCCAGTTGCTTCTCTTAATTTTTTAACGTCAGCAGCACTTACTTTTACCATGTCACTTTTTTTTTATTTAGAAACTTAAGATTTCTAATTAGTTATTAAATTATTTTTTTTCTTCTGAAGCAGCTTCTGCTTTTTTAGGAGCTTCTGCTTTTGCTTCTTTTACTTTTTCTTTATCTGCTTTTCTATCAGATAAACCTTCTGCAACTGCATCAGTAACAAAAGATAATACTTTGTCTATAGACTTAGAAGCATCATCGTTTGCAGGAATTACGTAGTCTACTTGTCTTGGATCAGAGTTTGTATCTACCATTGCAAAAATTGGAATGTTTAATTTTTGAGCTTCTGCTACAGCAATGTGCTCTTTTTTGATGTCTACTACAAATAATGCACCAGGTAAACGAGTCATATCAGAGATAGAACCTAAATTCTTTTCTAATTTTTCTCTTTGACGATTAATTTGTAATTTTTCTCTTTTAGATAATGCATCAAAAGAACCATCTGTCTTCATTCTATCAATCTGAGCCATTTTCTTAACAGCTTTTCTAATAGTAACAAAGTTAGTTAACATTCCCCCAGGCCATCTTTCTGTAATATAAGGCATGCTTACAGATTTTGCTTTTTCTGCAACAATATCTTTAGCTTGCTTTTTTGTAGCAACAAATAAAATTTTACGTCCAGAGTTAGCGATCTTTTTTAAAGCTTCTGAAGTTTCTTCTATTTTAGCTGCTGTTTTATACAAATCGATGATGTGAACACCATTTCTTTCTGTATAAATATAAGGAGCCATGTTTGGGTTCCATTTTCTAGTAAGGTGTCCGAAGTGTACACCACTATCTAATAATTCTTGAATGTTTACGTTTGCCATTTTATAAATGTGTTTACTTTCTGTTTTGAAATCAATATATAAGTAGTCTTACGAGTCTTATATATTTAGATACTAAACTGTTTAATATTAATTGTTTGTAATAATAACAGTTCTCGATAAAATATAATGCAAAATAAATTTTGCAAATATATTAACGTTTCGAGAATTGGAATTTTTTACGTGCTTTCTTCTGACCAAATTTCTTACGTTCAACCATTCTTGGGTCACGCGTTAATAATCCTTCTGGTTTTAAAACAGCTCTATGGTCTGCATCAATAGAAACTAAAGCTCTAGTGATTGCTAAACGAATAGCTTCTGCTTGTCCTGTAATACCACCACCATATACGTTAACCTTAATATCGTAAGATTCTAAGTTTTCTGTTAACATTAAAGGTTGTTGTACTTTGTACTGTAAAGTACCAGTAGTAAAATAACTTTTATAGTCTTTCTTGTTTACAGTAATGTTACCTTTACCTTCTGTAAGATAAATACGAGCAACAGCTGTTTTTCTTCTACCTATTTTGTGAACTGTATCCATTATTTAAGATCGTTTAGGTTAATAGCTTTAGGTTCTTGACCTGCTTGTTTGTGCTCTGTACCTGCATATACATACAAGTTTCTGTATAAAGCGCTTCCCAAAGTATTTTTTGGTAACATCCCTTTAACTGCTTTTTCGATTAATCTTGTAGGATCTTTCTCAAACATTTCTGTTGCAGTTAACGATCTTTGTCCTCCTGGGTAACCTGTGTGACGAATGTAAGATTTGTCTCTCCACTTGTTTCCAGTAAGGTTAATTTTTTCTGCGTTGATAATAACCACGTTGTCTCCACAATCTACGTGAGGAGTAAAGTTTGGCTTGTATTTACCTCTAATTAGCTTAGCTACTTTAGAAGCTAGACGACCCAACGTTTGCCCGTCCGCATCAACTAAAACCCACTCCTTGTTTACGGTAGCGCTGTTTGCTGATACTGTTTTGTAACTTAATGTGTTCATAATTACACTATTAGTTTTTGTCAATTATTAATAATATTCATTTTCCTTAAAAAAGGAGTGCAAATGTAATGCTATTTATTTAATTGACAAATAGAGTTTTAGATTATTTTTTTCGAGACTAATTTACTGTTTTTAAAGTTTTTAAAATTAACAGAATCTTAAGAAAACTTTACCATATTAGTAAGGTACTTTTGCAAAATCAAAAAAACAGTCTTTTTTGATAAAAAATCAACCCAAAATTACATGAAGTTTTTAATTACATTATTAACTGTTTTTTCTGCATTTTGCCTTTATGCACAAGAAGCCTCTCAAACTAAATTACCTAAGAGAATTTATACTACAAAAAAACTAAAAAAAGCACCTATTATTGATGGTGATGTTTCTGATGATGCATGGAATGTGGTAGAATGGTCTTCTGATTTTGTAGAAAAATCTCCAGATGAAGGCACACCGCCTGCGCACCAAACAATGTTTAAAGTTATGTACGATGCAAAGTATTTATACATCGCATTAAGAGCTTTAGATGCTAATCCAGAATTAATTCAACAAAGATTAAGTAGAAGAGATGGTTTTGCAGGAGATAGAATAAATGTAATTATAGATAGTTATCACGATAAAAGAACCGCTTTTGTTTTTACTACAACTGCTGCAGGAGTAAAAGGTGAAGAGATTGCTACAGGTAACGGTGATAATTTTGATGAAAGTTGGAACCCTATTTGGTATACAGATGCACAAGTAGATGATAAAGGATGGACCGCAGAAATGAAGATTCCATTTAGTCAATTACGTTTTGGTAATGCTAAAGAACAAATTTGGGGTTTTAATGTTAATAGAACTATTTTTAGGTTACAAGAAAGGTCTTTATGGCAAAGAATACCTAACGATCAAGCTGGTTTTATTAGTGAGGCCGGAGAATTACATGGTTTAATCGATTTGGTGTCTCAAAAACAACTAGAGGTACAGCCGTTTACTGTTATGCAATATGATAATTATCTTGCAGAACCAAATAACCCTTACAGAGATGGAAGTGATTTTAAATTAAATGCAGGTTTAGATGCTAAAATCGGAATTACAAACGATTTAACTTTAGATCTTACTATTAATCCTGATTTTGGACAAGTAGAAGCAGACCCTGGAGCTATTGCTTTAGACGGATTTCAAATATTTTTTAGAGAACAAAGACCCTTTTTTGTAGAGAATAAAAATATTTTTGACTTTAGATTTGCAAATGGTAGAGACAATCTTTTTTATAGCAGAAGAATTGGTAGAAATCCTCATAGAGGTGCCAATTTGCAAGCGGGAGAATTTGCAGATGTTCCGCAAAATTCAACAATTTTAGGAGCAGCTAAGTTTTCTGGTAAAACACAAAATGGATGGTCTATTGGTGTTTTAGAGAGTGTTACTGCTAATGAATTTGCAGAAATAAGACAAGTAGATGGTAGTACTAGAGAAGAAATAGTAGAGCCTTTAACAAATTACTTCGTTACAAGAGTTCAGAAAGATTTTAATGAAAGAAATTCTTACATCGGTGGTATTGCAACGGCTACAAATAGAAATTTAGATGGTAATTTTAATGAGTTGCATAAATCTGCCTATACAGCAGGTGTAGATTTTAGACACACTTGGCAAGATAGGGAGTTCTATGTAGAAGGAAATAGTATTTTAAGTCGTGTTAACGGTAGTAAAGAAGCAATTTCTAATACACAAAAATCAATTGCTAGATTATTTCAAAGAGTTGATGCAGATTATATTAATTTAGATGAAAATAGAACTTCTTTAACAGGTACAGGTGGTAGAGTAGAGGCAGGTAAGCAAGGTGGTGGTAATTGGCGTTATAATGCTGGTTTTGTATGGCGTTCTCCGGAATTAGAATTGAATGATGTTGGCTTTTTAAGACAAACCGATGAGATGATTCAATTTACAGAAGCAAGATATTTATGGCAAGTTCCTACTGACATTTATAGAAATATGAATTTACGTTTAGAGCAATCTACAAGTTACGATTTTGGAGGTAATTTAAATCGATTTAGATATGAATTACAAGGAGACATCAGTTGGATAAACAATTGGTCTACAAGCGGTGGATTTGGATCTAGTAATAACATCCATAGAAATGCTTTTTTAAGAGGTGGTCCGCGTTGGCGTGCTGCAGATGATATTTTTTATTATGCTTCAATAAATTCTGATAGAAGTAAGAAATTTAGTTTTAGAGTTAGTTACCTTAAAGTTAAAAGTGAAGAAGATGTTTTTAATAGAAATAGGTATACATTTAGAATTAATTATCAACCTTTTGATTCTTTTAGCATGTCTTTAGATAATTCTTTAAGTAAAACACAAGATAGAACACAATATGTTACTACTGCAGATTTTGGTAATTTAAAACGATACATTTTAGGTAATATTAAAAATGATACTTGGTCTTCTACTTTGCGATTAAATTATAGTTTAAATCCTAATTTTTCTGTTCAATTTTATGGACAACCTTATATTTCTAGAGGTAGATATTCTAACTTTAATTATGTAAATAATTCTGTAGCAAGTTCTATTGACGATCGTGTTAATTTTTATACTGAGAATCAAATATCTAAAACCACAACAAATTCTGGTAGCAGCATTTATACTATTGATGAAAACTTAGATAATGACACGTATTCGTTTTCGAATCCAGATTTTTCATTTGTACAATTACAAACAAACTTAGTGGTAAGATGGGAATATATACCTGGTTCGGAATTATTTTTAGTTTGGGCTAGAGGTTCTGCAGGTTCTCAAAATATAAACGACTCTTTAACTGATAGTGTAAGCAATCAAATTTTTGATGTTCCTGCTAATGATACTTTTCTATTAAAAGCAACGTATAGGTTTGTAAGATAAATTATTTAAATGTAGCGCGTTGTAATCTATCGTTTATAGATTTTCCTAAGCCATTATTAGGAAAACGCTCTGCAATTATAATATCTAAATTTTGGCTATCTAAAGTGTGCATGGCGTTGTATAGGTTAGTAGCAGCTTCTTGCATAGAATTGTTTTTAGAAAGAATAATTTCTGTTATCTCATTATTATTTACAGAGGAATTAAATACTAAAACTCCGATTTTTTTATCGTTATGTTTTTGTATTTCAGAAGCAACATCATCAACTAAATATGTTGTAGTTTTTGGTGCGTAATGTCTTGCCAACATTCCAGGAGCATCAGGTTTAACTTCTTTCTTATTTAAAATTGTAATTTTACCAACAACAGCTTCTATTTCTTCTAAAGCCAAAGCACCTAATCGATAAATAATTGGCTCGTTGTTGTTAAAACCAATAATAGTAGATTCTATTCCGTTTGCGCAAGATCCGCCGTCTAAAACCTGAGAAATTTCATTGCTAAAATAACTTTCTACATGTTCTGGTTTAGTAGGGCTAATACTACCAAAAGGATTTGCACTTGGCGCTGCCAAAGGAAAATCGATACTATTTAAAAGTTCTAATGTTACCGGGTGATTTGGTATACGAACAGCAACAGTGTCTTTACCGGCTGTAATTAAGTCAGGAATATTTTTATTCTTTTTTAAAACTAAAGTCATAGAACCTGGCCAAAAAGCATCTGCTAATAATTTTGCTTTCTCTGGAATATCAACAACAATATCTTTTAGCGCTTCCTTAGAAGGGATATGTACAATTAACGGATTAAAAAAAGGTCTTTTTTTAGTAGAAAAGATACTTTTAATAGCTTTCTCACTAAAAATATTTCCTGCCAATCCATAAACTGTTTCTGTTGGTATTGCTACTAACTTCTCATCAGTTAATAATTGCGCTGCTTTTTGTATGTCTTTAGATATTATGCTCATAATTGATTGCAAAATTACATATAAAATTCATTTATTGAAATAAGGGAAATTAACTTTTAATTGATTGGTGTAAAACGGAATAGTTATTGATGACTTAAATCTCAAAAAAAGATAGCCAAATGAAAAGAACACTACTTTCAATTTTAGCACTTACAGTATTTCAAATAACCTTCTCTCAAGAAAAATTAGGACGACCTTTTTTTACTGCAGATTTAAACTTTACACTAGGTATAAATGAAGATTATGAAATAGGGAATGATGATGATAACGGACCACTTATTGTGCCTTCTGCTTTCTTTTTTAGAGTTGGTTTTGGTTACGAGTTTAAAAAAAGAGTAGCTGTCGCTTTAAATGGTGGTTACGATTTTCATTTTAATTATGCTGTAGATGCTTTTCCAGCGTATGGTAGTTTACGGTATAATATTACAGAAAAAGAAAATAACAATCATTTTATAGAAGTTAGATATGGTAAAATGTGGACACCTTCCTCTAAGTATTCAGATGGTAATTATTATGGTTTAGGTGTCGGAGTTCAAGTTGCTGGAGGAAAAAGATGGAACACTGTTTTTAGAATAGATTTTCATAGAAAAGGTATCTACGGGTTTAAAAATAACCGATTGGATAGTGTTTCTTTTGGTTTTGGATTTTCGTTTTTTTAGAAAACATATCAAGCTAAACATGTGTCTTCTAACTGTTAGTTATTTCGTTTCTTATTAGTTGTTGCTTTTGTTAAAAACCTATCAAATTTTTAAGTAGCAGAAGGACAAAAAAGTAAATCTGTAGGTGTGTCTACATCATATAAATATTGATGAGCTCTTGTGTCTTTTTTGCAAAAAGGTTCTATTAAAGATATCATTTTAATAAAACTTTCTAAAGTTAAAATACAGAAAAAAGTTTCATTGTCTTTGGTTAAAATTCCTTCATCAGATTTAAATAAACCAAAAATTAAATTGCAATTTCTTGGTTCAATAAAATCTATTTCAGCTAAATTTAATTTCTGTTTTTTATTGATGACAATTTCCTCCAATAAATTCTTAAATTTAAGGGCTTCTGTTTTGTCAAAATTATATAATCGAACTAAATTTTCATCAAGTCCGTTGTAGTTTTCTATGTAGTCTAATTTCATTTTTAATGTGCTTCTAACCAATTTTCACCTAAATCTATTTCTACATCTAACGGTACACTCATTTTAAATGCGTTTTCCATTTCATGCTTAATAATTGGTCTAATAATTTCTAGCTCTTCTTTGTGTGCATCAAAAACCAATTCATCATGCACTTGTAAAAGCATTTTAGATTTAAAACCTTCTGCTTCGAATCGGTTATGAATATTTATCATTGCAAGTTTAATAATATCGGCTGCAGAACCTTGTATTGGTGCGTTTACTGCGTTTCTTTCTGCGCCGCTTCTTACCATTGCATTTCTAGAATTGATGTCTTTTAAATATCTACGTCTATTTAAAACGGTTTCTACATATCCTTTTTCTCTTGCAAATTCTACTTGAGAAGTCATGTAAGCTTTTAATTTAGGATACGTTTCGTAATACGTATCTATTAATTCTTTGGCTTCACTTCTAGATAAATTAGTTTGGTTACTTAAGCCAAAAGCAGAAACACCGTAAACAATACCAAAGTTTACGGTTTTAGCATTGCTACGTTGCTCTCTTGTAACATCTTCTAAAGCAATATTAAAAACCTTTGCAGCAGTAGAAGCATGAATATCTTCGCCGTTTTTAAAAGCATTTATCATGTTTTCTTCTTCACTTAAAGCAGCAATAATTCTTAGTTCTATTTGCGAATAATCTGCCGCTAGTAAAACATAATTATCATCTTTAGGAACAAAAGCTTTTCTAACCTCTCTACCACGTTCTGTTCTAATTGGTATGTTCTGTAAATTAGGATTGTTAGAACTTAAACGACCTGTTGCAGCAACCGCTTGCATATATTCCGTATGAATTCTACCAGTTTTCGAATTAATTTCGTTTGGTAAAGCATCTACATATGTACTTTGTAGTTTTTTGTATTGTCTATATTCTTGAATGTCTCTAATTATTTTATGGTCTTTAGCTAAAAAGGATAAAATATCTTCGCCGGTTTTATATTGACCTGTTTTGGTCTTTTTAGGTTTTTTAACCAATTCCATTTTCTCGAAAAGCACAATTCCTAATTGTTTAGGTGATGCAATATTAAACTCTTCGCCAGCTTGTTCGTAAATTTCTTTTTCTAAACGATTAATATCATCAGACAAAGCAATCGAAAGTTCTTTTAGAAAATCTGTATTTACATTAATACCTTCAATTTCCATTGCCGTTAAAACCGATACCAATGGTAATTCTATCTCATTAAAAAGTTTGGTAACATTACCACTTTCTAATTCTGATGTAAATAATTGCTTTAATTGAAAAGTGATATCTGCATCTTCTACCGCATATTCTGTTTGGTCTTTAATCGGTACAACGCGCATAGAAAGTTGGTTTTTACCTTTTTTACCAATTAATTCTGTAATAGAAACGGGTTGATAATTTAAATAGGTTTCTGCCAACATATCCATATTATGACGCATATCAGGATTGATTAAATAATGCGCAATCATAGTATCAAACAATTTACCTTTTACAGGCATGTTGTAATTTGATAAAACTTTAATGTCGTATTTTAAATTATGACCAATTTTTTCAATTTCTGATTCAAAAAATGGTCTAAATTCTTCTAAGATTAATCTTGTTTCTTCTTGATCTTCCGGAAAAGAAACATAATAACCTTTTCCTTTTTCAAAAGAAAATGCAATTCCTATCAACTCTACTTCTAAAGCTTTTAAACCAGTTGTTTCTGTATCGAAGCAAACAGATTTTTGAGCCATTAATTTTCGAAGTAATAGTTTTCTTGATAAAACAGAATCTATATGCTGATAAAAATGATCGGTGTTATTAATTGTTTTAAATCCAGATGCAATGTCGGCATCAGAAACACTACCAGAACCTGGTGCAGCAAATAAGTCAAATTGACCTTCTGGTGCAGTAACGGCTTTTTTTGCTGTGGTTTTTACTTTTTCTTCGGATGAGTTTTCTGCAGAATTTACTTTTTCTGCATTTTCAACAGCAAAAGTTCGTGTAAAGTTTACTAGTAAGTTTCTAAATTCTAATTCATTAAAAAGAGCGGTAACTTTTTCGATATCTGGTTGATCTAATTCAAAATCTTTTGCATGAAAGGTAACAGGAACATCTAGCATAATTGTAGCTAGTTTTTTAGAAAGTAAGCCTAACTCTCCGTTGGCTTCTAGTTTCTCTTTCATTTTTCCTTTTAACTCGTGTGTATTTGCTAAAAGGTTTTCCATTGAACCGTAAGCAGCTAAAAACTTTTTGGCAGTTTTTTCTCCAACACCTGGTAATCCCGGAATGTTATCTGCAGAATCTCCCATCATTCCTAAGAAATCAATTACTTGCTCTGGTGTTTCTACGCCAAATTTTTCTTGTACTTCTGGTATTCCCCAAATATCATAACCACCACCAAAACGAGGTTTGTACATAAAAATGTTTTCAGAAACCAATTGTGCAAAATCTTTATCTGGTGTTACCATAAAAGTTTTATAACCTTCTTTTTCTGCTTGTTTAGAAAGTGTACCAATTACATCATCTGCCTCAAAACCTTCTTTAACCATAATAGGAATATGCATGGCTTTTAAAATTTCTTGAATATAAGGTACAGCCACTTTAATTGCTTCTGGTGTTTCATCTCTGTTGGCTTTATAGGCTTCGAACATTTCTACTCGATCTACACTACCTCCTTTATCAAAACAAACTGCTAAATGATCTGGTCTTTCTCTTTTAATTACGTCTAAAAGAGAGTTCATAAAACCCATTATTGCAGAGGTGTCTAAACCTTTAGAATTAATTCTCGGATTTTTAATAAAAGCATAATATCCTCTAAAAATCAATGCAAAGGCATCTACTAAAAAAACTCTTTTTTGATCTGACATATCTAAAATTTAATGGTAATTTTTTCTAAAATAGTTGTGGTTTTTTATGGCCACAGATGTTGCAGTAAAGCTACAAAACTTTAACATGCTATTAAAATTCAAACGAAATTATAACGCTTATCTTTACCGAATATTTTTTAAATAAAGATTCTTCATGAAAATGATAATTAGACTTGTTATTTTATTTGCCGTTATTATATTATTAGAGTTTTATGCTTTTCAGGCAATTAAAACAATTTCTAAAAATAAAATTATTCGTTTTGCATGGTTGTTTATAAGTGTAGCTGTGTATGCAAACTTTTTATATGTTGCATTAACTTATGATAGAGGTCAAGGGCAAACACCACAATTTCAAATGGCAATGGGTTTATTGCTTACCGTTTTAATTCCTAAAATAATTGTGTTATTGTTTATGTTTGGTGAAGACATTTATAGGTGGTTTTTAAAATTAATTTCTGCTATTTCATCAGAAAATACAAAGCCTTTAGCTAGTAGAAGAAAATTTATATCGCAAATAGCTTTAGGTTTAGCGGCAATACCTTTTGCATCTTTTATTTATGGTATTTTACAAGGTAAATACAATTATAAAGTTTTAAAGTATCAATTATCTTTTAAAGATTTACCAGATGCTTTTGATGGTTTTACAATTACACAAATTTCAGATATTCATTCAGGTAGTTTTACAAATAAAGAAAAGATTAAATACGGCGTAGATTTAATCAATCAGCAAAAATCTGATATTATGTTGTTTACAGGAGATATTGTAAATAATAAAGCAGATGAAATGGATGATTGGATTGATGTTTTTGATAAACTAGAAGCCAAAGAAGGTAAATATTCTATTTTAGGAAATCATGATTATGGTGATTATATGGATTGGAAGAATCCGCAAGACAAAATAGATAACTTTCAAAAAGTAAAAGATATTCATAAAAAGATAGGTTTCGATTTGTTGTTAGATGAACATCGATATCTAGAAAAAGACGGACAGAAAATTGCACTTTTAGGTGTAGAAAATTGGGGAAAAGGTTTCAACCAAGCCGGAGATTTAAAAAAGGCTTCTAAAAATATCAAAAAAGAAGATTTTAAAATTTTAATGTCTCACGATCCTAGTCATTGGGAAGAAATCGTTAAAAAAGACAATCTTAATTATCACTTAACATTAAGCGGTCATACACATGGTTTGCAAATGGGAATCGAAATACCCGGTTGGTTAAAATGGAGTCCTTCTCAATTTGTATACAAACAATGGGCAGGTTTGTATGAAGAAGCAGGTAGATTTATAAATGTAAACAGAGGTTTTGGTTATCATGCTTTTCCCGGGCGTGTTGGTATTTGGCCAGAAATTACGGTGATCGAGCTTAAAAAAGCTTGATAATCAGCTTATTCAAATAGATTTCTTATATTTGTGAATTAACAATTGACTAATTTATACGTTTTTACCTCTTAAAAAACTTATATCATGACAAAATTTGGAGAATTAATCAGTGTTCATAAACCAGTTCTTATAGATTTCTATGCAGAACTTTCGGATGCAGAAACTACCGTAGAAACCCTAAGAAGTGTAGCAGCAGCGTTAGGTGATAGAGCAAAAGTTATTAAAATAGATATTAATAAAAACGAAGTTCTTGCAGATGCTTTGCGTGTAAAAGGAAACCCAACGTTTATGATCTATAAAAATGGCGAAATGAAATGGCGTCAAACAGGTTATCAAGACGCAAACACATTAATTGGCTTGGTGCAGCAGTATTTTTAGAAGCTATTTCCTGCTTTCGCTACTCGCTTTTTCTTCGTTCCTAGAAAAGAGCTCAAACATGCCGCTCAATCAGGGCTAAACTATTTGCTGACTTTTTCTTTTAGCTGTTATTTTATTGCTTTAAAAACAAAACCTTGCTTAGAGAGTTTTTCTAAAACCTTTGGCAGTACATAAGTAACTTTTTCGGCAGCTTTTACACTATCATGAAAAACAATAATACTACCGTTGTTTACGTTTTTTAAAACATTTTGTAGGCAATTCTCTTTAGATAATTTATTATCAAAATCACCAGACAAAACCGTCCACATAATTATTTTAAAGCCTTTTTCTATTAAAATTCTAGCTTGCGATTTTTTAATTTTACCGTAAGGCGGTCTAAATAATTTAGAGTCAGAATTTTGGTTAGAATGTTTTAGTATGCTTTTTTCACAAGTTAAAACGTTATCAAGATATACAGATGTATCGTTTTTCCAGCCATTAAAATGATTTTGAGTATGATTACCTATTGTATGTCCATCAGAAATTATAGCATTAAAAATTTCAGGTTCATTCTCAATGTTTTTTCCAATGCAAAAAAAAGTTGCTTTTGCATCGTATTTTTTCAATTCATTTAGAACAAATCGTGTAATTTCTGGAGTTGGGCCATCATCAAAAGTTAAAAAAACTTCTTTTTTTTCTAAAGAAAAACGCCAGATGTATTTAGAGAATAATCTCATTATAAAATCTGGCGTTCCGGGGAAATATGCTTTCATTTTTGTATTACTCTTCGTCTGGCATTAAATGCCCAAAAAGTTTTACAGTGTCCATAAAATCTGTCTGAATTTTAGAAACGTAATCTTTATTATTGCTACCTCTTTCTACCTGATCTATTAGGTTCTTAAACATGTATAAAGATTGGTCTATTTCATCAAAAATTAAATCACTATCATTTTTGTCAAACGTACTTAACCAAGTTAGTTTTTCGATTATTAATCTACTTAGTGTTTCTGCTGTTGCTTTTGCTTTATTGTTTTCTCCTAAATTATAATACATTTCTGGATACCCCAAAGATAAACTGTAGTGGTCAAAATCTTCAATAGGCATTTTGCTTAAAGATAAGTCTAATACTTCTACAGCTTTAATTGTGTCACCTTGTTTTGCAAAAGCATCAGATAAGCGCATTAGGCTGTTTCTAAGTGAAATTGCATTTCTTTTTGTTTGTTCGTCTAAATATATTTCGCCACTATTTATATTTTTCCAGTCTAGTTTATTAATGTTGGCGTACATTTTATCAGCATCTATTCTACCAATATCAAACAAACTTACTTCTCTTGGTCTGCCAGCTTCGTCTATATATTTTGCTGGCGTTTTAATTGGTACTAATTTAAAAGCCAAACCATCTAATTGTAAATAATCTTTTAACCAAATATATTCTTCATCGGCATTTGCACCACCAGTAAAGTAAATTGGGCGTTTCCAGTCGTTATTTGCTAAGATATCTAACATTAAAAGGCGGTTTTTTGTAATGCCTCTTTCATCAATAGTAATATCTATAAAGTCTACAATTTTGTCTGCATCTTTTTGTGCAACAATTCCGCTTTTTAAAACGTTTTCTTTGTTTACAGGAATTCTAATTCTGTTTGTAGGATAATATTTTTCTTTGATATTTTCTTCTTCAACAATATAATAAGTTGCATCACTATCAGAAGAAATCCAACGCATAAAATCTTTAATTTCTATAATAGAATCTTTAAATCTTGGGTGTTCTATATGGTACGCAATATCTAAACTTCCGTATTTATATTGGTCATGTTTTAATTGAGAAGGAATCGGAGGAGCATCATAAGTTGCTCTTTTCATTTGGTCGATATACCAATCTGTAGCAAATAAACTTGTGTTTACTAGCTTTAAATCTGTTCTAATACCTTCTACTTCTTGCATGTACCAAAGTGGGAAAGTATCATTATCTCCAATGGTAAACATAATCGCGTTTTCATCGCAACTTTCTAAATACGCTTGAGCATTTAAGCGTGTTGTATATCTGTTAGATCTATCGTGGTCATCCCAGTTTTCTGATGCCATTAATGTTGGTACTGCCAAAAGTGTTATTACAGAAACTGCAATTGCAACCGTTTTTTTATTGGCAACATTCTTTAAGTATTCATAAAGAGCTAGCACTCCAAAGCCAATCCATATTGCAAAAATGTAAAAACTACCTACAACCGCATAATCTCTTTCTCTAGGTTCAAAAGGTTTTGGGTTTGTGTAAAATATAATTGCAAAACCAGTAAAAGCGAAAAATAAGAAAAGTGTAAAGAAGTTTTCTTTATCCCATTTTACTTGAAAAAATAAACCGATTAATCCTAAAATTAATGGTAAAAAATAATATTTATTTCTTCCTTTATTTTCTAAAACTTGAGACGGTAATTGTTGCTGAGAGCCTAATCGAACTTCGTCGATAGCATCGATACCGCTAATCCAGTTTCCGTTAAATAAATCTAATCGACCTTGAATATCGTTTTGTCTTCCAACAAAATTCCACATAAAATAACGACCATACATATAACCAAATTGATAGCTAAACATAAACTTTAGGTTTTCGCCAAAAGTGGGTCTTCTTTTACTATTTAAAGGAATACCTGCGATTTTTTTATACATTTCTTCGGATGCAGGATCTACCATTCTTGGAATAAAACCTTTATGCTTATCAGAATAATTTGGTACAACATTCTTGTATTTATTTACAATAACATATTTGCCATTTTTCTTTTCGTATTTAGGTTTGTCATCCTTTAAAGGATTGTTTGCATCTTGTTCTCTGCTGTATTTATTAGAGTAATAAGTGTCGTAAAACACATTTGCGTCACCGTATTGCTCACGTTCGTAATAGGCTAATAATTCTCTAGCACTAGAAGGGTTGTTTTCGTTAATTGTAGTGTTTGCGTTTGCTCTAATTGGTAACATCATCCAAGACGAGAAACCAATCATAATAAATAAAACAGCAAGTATTAGTGTATTTGCGTGTACTTTTTTCTTTTTTCGAGTGTATTTTAATCCGAAGAAGAAAAGAGCCATTAGAATAATTGCAGCAATAATACTACCAGAATTATATGGTAAGCCAATTGTATTGATAAAAAATAATTCTGAAGCACTAAAAAACTTAAGTGTAAAAGGAAATAAAAACTTAAAAACAAAAGCTAAAACAAAAACAGATAAAACTGTTGCAATTGCTGTAGATTTTAGATTGATGTTTTTATAAGTTTTAAAGAAATATAACATTACAATTGCAGGAATTACAAGTAATGATAAAATATGTACGCCAAAAGACAAACCAACAACAAAACTTATTAGAATTAGCCATTTGTTACCACGTGCAGTGTGTAATTCACTTTCCCATTTTAAGCCTAACCAAAATAGTATTGCCATTAAAAAAGAAGACATCGCATACACTTCTCCTTCTACGGCACTAAACCAAAAACTATCAGAAAATGTATAGGCTAAAGAACCTACAATACTACTTCCTAAAATTGCTATATAGCTACCTTCTGTTAATTTTCCTGATTTTAAAGCTAATTTTTCACCTAAATTGGTAATTGTCCAGAACATAAACAAAATAGTAAATGCACTAGCTAAAGCAGACATAAAGTTTACCATTTTGGCAATTTCAGAACTTTCTGATGTAAACATTGCAAAAAATGCGCCTAACATTTGAAATAAAGGTGCACCTGGCGGATGCCCAACTTCTAGTTTTACAGAAGTTGCTATATATTCTCCAACATCCCAAGCACTAACTGTTGGTTCTATTGTTAAAGAGTAGGTTATTAGCGCAATTACAAACGTGAACCATCCTAAAATGATATTCCATTTTTTAAAGTTTGCTGATGTCATAAGAAATACTTAATTATGTGTGGGCGAATTTAACAATAAATAAATATATAAACATTTAAAAGTGGGTTTTTAGACTTAAAAAAGCTCATAAATCTTTGTTAAAGAAAAAAAATATTTAAAAATGTTTGTGAGTTTAAAAGAAAGTTTTAAATTTGCACCCGCATTAAAGCATTGGCCTATGGTGTAATTGGTAACACACCGGTTTTTGGTACCGACATTCAAGGTTCGAGTCCTTGTAGGCCAACAAAAAAGTCCTAACAAATTTAATTTGTTAGGACTTTTTATTTGTTTCTTATATTTTTATACAAAAATAAGAACATGAAAGAATGGATTTTTACCAATTATAATACACTGCAATTTATATTTATATCTTGTTTGGGTATCTATATTATCATAATATTACTCACTAAAATTTTCGGCAAACGTAGCTTTTCTAAAATGTCTAGTTTCGATTTTGCTTGCACAATTGCAATAGGTTCTATTATTGCATCAACATTACTTTCTAAGTCCGTTTCTTTATTTGAAGGTGTATTTGGTTTGACTACAATTTATGTGTTACAAGGCATAACCGCATATTTAAGAAGGTTTCAGTTTTTTAGAAATATTGTAGATAACGAACCATTATTTTTAATGAAGAATGATCAAATTTTGTGGGAAAACCTTAAAAAGGCACAGGTTACCGAAGGAGATTTAAGAGCGAAGTTAAGGGAAGCAAATGTTTTAAAATTATCTGAAGTAAAAGCTGTAATTTTTGAGACAACATGTGATATTTCGGTTTTACATTCATCAGAAGAATTATCTGTAGATGATTGGTTGATTAAAGATGTCTTAGATCTCTAATTTATCTGAAAATAGAGATAGCGTTAATATAAAAATCATTTAAGCTAAAGCATAAAGTAGTAGTATTCTATTTTTGAATCATAGAATATTAATCTTTAAAATTTAGAAAAATGAAAGTACAATCTTATTTAGCGTTCGATGGAAATTGTCAAGAGGCATTAAATTTTTATGGAGAATTATTTGATGCAAAAGTAGAGAATAGAATAACATACGAAGACAAGAAAATTGATGTGCCATCATCATATAGAAAAAAACTACAACACGCAGAATTAAAAGGTAAAGGTGTAAATTTTATGGCTTATGATGCTGCGCCAGATACTCCAATAAATTCTGGAAATCAAGTGCATATGAGTGTAGATTTTAATCAAAAAGAAGAAGCAAAATCTGTTTTTGAAAATTTATCTAAAAACGGAGTTGTGCATCACGAGTTTAGAGAAAGAGAATGGGGTTTTTTTGGAAGATGTACAGATGAGTTTGGTATAAATTGGATGGTAAATGCTAAAAACTAAATTTCTATTATAACATAAAAAAAGGATTACAGCTCTGTTGTAATCCTTTTTTTTATGCTTTAAAAAGTTATTATTTTAAAAGAAAATCTTTTAAGTCTTGATAATTAGAGACTTTTAAAGAAACTTTTTTATTATTAATTACCTTTTTTATTTGAGCAGGAATTTCAACTTTAACAGGCAATGTTTCTTCTACAACATCTAAAAACTTAACAGGATGCGCAGTTTCTAAAAACACACCAAAATCACTATCTTTTAATTTATATTCTTGTAAACCTAGATAACCAACAGCGCCATGAGGATCTGCAACATAACCAGAGTTTTTATAAATTTCTTTCATTGTCGCTTTTGTTTCATCATCAGAAAAACTGTAAGAAGAAAATGCATTTTTTAAAGATTCTAAATCATTGTTAAATAATTCTTGAATTCTTATAAAGTTACTTGGATTCCCAACATCCATAGCATTAGAAATAGTTGCTTTTGATGGTTTAGGCTTGTAAACTCCATCTTTTAAGTAGTTTGGAACCGTGTCATTAACGTTTGTTGATGCAACAAAATGCTTTATAGGTAAGCCGATTTTCTGAGCCATAATTCCGGCACAAATATTACCAAAGTTTCCGCTAGGAACAGAAAAAACAATGTCTTTATGTTGCTTATGTAGTTCTTTGTAAGCAAAGAAAAAATAGAACATCTGCGGTAACCATCTAGCTACATTAATAGAATTTGCAGAGGTTAAGGTTTTGGTTATTTCTTCATCTAAAAAAGCAGTTTTTACCATTTCTTGGCAATCGTCAAAAACACCATCTACTTCTAAAGCTGTAATATTTTGTCCTAAAGTTGTTAATTGTTTCTCTTGAATGTCGCTTACTTTGCCTGATGGGTATAAAATAACAACATTTACACCTTTTGCACCTAAAAATCCATTAGCTACCGCGCCACCTGTGTCTCCGGAAGTTGCAACTAAAACAGTTACTTCTTCTGAATTGTCTTCATTAAAATACTCTAGACATTGTGCCATAAATTTTGCACCAACATCTTTAAAAGCCATGGTTGGTCCGTGAAAAAGCTCTAAAGACGCAACATTTTTATCAACCTTCACCAAAGGAAAATCGAATGAAACTGTATTTGCAATAATTTCTTTTAATTTTTTTGTCGGAATTTCATCACCTACAAATTGTTTAATTACTTCATAAGCAATTTCATGATTAGAGTAATCTGAAATATTTTCGATGAAATCGCTAGAAAGTGGCGTGATATTATCTGGAAAATAAATTCCTCTATCTTTTGCTAAACCTTGTACAACGGCATTTTTAAATGTTGATTTTGGTGATTTATGATGTAAACTGTAATAGTTCATTTTTTTTTGATTATTAGTCATTGCGAGAGAAACGAAGCAACCTGTTTGTTAGAAAGAGATTACTTCAGTTATTTTCTTTCTTTGTAATGACGATTAATTACTATTTAATATTTTCATACCATCAGGATTTACTTTCGAAATGTACATTTCAAAATCGATACCTGTTTCTTTGTAAGTTTCTTTGATGCTTTGATGTACTTTATTCGCAATTTCATCACCTTTACAAAGTGCAAAAATTGTTGGACCAGAACCACTAATTCCAGCACCTAAAGCATCTGCTTTTAAGGCGCTATTTTTTACGTTGTCAAAAAACGGAATTAATTTTTTTCGATGCGGTTCTACTATAATATCAACCAAAGAATTACTAATTAATTGATAATTGTTTGTGTACAAACCGCTAATTAACCCACCAACATTTGCCCATTGTGTAACTGCATCGTTTAAGTCTATTTTAGAAGGTAATACTTCTCTAGCATCTTTTGTTTTTACTTCTATCTGCGGATGAATAGCAACAGCTCTTAACTCATTTGGTACAGGTAATTTTATGATTTCTAAAGGCTCGTAGCTTCTAACCAATACAAAACCACCATAAATTGCAGCTGCAACATTATCTGCAATTGCAGAACCGCAAGCAACTTTTTCGCCAAACATAGCAAATTTTGTAAGTTCTAAATTAGAAAACACGTTGTTAAGTAATTTATTTGTACCAAAAGCAGCACCCGCAGCACTTGCAGCAGAACTACCTAAGCCACTACCCGGAGAAAAACCTTTGTGAATTGTTAAAGCTACGCCAAAATCTGCATTTGCATCTTCTAGCATTTTTTTTACAACTGCACTTGCTGCATTTTTATCAACATCATACGTTAAATTTGCGCCTGTAATATTTGTTATTTTAACTCCTTTTTCTTGCGTTTTTGTAAAAGTCATTTCATCGCCAATAGTATCAACAGCAAAACCAAGAGAATCAAATCCGCAAGAAACATTGGCAACTGTTGCCGGAGAAAATATTTTTAGATAATTCATTATTTTATTGATTTGCAATTCTAATAACATCAGCAAAAATACCAGAAGCAGTAACATCTGCACCAGCACCAGCACCTTTTATAATTAATGGATTTTCTGGATATCTTTCTGTAAAGAAAAGTACAATATTATCGCTACCTTCTAAATTATAAAAAGGATGATCTGCAGAAATATGTTGTAAACCAACATTTGCTTTACCGTTTTCGAATTCGGCAACATACTTTAATCTACACTCTTTATCGTTTGCTTCTTGAAAAATATGCTGAAAATGTGTTTCATTTTTAATTAACGAATCATAAAAGTCTTTGTTATTTGAAGTTGCAAGACTTTCTTCTAGCAAAAAAGAATTATTTGTAATGTCTTCTAATTCTAAATTATAGCCGCTTTCTCTAGCTAAAATTAAAATTTTTCTAGCAACATCTACACCGCTTAAATCTATTTTTGGATCTGGTTCTGTATAACCTTCTTTTTGAGCTTCTGCCACAACATCATGAAAAGTTGCATCTTCATCAAAATTATTAAAAACAAAGTTTAAGCTACCAGATAAAACTGCTTGAATTTTATGAATTCTATCGCCAGAATTTATCAAGTTTTTTAGCGTGTCTATAATTGGTAAACCGGCACCAACGTTTGTTTCGAATAAAAATGAAGCATTATATTTTCTAGAAACTTCTTTTAAGGTTTTGTAATTATTAAAGCTAGATGCGCAAGCAATTTTATTACAAGTAACTACAGAAATACTTTCACGTAAATATTTTTCGTAAATTTCTGATACTTCTTTATTTGCTGTGTTATCTACAAACACACTGTTTACTAGGTTGCAAGCTTTAACTTTATTATAAAAACTATCAAGACTAGTTGGTTCGCCGTTATTTAAAGCCTCTTTCCAGTTTTTTAGGTTGATGCCGCTTTCGTCAAAAAACATTTTTTTAGAATTTGCAATACCAATCACTTTAATTTTTAATTTTAAGTTTTCTTTTAGAAACTTTTTTTGCTGATTAATTTGAGCTAAAAATCGTTCGCCAACATTACCGACTCCTGTTACAAAAAGGTTTAATTGTTTTGTTTTTTCTTCAAAAAATTGCTCGTGTAAAGTTGTAAGAGCCTTTTTAGCATCATATTTATTAATTACTGCAGAAATGTTTTTTTCTGATGAACCTTGTGCAATTGCTCTAACATTTACGTTGTTTCTACCCAATGCGCTAAACATTTGACCGCTTAAACCTTGATGATTTTTCATGCTTTCGCCAACAACAGCAATTATTGCCAAATTACTTTCTACAATAATTGGTTTTATTTTTTTTCTAGTAATTTCTATGCTAAAAGTTTCTTCTAATAATTCTTTAGATTTTAAAGCATCATTTTCATAAACACCAACACAGATTGAGTGTTCTGAAGAAGCCTGAGTTATAAAAACTACATTTATTTTTTCTTGAGAAAGTGTTTCGAATAAGCGTTTTGAAAAACCAGGAATTCCAATCATTCCGCCACCTTCTAAAGTAATTAAGCTGATGTCTTCAATATGAGAAATTCCTTTTACTCCGTTATTGTTTTTTGGATTTTTAGAAATTAAAGTTCCGCTATTTTCTGGGTCAAAAGTATTTTTAATTCTAATAGGAATTTCTTTTCTTAAAGATGGCTGAATTGTTGGTGGATACAACACTTTTGCACCGAAATGAGACAATTCCATAGCTTCTTCATAAGAAATTTCTGAAATAGGAAAAGCTTGTTTTACAATTCTAGGATTTGCTGTGTACATTCCGCTAACATCTGTCCAGATTTGAAGCTCATTAGCATCTAATGCAGCCGCATAAATAGAAGCTGTAAAATCTGAACCGCCTCTACCTAAAGTTGTAGTTTCTTTAGAAGAATTAGATGCAATAAATCCGCCTAAAATAACCACTTGATTATTATTGTTGTTAAAGTAAGTGGTAATGTTTTCGTTAGAAATTTTAAAATTAACTTGTGCGTTTAGGTGATTGTTGTTCGTAATTATTAAATCTCTACTTTCTTTATGGCTAGCATTTAAAGTTTCTTTAGCAGCATTGGCAATAATAAAAGAAGATAATCTTTCGCCAAAACTAGCAACTTTTGCTAATGTTTTATCAGATAATTCTTGTAGTAAAAAGATACCTTCGTAAATAGAATTCAATCTTTTAAATAAGTCAAAAACTTCTTTTGAAACTACATCCATATCTTTAGTGATAAGGTTTTCTATAATTTCAAAATGTAAATTTTTTATAGTTTCTAAAGTGTTTTTAGCGATATTGATATCAACAATAGCCTCGTTTGCTGCGGCTAAAAGTTTGTCTGTAGTTTTACCAAAAGCAGAAACAACAATTACTACTTTTTCGTTTTTAGATTCTTTAGCAACTATGGCTAAAACGTTTTCTATGTTTTCTGAGCTTGCGACAGATGATCCGCCAAATTTTAATACTTTCATTGGTAATGAATAGTTTGTGTAATTTATTTTTTATTGATGTAACTTCGAGAAATCGAAATTATGTATAACCTAAGATGATATGAATATATAAAAACCCCTAAAGGGTAATTGTTGTAGAAGATGTGCGTGTAATAGTAGCCATAGAAATACCAACTATAGAAATAGTTTTTAAAGTTTTTGTATGTAAATTAGAATTACTCACGCAACAAATGTATTATTTATATTTAATAGCGACTTAAATAATGAGAATTATTTTAACTTTTACGTTGATTTATGTGTAATATGTAAAATTTAAGTATTAAAAATATAAATATGAAATTATTTTGAAATCAATTTTGATTTTTCTTTAATTATTGTAGCTATAGTTTTGTTTTCGATCTTACTTTCTAACCAAGATAAAATATCTAAGTATAAGAAAGCTCTTTTTTCATACGGATGATTTTCGAAGACCTTTAGTTTTGCATGAATTTTTTTGAATTCGTTTTTAATTTCATGCGGAAAAACATCGCTTAAATCTCTAATAGAAGTTAAAAATACTTTTTGCACTTCTTGTAAGTTTTCCATTTTTAATAGAAACTTATAAGTGTCTACAAATTGTCTTTCTAAATCGTAATCTAAGCCACATTCGTAATGTGCTATTAGGTTTAATATACGAGCAAAACATTGTAAATCTTCTGCAGAACTTAAGTTTTTAGACTTAATAATCTTTTGTAAATAAGCAATACATAACCTGTTTTCTCCCATTCCGAAGTACAGACAAGCAATTTTATAATACAACAGTACTACATAATGATTGTCTAGTCTGTTTTTATACTTTCCTATTTTGTCATTTATAATTTCTACTAAATATTCACCTTGTTCGAAAGTTCCTTCTAAAAAGTGAAGGTGTAGTTTATTAGAGTAGAAATACAAAAAGATTAGTAGTTCTGTATTTGTGTTTAACGGAATTTCTTTATTATCTATTTCATTTTCAAATGCAGCTAATTCTTCTTTAAATGTTGATGTTTTTTTTACTAAAAAAGAAGCTTCTAAAAGGTAGTTTTTAGATTTTAAATAAAAAACAGGATGTAAGTTGATCAATTTAGAATTGTCAAATAAATCGACACATTTTTTAGCATATTTGTAACTAAGTAAAAAATCTTGAATCAAAAAACTATGCCACAAATGGGCTTTATATAACCAAAGCTTTTCTCTAAACCCTAAGTTTTGATATTTGTATTTAGGCATTTTGCTGTTAAAATACTTCTCTACAAACAATAATTCTTCTTCATTTTTTACATAGCCATTTTGTAGTAAGTGACTATATAATTGTAATGATAAGTTAGAGAGTTTACTTGCGATAACATTCTGCTGACTTAGCTCTTTTGCTTGCACAGATAATTGATCTGCTCTTGTGCTAATACTTCTTGTTATATATTGTGTTTCTATTACCTTTTCTAATTCTACAATTTCGTAAGCAATATTTTTCTCTTCATTATCTAAAGCCATGTTTTTGGCTTTTTCTAGTAATTTTAAACTTTGTTTGTATAATCCTTTTTGATAAAGTACTGTTGCAAAATCTAATTGTTCTCTTATTTGAATCCTTACATTTTTGTGAGCGGGATTTAAACGCAGACTAATTAATATTTGTTTATATAAATGCGCTTTTAAATTAGAAAGTTGTTGTTTAGATACAATTCCGCTTCCAATAATAACTTTTTCATCATAGACTTTTAGCTTTTCTAAAAACTTAAATAAAGAAAAAAACTTTGCATCAATATTACCACCCAACCGACCTACATATAGGTTGAATTGTCTCTTTTCAGACTTTGTTAAAGACTTAATAAGAACAAATAAAGCATCATTTTGTTGATTGACGGATGTAATGATTTTACTCATAATGTATTGGTAATCAGTTTTTTAAATATTTTTGATTTGTTTTAGAAATCGTGTATTGCCTAAAGTTAATAAATAGATTGGAAAGGCAAGATATATATTTGATTTATAATAAGGACAATCTTTATACAAATTATGCAAGACAATCAAGTACAAATTTTCGATACAACCCTTAGAGATGGAGAGCAAGTTCCTGGGTGTAAATTAGACACTAATCAAAAACTAGTAATTGCAGAGAGATTAGATTTATTGGGCGTAAATGTTATAGAAGCTGGTTTTCCTGTTTCTAGTCCTGGGGATTTTAATTCGGTTTCTGAAATTGCAAAAATTGTAAAAAATGCAACAGTTTGCGGTTTAACAAGAGCTGTAGAAAATGATATTAAAGTTGCAGCAGAAGCGTTAAAAAATGCAAAATTCCCAAGAATTCATACAGGTATTGGTACAAGTGATTCTCATATAAAATTTAAGTTTAACTCTACAAGAGAACAAGTTATAGAAAGAGCTGTAAAAGCTGTTTCTTACTCTAAATCTTTTGTAAATGATGTAGAGTTTTACGCAGAAGATGCAGGTAGAACAGATAATGAGTATTTGGCAAGGGTTTGCGAAGCGGTAATTAAAGCAGGTGCAACAGTGTTAAATATTCCAGATACTACAGGATATTGTTTACCAGAAGAATATGGTGCAAAAATTAAGTATTTAAGAGAAAATGTAAAAGGTATAGAAAATGTAATTCTATCTTGTCATTGTCATAACGATTTAGGTATGGCTACTGCAAACTCTATTGCTGGTGTTATAAACGGAGCAAGACAAATAGAATGTACAATTAATGGTATTGGAGAAAGAGCAGGAAATACAGCTTTAGAAGAAGTTGTTATGGTTTTAAAACAACATCCTTACCTTAATTTAGAAACAACAGTTAACTCTAAATTATTATACGATACATCTATAATGGTAAGAGAAAGTATGGGTATGCCTGTGCAACCAAACAAAGCAATAGTTGGTGCAAATGCATTTGCACATAGTTCTGGTATACATCAAGATGGTGTAATTAAAAACAGAGAAACCTATGAAATTATGGATCCTGAAGATGTAGGTGTAACAGAAAGTGCAATCGTTTTAACAGCAAGAAGCGGTAGAGCAGCATTGGCTTACAGAGCAAAAAAGATTGGTTACGAATTAACAAAAGTTCAACTAGATGAAGCGTATAGCTCTTTTTTAGAAACAGCAGACAAGCAAAAAGAAGTAAAAGATCAAGACATTCATAATATAATGAAAGAAGTAAATAAGACTTCTAAAATAGCAATGGCATAACAATTTAATAATAAAAGTATGAAATATACAATAGCAGTAATTCCGGGAGATGGTATTGGTCCAGAGGTTACCAATCAAGCAAAAAAAGCATTAGATGCTATTGCAGAAGTGTATGATCATATATTTTTGTACGAAGAAGCGCAAATGGGCGCATGTGCTATTGAGGCAACAGGCAACCCTTTGCCAGATGAAACTATAAAAACATGTAAAAACGCAGATGCAATTTTGTTTGGCGCTATTGGCGATCCAAAGTATGATAAGGATCCATCTGCAAAAGTAAGACCAGAACAAGGTTTATTAAAATTAAGACAAACATTAGGTTTGTTTTGTAACGTTAGACCTGTAAAGGCTTATGATAGTTTAATTAAAAACTCTCCTTTAAAAAGAGAAATTATAAAAGGTACAGATATTGCAATTTTTAGAGAATTAACGGGCGGAATTTACTTCGGAAAAAAAGAAGTAAGCGAAGATGGTAAATCTGCTTTCGATGGTTGTTCTTATGATGTTGAGGAAATATCAAGAATTTCTCATTTAGCTTTTAAAACGGCGCAAACTAGAAGAAAAAAAGTGACTTTAGTAGATAAAGCAAACGTTTTAGAAACTTCTCGTTTATGGAGAAAAACAGTTACCGAAATTGCAAAACAATATAAAGACGTTAAGTTAGAGTTTTTGTTTGTAGATAATGCTGCAATGCAGTTAATTTTAAATCCTAAACAATTTGATGTAATTCTTACAGAAAATTTATTTGGCGATATTATTTCTGATGAAGCAAGTGTAATTGGTGGTTCTATCGGTTTATTAGCGTCATCATCCTTAGGAAAAAGAAACGCTTTATTCGAGCCAATTCATGGCTCTTTTCCACAAGCAAAAGGAAAAGATATAGCAAATCCTTTAGCGTCAATTTTATCTGCAGCTATGATGTTAGAACATTTAGGCTTGCATGAAGAAGCAGATGCAATCGAAAGAGCTGTAGAAAAATCTTTATTATTAGGTATTACTACAGAAGATATTAAAGGTAAAAATAAATATCCAGCATCAACATCTAAAGTAGGAGATTTTATAGCAGATTACATTTCTAATCAAGAAGATAGTAACCTTAATTTTAAGAATATTCACATGGGGCAAAGTACTATTATTTAATCCCTAGAATTCTGATAAAAAATATATGATGAAATCATTTTTAAATATTATTTCAATTACAAGCGTCATCGTAATTATTGCGGTTTGATGAGGAAGTTGTATTTATATTTTTATAAAAAAACCTTCCACTTTAAATGGAAGGTTTTTTTATGATTTTTTCAAAAGTTGAATGTCATAATAATAAACAGTTAAAACACTTGTTTTCAGCATTTTAAATATTAATTATAATCCCTGAATGTAAACGGTATCATTGCATTTTATGTAATGTAAATAGAGAAACATAGTAATTTAGTCAATAAATTGAACAAAACAATAAATGGAATTAAATAAACATAGCAAAAGGTTAACGCAAGACGAATCTCAACCAGCATCTCAAGCAATGTTATATGCCGTAGGCTTAACAGATGAAGATATGAGCAAAGCCCAAGTAGGTATTGCAAGTACTGGTTATGATGGTAACCCTTGTAATATGCATTTAAATCGTTTAAAAGACGAAGTTAAAGTTGAATGTAATATTGCAGATATGGTAGGGTTAGGTTTTAATACGATTGGTGTTTCTGATGGTATTTCTATGGGAACTTCTGGTATGAACTATTCTTTAGTGTCTAGAGATATTATTGCAGATTCTATAGAGACTGTAATGAATGCTCAAAGTTACGATGCTGTTGTTGCAATTGTTGGTTGCGATAAAAATATGCCAGGTTCTATAATTGCTATGTTGCGTTTAAATAGACCAGCAATAATGATGTATGGTGGTTCTATTGCGTCTGGAAATTATAAAGGAAGAAAATTAAATATTGTTTCTGCATTTGAGGCTTTAGGGCAAAAAGTTGCTGGAGAAATAGAGGAAGAGGAATATAAAGAAATTATAAAAAGAGCTATACCTGGTGCTGGCGCTTGTGGAGGTATGTATACAGCAAACACAATGGCGTCTGCTATAGAATGTATGGGTTTTGCTTTGCCTTATAATTCTTCAATTCCTGCAGAAAATCCAAATAAATTATCAGAAGCAGAAAGAACAGCAAGAGCAATTAAAAATCTATTAGAGTTAGATTTAAAACCTTTAGATATTATAACTAAAAAGTCATTAGAAAACGCAGTGGCTTTAGTAAATGCTTTAGGTGGTTCTACAAATGCAGTATTGCACTTTTTAGCTATTGCGCATGCCGCAGAAATAGATTTTACTTTAGAAGATTTTCAAAGAGTTAGTGATAGAACTCCATTAATTGCTGATTTAAAACCATCTGGTAAGTATTTAATGGAAGATGTTCATGGAGTTGGAGGTACGCCTGCAATTATGAAATACTTATTGCAAGAAGGTTTTTTACATGGAGATTGTTTAACAGTAACTGGTAAAACCTTGGCTGAAAATTTAGCAGACGTTGAGGCAATGGAGTTTGAAGAGCAAGATGTAATTTTTCCGAGAGACAAGGCTTTAAAGTCTTCTGGAAATATTCAAATTATATACGGAAACTTAGCAACAGAAGGTGCTGTAGCAAAAATTTCTGGTAACGAAGGTTTGCTGTTTGAAGGAAAAGCAGTGGTTTATGATGGTGAGCAAGCTGCAAACGCAGGAATTTCTAACGGAGAAGTTGAAAAAGGAGATGTAGTCGTCATTAGGTATGTGGGGCCAAAAGGAGGACCAGGAATGCCAGAAATGTTAAAGCCAACTTCTTTAATTATGGGTGCTGGTCTTGGGAAATCTGTAGCTTTAATTACAGATGGACGTTTTTCTGGAGGAACTCATGGTTTTGTTGTTGGGCACATAACTCCGGAAGCACAAAATGGAGGAACAATTGGAGTGTTACAAACAGGCGATAAAATTAGAATTAGTGCAGAAGATAATTCTATTAATGTTTTAATTTCTGATGAAGAATTAGCAGCTAGAAAAGCAAATTGGGTTGCGCCAGCATTAAAACATAAAAAAGGAATTTTATATAAATATGCAAAAACGGTGGCATCTGCTTCTAAAGGATGCGTTACTGATTTGTAGATTTAAAAAGACGTAAAAATAAGAGGTGAGAATAAGATTGAAGGTGTCTTTAATCTATTTTCTCTAATCTAAAAATAAAAAATATGGAAACAAAAACCATAAAAAATAAAAATAATACGGCTATAACTACAGAAAGAATTTCTGGTAGCGAGGCAATTGTTAGATCTCTAATAGAGGAAGGGGCAGACATTATTTATGGATATCCTGGTGGTGCAATAATGCCGGTTTATGATGAGTTGTATAAATATCAAGATAAAATTCATCATGTATTAACACGTCACGAACAAGGAGCAACGCATTCGGCGCAAGGATATGCTAGAATTTCAGGAAAAGTTGGTGTCGCAATTGCTACTTCTGGGCCAGGAGCAACAAATTTAATTACTGGTATTGCAGATGCGCAAATAGATTCTACACCAATGGTGTGTATAACTGGGCAAGTTTTTTCTCATTTATTAGGTTCAGACGCTTTTCAAGAGACAGATATTGTCGGTATTTCTACTCCGGTAACAAAATGGAATTGTCAAGTAACAAAAGCTTCAGATATTCCTGCGGCAATAGCAAAAGCTTTTTATATAGCAAAAAGTGGAAGACCAGGACCTGTTTTAATTGACATTACTAAGGATGCTCAAATGGATGAACTTGATTTTTTCTATGAGAAATGTACGAAAGTAAGAAGTTATAATCCGATTCCTAAAACAGATGCGTCTTCTTTAAAAGCCGCAGCAGAAATTATTAATAATGCCAAAAAACCATTAATTGTTTGGGGGCAAGGTGTTGTTTTAAGTGAGGCTGAATCTCAATTAAAGGCAGTTATGGAAAAAGCAGATATACCTGCTGCTTGGACAATTTTAGGGGCTTCTGCAATTCCAACCTCACATCCATTAAATGTTGGTATGGTTGGTATGCATGGTAATTATGCGCCAAATAAATTAACTAACGAATGCGATGTGTTAATAGCTATAGGTATGCGTTTTGATGATCGTGTAACTGGTAGCTTGTCTACATACGCCAAACAAGCCAAAGTAATTCATTTTGAAATTGATCCTGCCGAGGTAGATAAAAATGTTAAAACAGATGTTGCCGTTTTAGGTGATGCAAAGGCTAGTTTAGACTTGTTATTGCCATTGTTAAATGAAGCAAAACATACAGATTGGCTTCAAGAGTTTAAAGATTTGTACGAAGTTGAGTATGAAAAAGTGATAAAAAATGACCTATATCCCACGAAAGAAGGTATTACAATGGGAGAGGTTTTAAAAGAAATCAATATTCAGAGTAAAGGTGAAGCAGCTATAGTTTCTGATGTTGGACAACATCAAATGATTGCTTGTAGATATGCAGATTTTAATGTTACCAAAAGTAATATTACTTCTGGCGGATTAGGAACAATGGGTTTTGGTTTACCAGCAGCAATAGGTGCAAAAATGGCTGCTCCAGAGAGAGAGGTTGTTTCTATTTCTGGTGATGGTGGTTACCAAATGACAATTCAAGAATTAGGTACAATTTTTCAGCAAAAAGCAGCAGTAAAAGTAGTTGTTTTAAACAACGATTTTTTAGGAATGGTTCGTCAATGGCAACAACTGTTTTTTGATAAACGTTATGCTTCTACAGAAATGGTGAATCCAAATTTTGTAGCGATTGCAGAAGGGTACTACATTAAAGCTAAAAAAGTAACAAAAAGAGAAGAATTAGCAGATGTAGTTGCAGAAATGATGGCGAGTAAAGAAGCTTATTTTTTAGAGGTTTGTGTAGAGAAAGAAGATAATGTGTTTCCAATGATACCAACAGGAGCTAGTGTTTCGGATATAAGATTAGAATAAGATGAGTACAGAAAAACAATTATATACAGTGTCTATTTACACCGAAAACAATATTGGTTTGTTAAATAGGGTATCAGCAATTTTTCAAAGAAGGCATATTAATATAGAGAGTTTAAATACTTCTCCATCAGAAATAGAAGGTGTATCTAAATTTACAATTGTTGTAAATATGGATGAAATTAATATTAAGAAAATATTAGGTCAAATAGAAAAACAAGTAGAAGTAATTAAGGCATACTATCATAGCTTAGATGATATTATTTATCAAATATCTGGGTTGTTTAAGATTAAGTCTGTGCTTCTTTTTGAAGAGCGCCAAATTCAGAATATTATAAAAGAAAGTAATGCAAGAATTGTAACGGTAAACAAAGATTTTTTTATTCTAGAAAAATCAGGTAAAAAAGAAGAAATAGTAGCATTATATAATCAGTTAAGTGAATTCGGTATTATGCAATACACTAGATCTGGCTTAATAGCAGTAACCAAAGAAGAAATGAAAATTTCTGAATTATTAGAAACATACAACAACTAAATAAATAAAAATGTCAAATTATTTTAACACATTAACATTAAGAGAGAAATTAGAGCAATTAGGAAAATGCCGTTTTATGGAAGCTTCAGAATTTGAAGACGGAGTAGAAGCATTAAAAGGGAAGAAAATTGTTATTGTAGGTTGTGGGGCACAAGGTTTAAATCAAGGTTTAAATATGAGAGAATCTGGTTTAGACATTTCTTATACTTTAAGACAGGCTGCAATAGATCAAAAAAGACAGTCTTATATCAATGCATCTTCCAATAATTTTGAAGTTGGTAGTTATGAAGAAATGTTGCCAACAGCAGATGTGGTAATTAATTTAACACCAGATAAGCAACATACAAATGTTGTAAATGCAGTAATGCCTTTAATGAAAAAAGGTGCTACTTTATCGTATTCTCACGGTTTTAATATTGTTGAAGAGGGAATGCAAGTTCGTGAAGATTTAACAGTAATTATGGTGGCGCCAAAGTCTCCAGGATCTGAAGTTAGAGAAGAATATAAAAGAGGATTTGGAGTGCCAACCTTAATAGCAGTGCATCCAGAGAATGACCCAGAAGGAAAAGGTTGGGCACAAGCAAAGGCTTATGCAGTTGCTACAGGTGGTCATAAAGCAGGTGTTTTAGAGTCTTCTTTTGTTGCAGAAGTAAAATCTGATTTAATGGGAGAGCAAACTATTTTATGTGGTTTGTTGCAAACAGGAGCAATTTTATCTTTTGATAAAATGGTGGCAGAAGGAATTGAGCCTGGTTATGCGGGTAAATTAATTCAGTATGGTTGGGAAACTGTAACGGAAGCCTTAAAGCATGGTGGAATTACAAATATGATGGATAGATTGTCTAATCCTGCAAAAGTAGAAGCATTTAGACTTTCAGAAGAATTGAAAGATATAATGCGTCCGTTGTTTCAAAAGCACATGGATGATATTATGACGGGTCATTTTTCTAAAACTATGATGGAAGATTGGGCAAATGATGACAAGAATCTTTTAACTTGGAGAGCTGAGACAGGAGAAACTGCTTTTGAAAAACAAGTAATTACTTCTGATGAAATTTCAGAACAAGAGTATTTCGATCACGGAACGTTATTAGTTGCTTTTGTAAGATCTGGTGTAGAATTAGCTTTTGAAGCAATGACAGAGTCAGGAATTATTGATGCTTCTGCATACTATGAGTCTTTACATGAAACGCCATTAATTGCAAATACAATAGCAAGAATGAAATTGGCAGAAATGAATCGTGTAATTTCTGATACCGCAGAATATGGATGTTATTTGTTTGATCATGCGTGTAAACCTTTATTAACAGATTTCATGAAAAAGATTTCAACAAACGTTATTGGTAAATCGTTTAGTTCAGAAAATGGTGTAGATAATATAGAGCTTATTAAAATAAATAAGATTATTAGAAATCATCCTGTAGAAATTGTAGGAGAGCAACTAAGAGCTTCTATGACAGCAATGAAAGTAGTAAAAACTGCGTAAAACGTATGTTTTTAATTTTTTATAAAACCTGTCAGGATTTAATACCTGACAGGTTTTTAATTTTACATAAAAATCATGCAACATAAAGATATTTATTATCCGAGTTTAGTGAATATAAAAAAAGCGGCAAGTAATTTACAAGGTGTTGCTTTTGAAACTCCTTTAAGTAAAAATCACAATCTCTCTAAAGAGTTAAATGCTAATATATTATTTAAAAGAGAAGATTTACAAGTAGTACGTTCTTATAAAATTAGAGGTGCTTATAACAAAATGTCTTCTTTAAGTGATTTAGAAAAGCAAAACGGAATTGTATGTGCAAGCGCTGGTAATCATGCGCAAGGTGTAGCCTTATCCTGTAAATTATTACAGGTAAAAGGTACTATTTTTATGCCATCGCCAACACCAAAACAAAAAATTAATCAAGTTAAAATGTTTGGTGAAGATTATATTGATATTGTTATTGAAGGTGATACTTTTGATGATGCTTTTAATGCAGCAAAATTAGAATGTGATGCTAAAAACAAAACATTTATTCATCCTTTTAATGATGAAAAAGTTATTGAAGGACAGGCAACAGTTGGTTTAGAAATTTTAAATCAAGTAAAAGAAAAAATAGATTATGTTTTTGTTCCTATTGGTGGTGGAGGTTTATCTGCAGGATTGTCATCCGTATTTAAATACTTATCACCAAACACTAAAATAATAGGTGTAGAGCCAGAAGGAGCACCATCAATGTTAACTTCTATTAGAAATAATAAAAATACTTTTTTAGATAAAATTGATGCTTTTGTAGATGGTGCTGCAGTAAAAAAAGTTGGAGATTTAAACTTTGATATTTGTAATAGAAATTTATCTAAAGTGATTACTGTACCAGAAGGTAAAATTTGTCAAACAATTTTAGATTTGTATAATAAAGATGCTATTGTTGTAGAACCTGCTGGTGCTTTAAGTATTGCTGCGTTAGATTTTTATGCTGATGAAATTAAAGGTAAAAATGTTGTTTGTGTGGTTAGTGGAAGTAATAATGATATTACAAGAACAGCAGAAATAAAAGAAAGAGCATTATTATATGCTAAATTAAAGCATTATTTTATTGTGAAATTTCCGCAAAGAGCAGGTGCGTTAAAAGAGTTTGTTGCTGAAATTCTTGGTCCTAATGATGATATTACACATTTTGAATATACAAAAAAAACAAACAGAGAAAATGGTGCCGCTGTAGTTGGTTTAGAGCTGAAATCATCTTTAGATTTAGAACCTTTAATTCAGAGAATGAAAGATAAAAGCTTTTTTGGAGACTACTTAAATGATAAACCAGATTTGTTTCAGTTTTTAGTTTAAAAGAAACAACTTAAGAGTGAAATACATTTTGGCTTTTCGTTCTAAAAAGAACTGTTTTACACTTATTTTAGTTAATTTTGAACTCTAATTAAAGTAGTTTTTTTAGAGCCCTTAATTAGAGATAATTTATAAAATTACATGTATGAACTATACGTTTAAAGAAATACCAAACGAATATAAAATTAATGAGACTTTAAGTCAAGATACTTATTTAATTAACGGAGAATTAAAAAAGTGGAATGGCGATAAAGCGGATGTTTTTTCTACTATTTCATCAACAGAAGAGTACAAGCCAACTTTGTTGGGTTCTGTGCCAAATTTATCTGAAAATGAAGCATTAGAAGCCTTAAATGCTGCGTCAAATGCTTATGCAAGAGGGCAAGGTTTATGGCCAACAATGAAGGTAGAAGGTAGAATTGCTGCTATGGAGAAATTTGTAGCGCAAATGAAAACAAAAAGAGAAGAGATTGTTAAGCTTTTAATGTGGGAGATTGGAAAATCTTTACCAGATTCTGAGAAAGAGTTTGATAGGACAATAGAGTATATCTACGATACCATAGAAGATTATAAACAAATGGATAGAGATTCTGCTAAGTTTGAAAAAAATAGCGGAGTACATGCGCATATTAGACGTGGACCATTAGGTGTTGTTCTTTGTTTAGGCCCTTACAATTATCCTTTAAATGAAACTTTTGCGTTGTTAATTCCTGCTTTAATCATGGGAAATACAACTGTTTTTAAGCCAGCAAAACATGGTGTGTTGTTGTTAACTCCTTTGTTAGAGGCTTTTCAAACAAGTTTTCCTGCTGGTGTAGTAAATATAATTTACGGTAGAGGTAGAACGTTAGTTACTCCAATAATGAAAACTGGTTTAGTAGATGTTTTAGCTTTAATTGGTAATAGTAAGTCTGCAAATGCTATTCAAGCAAATCATCCGCAGAAAAATAGATTGCGTTTAATTTTAGGTTTAGAAGCTAAAAATCCTGGAATTGTTTTGCCAGAAGCAGATTTAGATTTGGCGATTAACGAATGTTTGGCGGGTTCAACTTCTTTTAATGGGCAAAGATGTACTGCTTTAAAGGTGTTATATGTTCATGAGGATATTGTTGAAGAGTTTAATAAAAGGTTTGCAGAACGTGTAGATGCTTTAAAGTTTGGTAATCCTTGGGAAGAAGGTGTTAAATTAACTCCTTTGCCAGAACCAGGAAAACCTGCTTACATTCAAGAGTTAATTGATGATGCTACTGATAAAGGAGCAAAAGTATTGAATGATAATGGAGGGAAAACATCAGAAAATTACATTTTTCCTGCAGTTTTATACCCGGTTTCTAAAGATTCTAGAGTTTTTGAAGAAGAACAGTTTGGGCCGGTTATTCCGATAGTGTCTTTTAAAGATGTGCAAGAGCCTATAGATGATATGGCTGCTTCTAACTACGGACAACAAGTAAGTGTATTTGGTAGCAATGTTAGAACTTTAGCGCCTTTAATTGATACGTTGGTAAATTTGGTTTGTAGGGTAAACTTAAATAGTGCAGCACAAAGAGGGCCAGATGTGTATCCTTTTACAGGTAGAAAAGATTCTGCAGTAGGAACTTTAAGTGTTCATGATGCTTTGCGTTCTTTTTCTATAAGAACTTTTGTAGCAGCAAAAGATACAGATTATAATAAGGCTATTTTACAAGAAATTTTAGATCAGAAAAACTCTAATTTTATAAGTACAGATTACATATTATAAAACATTAACTTAGATAAAAAAAGCTACTAATTCATAAGGTATTAGTAGCTTTTTTGTTTTAGACTTTAACTGTAAACATCGGTTTTAAAGCTTTTTTAGATAAGTTTTTGGTAACGCTTCCTGTAAAAAGGTGAGATATACCACTTCTACCGTGAGTGCTTAAAGCTATTAAGTCTGCTTTTTTCTCTTTTGCATAATTAAGAATTCCTTTTTCTACAGAAACATCGTTGTATATGTTTATTGTGTGTTTAGGTAGATTGTAATCTTTTATAAAAGTTTTTACTTTCTCTTTTGCATTAAATGTGCTTTCAAATTGAGAAGGTGTGTTAATTTTTAAAAGATGAATTTTGCTATTAAAGGCATTTGCAAAATTGAGGAATTTACTAAAAACCTCCTTGTTTTCTTCTTTAAAATTCGAAGCAAAAACTAAGTTTTTTAGTTTAATTTTCGCATCATCTTTTTTAACTACAATTACAGGAGTTTTAGAACTTCTAACAACTTTTTCTGTATTAGAGCCAATCATAATTTCTTCAAATTCAGAATGACCTTTAGATCCCATTATAATTAAATCTGCGTTAATTTTTTCTGCATATTTTTTAATACCATCAAAAGGATTACTCAATTTAATAAAATATTCTACATTCATTTCATCAGTAAAAAAAGTGTTTTTAAAAGCTACTATTTTTTCTTTTGTTTTTCGAAGATATAACATGCTTTCTGGAATGCTGAATTTACTACCAGAACCCATGTCTATAACTCCTGTAGGTAATTCTATGAGGTGAATTAAATAAATTGAAGCACTCGTTTTTTTAGCAATTTTAGCAGCCATTTTAGCTGCATATTCAGACGGTTTTGAAAAATCTATTGGAACTAAAATTTTTTTCATGATATAGAATTTTAAATTAGAAAAGAGCGTGTATTTAAAGTTACGAAAAAATTTTGAATTCGACTTGGTTTGGTAAATCGTAAACAATTCGTATATTTGCACCGAAATTTATAGTAAATGAAGAAGGAAGGGGACTCAAAAGTCCCCTCTTTTTATACTTTATTTTAAGGTTTATAATGGAGCAAGAAAAAATAAAAGACTTAGTAGAAGAGGCGTTGGCAAGTAACGACTCGTTGTATTTAATAGACTTATCTATTTCTGCAAACAACAAAATACAAGTTGTAGTTGATGGTGATCAAGGTGTTCCATTAAGCGAATGTATAAGAATTAGTAAAAATATAGATGGTAATTTAGATAGGGAAGAAGAAGATTTCTCTCTAGAAGTAACCACGCCAGATATTGCTCATCCATTAAAGATGAAAAGGCAGTATCTTAAAAATATTAATAGAATTCTTAAGGTAAAAACAGCAGAAGAAGAGTTTGAAGGAACTTTAACAGACGCAACAGAAGACAACATTGTCTTACAATGGAAGGCAAGAGAACCAAAACCAATTGGTAAAGGAAAAGTTACGGTGAAAAAAACAGTAACATTAGAGTATAAGGAGATTAAAGAAGCAAAAGTGAAAATTGTATTTTAAGCAAAAGATGTAATGGAGAATATAGCATTAATTGATTCGTTTTCAGAATTTAAAGATAATAAAAGTATAGACAGAGTAACACTTATGTCTATTTTAGAAGAAGTGTTTAGAGCTACTTTAAAACGAAAGTTTGGGTCTGATGATAATTTTGATATTATTATCAATCCAGATAAAGGAGATTTAGAGATTTGGAGAAATAGAGTGGTGGTTGCAGATGGTTTTTCTGAAGATGATAACGAAGAAATAGAATTAGCAGAAGCAAGATTAATCGAGCCAGATTTTGAGATCGGAGAAGATGTATCTGAAGAAGTTAAGTTAGTAGATTTAGGAAGAAGAGCAATTTTAGCATTACGCCAAAACCTAATTTCTAAAATCTATGAACACGATAGCACTAACATCTTTAAGCAATTTAAAGATTTAGAAGGCGATTTATATAGTGCAGAAGTACATCATATTAGACATAATGCAATTATTTTGTTAGATGATGAAGGTAATGAGATTGTATTGCCAAAAAGCGAACAAATACGTTCAGATTTCTTTAGAAAAGGAGATTCTGTAAGAGGAGTAATTAAAGCAGTAGAATTAAGAGGTAATAAACCTGCAATAATTCTATCTAGAACCTCTCCCGCTTTTTTAACAAAATTATTTGAACAAGAAATTCCAGAAGTATTTGATGGTTTAATTACTGTTGAAGGTGTAGCAAGAATACCAGGAGAAAAAGCAAAAGTAGCAGTAGATTCTTATGATGATAGAATCGATCCTGTTGGAGCTTGTGTTGGTGTTAAAGGTTCTAGAATACATGGTATAGTTCGTGAATTAGGTAATGAAAACATTGATGTTATCAATTATACTAAAAACGAACAATTATTTATCTCAAGAGCATTAAGTCCTGCAAAAGTGACTTCAATGGAAATTGAAATGTACGAAGAAGAGAAAAATGGTAAAAAAGGTCGTGTAAACGTACTTTTAAAACCAGAAGAAGTATCTAAAGCAATTGGTCGAGGTGGTGTTAATATTCGTTTAGCGAGTGAGTTAACAGGTTACGAAATAGATGTTAAGAGAGAAGGTCTTGAAGAAGAAGACGTAGAATTAACAGAATTTGGTGATGAAATCGAAGCTTGGGTAATAAAAGAATTTAAAAACATTGGTTTAGATACTGCAAGAAGCGTATTAGAAACAAGTGTACAAGAATTAGTTAAGAGAACTGATTTAGAAGAAGAAACTATTTTAGACGTTCAAAGAATTCTAAAAGAAGAATTTGAAGATTAGTTCGTGAAATAGTGAAAGAGTAATCGTAAAAAAGTATATTTTTACAAAATTAAAGGCTAAAAAATAATATATGTCTGAAGGCAAAACAACGAGGCTTAATAAAGTTTTAAGAGAATTAAATATCTCTCTAGATAGAGCAGTAGAATATTTAGCAGATAAAGGTCATGAAATAGAATCAAGACCAACTACTAAAATTTCTGGTGAGGTCTATCAAGTGCTCCTAGATGGTTTCCAAACAGATGCTAGCAAAAAAGCTGCATCTAAGGAGGTTGGTGAAGAGAAGCGTAAAGAGAAAGAAGCTATTCGTGCAGAACTAGAAGCTAAGCAAGAGAGAAAAAGAGCAGAAGACGCTAAAAAAGAAGAAGTTCTTAAAGCTAAAGCCGAAAAACTAGAGTTTAAAACTGTTGGTAAAATTGATATTGATAATATTGGTAAGCCTGTAGCAAAAAAACAAGAAGTAGAGGCTAAAGAAGAAGTACCGAAAGGAGAAGCTCCAAAAGTTGAAAAGCCAACGGAAGTTGAAAAGCCTAAAGAAGAAGCCAAAAAGGAAACTGAACCTGTTGCTAAACCATCAGAAGATAAAAAAGTCGTTAAAGAGGTAAAGGTAGATAAGCCTATTTCTTTAGTTGAAAAAGAAGCTTCTAAGGTTGCTAAAAAAGCAGAAGGTAAAAAGGATACTACAAAAACTTCAGAAAAAACTGAAGAAGTAACTCCAGAAAATGCTGAAGCTATTAAAACTCAGTATAAGAAGTTAGACGGACCAAACTTTACAGGTAAGAAGATTGATTTAAAGCAATTTGAAAAACCTAAGAAGAAGAAACCAGAAGCTAAAAAGGATGCGTCTTCAGATCCAAGAAAAAAGCGTAAGCGTATTGTAAACAAAGCTGGTGGTAATGCTGGTAACAGAACTCAAGGAAACAGAGGTCCGGGTAATAGAGGTCCAGGAAACAATAGAGGTTCTTTCAATAAAGGTAGAGGTAATAATAGACCAGCTGCTGTTAAGAAAGAAGAACCAACAGAAGCAGATATCCAAAAGCAGGTTAGAGAAACTCTTGAAAAACTTCAAGGGAAATCATCTAAAGGTAAAGGAGCTAAATATCGTAGAAATAAAAGAGATGCTCGTAGAGAGCAGTCTGAAGCAGAACAAGAAGCACAGGCATTAGACAACAAAGTTTTAAAAGTAACAGAATTTGTTACGGTAAGTGAAGTTGCAACAATGATGGACGTGCCTGTTACTAACATTATTTCATCTTGTATGATGTTAGGAATGATGGTAACAATGAATCAGCGTTTAGATGCAGAGACTCTTGTTATTGTTGCTGAAGAATTCAATTATAAAGTAGAATTCATTGGTGCAGAAGTAGAAGAATCAATCGAAGAAGTTGTTGATAAGCCAGAAGATTTAATTAGTCGTGCGCCAATTATTACGGTAATGGGTCACGTAGATCACGGTAAAACATCTTTATTAGATTATATTAGAAAAGCAAATATTGTAGATGGAGAAAGTGGAGGAATTACACAGCATATTGGAGCATACTCTGTTAATGTTGGTGATGAAAAAATAGCTTTCTTAGATACACCAGGTCACGAAGCCTTTACAGCAATGCGTGCACGTGGGGCGCAAGTAACGGATTTAGTAATTATTGTTGCTGCAGCAGATGATGATGTAATGCCACAGACAAAAGAGGCAATTTCACATGCACAAGCAGCAGGAGTGCCAATTATATTTGCGATTAACAAAATTGATAAGCCAAACGCTAATCCAGATAATGTAAAGACACAATTATCTGCAATGAATTTGTTGATAGAAGAATGGGGTGGAAGTATTCAGTCTCAAGATATATCAGCAAAAACAGGTCAAGGTATTGAAGAGTTGTTAGAAAAGGTTTTATTAGAAGCAGAGATTTTAGAATTGAAAGCAAACCTTAATAAAAATGCAGTTGGTACAGTTGTAGAAGCTCAGTTAGATAAAGGTAGAGGTTATGTAACAACTATTTTAGTGCAGGCTGGTACTTTAAAAATTGGAGATTATATTCTTGCTGGTAAAAACAGTGGTAAAGTTAAAGCCATGTTTGATGATAAAGGAAGAAAATTAAATGAAGCAGGTCCTTCAACTCCAGTATCAATTTTAGGTTTAGACGGTGCGCCACAAGCAGGTGATAAGTTTAACGTATTTGAAGATGAAAGAGAAGCTAAACAAATAGCATCTAAGAGATCTCAATTACAACGTGAGCAATCTGTAAGAACTCAGAAAACATTAACGTTAGATGAAATAGGACGTAGAATTGCGTTAGGAGACTTTAAAGAATTAAATATTATCTTAAAAGGTGATGTTGATGGTTCTGTAGAAGCTTTAACAGATTCTTTCCAGAAATTATCTACAGAAGAGATACAAGTAAATATTTTACATAAAGGTGTTGGTGCTATTACAGAAAGTGATGTTTTATTAGCAACAGCTTCAGATGCAATTATTGTAGGATTTAATGTGCGTCCGCAAGGAAACGCAAGAATGGTAGCAGATAGAGAAGAAGTAGATATTAGAACATACTCTATTATTTATGATGCTATTAATGATCTTAAAGATGCAATGGAAGGAATGTTATCTCCTGAAATGAAAGAAGAAGTTACAGGTAATGTCGAAATTAGAGAAGTTTATAAGATTTCTAAAGTAGGTAACATTGCAGGTTGTATGGTTATGTCTGGTAAGATTTATAGAGATTCTCAAATTAGAATTATTAGAGATGGAATTGTTGTACATGACGGAACATTAACTTCTTTAAAACGTTTTAAAGATGACGTTAAAGAAGTAGCTAAAGGTTACGATTGTGGTCTTCAGGTTAAGAATTACAATGATATTGCAGAAGGTGATGTAATTGAAGCTTACAAAGAAGTAGCAGTAAAAAAGAAGTTAAAATAAACTGATTTTAACCAAATATAAAAGCCGAAATTCTTCATTGAATTTCGGCTTTCTTTTTCTGGTATTTTAAATATTTATTTTTTCATAGGTACTACAATTGTACCAGAAAATTCCTTTTTAAATATCAAATTAGCTCTGTCTGCTTCTAGTTTTGTTTTGTAGTTACCAACTTGCACTTTCCAGTCTGGATTGTTGTAAACAAGCTTGGTGTAAACTCTAGGGTAAAGAACTTTAAAACGTGCATGTTTAGACCTTGCAGTTCGTTCATTTCCGTAATAAATTTGAATGCTGTAACCATAACCATTAGACTTATTATAACTTCTTTTCTTTTCTAATAAATTAGTTACTTCTTTGTCTTTTTTAGTTGAGTTTTGGGCATTTAAAGTACCAATACTTACAAATAAACAGAACAAAAATATCTTTAAAAACAGTGTGTTTTTCATAATCTTAAATGTTTCTGCAAAAATAACGACTTGCTAAAGAATAAATTGAGTCTTTTCCTTATTTAGAATTATTATAAATTGATATTTAACATTCTATTAGCTTTTCAAAATTTAGCAATATGTAGTACTTTTGTTGAACTGTTCAAAATGTGTTTTTTGAACGAATTTATACACAATACTAAAATTATAGTTTGTAAATATGAAAAGTGTAACATTGCATAGTAGACTAAACTCTGTACTTCTAAAAAGTCTTACATTACTTTTGTTTTTTGCCTTTAGTGCATCAACTTATTCGCAAGATGTTGATGAGGCTCGTCAGAAAGAAGGTAGAAAATTATTTAAATCTTTATGTGCTTCTTGTCATAAGTTGGATAAGAAATTAGTTGGACCAGCTTTAGGTGGTGTAGAAGAGCGTAGAGAGAATTCTTGGTTAAAATCTTGGATTAAGAACAATGCTGAATTTCAAAAAGTGAACGCAGATGCTGCAGAAGCTGCACAGTACAGTGCAACTGCAATGAATGCATTTCCTCAATTAACTGATGAAAATATTGACAATATTTTATATTACACAACTGTTGGTGATATAAAAAAGGCTGCAGCTCCTGGAGCTGGAGGTGCTACAACTCAAGTGTTGGAAAAAAGTGGTGCGCCAGATTGGTTGATTTATTTCTTAGCGGCAGCAATTGTTGTGGCGTTTTTAATGATCGCAAGTTTGTTAAAACAAGTTAGTGAGTTAAAAGGAAATAAGAAATCGGGTGTAGAGTCTAATTTAAGAAGAGATTTACAAGAGCTTTGGGTTGGTGTTAAAGAAAATACTTTCTTAAAAGTTTTAGGTACTATTTTAGTTTTATTGATTGGTGCTTACGTTGTTTTCGGTACGATGTTTAAAGTTGGTGTAGATCAAGGTTATCAGCCAATTCAGCCAATAGCATTTTCGCACAAGATTCACGCAGGTGAAAATAAAATAGATTGCCAATATTGTCACTCTTCGGCAAAACATAGTAAGCATTCAGGAATTCCTTCTGTTAATGTTTGTATGAACTGTCATAAAGGTATTTCAGAAGTTGCTGAAGGAACTGAGATTCAGTGGAACGGTCAGACTTATGGTAAAGAGCAGTTAGATCAAGAGATTGCTAAAGTTTATAAAGCTGCAGGATGGGATCCAGATGAGTTGGCTTATACAGGAGAGGAAAAGCCGGTAAAATGGATTAGAATACACAATCTACCAGATTTTGCTTATTACAATCATGCTCAGCACGTAACTGTTGCAGGTGTTAAATGTCAAAAATGTCATGGTCCTGTAGAAGAAATGGATGAGGTGTATCAATATTCTCCGTTAACAATGGGATGGTGTATTGATTGTCATAGAGAGACGAATGTAGATTTAAAAGGAAATGAGTATTACGAAAAAATTCATGATCAGTTAGCTAAGAAATACGGTGTAGATAAAGTAACTATATCTCAGTTAGGCGGTTTGGAATGTGGTAAATGTCATTACTAAACAAGAAATTAAAGATTCAAAATTAAAAGAGGAAAAAAATTGTTGATCAATTTTATAAATCTTTCAATCATTAAATAAAAAAGTATAAATGGCTTCAAACAAAAAATACTGGAAAAGTGTTGAAGAACTAAAAGATAGTTCTGTTGTTGAAACGCTGAGTAAAAATGAATTTGTAGAGAATATTCCTGCAGATGATTTTTTAGGAGATAAAGAAACATTAGAGGCGTCTTCTACTTCTCGTAGAGATTTCTTAAAGTATGTTGGCTTTACTACAGCGGCAGCTTCATTAGCAGCTTGTGAAGGACCGGTTGTTAAATCGATTCCTTATGTTGTTAAACCAAATGATATTATTGCTGGTGTAGCAGATTGGTACGCTACTTCTATGGCAGATGGTTATGATTTTGCGAATATTTTAGTAAAAACTCGTGAAGGTAGACCAATTCAAATAATGCCTAATAAAGAAGCAAACGGAACAACAAGTGCTAGAGTGCAAGCTTCAGTTCTTTCTTTATATGATGAGAAGTTACGTTTGAAGGAACCTACTAAGGCTGGAGCAGCTATTTCATGGGCTGAAGCAGATAAGGAAATAGGTCAAAAATTAATTAGTCTTAAAGAAGCAGGTAAGCAAGTTGTTTTGTTAACAGGAACGATGGCTAGCCCTTCTACAGATAAAGTTATAAGTGAGTTCTTAACTACATATCCTAACGCTAAGCATGTTGTTTATGATGCTGTTTCAGAATCAGCAGCAGCAGATGCTTTTGAGAAAATGTATGGTAGGAGAGCTTTGCCAAATTATAAGCTTCAAAATGCTGAAACAATAGTTTCTTTTGGTGCAGATTTCTTAGGAGATTTTCATGGTGGATTTGAGAAAGCGTATATTGATGGTAGAAAACCAGAAACAGGTAAAATGTCTTACCATGTTCAGGTAGAAAGTAATATGTCTTTAAGTGGTGCCAATGCAGATAAGCGTTTGGTAGCTAAACCTTCTGATGTTGTTTTTTCATTGTTGAATCTTTACAAAGAGTTAACAGGAAATTCAGTAGCGTCTAATAGTACTCCTATTGATGCTGAAATTAAGAAGTTGGCAAAAGCTTTGAAAAAGGCTGATTCTAAAGGTGTTGTAATGACAGGTGTTAACGATGTTAATGCTCAATTGATTTCTTTAGCAATCAATCAATATTTAAGTAGTGAGATTTTAGATGCTAAAAACTCTTTAAATATCCGTAAAGGTAATTTTAAAGATGTAGAAGCGTTAGTTTCTGATATGAAATCAGGTAATGTTGGTGGTTTATTAGCTGTTAATGTTGATCCTGCCTATACTTTGCCAAATTCAGCTGAGTTTACAGATTCATTAAGTAAAGTTGATTTAAAGGTTTCGTTGTCTGTAGAAAACAATGCTACAACAAATACAATGGAATACGCATTGCCTGCACCACATTTCTTAGAGTCTTGGGGTGATACTCAGTTTTCTGAAGAAAACTTCGGTTTAATGCAACCTACAATTCAAACTTTATTCAACACGCGTCAAGTACAAGATACTTTATTAAAATGGTCTGGTAGTTCTACTAATTACTATGATTTCTTAAAGTCATTTTGGTCTGATAATGTTTTAGGTGGTTCGTCTTGGAATAAAGCTTTACATAATGGTTATTTCAGTAAAGCTGTTGATGCTAGTTCTGTATCTGAATTTGTTTCAGAAGTTTCTATATCAGAAGTTGCATCAAACTTAAAAAAGAGTACAAAAGCTTCAGAAATGGAGTTAAACTTATATACTAAAACAGGTTTAGGAGATGGTAAACAAGCAAACAATCCTTGGTTACAAGAATTCCCTGATCCAATTACAAGAGCTTCTTGGGATAACTACTTAACAATGTCTATAGCAGATGCTAAAGCATTAGGTTTTGAAAACCCTGTTAAAGATAACGGAGCAATTAATGGAGATTACGCAAAAGTAACCGTAAACGGTGAAGAAGTTGTAGTTCCAGTAATGATTCAACCAGGACAAGCAAAAGGTTCTGTAGGTTTATCATTAGGTTTTGGTAAAACATTCGGTTTAAAAGACGAAATGAAAGTTGGTGTTAACGCTTATCCTTTATACAAAGGAGGTAATAACATTCAATATAATGTTTCTATAGAAAAAGTATCTGGAACTCATAAGTTTGCTTGTACTCAAGTACAGAAAACAATTGCAGGACGTCACGATATTTTAAAAGTTACTTCATTAAAAGATTACAAGAATGTAGATCCAAAAGATCATCATCATGGTTGGAACAAGCCAGCTTATGTATCTTATGATCATAAAGAAGTAGAAGCAAATACAATAGATTTATGGGATGAACACAACAGAGAAGTTGGTCATCACTTTAATTTATCTATAGATTTAACTTCTTGTACAGGTTGTGGGGCATGTGTTGTAGCATGTCATGCAGAAAATAATGTACCGGTAGTTGGTAAAAATGAAGTAAGAGTTGGTAGAGATATGCATTGGTTGCGTATTGATAGATATTACTCTTCTGAAGTTGAAACTAGAGAAGAAGCAAAAGAATTAGGATTAAGTAGAGGAGCTACTTATGAGGCTTTAGAAACTGAAGCAGAAAATCCGGAAGTTACTTTTCAACCAATGATGTGTCAGCACTGTAATCACGCTCCTTGTGAAACTGTTTGTCCAGTAGCAGCAACTTCACATGGTCGTCAAGGTCAAAATCAAATGGCGTATAACAGATGTGTTGGTACAAGATATTGTGCAAACAACTGTCCTTATAGAGTTCGTAGATTTAACTGGTTTAATTATGCAAATAACAACGAGTTTGATTTCAATATGAACAACGAGTACGGTAAGATGGTTTTAAATCCTGATGTTGTAGTGCGTTCTAGAGGAGTTATGGAGAAATGTTCTATGTGTATTCAAATGACACAAGCAACAATTCTTAAAGCTAAAAAAGAAGGTCGTAAGGTAAATGTTGATGAATTTGAAACGGCTTGTTCTTCTGCTTGTACTACAGGAGCAATGGTTTTTGGTGATGTTAATAACAAAGAAGATAAAGTAGCTGCATTAGCAGAAGATAAAAGAGCTTATAACGTATTAGATTACCTTCAAACGAAGCCAAACGTAATCTATCAAGTTAAAGTAAGAAACACAAACGAAGCGTAATTAATTTTTAAGATATAAAAACATGTCTCATTACGAAGCACCCATAAGGGAACCTTTAGTATTAGGTGATAAAAGTTACCACGATATTACCGAAGACATTGCAAAACCTATCGAAGGTAAAGCAAATAAGAATTGGTATATAGCATTTTATATTTCTTTAGCAGCAATGTTATGGGGATTTGGATGTATTTTCTACACAGTAGGAACAGGAATTGGAGTTTGGGGATTGAGCAAGAACATTGGATGGGCTTGGGATATTACTAACTTTGTTTGGTGGGTAGGTATTGGTCACGCAGGAACATTAATTTCTGCAGTACTTTTATTATTCCGTCAAAAATGGAGAATGGCGATTAACCGTTCTGCAGAAGCAATGACGATTTTTGCTGTATTTCAAGCAGGATTGTTTCCAATTATTCACATGGGTAGACCATGGAATGCATTTTGGGTTTTACCAATACCGAATCAGTTTGGTTCTTTGTGGGTAAACTTTAACTCACCATTGTTATGGGATGTATTTGCAATTTCTACATACTTATCTGTATCATTAGTTTTCTGGTGGACAGGTTTATTACCAGATTTTGCAATGATAAGAGACAGAGCTGTTAAACCTTTTCAGAAGAAAATATATGCTTTATTATCTTTTGGTTGGTCTGGTAGAGCAAAAGACTGGCAACGTTTTGAAGAAGTTTCTTTAGTACTTGCAGGTTTGGCTACACCTTTGGTATTATCTGTACACACGATTGTATCAATGGATTTTGCTACATCTATTAATCCAGGTTGGCACTCAACAATTTTCCCTCCTTATTTCGTTGCCGGAGCAATCTTTTCAGGATTCGCAATGGTTCAAACGTTATTAGGTATCATGAGAAAAGTTACTAACCTAGAAGATTACATTACTCGTATGCACGTAGAGTATATGAATATTGTAATTATCTTAACAGGTGGTATTGTTGCTGTAGCTTATGCAACAGAATTCTTTATCGCATGGTATACAGGTTCTCCTTATGAAAACTATACATATTTATCTGTAGGTGCTGCAACAGGACCTTATGCTTGGGCATTCTATTCTTTATTATTCTTTAACATTTTAACTCCTCAGTTATTATGGTTTAAGAAAATTAGAAGAAGCTTTATATGGACTTTCGTAATCTCAATATTTATCAATATTGGTATGTGGTTTGAGCGTTTTGATATTATTGCGATTGTATTAAGTAAAGGTCATTTACCTTCTACTTGGTGGCGTTTCGAACCAACTTTTGTAGATGTTGGTATCTTTATCGGAACAATTGGATTTTTCTTTGTATTATTTTTATTATATGCGAGAACTTTCCCTGTAATAGCACAAGCAGAAGTAAAAACGATATTAAAGTCTTCAGGTGAATTTTACAAGAAGAGAAGCGAACAAGGTATTCCTACTAAACCAGCAATTGTAGTTAACAATACAGCTGTTAAAAAGGAAAACTTAGATAACAATATAAACGAATAAATATGGAAGCTAATAAAGTTATTCATGCATTTTATACGGATGATGAAGTTTTAGTTGATGCAGTTAAAGCTGTTAAAGCAGAACACCATCATATCGAAGAAGTATTTTGTCCATTTCCTGTTCATGGTCTAGACAAAGCTATGGGATTAGCACCAACAAGGTTAGCTATTACAGCTTTCTTTTATGGTATTACTGGATTAGGAGTTGCAATTTGGTTAACAAATTATATAATGATTCAAGATTGGCCGCAAGATATTGGTGGTAAACCAAGTTTTTTATGGTTTGAAAACATGCCAGCTTTTGTACCAATTATGTTTGAATTAACTGTGTTTTTTGCTGCACACTTAATGGTAATTACTTTTTACATGAGAAGTAGAATTTGGCCATTTAAAGAAGCTGAAAACCCAGATCCAAGAACTACAGATGATCATTTTTTAATGGAAATACCTGTACATAATAATGAGGAAGCTTTAACTTCTTTATTAGCTAAAACAGGAGCTGTAGAAATTAATGTAGTAGATAAGCACTAATAAATAGATAATGAAGAATTTAAAATTAATTATCGGTTTAATGGTTTTTACAAGTATTATTTCTTGTAACGACAATAAGAATAGACAAGTTCAATACATGCCAGACATGTATGAATCTATACCTTACAATGCAGACGGTGAAGAAAGTGTTAATGGTAACGTTGTAAACAGCAAACCTGTTGCAGGTACAATTCCAAGAGGCGGAGCACCAGCATATGATGTGCCTGATACTATTGAAGGATACGATACAGCTAAGGTTGAAGTTAAATCTCCATTAGAAAAAAATGACGAGAACTTAGAAAATGGTAAAGCAATGTATACCATTTATTGTGTTTCTTGTCACGGTAAAAAAGGAGACGGTCAGGGTTACTTAGCAACTTCAGAAAAATTTGCAGGTGTACCAAATTATAAAGATAGAGATATTACAGAAGGAAGCATTTATCATGTACTTATGCACGGTAAAGGTTTGATGGGATCTCATTCTTCTCAATTGACTTATAAAGAGCGTTGGCAAATTGTTCAATACGTAGAAGTTTTACGTGCAGATTTGTTAAAATAAAATACAAAAAGATAGAATACGAAAGATATGTATCAATTCTCAGGTAAATTAAAGACATTCTCATTAGCACTTATTGTTTTAGGTGTTATAGGAATAGCATTCAGTTTTTACAGTGGTTCACAAACTACTATAGAAGATGCTAAACATGCAATTGAAGCAGCTAGTAATGATGGTCATGGTGGTTCACATGGTGATGCAATCGAGGCTCCTCACAATGCAGATAGTTCAAAAGTAGATAATAATGCTTCTGGTGTTCATCACGGAGAAGGAAGTGTTGACACTACAATGAGTGGTCATGGTGCTCATGACGATGATTCTCATGCAGAACATGTTTTACATCAATTACAAAATAGACCATGGTCTGCATTTTATGTAGCATTGTTCTTTTCTCTTGGTTTAACTTTATTAGTTTTAACTTTCTATGCAATTCAAAGAGTAGCACAAGTTGGTTGGTCTGTAGTTATTTTAAGAGTTATGGAAGCTATTACAGGAAATTTATTACCTGTATCTATCTTAATGGCAATTGTTATTATTGCCTCTGTAATGCATTTAAATCATTTATTCCCTTGGATGGCCGAAGGTACTTTTGATCCTTCAAGTGAAAACTACGATCCTATTGTAGATGGTAAATCATGGTGGATAAATTCAACTGGTTTTCTTGTAAGAAGTATAATTTATTTAATCCTTTGGAATGCTTATAGATTTTTCATCAGAAAAAATTCTATTAAAGAAGATACTGCAAATGATGGTAACAAAACATACAAGAAGAATTATAATGCGTCTGTTATTTTCTTATTTGTATTTATGATTACAGAATCTATGATGTCTTGGGATTGGATAATGGGATTAGATCCTCACTGGTTCTCTACATTATTTGGATGGTATGTATTATCTACATTATTAGTTAGTGCTTTAACAGTTATTGCATTCTTTACAATATACTTAAGATCTAAAAATGCTTTACCAGGAGTTAATGATAGTCATATTCATGATTTAGCTAAGTTTATGTTTGGTTTTTCAGTATTCTGGACATATTTATGGTTTGCTCAGTTTATGTTAATCTGGTATGCAGATATACCAGAAGAAACAACATATTATGTAGCAAGATTTACTGAGTATAAATTACCATTTTTAGGTATGGTTATTATGAACTTTGCTTTTCCAGTATTATTATTAATTAATAGTGATTTTAAAAGTAAACCTTGGTTTGTTTTTATTGGAGGAGTTGTAATATTAGCAGGACATTATATTGATATATTTATTATGGTGATGCCATCTACAGTTGGTGCACAATGGTTCTTCGGAATTCCAGAAATTAGTGCTTTATTATTCTTTATTGGCTTAATAATTTATACAACTTTAAGTTCTTTTGCTAAAGCGAATCCTGTACCAAAAGGAAATCCATTTTTAGCAGAAAGTGAACATTTCCATTACTATAATATTGAACATTCTGGAGAAGATTCAGGAGATCATCATTAATAAATAATTTAATTAAAATAAATAAGACAAGATAAATATGCTAGCTCTATTTTATATTTTTATAGGTGTTGCAATTGGTGTAAGCGTTTGGCAAATTACTAGAATCATGGATTTTAGAAGTTCTATTGCCAATGATCAAGATAATGCTGCTCAAGGTAAATTTGCAATTGCTTTCATGGCTTTTCTATATGCTATGATGATTTACTGTTTAATTTTTATGAACGTAATTATGTTGCCTGAATCAGCTTCTTATGAAGGTGAGCATGATGACAACTTATTTGATATTACTTTTTGGTTAATTGGTATTGTTCAATTTATAATGCAATTCTTAATTTTCTATTTCACATTTAAGTATAGAGGAAGTAAAGACAGAAAAGCTAAGTTTTATGCAGACAGTCATAAGTTAGAATTTATTTGGACAGTTACTCCAGCCATCGTTTTAGTATTATTAATAGGATACGGTTTATGGCAATGGAATAACGTAATGGATTTATCTGACGCAGAAGATCCAATTGTAATAGAAGTTTATTCTCAACAATTTAGATGGGATGCTCGTTATGCTGGTGCAGATAACACTTTAGGATTAGGTAATGTAAACTTTATTAAAGGTATTAACACAATGGGGGTTGATATGTCTGATAAAAATTCTGCAGATGACAAACAAGTTACAGAGTTGTACTTACCAAAAGGAAGAAAAATTCATTTTAAGTTCCGTTCTCAAGATGTGTTACACTCAGCTTATATGCCTCACTTTAGAGCTCAAATGAACTGTGTGCCTGGTATGGTTACAGAATTTGGATTTACACCGAAGTACACGACTTTAGAAATGAGAGATCAACCAGAAGTTATAGAAAAGTCTATTGGTATTAATAAAATAAGAAAAGCTAAAGGCGAAGATCCTTATGTGTTTGATTATTTATTATTATGTAATAAGATTTGTGGTGCATCTCACTATAATATGCAAATGAAAATTACTGTTGTAGAACAAGAAGAATATGACAAGTGGTTATCAGAACAACCAACATTAGCTGAAGTTATTAAATAAATTATAATAAAATTACTACAAACAAGTAAGATTATGTCAGAACATCATCATAAAGAAACTTTTGTAACAAAATATATTTTTAGTCAAGATCATAAAATGATCTCTAAACAGTTTTTAGTAACTGGTATGTTTATGGGTATTATAGCCGTTTTAATGTCTATGTTATTCCGTTTACAACTTGCATGGCCAGATACTTCTTTTTCGATTGTTGAAGCATTTTTAGGATCTCACCAAACAGATGGTATTATGGATCCTGATATGTATTTAGCATTAGTTACAATACATGGTACTATTATGGTATTCTTTGTATTAACAGCAGGATTAAGTGGTACTTTTTCAAACTTATTAATTCCATTACAAATTGGTGCTAGAGATATGGCTTCAGGATTCCTAAATATGGTTTCTTATTGGTTATTTTTCTTATCTAGTGTAATTATGGTTATGTCTTTATTTGTTGAGGCAGGACCAGCAGCAGCAGGTTGGACTATTTATCCTCCATTAAGTGCTTTACCACAAGCCATTCCTGGTTCTGGTATGGGTATGACTTTATGGTTGGTTTCTATGGCTATATTTATTGCATCTTCTTTAATAGGATCATTAAATTATATAGTTACCGTTCTTAACTTACGTACAAAAGGAATGAAAATGACAAGATTGCCATTAACAATGTGGGCATTCTTTATTACAGCAATAATTGGTGTAGTTTCTTTCCCTGTATTATTATCGGCTGCTTTATTATTGATTTTCGATAGAAGTTTTGGTACATCTTTTTACTTATCAGATATTTTTATTTCTGGTGAAGTATTACACTACCAAGGAGGATCACCAGTATTATTTGAACACTTATTTTGGTTCTTAGGTCACCCAGAGGTATATATTGTATTATTACCTGCATTAGGTATTACATCAGAAATTATTTCTACAAATGCAAGAAAGCCAATTTTTGGATATAGAGCAATGATTGGTTCTATTATGGCAATTGCATTTTTATCAACAATTGTTTGGGGTCACCATATGTTTATCTCAGGAATGAATCCTTTCTTAGGATCTGTGTTTACATTTACAACTTTATTAATTGCAATCCCTTCTGCAGTAAAGGCGTTTAATTACGTAACAACGTTGTGGAAAGGTAACTTACAATTAAATCCAGCGATGTTATTTTCTATTGGTCTAGTTTCTACTTTCGTAACAGGAGGTTTAACAGGATTGGTTTTAGGAGATTCTGCTTTAGATATTAATATTCACGATACTTACTTTGTTGTGGCTCACTTCCACTTAGTAATGGGTGTTTCTGCAATCTTTGGTATGTTTGCTGGTGTTTATCACTGGTTCCCAAAAATGTATGGTAGAATGATGAATAAGACTTTAGGTTATTGGCATTTCTGGTTAAGTATTATATGTGCTTACGGAGTATTCTGGCCAATGCACTTTATTGGTTTAGCAGGTTTACCACGTAGATATTATACAAACACTAACTTTCCAATGTTTGATGATTTAGCAGATATCAATGTTGTTATTACTATTTTTGCTTTGGTTGGTGGTATTGCTCAGATATTCTTTATTGCTAACTTTTTTATCTCTATGTATAGAGGTGAAAAAGCTACACAAAATCCATGGAAATCAAACACTTTAGAATGGACAACACCAGTAGAACATGTACATGGTAACTGGCCAGGTAAAATACCAGAAGTTCATAGATGGGCATATGATTACAGTAAGCGTGTAGATCCTAATGATGATGATAGTGATTATTTACATGGTGAAGATTTTGTTTTACAAACAACACCATTATTAGACGGTGAAGAACCATCTTAATAATTATAAAATATAATTTAAAAAACCTTTCCAGCAATGGAAAGGTTTTTTTTGTGTAACAAAACTTACATTTTAGTATTTTAAATAATATTATCTTTGTTTTATGAACGAAAATTTAAATCCTGACAATAGTAACTTTTCTAATGAAGACTTTGATGTTGAAAAGAAGTTAAGACCTTTATCATTTGATGATTTTACTGGTCAAGATCAAGCTATTGATAATTTAAAAGTCTTTGTTCAAGCAGCAAATAAAAGGAATGAAGCTTTAGATCATACATTATTTCATGGTCCTCCTGGTTTAGGAAAAACGACACTTGCACATATTCTAGCAAATGAATTAGAAGTAGGAATTAAGGTTACCTCTGGACCTGTTTTAGACAAACCGGGTGATTTAGCAGGATTACTTACAAATCTAGATGAAAGAGATGTTTTATTTATTGATGAAATACATCGTTTAAGTCCAATAGTAGAAGAGTATTTGTATTCTGCAATGGAAGATTACAAAATAGATATAATGATTGAATCTGGGCCAAATGCACGTACAGTTCAAATTCACTTAGAACCTTTTACTTTAATTGGTGCTACCACTCGATCTGGATTATTAACTGCACCAATGCGTGCACGATTCGGAATTAGTAGTAGATTACATTATTATAAAACGGATTTATTAACCACTATTATTCAAAGAAGTGCGCACATTTTAGGCGTTCCTATTTCTATGGAAGCAGCGATTGAAATTGCTGGTCGTAGCAGAGGAACTCCAAGAATTGCGAATGCTTTGTTACGTAGAGTTAGAGATTTTGCAGAGATTAAAGGTGAAGGGAATATCACTATTGAAATAGCTAAATATTCTTTAAAAGCATTAAATGTTGATGCCCATGGTTTGGATGAAATGGATAACAAAATCTTGGCTACAATAATCGATAAATTTAAAGGAGGACCTGTTGGTATTAGTACAATTGCAACTGCTGTTTCTGAAAATACAGAAACAATAGAAGAAGTTTATGAACCTTTTCTTATACAACAAGGATTTATAATGAGAACTCCAAGAGGTAGAGAAGTAACAGAGTTAGCATATAAGCATTTAGGAAGAACAAAAGGAACAAATCAAGGAGAATTGTTTTAATGAACTTAAAAAAGATAATACCTATTTTAGAATGGTTGCCAAACTACAATTCTTCGCTGTTTAAGGGAGATTTAGTAGCGGGTATAACTGTAGGAATTATTTTAATTCCACAAGGAATTGCCTATGCTTTAATTGCAGGTTTACCACCAATTTATGGTTTATATTGTGCGTTGGTTCCACAGATTATGTATGCTATTTTTGGTTCTTCTAGACAAGTAGCAATTGGTCCGGTAGCAATGGATTCTTTAATTGTTGCAACAGGTGTTTCTACCTTAGCTTTGGCAGGATCTGAAAGTTATATTTCTATTACAATTTTATTGGCTTTAATGGTTGGTGCTATTCAGTTTATAATGGGAGTATTTAGTCTCGGTTTTATCGTAAATTTTCTATCAAAACCTGTTATTACAGGTTTTACATCTGCAGTTGCATTGATAATTGGTTTTAATCAATTTAGAAATTTATTGGGTGTAGATTTTGTTCAGAGCGACCAAATTCAGATAATTTTAGAAGATATTATTTATAATATTAGTAATTATAATTATCATACAACTGTTATAGGTTTATTTTCTGTAATCGTAATTATTTTCTTTCGTAAGATAAATAAGAAAATTCCGAATGCATTAATTGTTGTTATTCTTGGTATTATCACAATGAAATACTTTGGTAAATGCTTTGAAGACGTATCAATTGTAAAAGACATACCGTCAGGATTACCAAAGTTTGAACTACCATCTTTTGATTTTGATCAGATTAAAGAGTTAATGCCTATTGCTTTAACATTAGTAATGGTTGGTTATTTAGAAACCATTTCTATTGGTAAATCTTTAGAAGCTAAACAAGACGAATATAGAATTAGACCAAATCAAGAATTAATAGCATTAGGTATTAGTAATATGGTTGGTTCTTTATTTAAAGCATACCCAAGTACTTCTAGTTTTTCTAGATCTGCAATAAATCAAGAAAGTGGCGCTAAAACAGGTATGGCAGCATTAATATCTGTAATTATGGTGGTAATTACGTTGTTATTCTTAACACCTTTATTTTATCATTTACCAAAAACAGTTTTAGCAGCTATTATTATTGTAGCTGTATTTGGTTTGGTAAATTTTAAAGAAGCGGGTTTTTTATGGAAAGCAAATAAACTCGATTTTTGGTTAATGTTAGCAACCTTTTTGGCCACATTATTACTTGGAATTGAATATGGTATTATTGTTGGTGTAGGTTTATCTCTAATCATTTTAATTTTTAGAACCTCGAGACCGTATGTAGCAGAGTTAGGTAAAGTGCCAAACTCTAATTTTTACAGAAATAAAAATAGATTTGATGAAGTTGTAATTGATGATGATATTCTAGTTTTTAGATTTGATGCACAATTATTTTATGCAAACTCTAGTTATTTTAGAGATAAACTTGATGAAATGATGTTTAGAAAAGGTTCTGCATTAAAATTGATTGTATTAGATGCAGAAAGTATTAATAGAGTAGACAGTACAGGAGTAGAAATGCTTAAAGAACGAATTAAATATTGTCAAAAAAGAAATATTACATTCTATTTTGCAGGTGTTAAAGGTCCTGTAAGAGACGATTTATTTAGAAGTGGAATATTAGAAATTATTGACTTAAAACATTTCTTTATGCGCGCAAATCAAGCGGTAAAATTCTATAAAACCGGAGATCGATCGCATCAAGAGAAATACGCGAAATATATACATCAAGCTTACGATTAAGCTTTAACTTAAAACTGATAAATATCATTTAGTAATTTACACTATTGATGTTATTTTGAAGTGTAATAAATGAAGAACAGATTATGATAATAGAACAAATTTATACAGGTTGTTTAGCACAAGGTGCTTATTATATTGAAAGTAAAGGAGAAGTAGCAATTATAGATCCTTTAAGAGAAGTACAAGATTATATTGATAGAGCAGCAAAAGCTAATTCAAAAATTAAGTACATTTTTGAAACACATTTTCATGCAGATTTTGTTAGTGGGCACGTAACTCTTGCAGAAAAAACAGGAGCAGATATTGTTTATGGTCCAACAGCAAAAACTAATTTTAATGCAATAATAGCAGAAGATAATCAAGTTTTTAAAGTAGGAGATATTTCTATAACGGTATTACACACACCTGGTCATACAATGGAAAGTTCTTGTTATTTATTAAAAGATGAGAATGGTAAAAACCATGCTCTTTTTAGCGGAGACACATTATTCTTAGGTGATGTTGGTAGACCAGATTTAGCTCAAAAAGGAGATATTACTGAAGAGGATTTAGCTGGTTTTCTATTTGATAGTTTAAGAATTAAAATTATGCCGTTAGCAGATGATATTATTGTTTATCCAGCACACGGTGCGGGTTCTGCTTGTGGTAAAAATTTAAGTAAAGAAACAGTAGGTACAATTGGTAATCAAAAAGAAACCAATTATGCCTTAAGAGCTAACATGACAAAAGAAGAGTTTATAAAAGAAGTTACAGATGGTTTATTACCACCACCAGCTTACTTTCCTTTAAATGTTAAATTAAATAAAGAAGGTTATAAATCTATAGATGATGTTATAAAAACATCTACAAAACCATTGTCTGTAAAAGATTTTGAATTGGTTGCAAACGAAACTGACGCTATTATTTTAGATGTACGTCATCAAACAGAATTTATAAAAGGATTTATTCCTCAATCTATTTTTATTGGAATAGACGGCGGATTTGCACCTTGGGTTGGCGCATTAATAAAAGACATTACACAACCAATTTTATTAGTAGCTGCAAAAGGTAGAGAAGAAGATACAATTACAAGATTATCTAGAGTTGGTTTTGATAATGTATTAGGTTATTTAGAAGGAAGTTTTGATGCTTGGAAACAAGCAGGAAAAGAAATTGATACTTTAGAATCTGTTTCTGCATCTGTGTTAGAAGAAAAAATAAAAGAAAATATGCCTGTTTTTGATGTAAGAAAGCCGGGTGAGTTTTCTAGCGAACATATAAATGTTGCTGAAAGCACACCTTTAGATTTTTTAAACGATCATATTTCACAATTTCCAAAAAAAGGAGATTTTTATATACATTGTGCAGGTGGTTACCGTTCTGTTATTGCTGCTTCGATACTTAAAGCTAGAGGATTTCATAACGTAATTGATGTGGCAGGTGGTTTTGGTGCAATAAGAAAAACTGATATCGAGACAACTGCAGCCGTTTGTCCGTCTACTTTAAAATAGTTTTAATGAAGCATTTTATTTGTTTATTAGTTACATGTATGTTTTTTATTGCTTGTAAACCTCAAAGTGATACAAATAATATAACTACTTTAGAATTAAAACGTATTTTAGAAGAAGATAGCATACAATTATTAGATGTTAGATCAACGAAAGAAGTTAAACAAGGTTTTATAAAAACTGCGATTTTTGCAGATTATTTTGATGCAAATTTTTATAATAATGCCTCAAGAAAGTTAGATAAAAATCGAAAAGTGTTTGTCTATTGTAGAAGCGGAAATAGAAGTAAAAAAGCCATTAAAATACTAAGTAAAGCAGGTTTTATGTGCGTTAATGTTTTAGGTGGATATAATCAATGGAAAAAAGAAAATTAGATAGTATGATTTCAGAAATAAAAATAGAGAATTTAAAATGTGGTGGTTGTGCTGCTACAATAAAAAAAGGTTTATTAAGTATAAATGAAGTTACAGATGTGCAAGTTGAAGTAGAAAATTCTACGGTTACCATAACATCAGAAAACGAAAATTTAGATTTGATAAAAGAAAAATTATCCAAATTAGGATATCCGGAAGTAGGAGATAAAAACACCATAGCTCATAAAGCAAAGTCATTTGTTAGTTGCGCTATTGGCAGAATAGATTCATAAAAATAAAAAATCTCAAAATGTAAATTTTGAGATTTTTTATTTTAAAAGTAATTTTATTTTATCCTAAGTATGTTTTTAGCATTTGATTTTTAGATTTAGATTGCAATCGTCTTATTGCTCTTTGTTTTACTTGTCTTACTCTTTCTCTAGTTAAATCGAATTTTTCGCCTATTTCAGTTAAACTTGTAGCAACTTCATTACCAATACCGTAATACATTTTTAAAACTTTAGCTTCTTTAGATGTTAAAGTGTTTAAAGCTCGATCGATTTCTATTTTCAAAGATTGATTCATTAAATCTTTATCTGGTTTCGGAGATTCATCAGACTGCAAAACATTGTATAAATTAGAATCTTCTCCGTCTTTAAAAGGCGCATCCATAGATAAAGATTTACCAGAATTTCTAATAGATTGTTCTACTTCTGTTTCTGTCATGTCTAAACTTTGCGCAATCTCTTTATTTGTAGGCATTCGTTGTTCATTTTGCTCTAGTCTAGCGTAAATTTTGTTAATTTTACTGATACTCCCAATTTTATTTAATGGCAACCTTACAATTCTAGATTGTTCTGCTAAAGCTTGCATTATAGATTGACGAATCCACCAAACAGCATAAGAAATAAATTTAAAACCTCTTGTTTCATCAAAACGTTTTGCCGCTTTTACCAAACCTAAATTACCTTCGTTTATTAAGTCTGATAGTTTTAAACCTTGCCCTTGATATTGTTTAGCGACAGATACTACAAACCTTAAATTAGCCTTCACCAATTTATCTAACGCAATTGAATCTCCTGTTTTAATTTTTAGAGCCAATTCAACTTCTTCATCTGCAGTTATTAAACCTATTTTACTTATTTCTTGAAAATATTTTTCTAAAGATTTTGCGTCTCTGTTGGTTACTTGCTTTACAATTTTAAGTTGTCTCATAAATTTTTAGTTTATTTTTTTGAATGAAGTGAGCTACTCTTTTAATTAGATTTGTTCTTTAAAAGAGAAAAAAAGAAAAGGGATAAGATGTCTAGAAAACTTGTTGGTAAAACTTCTTGGTAAAAACACTGTAGTAAAGCGTAGTTTTTATGCTAAAAGAATTGAAGTTTAAAAGTTTTTTCATAGAATTTCAATATACAGAAAAACGAGCGATTTTCAAAGAAAAAGGCTCGTTTTGTGATTTTATTAACCAAAATTGATTTAAAAAGTATGTTTTTTTAGAATTTTAGCGTTACACCAACTAAGAAGTTTCTAGTTGCTTGAGGGTAAAAACCGGCATAATCTAAAGTAGTTGTTTTATTTGGATCTGACCAAGTGTCATCAAAAGTACCATAGTAACCTCTGTCTACATATTCTCTATCAAAAATATTGTTTATTAAAGCAGTAAATACAATTGACTTAAAAATTTTAGTAGGTTTTACTTCGTACACAAAGTTTAAATCTGAAGTAAAATAACTGTCTATAATATCACTATTAGAAACTTTGCTACCTAAGTTACTCATATATTGTTTGCCAACATATTTAGATAAGAAAGAAATTTGTAGGTTTTCTATTGGTTTGTAAATAAACATATTTCCAACAACTACGTCCGGAGAAAATGAAATGTCTGTATTTCCTAAATTTTGTAAAGCACCGTCTATTTTGGCAACAAAGTTTTTATTCTTATTAGAACTAAAAGCTGCATTTGGTTTAATTGAGAAATATTCATTTAAATAAATATCCGCATCTATTTCTAAACCTAATCTATAACTGTCTCCAGAAGTAGCTCTAATAGGTGCACCAACGTCATCTAAAGCACCAGTTAATACTAACTGATTTTTATAATTCATATAGTACACATTTGTATTTAATTTTACATATTCACTTTTTAATCTCCAACCAAATTCTAAATCATTTAAAGTTTCGTGTGTGTTTACGCCACCTTCAAAATCATTTCTATTTGGCTCTCTATTAGCTACAGCAAAAGAAGTATATAAACTATTATTAGGATCTACTTTATATGTAAGTCCTACTTTAGGATTAAAGAAATCAAAATTTGCATCTACTCCAATGTTTTCTAGATCAGAAGTAATACCATTTGTTTGGTAGTTAACAAAACGACCTTGTAAATCTAAGTAACCAGAAAGATCTTCTGAAATTTTAAAGTTTGCTTTTGCAAAAACAGAAAAGTCGGTTTTTTTAGCATCAGAAAAATAATACTGATCTCTAATATTTGTGTTTGGTGCTAAATCTTCTCCCCAAATCACTTCTCCGAAATGATCTCCGGTATAATTTGAATAAGAAATACCAGAAATTACATTTAAAGATTCGTTTTTGTAATTAGCATTAAAGTTAGCAACATAAAAGTCATTTTGTAACCATCGTCTAACAATAACATCTGAACCATCAACAATTAAATTATTAAAATCTGCTGCATCTTCTTCTACTTTATATTGTTCGAAGTAACCAGAACCTTTTGTGTAGTTTAATGCTAAATTTGTAGACCAATTATCGTTTAATTGCTCATTCCAGTGCAATTGATAATGGTTTTGCTCGTAATTATCTACCTCATTATCATAAGTGTAATAATTGTATCTTCTGTCAGAATTTCTTAAATTTTCTGCTTCACTATCACTTAAAAAGTTATCTGTAATATAATCTTCGATACCTTGAGCATCATTTTCTAATCTTACTTTAGGCGTACCGTACCAAGCTTGGTAGGTTTTTTCTTTCCCTCCGAAAGTAATTGCTTTTATTAAAGTATTATCATCAATATAACTTCCTTGTAAAAAGTAAGATTTTAGGTCTGATGATGCTCTGTCGATATATCCATCAGAAGAAATATTAGACAAACGACCTGCAATTTCTATATGATCGTTAATTTTACCTGTACTAAATTTTACAGTATGTTTTCTTGTGTTAAAAGAGCCAAAAGAGTTTGATATTTCTCCGTATGCTTCTTCTTGAGCAGCATCTGTTAAAATATTTAAACTTGCCCCAAAAGCACCAGAACCATTTGTAGAAGTACCAACACCACGTTGCAATTGTAAGTTTTGAGTTGAAGATGCAAAATCACCTAAATTAACCCAAAAAGTACCATGGCTTTCTGCATCGTTATAAGGTATACCATTAACGGTTACATTAATTCTTTCTCCGTTAGAACCACGCACGCTCATGTATGTGTAACCAACACCTGCACCAGCATCTGATGAAGAAACAACAGAAGGCATATAGTTTAAAAGAATAGGAATATCTTGTCCTAGATTACGTTTTGCAATTTCTTTTTTAGATAAGTTAGAAAATGTAACCGGAGCATCGGTATTTGCTCTTACGGCAGCAACTAAAACTTCGTCTAAAACCATAGAACCTGTTTTAAGTTTTATAAAATACTCTTCGTTTTTAGAAAGTAAAACTCTTTGCGAAATAGTTTTGTAACCAATAAAAGAAACTTCTACTGTATAAGTACCTTTTTTAAGTTGCAAACTAAAATTTCCTTTAAAATTTGTTGATGTTCCTTTTTTAATTTCTTTAATGTAAACAGATGCTCCTGGTAAAGGATTTTCGTTTTCGTCTATTACAGTTCCAGAAAATTTAAAGGATTGTGCATTTGTAAGTATACTTACTAATAAGAATAAAAAAATTGTAATTTTTTTCATTTTAAATAATATAAAACGAATAAAAAGAGGCAATTATTCTGTGACTATTTTTGAATAATTAGTTTTGGCATTTAGAAGAGTTTGCAACGTAATAGTGTTTTATTTTTTTAAACCTACTGCAGTTAAAACTTCTTAATGACTTTGTTATAAATCCCTAAACAGCATTACCTGTTCTAGGTTCTTTGGGTATGATCTCAGCCTTTTTAAAGCACCCCTTTATGAGAACAATGCAAAATTAAGCTAGAATAGTTTAATGCGGAACTAAAAAGTGATTTATTTTAACTTTAGGTTAAGTTTTTCAACAATCATTACCGATAAGTAAAATTTTATATGAGTTAATGTGTATAAAAAATCAGCACTAAATTTGTACAAAATATCAATCATGAAATACAATACATCAAATAACCTTTATAAGATAGTAGTTAATTTATTTTTTGTTTTTCTCTTCACTTTATCTGCTCATTCTCAGGAAAGTGAATCTAAAAAAGAAACCGGTTTAGATAAATTTGTAGAGTATTTTACATTTTATCCGAATAAAGATAAAGTAGCTAAAGATTCTACCTTGTATTTATCAAAAATAATTACAGCACCAATTGTTAGTTATTCGCCAGAAACCAGTTTAGGGTTTGGTGTTGGTGCAAAATATTTATTTAAATTTAAAGGAAGTGGAGATGAAACAAGAACGTCTAATATGCCTGTTTCTATGTTGTACACTTTAAATAATCAATTTTTTATTTATTCAGGATTCGAGATTTTTACAAATCAAGAAGAATGGGTGATTTCTGGTAATTTGAGTTTTCAAAATTATCCAAAATATTACTACGGAATTGGTACAGATACACCAGAAACTAACGAAGAAATTTATGATACATATCAATTTTTGATTGAACCAATTTTGCTAAAAAGAGCGTTTACAAGATATTTATTTTTAGGTGGTGGAGTTAGATACAACAAAGTTTATAAAACTAAAGTTGAAGAAAATGGTTTGTTAGATGCAACTAGACCAACAGGTTATGATGGTTCTACTTCTACAGGTGTTGAGTTGGCAGTTTTGTATGATAGTAGAGATAATATTTTAAATGCATCTAAAGGTTGGTATTTCGAGTTAACTAGAGGTTTTTACAACACATCTATGGGCGGAACGCATGATTTTGATTTAACACGTTTCGATTTACGTCATTATTTTAAAGTTTCAGCATCTAATAATGATGTAATTGCTGTACAAGCAGTTGGTCATTTTGCGAACGGAAATGTGCCATTATCTGAGTTGGCATTATTAGGAAACGAACAAATAATGCGTGGTTATTTAGAAGGAAGATTTATAGAAGAAAACTTATTAGCAGCACAAATTGAATATAGAAAAACGTTTAAAGATAGTAGATTTGGTTTGGTAGGTTTTATTGGTGCAGGAGATGTGTTTAATAAAACTACTGATTTAAATATTGGCGATTTAAAGTTAAACTATGGTGTAGGACTTCGTTTTATGTTAGATAAAAAAGAGAAATTAAATATAAGATTTGATTATGGTGCTGGTAACGAAACAGATGGTAATTTTTACGTAAATATTGCTGAAGCTTATTAAGCAGTACTTAGTCTAATTTAGGTCTTTTTCTAAGTGCTTTTTTTACCGAGTTTTTCTGTTTAGAATCTAATCTTTTTTTGATGGCACTTTTAGAAGGTTTCGACTTTTTTCGCTTTTTTACGACAATTAAATTTTTTTTAATTAATTCTATAAATCGTTTAATAGCAAGTTCTTTATTTCTGTGCTGAGATCTAGTTTCTTCGCAAAACAGTATTAAAGTGTTTTCTTTAGTAAGTTTTGATGAAAGGTTTTTTTTGAGTAAAGTTTTTTCTTCATCAGAAAAAGCAAATGAATTTTCTAAACTAAAAGTTAATTCTATTTTAGAAGATGTCTTATTAACATGTTGCCCACCAGCACCAGAACTTCTAATTGCTTTAAAATTTAATTCTTTTAATAATAATTCTAAATTCATTTTAATAATCTAAAGAATTTCCGAAATCTGCAGAATTCTGATGTAAAAAATGCATATCTAAATCTAATAATGAATTTGAAAATGAGTGTAAATTATCTTTCGTTTCAATAATTTTATTGATAGCTTCTGTAGCGTTTTTTAATCTTGTCTCTTTATCTCCTTTTAACAAAAGATAGGGTCTTTTGTTTTTAATTAAGGCCTTTTCAAATGCTTTAAACATTTCGAGTCTTTCTTCTGGCCTGTCACGTAAATCATCTTCTTCCCAAGGAGTATCTATATAGGTTAAAAGATATAAATCATATTGGTTTTTTGTAGCTGCTTTATTTAGTTTATCATCTACAAAACCACCATAAAATTCTTCGGAATATACTTTTGTTTCTAATAAATCTGTATCACAAATAAGTATTTTATCTGCTTTTTTTGCTAACGAATTTTCTAGTTTCATTTGCCCAATTGCAATTGGTAATAAATCTTCTTTCTCACAAGTTTTACGCTCGTTGTTCCATTTATCTTGCAGATATTCGCGTGCAAATTCCGGAGCCCAAACCGTATTGTAATAGCGTGCTAATTGTCTAGAAAGTGTTGTTTTTCCTGTAGATTCAGGGCCAAATAAAACAACTTTTACGATGTTAATGGGTTCTTGTTTAAGTTCTTTTTCCATGCTAAATAGCCAAAAATGGCAATAAAAGTAAATCCGAAATATTGAAAACTAGTAAAGGTAAATCCTTTGTATAAATATAAAGGTACAGAAATTAAATCTCCAATAATCCAAAAAATCCAGTTTTCTATTTTACGTTTCGCCATTAACCACATACCTACAAAGAAAATGGCAGTTGTAAATGTATCTACATAAGCAGTCCAATTTGTCCATTTTTCAAAATAAGAATAAACAGCGTACACAAAAATTAATGTTGCTATAAATATTAAAACACTTATTTTTTTCTCTTTATACGTAGTTTTAGAAATTGGTGTTTCGTGTTCTCCATCGCTTTTGTAGGTCCAAATATACCAACCATAAATACTCATTATAAAATAATAAGCATTAATCATCATATCTCCTAAAAGTTCCCATTTTAGCAATAAATACACAAAAATTAAGGTACTTATCATTCCTGTCGGAAAAACTAAAACTTTATTTTTTTTGGAATACCAAACCGATAAAAATCCAAAAATAACGGCAATAATTTCTAAGACAATATCTATTGTTTCGTATGTTTTGTATTGCTCAAACAAGAAGTTAAAAATTTCTGTCATTTTTTATTTTTTTAAGTCTTCAAAGAAGGTTTCATCATCTTCAAAAGCAGTACCAATCACAACTATATCCGCACCAGCATTAAAAGTTATATCTAATTGTTCTTTAGAACGAATTCCGCCACCAACAATTAATGGAATTGACAAGTTTTTTTTTACAACATTGATAATACTATTATTTACAGGAACTGTTGCACCAGAACCTGCTTCTAAATAGATTAATTTTTTGCCAGAGAATTCGCCTGCCAAAGCAGTATTTAAAATCAAATCTACATTTTCTTGCGCGATTGGTTTTGTGTTACTTACTTTTTGAGTTGCAGTTTCTTTTTTTCCATCAATAAGAATATAACCTGTAGGTAAAATTTCTAAATGAATGTTTTTTAATATTGGCGCCGCTTTTATTTGTTGTTCTATTAAATATTCTGGGTTTCTGCCAGAAAGCAAACTTAAAAATAGAATTCCGTCTGCTTTTTCTGAAATCTGAGAAACATCACCAGGAAATAAAACTATAGGTAAATGTGTGGTTTTTTTAATTTCTGAAACTACATTTTCTGTTTGATTATTTTCATCTGTGCTTCCGCCAATAAAAATATGTGTTGCTATAGATTGGTGAACTTTTTCAAAGAAAATAGCAATATTTTCTAAATCTATTTTTTCTGGATCTATAAGAACAGCCAATAACTTTTTGCCTTCTTTTTTTGCTAATAAAATGTTTTGGTAAATATTCACGAATGCGAAAATACAAAAGCTGAATGTGATTACGAGGATTTATGCTGAACTTGTTTCTGTAAGAATGACCAAGTAATCTTATTTTAAACATTAAAGATTTTTTTATTTCTTCAGAATAACGATAATTAATAAGCAAATACGCAGGTAAAACCATCAAACTCTAAAAACTCTATTTTGTAAGAGAATTCTTCGCCATCATATCTAATAGCTCCTGTAGTTTTTTGATCTTCAAACTTAAAATCTTCAATATAAATATTATGTAAAAACAGTAATTTTTTCTTTCCGTAGATTTTATATAAACTTTCTTTTGCACCCCAAACTATGGTTAATTTACTTACCAATGCATCATGATTTGCAATCGTTTTATATTCTTCTATTGGTGTAAATTTATGTGCAATTTTTAAAATTTTGTCTCGCTGCATTTCAATATCTATCCCAACATGAAGTTTATCAGAAATTATCAAGCCAGAAAAAGTAAAAGAATGCGTAATCGAAATGTATTTACCATCTTTTAAATGCGGTTTTCCAAATTCATCATACATTAAATCTTCATCTCTATAACCAACCTCTTTAAGTAAGTGCCTTACACTTAAAAAACCTTTTTGATGCAAATCAGATTTCATGCTCTCTAAACGAGTTCTACTTTTTGGGGTTAGTAAAACGTTCTTATTTAATTCGTTAAAAGATTCATCAATCTTCCAGATTAGTACTTTGGTGTTATTATTTACCGTTAAACTTTTGTAAAGAGGCATACTTTTTTAAAATGGATGTCGTAACTTTGTAGTTCGAAAAATTAGAATATAAATATACATAATATGAGCACAAAAATAGCTTACGTACCAAATAAAGTTAAAGATATTTCTTTAGCTGCATGGGGAAGAAAAGAAATTTTATTAGCTGAAGCAGAAATGCCAGGGTTAATGTCTTTAAGAGAAGAATATAAAAATGAGCAGCCATTAAAAGGAGCTAGAATTGCAGGATGTTTGCACATGACAATTCAAACAGCTGTTTTAATAGAAACTTTACAAGCTTTAGGTGCAGAGGTTACTTGGAGTTCTTGTAATATTTTTTCTACGCAAGATCAAGCTGCTGCTGCAATAGCAGAAGCTGGTACTGCGGTTTATGCTTGGAAAGATATGACAGAAGAAGAGTTTGACTGGTGTATAGAACAAACTTTATTTTTTGGTGAAGACAGAAAACCATTAAATATGATTTTAGATGATGGTGGAGATTTAACAAACATGGTGTTAGATAAATATCCAGAATTAGCAGACGGAATTAACGGTTTATCTGAAGAAACTACAACTGGTGTTCACAGACTTTACGAAAGAGTAAAAAACGGAACGTTACCAATGCCAGCAATTAATGTAAACGATTCTGTTACAAAATCTAAATTCGATAACAAATATGGTTGTAAAGAATCTGCAGTAGATGCAATTCGTAGAGCAACAGATATTATGTTAGCTGGTAAAAGAGTAACAGTTTGTGGTTATGGTGATGTTGGTAAAGGTACAGCAGCTTCTTTTAAAGGAGCAGGTTCTATTGTAACTGTTACAGAAATAGACCCAATTTGTGCTTTACAAGCTGCAATGGATGGTTTCGAAGTAAAAAGATTAGAAACGGTAGTTGCAAATTCGGATATTATTATTACAACAACTGGTAATAAAGATATTATTCAAGGGCGTCATTTCGAAGCAATGAAAGACAAAGTTATAGTATGTAACATTGGGCATTTCGATAACGAAATTGATATGGCTTGGTTAAATAAAAACCACGGTAACACAAAAGATACTATAAAACCACAAGTAGACAAGTACGTTATAGATGGTAAAGATATTATTGTTTTAGCAGAAGGACGTTTAGTAAACTTAGGTTGTGCAACTGGGCACCCAAGTTTTGTAATGTCTAATTCTTTTACAAACCAAACTTTGGCTCAAATAGAACTTTGGACAAATGCAGACGCGTATAAAAACGATGTGTACATGTTACCAAAACATTTAGATGAAAAAGTTGCAAAATTACACTTAGCAAAAATAGGAGTAGAGCTTACAGAATTAAGAGACGAGCAAGCTTCTTATATTGGTGTAACTGTAGAAGGACCATTTAAGCCAGAACATTACAGATACTAATAAAAGACAACGTTTTGTCGTTACTAGAAATAAATGACAAAACAATTTTTTAAAACTCAAAACTCTCTCATTAATTTGAGAGAGTTTTTTATTTTGGGCGTTTTAACAGGCTTTCACTACTCGCTTTTTTTCGTTCCTCAAAAAGAGCTCAAACAAACCGTTCAATCCTTAACGCATGCTTACTTGGTTAATTTTAACATTCTTTCATACCTTTACAGTTATTAAGAATTTTAAACAAACCAATCTTGACAAAGAAGAAAATACTCTCTATTATAGCAGTTGTTATTTTAATTGCAGTTCTAGGTTACGAACAGTTTTTAGACAACCAAAAAGAAGATTTTATAATTGAAGAAGGTAAAAAACCAAAAGCAGCAACAAATCAATATTTTTTGCCAACAAGTACTACAAATCAAGTAGTGCATCATCAACACTACTCTTTATCTTATAGCGAAAAACACGAACAAGCAGAATGGGTTGCTTACGAATTAAAAGCATCAGATTTAAGTAGAAATAATTTTAAAAGACCTTATTTTGAAATAGATAATGCAGTAAAAACAAAAGCAGCACATTGGCGTAATTACAAAAATTCGGGTTATGATAGAGGTCATTTATGTCCTGCCGGAGATAGAAAGTTTACAAAAACAGCGCACGACGAAACATTTTTAACAAGTAATATCAGTCCGCAAAAACATGCATTTAATGCTGGTATCTGGAATCGGTTAGAACAAAAAGTACGTTATTGGGCAAGGAAAAACGATGGTGTTTTTGTAATAACAGGCGGTGTTTTAGAAAACAATTTACAAACAATTGGAAGCGAAAATGTAGCTGTGCCAAAAAAATTTTATAAAGTAATTTTAGACAAGACGAGTAGCAAAATAAAAATGATTGCTTTTTTAGTACCACATAAAGACTCGAAGTTACCATTGTATAAATTTGTTGTTTCTGTAAATAAAATTGAAGCATTAACGGGTATCGATTTTTTTAAAGAATTAGAAGATGATTTAGAGGAAAGGTTAGAAAGTTCTAGTAGTTATAAAAACTGGAGTTTTTAACTAAAAAAAAACCTTTCAAATATAAATTGAAAGGTTTTTTTAGAACTTATAAAGTATAAATAATTATGTTATTTATCTACAGAAAGTTGAATTTCACTTTTTTTTAAACTCACTTTTTTATTAATCTTTAGATATATAGGATACAAAACACCTATAAAAAATAGGATGCCACATAGTATAAAAATGTTGCTAGTTTTAGCAAAAGTATCTCCAGCAGTTAAAATTCCTAAGATTAATAATACAGAAATTGGTAATGAAAGTGCTAATATTGATAATGCGAAATTGATATCAAAAGTTCTTTTAACCGTTTTTTCTTTGGTTTCTTTTAAATGTATTGCAGAAATATGAGCAAAAGGCCAAAAGCTAGCAGAACTTAATCCGAAAGCAATCATTACTAAAATATCTTTAGTAACAGTTAAGTCTGCAAAAGAAATTACGGCAGCAATTAATAAAAGGGTAAACGAAGCCCTTAAAAGCAATAAAGAAAACAACTGAAAGAATTGTTGTTTTTTAATTTTAACCGCCAAACCAATAAAAAGCAATACCAAAGGCGTCATTATAAAGCTTAGTCTACTTAACGTCATCGATAAAAAATTCGGAATTTTATCTAAAGTAATTCCAAAAGAAACTAATACCAATGCAACAATTATAAAAATGTTTACAGGTTCGTATAATAAAGCTTTTAAAAGACCTTTAAGTTTTGTTTTTAACGAGTTTGCTTCGAAGTCTGCATTGTTATAATGCCATTTTAATGCTACTAAATAAAGTAAAAAAAGCACAAAAAATTTATTTCCTAAATCTGCCATAGCAGCTTTTGCTAAATATCCATCACCTAAAAATTCTAAAATAAAAGCAAAGCAAGAAAGTCCAGGGGCCAAAGATGGTATTAAAAGTTTAGCACTTCTACCTTTATCAGAATTAGGATCGACACCAATAATTTTTAATAACAACGGTGTAACTGCAAAAAGTATTACATTAAAAGCTAATGCTAATAATGGAAACAACACCAGGTTGCCATCAATTTTAACTTTTAATAAAGCAATAAAAATAGTTGCGGGTAATGCAAGTGTAAGAATTATTTTTTTTAATCCATTGGTTTCATCGCCTACAGAAATTTTCTTTTTTAAGATGATTCCTATAATTATAAAGAGAATAAACGAAATAGATTTTTCTACTGCACCATCCATATACTAGACAAATATTTCTGTCATAGCATTGGTGAATTTTTTCATTTCATCCATAGTACCAATACTTACTCTGCACCAATTTTTGTCCCAGAATTTAAAAGATTTTACAGCAACATTTTTTGCGTAAATTTTCTTTAGAAATGCTCTTCCTTCCATTGGTATTTCAAAAATTAAAAAATTGGTTTCAGAAGGCAAACAAGAAAAATTGTTTTCTTTTAAGTAAGTAATGGTATAATTTCTAGCATCGGTAATTTTTGATTTACAAGAATCTAAAAATTCTTGATTGTCTAAGCTAGAAGATGCTGCAGCAATAGAAGGACCGGTAATTCCCATTCCGCCACGTGTAATTTCACTAATAATATCTAACGTTTCTTTTTTACCAATTGCATAACCAACTCTTAAACCTGCCATACCATGTATTTTAGAAAAAGTTCTGGCAACAATTACGTTTTTACCTTCTGCAACTAAAGTATTCATAGAGTCTCTTAAGCCATTTTTAGATAATTCTAAATAAGCTTCGTCTACAAAAACGGGTACTTTTTCTGAAACTCTACTACAAAAATCTCTTAGTTTTTTAGCATCTGTAATAGAACCCGTTGGGTTGTTAGGGTTGCATATATAAACGAGCTTAGTGTTTTTATCTATTCCTGCTTCCATAGCATCTAAATCATGCTGAGAGTCTTCTAATAACTTGTATGACTTCCAATTACCACCAACAGATTTAGCAACAACAATTAATGACATATAACTTGGGTCTGCACTTATAACGTTACCACCATTTTGAAAGAGAACCATGGCAACTTTTTCTAATAAATCTGAAGAACCAGGTCCCATTAAAATTTGATTGGTTTTAATGCCTTCGTTTTTAGCTATTTTTTCTTTTAATCCGCCTAAAGATTTCCAAGAATATCTATTTCCTCCAAAAACTTCATTTTGAAATGCTTTTACTGATTTTGGCGGTGGCCCATAAGGATTTTCGTTAGACCTTAATATTGTTAAAGAAGCTTCTTCTTTAACTAATGGTGGTGTATATTCATTAAAATAATTATTAGAACTGTATAAAAAAGTACTGTTGTTTTTTTGAGCGTTGGCAACATTGCTGCTCCAGATATCATGAGGTACTAATGCCAATGCGCCAAGAGTTAATGATCCTTTTTTTAACCATTCTCTTCTACTAAAATTTGTTGAATTCATTTGTTTGTGTTTTATAAAAAGTTGACCTTACTAAGTTATAAAACTTTTAATTTATTGAAGTATGGAATATTTAACAATAATCACAATTAATTAAATTTATTGCAATAGTTTAAGCTAAAAATCATATTTTAATAATTTAAATTTACTAAAAATTCAATTTTGTTGTAAATAATGTATTCTGATATTGGGCTGGAATATTTAAAAATTAGCTAAGAAATTTATATGTAAAGTTTATAGTTAAGATAGCTAAAACGTATTGTATTCTTAGTTCTAGTTGAAATGTTTGTTACAAAAAAAGCTTCATTTATATAAATGAAGCTTTTTTTTATTACTGTTTTTTCAGCTCGCCGTTATGATCTTCTATAATTTTACTGTCTCTATATTTACAACAAGGATGCACAGAGTTGTATGCTTCATCTGTTGCTTTAAAACCTTTTATATCATGGCCCACATTTGCGATGTTTTGTTTTAAAGTATCGACAGGAGTTTTTCGTTCATCTAATATTACATTAATTTGATGCGTTTTAACATCCCAAATAGCAAACTTTACACCTTTTGTTTTTAAAGCTGCTGTTTCTATTCGTTTTTTACACATACCGCAAATACCGTCTACGGTAAAACTTACTTTTGCATTTTTCTTTTTTACTTTTTTAACGTCTTGTGCTTGTACAGAAAACCCAATTAGAAATAGACTGAATGCGAATATTAATTTTTTCATTTTTTATTAATTTTTATAGAGTTTGTTATTTTATTTTAAATCGTAATCCTGCATAAATTGTTCTACCAAATATTGGTGAGTATACTATTGTAGTATCAAAATTCGGTCCAAAAGGATTATCGTTACCTAATACAGGATTTTCTTGTTGCACATTTGTTAGGTTTTCTCCACCAAAATAAACTTCAAATTTATTTGAAAAGACTTTGGTTATTTGAGAGTTTAATAAACTATAATTATCTGCATATTCTGGTAATCGATATTGAATAGGATTGTTTGCAGTATTAGGCAAACGTTGCTTACCAATTGCATTATAAGTTATATCAAACTTCCATTGATTTCCATTTTCTTTAGCAACTGTTTCGTAAGATAAGTTTGCGAAAAAACGATCTTTAGGCTGTAAAGGTTTCTGCAGATTACCGTTTTTATAATCCGTAGAAATATCAAAATACTTATATGCGGTTCTTAAGTTTAAATTTTTAGCCAATTCGTAATTTACTTCAACTTGAAAGCTGTCTGCAATACTTTTTCCTGTTAAATTGTAAAATGAAATTGCTTGCGGATTTTCCCAATCGACAACAACTTTATTGCTAAAATCGGTTCTGTAAAAATCGAAAGTAATATCTCCTTTATTGTCAAGTAAATTAAACTTTTGTAGATATGAAACTCCGAAATTCCATGCAGTTTCAGCATTTAATCCGTAGAAATTCCCACCAATATCATCTATATTTATTTGTCTAGAACTTGCAAATAATTGCTGATTTTCGGCAAAAATATTAGCACTTCTTTTTCCTCTACCAGCAGAAGCTCTAAAAACTCCTTTTTCCCAAGGAACATATCTTAGGTGAACTCTAGGAGTAATAAATGTGCCTAATAAATTATGTGCATCTACTCGAATACCTGCGGTTACACTAAAGTTGTCTAAATTGTCAAAAGCATATTCAAAAAATGCTCCGATAGAATTTTCTTTTCTATTATAATTTGTGGTGTTTACAAGTTCTTCAAAGTTATCATAAGTAAAGTTGATACCTGTTTTAAATTTTGATCTTGTATCACCAATAATAGAGTTAAAAAGTAAGTTAGAGTATAAACTTTCCTGTTTAATATCATATATATTTAAACCAAAATAAGAGTCTTGTTGATGATTGCTATAAGCTAATTGTAAACCAAAACTTTGAAATGGTAATTCTGGAAAAACATATCCAATTTTTGCCGACGTTTCAAAACGTTTGGTGTCTATTTCACTTCCCCAAGCATTGGTTGTAGCTTTATCTGTTTCTGGATTAAAATTAAGTTCTCCTGTTTGTTTTTCATCATTTAAATAACGAACATTTAAGAAACTAACCCAACCATTTTGAGCATCTGTATATTGCCAACGGTTCATAACATTTATTTGATTTGATAAAGGTGCGTCTAAGAAATTGTCGTTGTTTTTGTCAAATTTCTCTCCTCTATAATTACCATGAATGTATAAACCGGTTTGCCATTTTTCTGAAACCCTTTTATTAAAATGTGTGTTTAATTCTAATCTACCGTTAAGAGAACTGTATGCATTTAGAAAGAAAGCATTGTCAGAAAAAGGTTTCACTAATTCTGCGTTTATTTGTCCAGAAATACTTTCGTAGCCATTAACTACAGATCCGGCTCCTTTTGTAATTTGAATACTTTCTACCCAAGTACCTGGCGTAAAAGTTAAACCAAAAGCTTGTGCTGCACCTCTAATAGAGGGAAGGTTTTCTTGCATTATTTGTAAATACGGACTTTTTAGTCCTAACATTTGAATCTGTTTTGTGCCGGTTAAAGCATCAGAAAAACTAACGTCTATCGACGGATTTGTTTCAAAACTCTCTGCTAGATTGCAACAAGCAGCTTTTAGAAGTTCGTCGTTATTTACCGTAAAAGTGTTTGCAGTTGCAAATAAAGATTTTTGAACAGCATCTCTTTTACTTTTAATTGTAATTTCGGCTAAGTTGCTTTCTGGCGTAATGTAATGATGTATTGGTATTAAGTCTAATACTGTAATTGTATCTGTTTTGTAGCCAATGTAACTAACAACTAGTTTTTTATATTCTTTTTTATAAGGTATCGTAAACCAACCTTTTTCATTAGTTATAGCACCAATATTTGTGTTTAACCAATTTACGGTTGCACCTGCAATACCTATATTGTTTTTAGGATTTTCTCTGTCCATAATCATTCCTTTTAAATTGTTTTGAGAAAGAATAATTATCGGAAATAGTAGCATAAGACCACTAAGTATATTTTTTTTCATTGATATGTGACTTTATTAAAATTAAAACTATACTTCATAAATGAAGTTTTTAGTAAGAATTAGAATAAAATCAAATTAAAAAGGTTTGGTATAAAACCAAGAAGTTTTTATCTGTGTCTGGCGGATACGGATTTTTATGATAAATCTTAACAAAGTCTTTTGTAACAAATAAACTTTTATAAGAAGTTAAAAATGAAGTTAAGAAAAATTGTTTGCTAAAATCTAATTGTTTGTCAGAGTTTACTTGTAATTCATCTTGACCTTCAATTTTATGTTGTTTATCAGAACAGCAATCTTTCATAGCTATAGAAAGATCATTTGTCATGTCTGTTTTACAAACTTCAGCTTCACCTGTGTAAGAAATGTCTACAATAAAATCACCACAATAATGCGCTTCTACCGTAAAAGAAAAGGTAGAAAATAGTACTAAAAATGCTAGAGAAAAAGCGGTTATTTTAGTTAGATATTTTTTCATTTCTGATGCAAATTTACAATAAGAAACACAAAAAATTTAGTTAAATTATCGATTACTTAATTTTTGAAAGTAAAATGCAGGTAAAAGTATCAGTAAAAATAATGGATGAATAATAAATCTTCTGATGTAAAATGGTAATAAATATCCAGATTGAAATTGATCTCTAAGTAAAAGAGAAAAAATGATAATTAAAATTAAAAAAGCTGTCATTAAGAAAAAGCCAGTAAACTTTACATAATCTTTTCTTTCAAAAATAACCCAAATAATTGCAATTGTAATTACAGAATTTAAAACATATCTAAAAAGCATATCTACAATTAAAGACCAAATATTTAGATTAGGCATATTTGTGTATAAATAATCGTTTTTAAAATAAGCAATTAAAGGATCGTAAAATAATTCCGCAGAAAATGCTCTCACAACAAATAATAGAGAAACAAAAAGAAAAAGTAATATTATTTTTATGTACCTATTCATCGTTTATAGTTGCTAAATTTATTAACCCAAATTACCCAAAGTAAAAATACTGTACCATAAATTAATGCTGGAAAAACTAAATTGTGCAAAAATTCTTGTTTTTCTGGATATTTATAAATCATTACTGCAAGAAAAGCAATTCGAGCAATATTTATAACATAAATAAATAGACTACCTAAAACAGAATAAATTATAGTGGCTTTTAAAGAACCCGCAAAAGCAACAATAAAAGCAACAAATAAAATAATAATGCTTACAGAGTTGCAACCTTCTATAACCCTAGCGGTGTATTTACCGTGAATTAATAATTTTACAGAAAGCTCTTCTTTATGCTGATATGCGCCAGAATCATAACCAAAAAAATCTAATAGATCTACCGTTTGATCTGCAACAATAGTTGTTATAGAAGCCGTTTTAAATTGGCCTACTTTTGTTTGTGATCGTTGTAAGTAAGACGAGTAAATTGCGAACAAAATAAAGTATGTTGCAAAAAACTTAATTAAAAAAAAGACTACATTTTTATGTTTTTTCACAATATAAAATGATTTAATTTTGCAATTTACAATTATGCATAAACGAATATACAAAAATGGATATTAATATATTAAAAAATAAAGTAGAAAGCATTATTGCTTTAGAAGAAAATGTAGCTGTTAAGTTACAAGCTATTTGCGATTTGTTAGAACAAGAAATTTCTTACTACGATTGGGTAGGTTTTTATTTTAAAAACGGAGATAAGAACGAATTAAAATTAGCGCAATATACAGGTGAAGAAACAGAGCATATAATTATTCCTTTTGGAAAAGGTATTTGTGGGCAAGTTGCTGTCTCTAACGAAAACTTTGTTGTACAAGATGTTTCTGAACAAGATAATTACATTTCTTGTGGATGGAAGGTGAAATCAGAAATTGTAATACCTATTTTTGTAAACGAAGAAAATATTGGTCAAATTGATATAGATTCGCATACGGCAAATACTTTTACAGAAAAAGATGAAGAGCTTTTAGAGTTTGTATGTAGCAAAGTAGCAACTATTTTATAGGATAGTTGTTACTTAAGGATTTTTTTTTATATTTGTTAACAACATTTTATTATTTATAGTATTTCTATAATCATTAAATCCCTAACTGATGAGAAAAGAACATTTTACCTCTGTTGCTAATAGCGACAATTCAACTAATTTTATAGAGAAAAAACAATCATGGACCCACATGTTTGTGCAATGGTTTCATAACTTTTTAGAAACTGCAGAGTAATAAAAGCCCTGAAAACTTACTAAATACCCTAAAATGAAAAAAATTACCCCTAATTTTTTACTAAAAATTTTATATTCAACAAAAAAAAATCAAGATAGAAGAGTGCCTAGAGATTATACCGCACTTGTAGAGAGTTTTAAATCGAAAGTGCAAGTAAACTAGTTGTTAATTACTTCTGGTTTTTGTTACTATCTTTTTATTGTCTTTCAAACTTGGTTTTACTAAATTTGCGTGCTTAACAACACAACATTAGATGAGCACTTCAAAAACAATCAAATCCGCATTAATTTCAGTATTTCACAAAGATGGTTTAGAGCCAATTGTTAGAAAATTAAATGAACTTAATGTAACTATTTACTCTACAGGAGGAACAGAAAAATTTATTAAAGATTTAGGAATAAATGTAGTACCTGTAGAAGATGTAACTTCTTATCCTTCAATTTTAGGAGGAAGAGTAAAAACCTTACACCCAAAAGTTTTTGGAGGTATTTTAAATAGACAAGATCACGAAGGTGATGTTGCAGAACTTAAAGAGTATAACATTCCGCAAATAGATTTAGTAATAGTAGACTTATATCCGTTTGAAAAAACTGTTGCATCTGGTGCGCCAGAACAAGATATTGTAGAAAAAATTGATATTGGTGGTATTTCTTTAATTAGAGCATCAGCAAAAAACTTTAAAGATACTTTTACAGTTTCTTCTATGGATCAATACGATGCTTTTTTATCTATTTTAGATGAAGGAAACGGAGAAACTACTCTTGAACAAAGAAAGAGTTTTGCAGCAAAATCTTTTAATATCTCTTCTCATTACGATACAGCAATTTTTAATTACTTTAATACTGATGAAACTCCAGCCTTTAAAGTTAGCGAAACAAATGCTAAGGTTTTACGTTACGGAGAAAATCCACATCAAAAAGGATACTTTTTTGGGGATTTAGAAGCTATTTTCGATAAATTACATGGTAAAGAATTAAGTTACAATAATTTGTTAGATGTTGATGCTGCAGTAAATTTAATAGAAGAATTTAAAGGAGAAGCACCAACATTTGCAATTTTAAAACATAATAATGCTTGTGGTTTTGCGCAAAGAGAAACTATAAAACAAGCTTATGTAGATGCGTTAGCAGGAGATCCTGTTTCTGCTTTTGGCGGAATTTTAATTGCTAATACGGAAATTGATGCTGCAACTGCAGAAGAAATTCATAAATTATTTTGCGAAGTTGTAATTGCGCCTAGTTATTCAGAAGAAGCTTTAGCAATTTTAAAAGGTAAAAAGAACAGAATAATTCTTGTGCAAAAAGAAGTTGCATTGCCAACAACAACTATTAGAACTTGTTTAAATGGTAATTTAGTGCAAGATAAAGATAGTATTACAGATAAATTAGAAGATTTAAAGTACGTTACAAACAATAAACCAACGCAATCTGAGTTAGATGATTTATTATTTGCGTCGAAGTTATGTAAAAACACAAAATCGAATACAATTATTCTTGTAAAAAATAAGCAATTATTAGCAGGAGGAACAGGGCAAACAAGTAGAGTAGATGCTTTAAATCAAGCTATTGAAAAAGCAACTTCTTTTAAATTTGATTTAAAAGGATCTGTGATGGCTAGTGATGCATTTTTCCCTTTTCCTGATTGTGTAGAAATTGCAGATAAAGCAGGAATAAAAAGTGTTATTCAACCAGGTGGTTCTATTAAAGATCAACTAAGTATAGATTATTGTAATGAAAATAATTTATCGATGGTAATGACAGGAACAAGACATTTTAAACATTAATAAATTATTAAGTTTACAAAGAGATTTTTAGTAGCTTTGTAATACTTACTTTAAATAATACATTAAAGATATTTTATGGGTTTTTTTGATTTTATGACGGAAGATATTGCGATTGATCTAGGAACCGCAAATACGTTGATAATTCACGACGGAAAAGTGGTTATAGACAGTCCTTCTATTGTTGCTAGAAATAGAATTTCCGGTAAAATAATTGCAATTGGTAAAGAAGCCAATTTAATGCAAGGAAAAACCCATGAAAATATCAAAACAATTCGTCCGTTAAAAGACGGAGTAATCGCAGATTTTCAGGCTTCTGAAGAGATGATTAAAGAGTTTGTAAAACAAATTCCGTCAATCAAAAAGAAGTTATTTCCACCAGCACTTAGAATGGTAATCTGTATTCCATCAGGAATTACAGAAGTAGAAAAACGTGCTGTTAGAGATTCTGCTAAACACATGAATGCTAAAGAAATCTATTTAATTTATGAGCCTATGGCTGCTGCTATTGGTGTTGGTATAGACATTATGGAGCCAAAAGGAAATATGATTATTGATATAGGTGGTGGTACAACAGAAATTGCTGTTATTGCCTTAGCTGGTATTGTTTGTGATCAATCTGTAAAAGTTGCAGGAGATTTGTTTACCAACGATATTATGTACTACATGCGTACGCAACACAATTTACATGTTGGAGAAACTACTGCAGAAAAAATTAAAATAACAATTGGTGCTGCTACAGAAGATTTAGAAACTCCGCCAGAAGACATGTTGGTTCAAGGTAGAGATTTATTAAGTGGTAAGCCAAAACAAGTACAAGTTTCATACAGAGAAATAGCAAAAGCATTAGACAAATCTATTTTAAGAATTGAAGATGCTGTTATGGAAACTTTATCTAAAACTCCGCCAGAATTGGCAGCAGATATTTACAATACAGGTATCTATTTAGCAGGTGGTGGTTCTATGTTAAGAGGTTTAGATAAGAGACTTTCTAGAAAAACAGATTTACCGGTTTACGTAGCAGAAGATCCTTTAAGAGCTGTTGTAAGGGGTACAGGTATTGCATTAAAAGAATTAGATAAATACAAAAATGTATTAATGAAATAAAACTTTAGCGGTTTAGTATGCAGCAGCTTATTTACTTTTTACAAAAATTTAAATATTTTTTATTTTTTATGTTGCTGCAATTTATTGCTTTAGCACTTACTTTTAATAACTTAAACTTTCATAAAAGTAAGTATGTAAACTCTGCAAACTCGTTAACGGGTGGTATGTACAATAAGGTTTCTAATATTTCTGAATATTTTAGTCTAAAGCATACAAACGATATTCTTTTAGAAGAAAATACGCGCTTAAGAAACTTATTACAGCAAAAAAATATTTCAATTGTAAACCTAGATTCTACGGTTGTAGATACAATCAATTATTTTCAGAAATATACATTTTCAAACGCAAGAATTATCAATAATAATTACGCTAAAGAATTTAATTTTTTAACTATTGATAAAGGAGAACAAGATGGTGTTCAACAAGAAATGGCTGTAATTAATAGTTTAGGAATTATTGGTATTACAGACAATACTTCTAAAAGATACGCTCGAGTTCAATCAATTCTAAATAAAAACTCTAATTTAAATGCAAGGTTAAAAAATAGCCAGTATTTTGGTTCTTTAAAATGGAATGGATTAGATTATAATACAGTACAATTGATTGATATACCAAGGCAAGCTTCTATAAAAGTAGGTGATACTATCGAAACAGGTGGTAAGTCTACAATTTTTCCAGAAGGAATTTTAATAGGAACCGTTAGTAGTGTTAATAAAAACAATGCAGTAGAAAATATTATAAACGTTAAGTTATTTAATGATATGAGTAATTTAGGTAACGTTTATATTGTTAAGAATTTGCATAAAGAAGAAATAAAGAACACAGAAAACCTAGTAAATGAATAAGACAATTTTTTTCGGACTTCTGTTTGTCTTTATGATTTTGATACAAGTTTTTATTTTAAATAATATCTTGTTTTTAGGTTATGTAAATCCCTATTTATATATAATGTTTATATTTCTTTATCCATTAAATAAAAATAGATTTGTATTTCTTTTTCTGGCATTTTTATTGGGATTAATTATTGATTTTTTTTCAGATTCTGGCGGTATACACGCTTTTTCTACGTTGTTTATAGCATATATTCGCTTGTTTTTTGTAAGAGTCTATTTTAATAAATTTGAGGTAGATTTTCCTTTTTTTAGACTTAATTTAGAGCCTTTTGGTAAACGATTTAATTATGTTGTAACTTTAACAGTAATTCATCATTTTATATTATTTTCTTTTGCTAACTTTAGTTTTCAAAATTTTTCGAATGTTATAATTAACACAATTTACTCTAGTATTTTTACGTTAATTATATATTTTTTAGCAACGTTTATTTTTTCTAAAAAGCAATAATGCAAAAAAGTTTATTACTTTATACTTTAATCACACTTGTGGGTTTGGTTTTTATTGGTCGATTATTTCAACTACAAATTGTTAGAGGAGAAAGTTATGATCCTATACATAACTCTGCAGTAGAAAAAAAGTTTGATTATCCAGAAAGAGGTTACGTTTACGATAGAAATGGTAAGTTATTAATTGCAAACCAACTTTCTTATGATGTAATGGTGCAACCAAATAAGGTAAAACCTTTAGATACTTTAGAGTTTTGTAAATTATTAAAGATAACCAAAGAAGATTTTTACAAAAGATTCAATCGGTCTGTAAATTTTGCATCTTATAAACCTTCGGTATTTTTAAAACAATTAGCAAAAGAAGATTTTGCTTTTCTTCAAGAAAAATTGCATAAGTATAAAGGCTTCTTTATACAGAAAAGAATCATTAGAGATTACCCTTTTAAATCTGCCGCAAATGTTGTTGGTTATATTAGCGAAGTTAATAATCAGCTAGCAAAAAGTAGTATGTATTACGAACAAGGAGAATTAATTGGAAAAGCTGGTGTAGAAAAGCAATACGAACTTTTTTTAAGAGGAAGGAAAGGAAAAAAGTATTATAGAAAAAACAAACTTAATAATATTGTTGGTTCTTTTAAAAACGGTGCTTATGATACTTTGCCGGAAAACGGAAAAGATTTAACTTTAACTTTAGATTTAGATTTACAACAATATGGAGAAAAGTTAATGAAAAATAAAAGAGGAGGTATTGTTGCAATAGAACCAGCTACCGGAGAAATTTTAGCCTTAGTTACCGCGCCTTCTTACGATCCTAATATGATGGTTGGTAGAAAACGTTCTCCAAACTCAGTTATTTTAATGGATCCTAATAATTTAGAAAAACCAACTTATGACAGAGGTTTGAAGGCTTCATATCCTCCAGGTTCACCTTTTAAAATGATGAATGCTTTGATAGGTTTACAAGAAGGCGTTATCAATGAAAGTACTACTTTTAAATGCTTTAATGGTTACAGGTATGGTAGTAGAAAAGGTGAGTTTATGGGCTGCCATTGTAATATTTATAACAGACCAATTAGTCTAAAAACCGCAATAGCTAAATCTTGCAACAGTTATTTTTCTAATACCTACAAAAGAATTGTAGAAAAAGATAATAAACCTTCAGAAGGATTAGATAGTTGGGCAAATCATGTAAAAAGTTTTGGATTAGGAAATTATTTGGGTTATGATTTACCTCAAGGAAGTCCTGGTTTTATTCCGGTAGGTAAATATTATGACAATGCGTATCGATATTCTTGGAATGCATCTACAAATATTTCTAATGCAATTGGTCAAGGAGAGGTTCAAACAACACCAATTCAGTTAGCTAACTTTACAGCGGCAATTGCAAATAGAGGCTATTTTTATACACCGCATATTCTAAAAAAAGTTAATAATCAACCAATAGACAATCCTAATTTTACAAAAAAGAAAGTAACTTCTATAAATAAAGAATATTTTGATCCTGTTGTTGAAGCAATGCATGAAGTTTTTAAAACAGGAACAGGAAGTGGCGTAAAAGTTAAAGGGATTGATATCTGTGGAAAAACCGGAACTTCGGAAAATTATGCGGTTGTAGACGGTAAAAGAATTAAGTTAGAAGACCATTCTATATTGGTCGCATTCGCGCCAAAAGATAACCCTAAAATAGCAATAGCAATTTTTGTAGAAAATGGTGGTTATGGTTCTAGAATTGCGGCTCCTATTACTAGTTTGATGATAGAGAAATACCTTAACGGAAAAATATCAGAAGCAACTAAGTACAGAGAAACAAATATGCTAAACATCAGTTTAAAATCTGAATATGATAAATTAATACCTAAAACAGAAGAAGAAATTGCGTCAGGAACGAAATAATATTTTTGCAGGTATAGATTGGTTATTAGTATTACTATTTGTTGTTTTGGTCGGTTTTGGTTGGCTAAACATTTACTCTGCTTCTAAATCTGAAGAAGATATACAGATTCTTAGTTTTTCTACTAAATACGGTAAACAGTTAATTTTTATTTGTCTAACAATTCCGTTAATAGTACTTATTCTCTTTTTTAACTCTAAGTTTTACGAGAAATTTTCTAGCATTCTCTATATTATTTCCCTTTTATCTTTAGTTGGTTTGTTTCTTTTTGGGAAGACAATTAATGGTGCTACTTCTTGGTATAATTTTGGAGTACTTGGTCTACAGCCTTCAGAATTTGTAAAAGCATTTACAGCTTTAGCAGTCGCAAAATTATTAAGTGATAGACAATACAATTTTAAATTGGTAAAAAACCAGATAAAAGCATTTGCTATTATCTTTTTACCAGCTTTTCTAATCATTTTACAACCAGATGCAGGTTCTGCGTTAATATATCTTTCTTTCTTCTTTGTATTGCATAGAGAAGGTTTAACCTTATATTATATTATTATTGGTGTAGCAATTGTAGTTTTATTTTTACTAACCATATTATTTGGCACAACTATAGTTTTATCTTCGTTATTAGGAGTAATATCTGTTTTTACTGCTTACATTTTATACAAAGGTGGTAAACGATTTTTCCGTTTTAATTGGTATAAAATTATTGGAGTTTATCTAATAGTTACAGCGTTTGTATTAAGTTCAGGTTTTGCTTATAATAATGTATTTAAACAACATCATAGAGATCGTTTCGAAATTTTGTTAGGGCTAAAGCAAGATAATCAGGGAATCGGTTATAACTCTTATCAATCTGAATTAACTATAAGTTCTGGGGGTGTTAGTGGTAAAGGGTTTTTAAAAGGAGATTTAACACAAGGTGATTTTGTGCCAGAACAACATACAGATTATATTTTTAGTGTAATAGGAGAAGAGTGGGGTTTTATAGGTAGCTCTTTGGTAATTATTCTTTTTATGCTGATGATGTATAGAATATTGTATTTATCTGAAACGCATACAAACAAGTTTGGTCGAATTTATGGTTACAGCTTAGCTTCGATACTGTTTTTTCATGTAATTGTAAATATTGGTATGGTAATAGGTTTGTTGCCTACAGTTGGTATTCCTTTGCCATTTTTTAGTTATGGTGGTTCTTCTCTTTGGGGATTTACAATTCTTTTATTTATTTTTATTAGGCTAGATGCTCATAAAAAGTACGATTGGTAAAACAACCTTATTAATAATTTGTAAGTCTTTTAATAACCTTATTTTGACTTTAATTTAAGCTAATTATTCTTTATTATTTCATCTTTGAAATCAACATTTATTCGTTGTGAATCCATCGACATAAATTATAATAGATTATTTAATTATTGATTTGATTTCTGATGTTTTAGTTTGTAAAAATCTTTTATGATATCAATCTGCCAATTCAAACCAATTAATAGAACTAATTTATTCATGAAGTAAAATCATTACTTTTTGGATGTTATTTAACTAACTAAATAATAAAATCAATAGCTCTAATATATTTATCGTCTAAAAAGTAAAGCACAAAAAAAACTCTGAATAAATATTCAGAGTTTTTTTAAATTTCTTAATAATTAAAATCTTACAAAGCAGCTACGTGCTTAGTTAATTTAGATTTTAAGTTAGCAGCTTTATTCTTGTGAATAATGTTATTCTTAGCTAATTTGTCTAACATAGAAATAACAGTACTTAATTTTCCTTCTGCTTCTTTCTTGTCTTCTGATGTACGTAAATCTCTAACAGCATTTCTAGTTGTCTTGTGCTGATACTTGTTACGTAATCTTTTAGCTTCGTTGCTTCTAATTCTCTTTAATGCTGACTTATGATTTGCCATAATTTCTTAATTCGTTTTTTTATTAAAACTTTGTAGTCCGTACGGGAATCGAACCCGTGTTACATGGATGAAAACCATGCGTCCTAACCCCTAGACGAACGGACCATAACAATCAATCGATATGTTTAGTATGTCTCAATTGCGGGTGCAAATATACAACCTTTTTTTACTTCTGCAACTATTTTTTAAAAAAAAATGCATTTTTTTTTAAAATTAATATGCTTTGGCAAAAAGTACCCTTTTAGAAGACGGTTTTCCGCTAAAAACACAAACACCATTTTCTTCTTTTGCATCATTAGGAATACATCTTATAGTTGCTTTTGTAATTTCTTTTATTTTGTCTTCTGTTTCTTCTGTACCATCCCAGTGCGCAGATACAAAACCACCTTTATTTTTAATTGCTTCTTTAAACTCATCAAAAGTATCTACAGATGTTGTGTTTGCTGTTCTAAAGTCTACAGCTTTTGTAAATAAGTTTTCTTGAATTTCTTCTAAAAGATTACTTACAAAATCAGAAACATCAACTTGATTTATTGTTTGTTTCTCTAAAGTATCTCTTCTGGCAACTTCTACAGTTCCGTTTTCTAAATCTCTTTTACCAATAGCTATTCTTACTGGCACACCTTTTAGTTCGTATTCTGCAAATTTTGCACCAGGTCTAAAAGTATCTCTATTATCAAACTTTACAGAAATTCCTTTAGCTCTTAACTCTTTTACAAATACATTTACTTTTTCTGAAATTGCTTCTAATTGTTCTTCACCTTTATATATTGGTACAATAACAACTTGTATTGGCGCTAATTTTGGTGGCAACACTAAACCATTATCATCAGAGTGCGTCATTATTAAACCTCCAATTAGTCTAGTTGAAACTCCCCAAGAAGTTGCCCAAACATGTTCTTGTTTCCCTTCTTTAGAAGTAAACTTAACATCGAATGCTTTTGCAAAGTTTTGTCCTAAGAAATGACTTGTACCTGCTTGTAAAGCTTTACCATCTTGCATTAATGCTTCGATAGTTAATGTATCTTCTGCTCCTGCAAAACGTTCGCTGTCAGACTTAGAACCTTTAATTACAGGCATTGCCATAAATTGCTCTGCAAATGTTGCATAAACTTCTTGCATTTGTTTTGCTTCGCTAATAGCTTCTGCTTTTGTTGCGTGTGCCGTATGGCCTTCTTGCCACAAGAACTCTGCAGTTCTTAAGAATAAACGAGTTCTCATTTCCCAACGAACAACATTTGCCCATTGATTAATAAGTAATGGTAAATCTCTATAAGATTGTATCCAGCCTTTATATGTGTTCCAAATAATAGCTTCCGAGGTTGGTCTAACTACTAATTCTTCTTCTAATTTTGCTTCTGGATCTACTCTTAATTTCCCTGGTTTATCTGGGTCATTTTGTAATCTATAATGTGTTACAACTGCACATTCTTTAGCAAAACCCTCTGCATTTTTTTCTTCTGCTTCAAATAAACTTTTAGGAACAAACAAAGGAAAATAAGCATTTTCATGCCCCGTTTCTTTAAACATACGATCTAGCTCTGCTTGCATTTTTTCCCAGATTGCAAAACCATAGGGTTTTATTACCATACATCCTCTTACAGCAGAGTTTTCAGCTAAATCTGCTTTAACAACTAACTCATTATACCATTTAGAATAATCGTCTTCCCTTTTTGTTAAATGTTTACTCATAATTAAAAGTTTGGCACAAATATTGTTACCTTTAAAGTGAAATTTATGTTAAAAGATTGTTTAATATTTTTTCTATACAAACGATACAAAATTACTACAAAAAGGTTAGAGACCAAGTAAAGTTTAGATTTTTTTGTTTAACGTACTTTTTCAACAATAATAATACCTACATAAAATACGCCTTATGAAAATACGACACATAAAAAATAATAGTAACTTAATCCTTCTTTTAATAACTACTAGTTTATTCTTAGTTTCTTGTGGTACTTACCAAAGTGCTTATAATGATGACGGAATTTACGGTAGCGATTCTAATGTTACAGAGAGTAACGTAAGAGTAGTAGATGAAGCGGGTTATAATAACTACAATAACGATTATTTTACTAGAGAATTAGAAAGGTTAGAAAATCTAAATGATACTGAAATCTTTACGGATGTTAATTCTTATAATTCACAAGATTCTATTTATTTAGAAGACAATTTAAATTACAATACCAATCCTTCTTGGGGTGCAAATGATAATAATGATGTTGTTGTTCAGGTAAATTTAATAAATGATCCTTATTGGAATAATTTTGGGCCTTATTACGGTAATTGGGGCTTTAACAACGGTTTTTATAATAATAATTGGAGATTTAGAAACAGATTATGGAATAACTATTGGGGATACAATCCTTACTGGCATCCTTATCATAATAATTTTGCTTGGGGATTTAATTATGGCTTTTATGGAAATCCTTATTATGGATTTTACAATCCTTATAGAAATAATAGATTTTACAATTATAACAACAGATATTATAGAAATTCTACATACGGCAGAAGAACAGTTTACAATAACACCAACAGAAGGTATAATGTAAATTCTAGAAACACATCAGTTTCATCTAGAAGAAGAAGCACAAGTACAAGACAAAATTCTAATACTACAAAAAGAAGATCTTCTAGTACTAGAAGTAGAACTTATGGTAACACTTCTAGAAATACGAATACTACTAGAAGGAGTTCTGGTAATACTTCTAGAGGGTCTAGCAGTACAAGAAGATCTGGTTCTTCTACAACAAGAAGAAATAATGCTACTATAAATAGAAGTTCTAGAACTAGTTCTAATAGGTCTAGCTCTAATAGAAGTTATTCTAGATCGTCTTCAAGTTCTTCTAGAAATACATCTAGTAGAAGTTCATCAAACAGAAGTAGTAGATCTTCGGGTAGAAGTTCATCATCTTCGTCTAGAAGAAGAAATTAAGACTCTTATTCATTAACAAATACAAAATTTAAAATGAAAAAAATTATAACATTAGCGGTATTATTCGCAGTAACAATAACGTCTTATTCTCAGTCTTTAGGATATCAAGATTTAGGATTGCTTTTCTCTCAAGACGATAATAATGGTACAGCAAGATTTACTTCTATGAGTGGTGCTTTTGGTGCACTTGGCGGAGATTTATCTGTTATGAATATCAATCCTGCAGGTTTAGCGGTTTTTAATAACAGTGCTTTTGCAGCCACTTTAAATTCTAGAAATACTGATATTAACACAACGTATTATGGAAACAGTACTAATAATCAAGAACAATTTTTAAATTTATCGCAAGCCGGTGCAGTTTTAGTTTTTGACAGTGCTTATAAATCTGATTGGAGCAAATTTGCAATAGGTTTTAATTATCGAATTACAAAAGATTTTACAAATAGTTTTAGCGCTATGGGTAATAGTGGTGTTGCTACTTTTAGAGATTTTCCTTTAGATAACAATACGCCAACAATAGATTACAATATTGCAGAAGAACAGCGTTTTTTTAATGATTATAAAGGTGAGTTGAGTGAAATGAATATTGCTTTTTCATCTGTGCACAGAAACAAACTGTATGTTGGTGCAGGTTTAAATTTTTACGATTTAAATTTTAGTCAGCGTTCTACTTTGGTCGAGTTTAATAATGATGGAAACGGAAATACCTTAGATGCTAATATATATCAAGAAAACTTTACAACAGGTGCAGGTGTTTCTTTAAATTTCGGTTTTATATATAAAGCACATCAAAATTTTAGATTTGGTATGTCTTATCAAACACCAACTTGGTTTACAGAAATGTTAGAAGAAACGAATATTATTGATAATGATGGTTATAATGGCGATACAGAAATAACTGTTAGTAATAACAATACTACTTACGATAATACTTTTGGCGGAAATTTTCCTTCTCAAAGATTTATTTACAAATTAAAGACACCAAGTAAATTTACTACAAGTGCGGCTTTTGTCTTCGGAAAAAATGGCTTGTTGAGCATCGATTATATCAACAAGAATTACAAAGATATGCAGCTTTCTGAAGGAGATTTTTCTGATGAAAATAACTTTTTTGCTAATGAATTAAGAAATACACATGCAATTAACATTGGTTCAGAATGGCGTTTTGATAGATTTAGTGTAAGAGGAGGTTATAAATACGAGCAAAGTCCAGACAAAATGGCTTTAGATTCAGATAACTTAGAAGGTTATTCTTTTGGTGGTGGTTATAATTTTGGAAACTTTAAAATAGATTTAGCTTACAGTAATAATAACAGAACATCACCCTATAATTTTTACTCAGGTTTTAATGTAAATGCTGCTGATTTAGATATCGATAATCGATTTTTTACAGCAACAGTTTCTATAAACCTATAGTATATTTAACAACTTATTTTTAAGACTCTGTTAGATTTTATATTTTAATTATAAAATCTAACAGAGTCTTGAAGTTTTTAGCATTAGATAATCTTATTTATCTTTTTTGCCTTAATTTTGCAATTCAATTTTTAGAACATGTCAGATACTAAAATTACCATACAAGAAACTACTAATGATACAATCATTAAATATAACAGTAACACTATTTTAATAAATGGTGGTAGTTATGAGTTTAACAACATAGACGAAGCAAAAAACTCTCCGTTAGCACAACAATTATTTTATTTACCATTTGTAAAAAAGGTTTTTGTTACAGCAAATTTTATAGCAATACAACGTTTTGATATTGTACAATGGATTGATGTACAAGAAGAAGTAAAAGAGCAGATTGAAGCATATATAAATGCAGGTAATGTTGTTGTAAACGAACAAAAAACTTCTAAAAAAGAGGCTATAGAGGTATATGCAGAAGTTACGCCAAACCCAGCAGTAATGAAGTTTGGTACTAACAAAGCATTAACTCAAACAGATGTTGAGTTTAAAAATATAGACGAAGCGAATACGTCATCTCCTTTAGCGCAAGCAATTTTTAATTTTCCGTTTGTAAAAGAAGTTTTTATTTCTGATAACTATATTTCTATTACCAAATATGATATGGTAGAATGGAATGAAGTGTACGGAGAAGTAAGATCTTTCATTAGAGAATATTTAGCGGAAGGAAAAATAATAATCAAAGAATTACCAAAGCAAGAAGCATCAACTTCTGCAGATACTGCAGAAACAGTTCCTGAAGTTGCCTTAGAAGGAATTTCTGCTCAAATTGTAGATATTTTAGACGAATATATTAAGCCTGCGGTTGCCGGAGACGGAGGAAATATTGCTTTTAGATCTTTTGATGAAGAGAATAAAGTAGTAAGTGTTGTTCTACAAGGTGCTTGTAGCGGTTGCCCATCATCTACAGCAACATTAAAAAACGGAATAGAAAATTTATTAAAAGAAATGCTACCAAATCAAATTAATGAAGTGGTTGCAATAAACGGATAATAATACATAATATTTAAGCCTTAAGAAATAACGTATGTCGAAAATTATAAAACCTTATAAAGATTCTGAATTAGGAAAAAAAGAACAAGTTGCACAAATGTTCGATAATATTTCTGGTAATTACGATGGTTTAAATAGAGTTATTTCTTTAGGAATAGATGTTAAATGGCGTAAAAAAGTTGTAGAAATTGTTGGTAAAAATAATCCGAAGCAAATTTTAGATATTGCAACAGGAACTGGTGATTTAGCTTTAATGATGTCTAGTTTAAATCCTGATAGAATTGTAGGTCTAGATATTTCTGCAGGAATGTTAGAAGTTGGTAAGCAAAAAATAGCCAAAGCAAAACTTTCTGATAAAATAGAAATGATTGTAGGTGATTCTGAAGAAATGCCTTTCGAAGACAATACTTTTGATGCTATTACAGTTTCTTTTGGTGTTAGAAATTTTGCCAATTTAGATAAAGGAATTAAAGAAATTGCAAGAGTTTTAAAGCCAACAGGGGTTTTAGTAATTTTAGAAACATCAAATCCAACGAAATTCCCTTTTAAACAAGGTTATAAGTTATATACAAATTTGTTTTTACCAATTGTAGGTAAACTGTTTTCTAAAGACAAAGTAGCGTATTCTTATTTGTCTGAATCTGCAAATTCTTTTCCGTTTGGTAAAGCTTTCAACAATATTTTACAAAAAAACGGGTTTACACATACAGAAGATAATCCTGTAACATTTGGTGTTGCAACAATTTACACAGCACGTAAATAATTATGAGTAAAAGAATTTTATTTTTTTGTTTTTCTATATTAGTTAGTAGTACTTTTTTTGCACAAAGAGAACGTGTAGACTATTTACCAACTTTTGATAAAAGACCTTTGCATTATGGCTTTTACTTAGGTTTAAATCAAAATGATTTTAAACTAAACCTTAAAGAAAGTAGTATTACAGATGCAAATATTACTGTAGAATCTACTACTGGTTTTAATGTTGGTTTAATAGCAGATTTGCGTTTGCATAAAAATTTAAACCTGCGTTTAGAACCTGGTTTAATGAGTAACTCTAAAAATGTAATTTTTAATCACTTAAAAGGTTCTGCAAATCCGCAAGACAGCATTAGAGAGGTAAGTTCTACGTATTTACATGTGCCATTGGTATTTAAATTTAGTACGGATAGATATAAAAACTTTAGACCTTATTTACTTGCTGGTGTTTCCTATGATTATAATTTTTCTTCAAACGAAGACAATCAAGACGACAATTCTGCAGGACAATTTCGAATGAAAACAAACAATTTTATGTACGAGGTTGGTGTTGGTGTAGATTTCTATTTATACTACTTTAAATTTTCTCCATCAATTCGTGGAGTTTTTGCAATGAATAACGAGATAAAATATGATGATGACCCAAATAGTAGATGGACGGCGCCAGTTAATTTTATGGGAACTCGTGGTATCTTTATAAATTTTGCGTTCGAGTAAATCTTAACTATTTCGTTTAAATTCGCTTAACAGAATAGCTGTTGCAGTTGCAACATTTAAGCTTTCGGTTTCTTGTACTTCTCCAAATCTTGGTATAGAAATCTTATTAGATATTATTTTTTTAATTTGGTTAGAAACTCCGTTAGCTTCATTTCCCATAATTAAAATTCCTTCTGCGGGTAATTGTGTTTTATACACATTGTCACCATCCATATCAGCAATATAAGTTGGTAAATGGGTTTCGTTTAAGTAAGCTTCTAAATTAACGTAGTTAATAGCAATTCTAGTCAAAGAACCCATAGATGCTTGCACAACTTTTTGATTAAAACAATCTACGGTATCTGTAGAACATATTAATTGTGTAACTCCGTACCAATCGCAAAGTCTTATAATTGTACCTAAATTACCAGGATCGTTAATAGCATCTAAAGCTACAATTAATCCAGAGGCGTTTATAGAATTTAGCTTGGGTATTTTAAACAATCCTAAAACTTTGTTAGGTGATTTTAAAGAACTTATTTTTTTTAAATCGGTTTCATCAATTCTAACAATTTTATCTTCTGTAAGATTAGTTTCGTAATCATTTGTGCAAAATAATGTTGCTACTTCAAAAGAAGACTTTAATAATTCATTTACCACTTTTATACCTTCTGCAATAAATAAATTATGCTTTTGTCTATACTTTTTTTGTGATAAACTAGTTATTAATTTTAACTGATTTTTTGAGATGCTCATTAATTGTATCTAATTAGAAATAAACCGTTGAAAAATACTATTTTTGATGTTAAATGTATTGCTAAAGTAATGAAAAAACTTTCTTTTTACTTTCTACTTGTTTTATTTTTGACAGCTTGTAATTCTACAAAACATGTTGCTGAAGATAAGCAGATGCTAACGCAAAATTATATTTTTGTTGACAGTGTAAAAAATAAAAGTGCAGATTTACAAAAGTACGTGCTTCAAAAACCAAATCCGCGTCTTTTAGGTTTACCTTTTGGGCTGTACTTTCATAATATAGGAAACCATAATAAGCCCAAAACCCCAACAGAATGGGGATTGAAGCATCCGAAGAAATACAACTTTATTAAAAATATTTTTTCAGAAAAACAAAGTATTGCTTATGCAAATGCTTTTATCAGTTTAAATAATTGGTTTTTAAATTACGATGCTCCTGTAATTTTAAGTGAGAGTAAAGCAAATAGAACAGCCGATAATTTATGGGCTTTTTATAAAACCCAAGGTTATTTTGATTCTAAAATTAAGACAGTCATAGATAGAGATTCTACTGATAAAAAAGCAATAGTTAGTTATTACATAAATAAAGGAGAGCCTACATTATTAGATTCAATAAAGCTTAAAATAGAATCGCCTGTATTAGATTCTATATATAAGGATTCAAAAATAAAATCTTTGTTAGTTAGTGGTAATCAATACAACGACAAAGTATTTCGAAAAGAAGCTAGTAACGTTGTAAAGCTATTTAAAAATAGCGGAATCTATTATTTTTCTGAATCTGCACTTGGTTTTTATGTAGATTCTACAAGAACAGATCACAAAACCAATGTAGAGTTTTTAATAGCAAAAGATAGATTTAAAGAAAAAGATGGTGTTTACGAGAAGAAAGATTATAAGGTACATAAAGTTAGTAAAATTAATGTAGTTACAGATTATTCTTATACTAAGAAAGAAGAGGTTTATAAAGATTCTGTAAATTATAACGGAATTAATTTTTTAGCAATTGATAAATTAAAATACAATCCTAAATATTTATCGCAATCTATTTTCTTTAAATCTGGCGATGTTTATAAAGATACTTTAAGTAATTTAACAAGAAATCATTTAAAATCGCTTAAAAACTTTAAATCTACAAACATATCATTTAGTCCGATAGAAGGTACAGATGATGAATTAAAAATGGATATTTTTCTGTCTCCGAAAGAGAAATATACTTTAGGTTTTGAAACAGAACTAACACATTCTAATATTAGAAATATTGGTTCATCAGCAAAGTTTTCTTTAACTAATAGAAATGCTTTTAAAGGTGCAGAATTATTAAAGTTTTCTTTTTTAGGTTCTTATTTTAATGCGAATAATGGTCCGGGCTGGGAGATTGGTGCAGACGCATCTTTAGAATTTCCTAGATTGGTAGCGCCTTTTGGTTTAGATAAATTAGTACCAAAAAGAATGTCGCCAAGAACGTTGTTTTCTTTAGGATCTAGTTTTCAGAAAAACATTGGTCTAGATAGGCAAACGTTTACCATTTTATCTGATTATAAGTGGCAATATAACAGTAAAAAAACCATTCAGTTAGAGATATTTAATACACAATACATTCAAAATTTAAATGTAAATCGTTTTTTTGATATTTATGGTTCAGAATTTACAAACCTAAATAATGTCGCAGAAATTTACGACCAAGAAAATAATACATCTTTTTGGCCATTAGCTACAGATTTAGAGAATCAAGCATCAGAATCTTTAGCTTTTATAAGAAGTGTTGCGTCTAATGCTGGTTTTAGAAACTCAAATCCAAATGATTTTAATACTGTATTAAATATTCAGAATAGGTACAATATTGTTACTTCAGATTTTTTAATTCCTACTTTGGCTTATTCATTTACATATAACAGTCAATCAGATTTTAAAGACAATAATTTTTCATTTTTTAAATTAAGAGTTTCAAATTCTGGTAATATTTTAGGGGTGTTTTCTAAGGATTATAATGCAAATGGTAAAAAAACATTTTTAAAGATTCCTTTAGCACAATATTTTAAAACAGATTTAGAGTATAAGCAATTTTGGGATGTTGGTTTAAATTCTGTTTTCGGATTTAGAACATTTTTAGGCGCTATTTTAACCTACGACAATTCTGATATTCCTTTTACAAGAAGTTATTTTGCAGGTGGTTCTAATGATATTAGAGCGTGGCAAACATATGAATTAGGCCCAGGAAGCAGAAACAGTGGTTTAGAATTTAATGTTGGTAGTTTAAAGTTTTTATCGAGTGCAGAATATCGATTTAATTTAATAGGAAGTTTTAAAGGAGCCTTATTTGTAGATGCTGGTAATATTTGGGATATTTCTGATGCCGAGTTTGTAGACGAAGACGCGAAATTTAATAGTTTATCATCTTTAAAAGATATTGCAATAGGTTCTGGTATGGGAGTTCGATACGATTTAAATTTCTTTGTATTAAGATTTGATGTTGGTTTTAAAACCTACGAACCTTATTTAGAAGGTGGTAAGTGGTTTAAGAATTATAATTTTGCTAGTGCAGTTTACAATATAGGTATTAATTATCCTTTTTAAAAAATCATTAAAAGTCTATAACGTTTTCGTTATTTTATGCTCCGATTAAACATAAAAGTGCCTATTTTTAGTATTTTTGAAGAAATATAAGAATCAACAAATTAAAATATCATAACTATGAGTCACAACATAAAACCTGGAGTTGCTACAGGTAAAGAAGTTCAAGAAATTTTTAAACTTGCAAAAGAAAAAGGATTTGCATTACCAGCTGTAAATGTTGTTGGTTCTAATACAATTAATGGTGTTTTAGAAACTGCAAGAGATTTAAATGCACCTGTTATTATTCAGTTTTCTAACGGAGGAGCGCAATTTCAAGCAGGAAAAGGATTATCTAATGAAGGGCAAAAAGCTGCAATTGCTGGTGGAATTGCAGGAGCAAAGCATATACACGAATTAGCTGTTGCTTATGGTGTGCCAGTTATTTTACACACAGATCACTGTGCAAAGAAATTATTACCTTGGATTGATGGATTATTAGATGCTTCTGAAAAGCATTTCGAAGAAACAGGTAAGCCTCTATATAGTTCTCATATGATAGATTTATCTGAAGAGCCATTAGAAGAAAATATCGAAATTTGTAAAACTTATTTAGCTCGAATGAGTAAAATGGGAATGACTTTAGAGATAGAGTTAGGTATTACAGGTGGTGAAGAAGATGGTGTAGATAATTCTGATGTAGATGTTTCTAAATTATATACACAACCAGAAGAAGTTGCGTATGCTTATGAAGAATTATTAAAAGTATCGCCACAATTTACTATTGCAGCTGCATTTGGTAATGTACACGGTGTTTACAAGCCAGGAAACGTAAAATTAACTCCAAAAATTTTAAAGAATTCTCAAGAATATATTTCAGAGAAGTACAATGTTGGTCATAATCATATCGATTTTGTATTTCATGGTGGTTCTGGTTCTACTTTAGAAGAAATTAGAGAATCTATTGGTTATGGTGTTATCAAAATGAATATCGATACAGATTTACAATTTGCTTTTACAGAAGGTATTAGAGATTATATGCATGGTAAAGCAGCATATGTTGCAACTCAAATTGGTAATCCAGAAGGAGATGACTTACCAAATAAAAAATATTATGATCCAAGAAAATGGTTACGCGAAGGAGAAATTACTTTTACAAACCGTTTAAAGCAAGCATTTCAAGATTTAAATAACGTAGATACATTATAGTATTTATTATTAAATTAATTAAAAAGCATTTTGAATTATTTCAAAATGCTTTTTTTTTATGAAAATATCTAGCTCAAATAGAATAATCACATAAAGAAGAAACCAGAATTAGAAAAAATCTTTTACATTTGTACTTCATATTTATTTTAAAATAGAATTTTTATTTTAAGATATTAAATTAAAACAAACACATAACATGGCTTGGTTTAAAAGAACAGATAAAGGAATACAGACTTCTACAGAAGATAAAAAAGATACTCCGAAAGGTTTATGGTATAAAACACCTAGCGGAAAAATTATAGATACAGAAGAATTAAAAAGAAACCTATACGTTAGTCCAGAAGATGGATATCATGTAAGAATAGGTAGTAAAGAATACTTCGAATTATTTTTTGATAATAATGAGTTTAAAGAATTAAATGAAGGTTTAACTTCTAAAGATCCTTTAAAATTTGAAGACACAAAAAAATATCCAGAAAGATTAAAAGCTGCGCAAGCAAAAACAAAATTAAACGATGCTGTAAGAACTGCCGTTGGTAAATCTTTAGGTAAAGATATAGTTATTGCTGCCATGGATTTTGCTTTTATTGGAGGTTCTATGGGATCTGTAGTAGGAGAAAAAATTGCAAGAGCTATCGATTATTCAATTAAAAACAACATTCCGTTTTTAATGGTTTCTAAGTCTGGTGGTGCTAGAATGATGGAAGCATCTTTGTCTTTAATGCAATTGGTTAAAACTTCGTCTAAGTTAGCGCAATTGGCTAAAGCAAAAATACCTTATATATCTTTATGTACAGATCCAACTACAGGTGGTACAACAGCTTCTTATGCAATGTTAGGTGATATTAATATTGCAGAACCAAATGCATTAATTGCTTTTGCAGGACCAAGAGTTGTAAGAGATACAACAGGTAAAGATTTACCAGAAGGTTTTCAAAAATCTGAATTTGTCTTAGAACACGGTTTCTTAGATGCTATTTACGAGCGTAAAGACCTTAAAAAAGAAGTGAATTTATATATAGATTTAATCCAAAACTTGCCAATTAGAAAAGAGGCAGTAGTTTAATAAGATAAAGTTATTATAAAATAAAAAAACCAGCATTTGCTGGTTTTTTTATTTTATAAAGGTTTGTTATTTATATTAGAATCTCCATCCTACATTTACACCAAGCCTAGGTACAAGAATTGGCGAATCTGTACCAAAAAGGTTTCTACCTAAACCACCATAAATATCTATAACCAAACCACCTTCAGAAGAATATTTAGTTCCTATTGCTACACCTAAAGCAGCATCTGTATATTTTAAATCGTAAACGCCAGAATCTTTAACAGTTTCTGTTTTTCCAGAATTTATGCCTACAAATCCTTCACCAAAAAAGTTCCATTGTGCATCTGCAGTAAAATAATGACGAAAATAAGGTGTTATCATTGTGTTTTCGTTATACCTAAAATCGATATCTTGTTTCGCTAGATTAAATAAAGCCGAAACTCCGAAAGAATTTTCTACACTTATATAATTTTCATAAGAAAATTCTAGACTTCGTATAACTAATGCATCAGCAACATCTAACTTAATTTCTTGTTGAGAAAATCCTAAAGAACTTACTAGAAGTCCTAATATTAAAACTATTTTTTTCATGTTATTAATTTTTACAAATTTACTAAAAATATGATTGCTTAAAATCTGTAGCCTAAAGAAATACCACCTCTAGTAATTAAATTATTTTCCAATCCGTTTTCATCATTGTTATTAAATAAGTTTCTTCCAACACCTAAATAAATTTCTGTAATAAAACCAGATTTAGTTATAAATTTTCCTCCTACAGATATACCTAACGCAAAATCTGTCTCTACAATTGTTTCATCATTGTTATTAAAAAAATAATAACGATCCTCATAAGTGTTTAACATACCAAAACCTTCTACAAAGAAACCTCTAGCATATCTTGTTTCAGAAAAAAACCATCTATAATAAGGGGTTAAAGAAAATTTCTTCGGAAAATATAAGTCATCAGAGATATCGTTAAAATTGTAAAATACATCGATACCAAAAGAGGAATCTTTATTTAATAGATTTTCATAACTAACATTTAAAGACGAAAAAGCAATCAAACTAAATGCATTTAATTTAAGTTCGTGTTTTTTTGCATTGTCTTGCGGATACTTGAATTTCTCTTTTTCTTGAGCTGTTAATTGAATGCTAGTGCATACTAACAATACAAATAAGATAATTTTTTTCATATAATTTTGGTTGATTTTTAGCCAAATGTATTAAAAAATTGCACGTAATTGTACACTACCTGTGTGTATCGTTTTAGAATTTTCACTTTTTCTACCTAAATAACTTAAATTTAAATTTAAAAACGAATTTAATTTTCTGTTGAAAAGAAGGTTCCAAGTATAATTTTTTCCTTCTTGCAAACCTTCTAACATTTGGTAGGCAACAGGTGTGTTCGTCTCACCTTTATAATCGTTTAGAAAGACATTTAAACCTGCGGATATCTGATTCTTTTTAGTGCCTAAATAAAAGTATTCAATTCCGAATTTATGTTGTTGTAGGCTTTCGAAATCTTCTAAGGTGTTTTCTTTGTTTTTAAAATGATAAAAGGCAGACAATCGGTTGTTTTGATTTTGTAAAAAACTTATTTTAGGTTGAAATTCATAAGTATCTATATTGTAATTTCTATTATCAAAATTTTCTGTAACTAAATTATTTGTAGATTTTTTTCCTAATAAATTAAAAACCCAAAATGTTGCAAATTTATGAACAAAATCTACTTGATGCATCTTAATTATGTTTTCTTGCGTTCCTATAAAATACAATTGCTTATTTCTTTGATTGCCATAAGTATAACTTGTACTATATTTTTGTAGATTTTTGTTATAATGTAAACTGTTTCTTAAACTATAATTAAGATCAATTAAATTATTTTTATCAAAATTAAAAGGATTAAAATTAAAAGAGTTGCCATTTCTAGCTTGTTCATTTTCGATGCTTAAAAAGCTTTCGTTTTTAAAATAAGAAACTAATTTTTTAAATCCTTTTTGCATTTTCCATTGACTAAAATTTAGGTTGATTGCTTGCCTGAATTTTGCTTTTTGTGTAGCAATAAAACGAATGTTCGGTTTTAAAATTCTTAAATAATTTGCTTGATCTTTAAATTCGGCAATTTCAAATTCATCAAAATCTTGCATACCATCATTGTTGTAATCGATCCAAGTATAAAAACCAAAACCAGGCTCTGTCTTAATATAAACGTATTCTTGCCTTGCAATATTACCAGAAGAGGTTTCGTACAGAGTGCTTAAGTTAACAAAGTTTTTAAATAATTTTTGATTGAAAAGAACTCTCGAATTTAAAGATTTTTCATCGTTAGTAAAAGCATTATTAGTAAGTCTGTAATTTGCATAAATAGCTAAATTTGTACTTTCATTTTTGATTAGCTTACTGTTTATATAAAAAGACTTTCTATTATTAATTTCGGTAAATGCGTTCGATTTAATACTGTCATTATTTCTATAATTAAAACCAAACTTTGCAAATACTTTTGTGGTGTCTCCTAAACCAAAATAGGTTTCAAACTCTTTAAATCTGTGGCTTGTATTTGCGTAGGTATTCGTTTCGGTAAGTTTTCTTTTATTAGTTTCTATATTAGTAAAAGCACCTAACCAACTTTTTTTAAACGAATGTTCTATAGTAGCTTTTGCTCTTAAAAATGTGTTATTTTCTAATGTAGATGTATTGTTTAGTAAACTAGCATTTACAAAAAAAGAGGTTTTTTTAAGTTTTATTTTAGATGCAAGAAGATGTTTATTACCGTTGTAAGTGTTTAAATAATTAAGATTTTTAAAACTATATAAAACGTAATCTTTATTTTTATTTTGAAGGTTTATTTCTGATTGAAAATAGTTTTTAGTTGCATTGTTTGTTAACAAATTCCAATCTCGATTAAACTCTATAGATTCCCAACGTTGTAACGTTTTAAAGTTTTGATGTGCGTATTCATGATTAAATTTACTTGTTAATTGCCAATCGCGATCTATTAAAATTTGTTCCCAACCAATTTTAGCAGCCAAACCTGTATTTTCGGCGTTATCTAAATTAGAAAATAAATTTGCATCATTATTACTGATAGCAATTTCTGAAGTGATTTTTGTTTTATTAGTAGAATCATAATCTGACTTTAAAACAAATATTTGCGATTTTGTTGGCGGAATTAATCTTGTTATTGGTGCAAAATCACCTTGATTTACGCCTACATAATTATAAATTGTACCAATAGCTGTAGTGCTTTCTATAGCATAATCTCCATTATTTGCACCAACATTGTTAAACGTAACAAAATACAATTCTTCATTTTCATCATCAGAATATTCAAAATTTTCTACAGCACCATTTATAACTTTTCTATATAGAATTTTATTTTCATCATAAGTGTCTAAATAAGTACTTTCAGCAAACATTAAATCTTCATTATTACCTGCATTTGCTAATATTTCTTTTTGATTATCTGTTAAAACTTGTTGTAAAGGTTGATTTTTAGCATCGTTTTCGCTGTAAAAAAAACTATTAATTTTTAATTTTTCGGTTTTATAATCAACAGATTCATAAGTAATAAAACGGGTGTAATTTCTATCAGAATATTGAAAATCTATTGTAATCCTCATATCATTAGTAATAGGATACGTGGTGTTAAAAGTAATTTCACCTAAATTATAGTCAATTTCATAATCTTTATTTTGGCCTCTTTCAATCTTAATTCCGTTTACATAAACCCTTTCGCTACCTGCAATTATAAGAATATTCGATTCGTTATTTGCGCCAATAACCTTATAAGGACCTTGATTTCCTTCATTACCAACAATAGAAAATGTTGTAAATTTTCCTCGAACAATTGCACCAGAAGCATCAACTTTTAAATTATCAGAAACATTGGCTTCAACTTCTAAACCGGAAACTTGTTTTGTAAAAGGAGCAAAGAAACTTTGATTATTGCTTAAGGATAAATCTCCGGCTTTTAGGCGCCAATCATCAGTAAACATTTCTATAAATATTCTATCAAAATCACTTATTTTTTGAGAATAACCGTTTTCTTGAATCGGAATGTTGGTATCCCAAATATTAGCTCTTAAAGTCACTCTTTCTGATAATTTACCAGAAATTTCTAAATCTAACGCAGCATTTGTAACCGTATTTTGGTTGTTACCAGATGTAATACCTCTAGATATAAAACCTTTGGTTTGCAAACCATCGAAAAGTTTAATTTCTGATGGTTTTTTATTAGTTGTTAGGCTGTAAAGTTTGCCTGTATAAGTGCTGTTGGGTACAATTAAGCTATCGTTGTAATTTGTGTATACTTTGGTTAAAAATGCAGGGTATCTAAAGTATTTAATAGTAATTTCTGAGTATTTTTTAGAATCTAAAATTAAAAGTGCTTTGTTAAAATCAACTTTATAATGAATAGTATCAATTACCTTTAGATCTTTATTTAAAACTTTAAACTTTTGCGGGTTAATTGCAATCGAATCAAATTTTATAGAATCGTTTTTAACATTAAATTTTATAGATCTATAATTGGTAGGAATAGTTTGTGCTTGGATAAAGTACCCAATCAATAAAAAGAAAAAAAAGAGATTTTTTTTAAACATTTACAAACTATACGTTGTTAACGTAAAAATAAGATTTTTAATATCTTACAAAGAAATTAAAATAACGATTGCTGTTTTACTGGGTTTTCGTGTGCCAATAACCATTTTTTTCTCCAAATTCCGCCAGCGTAACCTGTTAAAGAACCATTCGAACCAATTACACGATGACAAGGAATTACAATCCATAAAGGGTTTTTACCATTTGCAGAAGCAACAGCTCTAATAGCTTTTACATCGCCTAAAAATTTACTTTGTTGTAAGTAAGTTCTGGTTTTACCGTACGGAATATCTAATAAACTTTTCCATACCTTTTTCTGAAAACTGGTTCCTTTTGGGTTAACAGTTAAATTAAAACTAGCTCTTTTGCCATTAAAATACTCTTGCAGCTGTAAAACACAATCTTGTAAACATTCTGGTGTTTTTTGGTGCAGTAATTCCTGTGAAATTTCATCATCATTTAAGACAGAAACAGATTGTATGCCGTTTGTATCTCCAATAATTTTAGCAATACCAATTGGTGTTTTATAGTATGTGGTTTCTGTTTTTAACATTAGACACCAAATATGGCTTTAGAGTTTTGAGTTGTTATTTCAGAAATTTCTTTAAATGAAACTCCATAGATATCTACTAATTTATCAATAACATTTGTAATATAAGCACTTTCGTTTCTTTTACCTCGGTAAGGAGTTGGTGCTAAATAGGGCGCATCTGTTTCTAAAACGATGTGTTGTAAATCAATTTCATTTAAAAATTTATCAATTTTACCATTTTTAAAAGTAGCAACACCGCCAATACCTAATTTCATATTGTAAGAAATTGCTTTATCTGCTTGTTCTTTTGTACCTGTAAAACAATGAAAAATCCCCCTTAAATCATCACCCTTTTCTTCCTCTAAAATTTCGAAAATTTCATCAAAAGCATCTCTACAATGAATAACAATAGGTAGTTTTTTTTCTTTTGCCCACTTAATTTGAGTTCTAAAAGCTTCTTGTTGTTGTTTTAAAAAGCTTTTATCCCAATACAAATCGATGCCAATTTCTCCTATTGCGTAGAAATCTTTTTTATCAATCCATTCTTTAACATGTTGCAATTCTTCTAAATAATTTTCTTTTACAGAAGTAGGATGAAGGCCCATCATTAAGTAAACATCTAAAGGATATTCTTCTTCTAACTTTAACATACTTTCTGTATAACTAGAATCTATTGCAGGTATAAAAAACCTCGAAACGCCCACATCTTTTGCGCGTTGAATCATTTCTTTTTGATCTTCGTTAAACTGACTAGAATATAAATGCGTGTGCGTATCTGTAATCATTATTATTTCTGATAATTTTTAGCAAAATTACAAATTAATACAACGCTTAAGACTTGTTGTAAAACATTTTATAAAACGTACCTTTGCATAAAATTTTATAAGATGACTTTTGAAGATTTAGATTTATCAAATCAATTACAATATGCAATAGACGATTTGGGGTTTACAACACCAACACCAATTCAAGAACAAGCATTTTCTGTGGTTAGATCTGGTAAAGATGTTGTAGGTATTGCGCAAACAGGTACAGGTAAAACTTTTGCTTATATGTTGCCAATTCTTAGAGATTTAAAATTTTCGAAACAACAACATCCTAGAATCTTGGTTTTGGTACCAACAAGAGAATTGGTTTTGCAAGTTGTAGAAGAAATAGAAAAACTATCTAAATACATAAATACACGTGTTTTAGGAGTTTATGGGGGTACAAATATCAACACGCAAAAACAAGCAATTTTACAAGGGCAAGATATTATTGTTGCAACACCTGGTAGATTGTATGATTTGGCTTTAAGTAATGCTTTAAAGTTAAAATCTATTCAGAAATTGGTGATTGATGAGGTAGATGTAATGTTAGATTTAGGTTTTCGTTTTCAATTGATGAACATTTTTGATGTGATACCTGAAAGAAGACAAAACATATTGTTTTCTGCTACAATGACAGAAGATGTAGATGCTTTAATTTACGATTTCTTTAAAAATCCTACTAAAATATCTGTTGCAGTAAGCGGAACACCATTAGATAATATCGAACAGGTTTCTTACAATATACCTAACTTTTTTACTAAAGTTAATTTGTTACATCATCTTTTAAGAGATAAAGAAACGTACAATAAAGTATTAATATTTGTAGGTTTTAAAAGAACTGCAGATTTACTTTTTAAGCATTTAGAAGAGGTTTTTAACGATGAAATGTGTGTTATTCACTCTAATAAAACTCAGAATTACAGAATACGTTCGATAAGGCAGTTCGACGAAGGTAATAATAGAATATTATTAGCAACAGATGTAATGGCACGTGGTTTAGATTTTGATAATGTTTCTCATGTAATTAATTTTGATACACCAGATTTTCCAGAAAATTATATGCACAGAATTGGTAGAACTGGTCGTGCAGAAAAAGCGGGTAAAACGTTATTGTTTTCTACGGATAAAGAGCAAGAAGCTAAAGAGCAAATAGAAACTTTAATGGATTATACTATTCCGGTTTTAGAATTACCAGAAGAAGTAGAAATTTCTAAATTGTTAACAGAAGACGAGCGCCCAAGAGAAGACCAAGGTATTTCTAAAAACAGAACAGGTTTAGAATATGTTCCGGGGCCAGCATTTCATGAAAAAAGCGAAAAGAACAAGAAGGTAAATTTAGGTGGTTCTTACAGAAGAGAAATTGCTAAAAAATATAAAAAGCCTAAAACAAGAGGAGATAAAAATTACAACAAACGTAACAAGAAAAAATAATGCAAGTTTTAACAGCGCAAGAATTGCACAATTTGGCCATGAATATTGTTGGCGAAAAATTACAAGAAATGGGCTACGAGTTTCAAGCGATTAATAGTCAATTAAAAAGACATCCTCAATTTGTATTATTTAAAAAAGGAGAACCTACAATTTTTGTATTAGTAAAAGCTACAAAAAATCTTCAAAACCCTAACGAATACGATGTTTTATGGATGGAAACTTTTAAAAACCATGCAAGAAAACAAAATGCTAAAGTTTGGTTTGCTGGTGTAGGAATTGCAAATGCAGAAAGTGTAGAAAGTCCTGTTTTTAAAGACCAACCTTACTATGTTGCTTTTGATAATTTTGTAAAAGTATTAGAATAGATAAATGTATTATTCACAATAAAAAACGCCACAATTAATGTGGCGTTTTTTATGAATAAGAAGTTTTTTACTTACGGATTTGTAGACCATAAAGCAGCACTTTTTAGCATTGCTCTTCTTGGTAATTTTAATCCGCCCACAATTAATTCAGCAAAATCTTCTGGTTGTAAAACACTATCTTCAGAGTCTTTATTTGCAATACCTAATTCTACAGACATATCCGAAGCAATAGTACTTGGTGTTAATGTGCAAACTCTTATGTTGTTTTTTCTTACTTCTTTCATTAAAGATTCAGACATACCAATTACGGCAAATTTAGATGCAGAATAAGCAGAAACGTTAGCATTACCGTTTAATCCAGCTGTAGAAGCTACATTTATAATGTCTCCTTTATTCTTTTCTATTAAATAAGGTAAAACTTCTTTAGTTACATAATACATTCCCATAACATTGGTTTGTATGATTTGTTCCCAAGTTTGTACATTCATTTCTGTAAAAGAACCAAAAGCAGCAATACCTGCATTATTTACTAAAATATCTACGCCGTTTAATTGCTCTATCAGTAATTTTATTCCTTTTTGAACTTCTTTATAATTACCAACATCAAAAGCGGCATAAGTAGCTTTTACACCAATTTTTTCAATTTCTTTTACAGTTTCTTTTAATACAGATTCATTTCTTCCTGTAATTGCAATATCTACGCCTTCTTTTGCTAAAGCCAATGCTGTTGCTTTACCCAAGCCTCTGCTTCCGCCGGTAATTATTGCTTTTTTGTTTGATAAATTTTCCATTTTTCTATTTTTTTAAATTTGATAAAATAAAAAACCACTCAGAAATTGAGTGGTTTTAATATGTTAAAAGAACGATGTATTATTTAGCATCTTGCTCTAATAAATCAAAGAATTGATTTAATTTAGGCATGATAATAATTTTTGTTCTTCTGTTTTTTGATTTGTTTTCTGCTGAGTTGTTTGGTACTAAAGGAATGTACTGACTTCTACCTGCAGCAATTAATCTTTGTGGTTTTACACCATACTTATATTGTAATATTCTAGTAATAGAAGTTGCTCTTAAAGCAGATAAATCCCAGTTGTCTTGAATTAAATCTCTTTTTATTGGTGTAGAATCTGTATGACCTTCAATCATCACTTCCATTTGCGGCTGATCGTTTACAACTTTAGCAATTTTTTCTAAAACTGTGTAAGCACCATCAGTTACGTTATAACTACCACTCTTAAATAATAATTTATCAGAAATAGAAATAAATACAACTGTTTTTTCTACGTTAACCTCGATGTCTTTATCTTGAATACCTTCTGTTAAGTTTCTAGTTAAGTGATATTTTATAGCTAAGTTTAATGAGTCTTTTTGAGTCATCGCTTTTCTTACACCATTAATATACTTGTCTTTTTCACTTAATTGAGCAATAACAGTCTTAATATTATCTGAAGAAGATTGCGTTAAAACAGTTAAATTTTCAACTTGTTTTAAAGCCGTTTTCTTATCGTCTTTTAAATATTTAACCTGTTCTGTTAAAGCAAAAATTTTCCCTTCTTCTTTTTCCTTTTCAATTAAACATTTTTGTAAATTAGTTTTTACAGCTAATAATTCCTCTTCTGCTTTCGTTTTCTCTGCTTGTAACGCTACAAATTCTTTCTTAGAAACACAAGAACTAACTAAAATTGTAGATAATAAGATTAAAGATATTTTCTTCATTTTTTCTGCTTAATAATTTATTATTCGAACAAATTTAATAAAATCAAAGTACAAAAAGTACGATTAACAATTTTTTGTGAAAAATTATAGACTATTTTTGTTTTTATTAAACTTTTATTATGAAAAATTACCCATTTGTTATACTACTAATTTGTGCTTTATGCTTTTCTTCTTGTTCTAAAGAAACTATAAAGAAAAATTATACTTTTAAAGGAGCCGTATTTGGAACAACATACAAAATTACCTACTTAAATACAGATGAAAATTATAAAGAAAATATTGATAGTTTATTTCTTAAAATGAATAATTCTTTATCTACTTATATTTCAGATTCAGAAATTTCTAGAGTAAATAGAGATGAGGAAAATGTAGAGTTAGATCCTTATTTTATAGAGGTTTTTAAAAAGTCTAAAAGAATTTTTAAAGAAACTAATGGTTACTTCGATCCAACAGTTGGTAATTTGGTAAACGCTTGGGGTTTTGGGCCAAAGAAAACAAAATTAGATCTAACAGAGGCAGAGGTTGCCAAGGAAATGCAGTTTGTAGGTTTTGATAAATTACAATTAGAAAACTCGACAATTAAGAAAGAATTCCCCGGAATTTATTTAGATTTTAATTCAATTGCAAAAGGTTTTGGTATAGATGTAGTTGCTCGTTTTTTAGAAAGTAAAAATGTAAAAAGTTATTTAGTAGAAATTGGTGGAGAGATTAGAACAAAAGGTTTTAAAGAGGCAGATAAACCATGGTTGGTAAAATTAGTAGATCCAATAAATGCAGATGGTTCTGGTTTTAAAACTCTAAATCTATCTAATAAATCGATGGCAACATCTGGTAACTATAGAAAGTTTAGAATATCAGAATCTGGTAAAAAGTTTGTGCATACTGTTAATCCTAAAACTGGTTACGCACAAGAAAGTAATTTATTAAGTGCATCTGTAATTGCAGATTTAGATTGTGCAGATGTAGATGCGTATGCCACCGCATTTATGGCAATGGGATTAGAAAAAACAAAAAATTTCTTAAAGAAGAACAGTAAAATTAAAGCAATTTTATTGTACACAAATGAAAACGGAAATCTAGAAGAATACACCAATTATACCTACAAGTAGGTAGTGTTTTTCGGCTTAAAAATGACTATTTTTTTTTATATTGCACTCTAAAGTTCTCAATACCCAACATTTACTATGAAAAAACAATTGTTATCTATTTTTTTTGCTACTTTTTTTTGTAGCTTTTATGCCCAAAACAATTCAGAAATTGCCAACGTATATATAAATAGAGCCAATACTGCTATTGAAGAAAGTATAGATTATAAAGAAGCACTAGATCTTTTTGAAAAAGCCATGAAATACATGGATACCGTAACAAAACCTTCTGTTGCAGACCTAGGAGCAAGAATATACTACGAATTAAAAAATTACAGACAAGCTCAAAAATATTCGAAACAATATTTTTTACTAGCTAAAAATAAAAAATCTGAAACTTATCAGCAGCAATTAGAACTATTTGTTACTATTGATGAAGAATTGAAAGAGCAAATAGAAAGAGAAAGAATATTAGAAGAAGAGAGAATTAGGAAATCTAAAGAACTTAAAAGAATAGATTCTTTAAAATTTATTTGGAAAAAGACTTCTATGGATATGGCTTTAAAAGTAGATAGTGTTTACAATTTTAACGCTAACAATTATGCATTGTTTTCTAAAGAAGGTAAGTTTGGAGTTATAAATGATAAAGCAGAAATAATTTTAGAAGCCAAAGAATACACAAATGCAATTAATTTTGCGGGGTATTTTTTATTACTGAATAAATCTAAAGAGGCAACTAAAATTTATAGTTTTAATACAAATAGCGGTACAGGTATTTTATTACCAAATCCATCTGACTTTAACGCGCTTTCTACACATTTTGGTAAGGTAATGTTGCCAAGAGAAAACGGAAGGTTAATTACATATCCAAACAACTCATATGAACCTTTAGTTTTTGACTTAAATCAAGGTAAAATTGTTAAAATCTCTAATAAAGAAGATTTAATGAAAGATTTAAAAAAGAACGATGTTTTAAGAAAATATAATAAAGATGGTGAAGTAAAAGTAGATAAAGATTGGTATTTGTTTGGAGGTCATTTAGGTGGCGGAATTTACCCGCTATATGTAGAAGGAGATTATAATGTTAAAGCTTTTTTATGTTCTGTAGATGGTACAATGTTGTATGCTGATTCTAAGTACGATTATATTGGTTCTTTTCATGATAACAAAGCGCAAGCTGTAAAAGGAGATACTATTTCTTGGGTAAATCAAAACGGAACAAAAGTTTCAAAAGCTAAAGATAGTAAAGCAAATTATAAAGGAGATTCTAAAGTATTTAAAGTAGAAGATGGTGTTTATCAGATTCTTAAAAATGGAGTAATTATAAATGGAGATAAAAAACTAGAAAAATTACCAGAATATTTAAGGAAATTTCAGTAATCTCAATTATTTATAACATACGGGAAGAATTTCGTTCTTCATTAAACAAAATCGTTCTAGTTTTTCTGGAGCGATTTTTTTTGTATAATCAACTTCATCAACCTTAAAACCAATTGCACGCAGTTTATCAAAATAATCTCTTCCGTAAACCCTTACATGATCGTATTGACCAAATATTTTTGCACGTTCTTTTTTGTCTGTTATAGTATCGTCTTCAAAAGTTTTTTCTCTTGATAAATCTTGCGGAATTTGAAAAATACCAAAACCACCAGGTTTTAAAACTCTATACAGTTCTTGCATCGCTTTAGTGTCATCAGGAATGTGTTCTAAAACATGATTACAAAAAACAACATCAAATTCGTTATTTTTAAAAGGTAAATCACAAATATCTGCTTTTACATCGGCAATTGGAGATTCTAAATCTGATGTTAAATAATTTAGATTTTCTTGTTTTCTAAAGATATCTAAAAAACATTGTTCTGGTGCAATATGTAAAACGTTTATTTTTTTTGTTGAGGTAAAGAAATTAGTTTCATCTTTAAGAAAAAGCCACATTAAACGATGTCTTTCTAAAGAAAGTGTAGAAGGAGAAAGTGCATTTTCTCTCTGGTTTCCATATCCGTAAGGTAGAAATTTTTTAAAACTTCTACCATCAATAGGATCTGTAAAATTATCACCTTTTAAATACCAAGCTATAGTTGGTCTAACTAGATAGCTTGCTTTAATTAACCAAGGTCTAGGTATGGTGTTAAGTATGGTTTTAAATATAGACATTAACGTTTATTTACTGTCTAAATTCGTCTTCTTCTGTAGTTTCAATTCCTAAAGCTTCGTGTACATATTTAAATGTAGAAAGCAATTCTGGTTTTCCGTTTAGAATTGCAACATCGTGTTCAAAATGAGCAGATGGTTTGTCATCTAAAGTAGTAATTGTCCAACCATCAGAATGTTGTCTTATCTTTTGAGTTCCTAAATTTGTCATTGGTTCTATAGCTACAACCATTCCTTCTACAAACTTTTTTCCTCGTCCTCTTTTTCCGTAATTTGGCATTTCTGGGTCTTCGTGCATTTCTCTACCCAAACCATGACCAACAAGTTCTCTAACAACACCATAACCATGGTCTTCAGTAAATTTCTGAATCGCATAACCAACATCGCCAACTCTGTTACCAACTTTAAACTCTCTTATACCAACATACAAACTCTCTCTAGTTACGTCTAATAATTTTTTGGTTGCTGGTTCTATTTCGCCTACAGCAAAAGTGTATGCATGATCGCCATAAAAACCATTTTTTATTGCACCACAATCTATAGAAATAATATCGCCTTCTTTTAAAGGATCTTTATTTGGAATACCATGAACAACTTGAGAGTTCGGACTCATACAAAGCGTGTTCGGAAAATCATATAACCCTAAAAAACCAGGAATTGCACCTTCTGCTCTAATAAATTCTTCTGCTAATTTATCTAAATATAAAGTTGAAACACCAGGCTTAACTTCTTTGGCAAGCATACCTAATGTTTTAGAAACTACTAATGCACTTTCGCGCATAATTTCTATTTCTTCTTTGGTTTTAATCTTTATCATGTTAAAAAAATTGAACCACAAAGTTAGTATAATTTAAGTAATTTGTAGACTGATTTTGTTATTTGAAAAAAGAGAAAAAACCTTTTTTCTTTTTAGGTTCTGGTTCGTGGTTAAAAATTTGCTTGTAAACTTGTGTCCAACCAATAAAACCACCCACATTTCTATCGTCTATAAATATGTCGGCGTTAATTTTTCTACTGTATTTTTCGTCATAAATTTCTTCTGGATAACTTTTGTTAACAGCATAAAATTCAATTCCGTTTTCTTTACAAAAAGCCACGGCTTCAGTTAATCTAGAGCCACTTCTATATGTCCATAAGATTAACCTAAAACCTTCTGCTTGAAGTTTTCTTAAGGTTTCGAAAGCAAAAAGTTGTGTTTTTCCTATTTTAGGATAACCGTCTTCTACAATTGTACCGTCAAAATCTACAGCAATAATTAAATTATTGTTTTTCATTTATTTACTTCTGTCGTAAGAATGTTTATATGGTTTGTTTGTAACTATTTTAAGAATATCTTTTTCTAGAGTTTGTCTTGCATATTCTACATAACGCCCAACCTCCTTATCATTTTTATAAAAAATAAATGTTGGTACTCTTATAATATTAAAGCCTTCTTGTAAATTGTCTGGTGTTCTTTTAGAACGATTAACGGTGATAAGCTCTACATTTTTAAGGTTGAAATTTGCCATTTCTAGTATTTTAAAAAAACGCGGTGTTTCTCTTTTACTATCGCCACACCAAGTGCCCATAAAACCTTTAATTTTATATCCTTTTAAAGCACTTTTTAAAGCTTCTATAGTTGCTGCGTCTGGTTTGTAAGAGTCATAATTTTTTGTAAACCAAGCACTGTAAGGTGCTTGATTGAAAGATTCTTTGTTTGCAAAGCCAATTAAATTGCCTTTATTGTTTTTTTTAGCTGTAATTTCTTGTTGTGCACTGCAAGAACTTAATGCAATTACAAAAAATAAGAGTAAAATTTTTTTCATTGTATTTGTTTACGATTCTATAATAAAGAGTTTTGTGTCATTTCTTCTGGTTGTGCTACACCCATTAATTCTAAAATTGTAGGTGCTACGTCTCCCAATATACCGCTTTTTATAGACTTTATCTCTTTATCAATTAAAACAAAAGGTACAGGGTTGGTAGTGTGTGCAGTGTGAGGTGAACCATCAGGGTTCATCATTGTTTCACAATTACCATGATCTGCAATTAATAAAATAGAATAATCATTTTCTAAACCAGTTTCTATAACTTCTTTTGCACAAGCATCTACAGCTTCACAAGCTTTTATTGCTGCTTCCATAATACCTGTATGGCCAACCATATCTCCGTTTGCAAAATTTAAGCAAACAAAATCTACTTCACCTTTTTCTAAATCTTCACACAAAGCATCTTTTAATTCATAAGCAGACATTTCTGGTTTTAAATCGTAAGTAGCTACCTTAGGTGAGTTTCTTAAAATTCTAGATTCACCTTCAAAAGGAGCTTCTTGGCCACCAGAGAAGAAAAAAGTTACATGTGGATACTTTTCTGTTTCGGCAATTCTAATTTGTTTTTTACCAGCTTTAGACAAAACTTCACCCAATGTGTTTTTAATATTATCGTTATTATAAATTACATTTATTCCTTTAAAGCTTTCGTCATATAAAGTAATGGTTGTATAGTATAAGTCTAATTTTTTCATTCCGAATTCCGGAAAATCATTCTGCGATAGCGCATTTGTTAATTCTCTTCCTCGATCTGTTCTATAGTTAAAAAACAAGACAACATCTCCTTCTTTAATTTTTGCTTTCGGATTACCGCTATTGTCTGTAGCAATTATTGGTGTATGAAATTCATCTGTAATACCAGCCTCATAATTTGCATTCATTTCAGCAAGAACTTCTGTTGTTTTTTTACCAATTCCGTTTACAACACCATCATAAGCTTCTTTTACACGTTCCCACCTGTTGTCTCTATCCATAGCATAATAACGCCCAGTTACAGAAGCCAATTCTCCTGTACTTTCTTTCATGTATTCTTGAATATCATTTATAAAAAACGTACCAGATTTAGGATCACAATCTCTACCATCTGTAAATGCATGTAAGTAAACATTTTCTACTTGATTTTCTTTAGCGACATCTAAAATTCCTTTTAAATGATTAATATGTGCATGAATTCCTCCGTTAGAAACCAAACCAAGTAAATGCACGTCTTTATTGTTTTCTTTTGCAAAGTTAAAAGTGTCTAAAAGTACTTTTTCTTTACCTAAAGTTTTTTCTTCTACAGCTTTGTTAATTCTAGCTAAATTTTGATATACAATTCTACCTGCACCCAAATTCATATGTCCAACTTCAGAATTACCCATTTGACCTTCTGGCAAACCAACATGCAAACCGTCTGTTCTTAATTCTGCATGCGGATATTTGTCATACAAACTATTAATGTAAGGTGTTTTTGCGTTGTATATTGCAGATACTTTTGGGTCTTGAGTTATTCCCCAACCATCTAAAATCATTAAGATTACTTTCTTGTCCATTTTTCTAAAATTATACAGTAAAAATAAGAAAGTTTTTTGTCTTCTTATTAAGTTTTTACGAAACCGATACCGTAAAATTACTAGTATTATTCTTGCTTTTTTTCAATTGTAATATTATTCAGATTAAAAAAAGAAATTTTCATGAAATAGAAATAAAGAATTACTATTTTAATCCGTAATTTTGTAAGAATAATTCAATAAATAGAAGAATATGCAGTTTCAATTGAATGATGTCACAAAAAAGTTACCAAAACACTTACATAAGTTTGTAGTTAAGCAGCCTTATGAAGAATATACAGCACAGAACCAAGCCGTTTGGCGCTATGTAATGAGAATTAATGTTGATTATTTAAGTAAAGTTGCACATAATTCTTACATAAAAGGTTTAGATAAAACAGGAATTTCTACAGAAGTTATACCACACATGGAAGGTATGAATCGTATTTTAAAAGATATTGGTTGGGCTGCAGTTTCTGTAGACGGATTTATTCCGCCAAATGCTTTTATGGAATTTCAGGCATACAATGTTCTGGTAATTGCATCAGACATGAGAACTATAAATCATATAGAATATACACCTGCGCCAGATATTATTCATGAAGCTGCAGGTCATGCTCCAATTATTGCAAATCCAGAATATGCTGAGTATTTAAGAAGATTTGGAGAGATAGGATGCAAAGCAATTTCTTCTGCTAAAGATTATGAAATGTATGAAGCAATACGTTTATTGTCTATTTTGAAAGAAGATCCAAATTCTACAGAAAAAGAAATTACAGAAGCGCAAGAAAAAGTAGAGTATCTGCAAGAAAATATGGGTGAATTATCTGAAATGGCACAGATAAGAAACTTACACTGGTGGACTGTTGAGTACGGATTGATTGGATCTTTAGAAAATCCTAAAATTTATGGAGCCGGTTTACTTTCTTCCATAGGTGAAAGTGCATGGTGTATGAAAGAAGAAGTGGTTAAAAAACCATATTCTATAGAAGCTGCTAATATTAATTTTGATATTACAAAACCACAACCACAACTTTTTGTAACTCCAGATTTTGCTCATTTAAGTTTAGTTTTAGAACAATTTGCCAATAAAATGGCAATTAGAAAAGGAGGTTTATCTGGTTTAAGAAAATTGATAGAATCTAAAAACCTTGGAACGATTGAGCTTAGTACGGGTATTCAAGTTTCTGGCGTTTTTACAAATGTTATTGCAGACGAAAATAACAAGCCAATTTATTTTCAAACAACAGGGCCAACTGCTTTGTCTAACAGAGATAAAGAGTTGATTGGTCATGGTATCGAAACGCATGCAGATGGTTTTGGTAGCCCAATAGGTAAGTTAAAAGGAATTAATATTCCTATCGAAAATATGAGTCCTAGAGATTTAGAAGCTTACCAAATTTATGAAGGTAAAACAATTACTTTAGAGTTTGAAGGCGGTTTAAAAGTAATAGGAAATGTAATTACAGGTACAAGAGATTTAAAAGGAAAAATATTGATAATTTCTTTTGAAAACTGTACAGTTACCCATAATGATAAGGTTTTATTTCAACCAGAATGGGGTGTTTACGACATGGCTGTGGGTAAAGAAGTTGTATCGGCTTATGCTGGTGCAGCAGATATCAATTCTTTTGAAGATACAAGTGAAGTTTCTAAAACAAAAACACATAAAATTAAGTATTCTGATAATCAGAAAAGATTATATGGTTTATACGATAGTGTAAGAGAAATTAGAAATACAAAAAACGTAACAGAACAAAAAATTGAATCTATTTATAATGACCTTTTAAATAATTATAAAAATGATTGGTTATTGCTTTTAGAACTATATGAATTAGCAAAAACACATAAATTAGATATTCAAGAAAAGATTCTAAAATCTTTAGAGGTTTTAAAAAGTAATAATAGTTACACAAAATTGATAGAAAATGGTTTAGCTTTGTGCCATTAATCAAAATAACAACATAACATGGGCTTATTTAGCATGTTTAAAAGAAATGATATGAGTGCAGAAATTAAAGAATATTTACAAAATGATGCCGTAATTTTAGATGTTAGAACTTTAGAAGAATGGAATGAAGGACATATAGAGTCTTCTAAACACATTGTTTTAAATTTAATTCCGTTAGAAATAGAACAAATAAAATCTTGGAACAAACCTGTAATTACAGTTTGTAGAAGTGGAGGTAGAAGTGGGCAAGCTGCTCAGTTTTTAGCTCAAAACGGAGTTGATGTTATAAATGGCGGACCTTGGCAAAATGTAGCAAAAGAGCTATAAAAACCTATTTGCCAAACCCTTTTCTTCTACGCTTACGTAATTTCAAGTAAATTATGTAAGTGTGTTTTATTTTTCTAATAATTGCAAAAATACCACCAAGCATTGCACCTACAAATGCTCCCATAGTTAAAGCATCTAAGTTTTGACCTGTAATTAAGCGTTTTAAAACGAAAGTAATAATACCTATTAGAATTAGTACAAAAAAGACTTGTAATTTAGATTTAGATAAGTGTGCATAAATTCCGCCCAAACCACCAGTAATTATTGCTGTGGCGGTAATCTTAGTTAAAAATAATTCTATTAATTCGCTTGTAGTTGGTTGTATAATTGCAGAAACAAAAATACCAACCAGAGCACCAGAAACTAAACCTGTAATAATTTTTCTAATCATACTTTCAGTAATTATTTTACCTAAGACTTAAAGGTACAAAATATTAATGTACTAAATTAAGTTTCTTTTTTGTGCGCTTTATTTTCTTTAATATTTTTTCTTAACTTCAAATATATATAATTTAAATCTTCAAAAAAGGTAGGGTAAATTACAATTGAGTTGTTTTACTAATAGATAATAGAAATTATGTATTAGAATTTATAAATTTTTAAATTATGAAAACAATCAAATTAATAGCAACATTTATCGCTCTTTTTACAATCGGATTTTTAAATGCTCAAGAACAAAAAGAACAGCAATTAGAACAAAAAGAACTGTCTAAATCTGCTTATTATCAAAAAAGAGCAAAGGAAGATGCCAAATTCGAACAACAATATGAGGCTAAATCTAAAAAAGATGAAAAACAATTCTGGAAAGAACAAAAAGCCTACGAAAAAGAGTTAAAGAAAAAAGACAAAGAAGCGTATGATGCCTATATGCAAGGTAAAAGAGATGCTTATGCAGAACATCACAATCACTGTGATTCACATTGTCATCATGGTTATTATTATCACAATCACACAAGATATTATTACAGTTACGAGTATAGAAGTCAACCAAGATATAGAACACGAACAAGTGTAAGAGTTGGTGTGCCAAGAGTAAGAATTGGATTATTTTAATTAATTAAAAGCTTATCGAGCATAGTTTTCGGTAAGCTTTTTTAAAATTTAATAAAAGGAAGTTTTTTAGTTAACTGTGCTTTTTTTAATTGCAAGTTTTTTAAAAACTTTTGATGTTCTTCAGAAGCTTCATTAAAAGGTCTGTGTGCAATTCCTCGCTGAATTGTTTCAACATCTTTCATAATTGGTTTAGAATCTTCAGAAAACCAAGTTGCTGTGAATTTTTCCCAAATATAATTTATTGCAATGTTATTCGGATGAATCATATCTTCATTATAAAAACGATAATCTCTCAATTCATCTACTACAATTTCATAGGAAGGGAAATAATATGAATTCATATCAGAATTTACGGTAGCATGAACCGCACTAATTAAATGCGCTTTACTTCTGTTGTTTTCTATAAAACCATCTTTTAAATGTCTAACCGGTGAAACTGTAAAAATAATGTTAGCATTTTTATTAATTGATTTTATTAGAGAAGTTATCTTTTTTAAAGTTGAGGTAATTTCATCAACAGAAAGTAAATCTTTAGAAAATTTTTTCTGCGGAATTTTATGACAATTTGCTACAATACAATCATTTTCTAAATAACGATATACCCAAGAAGTACCTAATGTTATAAGAATATGAGATGAATTTTCTAAATAACTTTTAGTGTTTTTTAAAGCTAAATTTAAGTTGTATAAAAGCGTTTTCTTATCCGAAGCACTTAAACTTGAGTGTGCATCAAAACAATGCCACCTTTCGTTGTTGTAAACTAATTCTTTTTCGGTATAGAATTTACTGTTGATAGCTCTAGAAATTAAATTTTCTATTGCCTTCGGATGAAATAAAATACCAAATGGATTTTGCTGTGTTTGAAACTTATAAAAAGCAAGTTTATTACCAATGTTTTCTGAAAAACAAGAACCAATTAAAAGTGTTTTAGAATGATAAGAAATAAGATTGTTATCTTCTCTTTTGATTGGTATTTGTGTCTGAAAAATCATTTATACTAAATAATCTTTTGCTTTGTCTAATGCTTTCGGTATTCCACCTGGGTTTTTACCACCAGCAGTTGCAAAAAAGTTTTGGCCACCACCGCCACCATGAATTAATTTACCTAATTCTCTAACAACCTTACCAGCATCGTAACCACGTTCTTTTGCCAATTCTTTAGAAATGTAACAAGTTAACATCGCTTTGTCTTTAGAAGGAGCAGTAGCAAACAATAAAAATAAATTATCTAGATCTTTACCTAAGCTAAAAGCTAAGTTTTTAATTCCGTTTGCATCTAAATCTACTTTTGTAGCTAAAAATTGCACTCCATTAATTTCTTGAAGATTGTTCTTAATTTCTCCTGATAAATTTTGCGCTTTTTCCTTTAAAAGTTGTTCTATTTGTTTTTGAAGCGACGCATTATCTTCTTGTAATTTTAAAACTGCTTTTACGGGTTCTTTAGCGTTGTTAAGTAAGTCTTTAATTTCGAATAAAGTTTTGTTATTTTCAGAATAGAAACCTTTAACAGCATCATTAGTAATTGCTTCTATTCTTCTAATTCCAGAGGCAACAGCGCCTTCAGATTTAATTTTGAAATGCCATATGTCTCCGGTGTTTTGTACATGTGTACCACCACATAATTCTACAGATTTACCAAATTTAATTGCTCTAACAGTATCACCATATTTTTCTCCAAACAATGCCATGGCACCATCATCTAAAGCTTGTTGCATTGGTATATTCCTTTTTTCTACTAAAGGTAGTTTACCAGAAATACGCGCATTAACAAAATCTTCTACATCGCTTAACTCATCCGCAGTTAACTTAGAAAAGTGAGAAAAATCGAAACGTAAATATTTAGAATGCACAGCAGAACCTTTTTGCTCTACATGAGTTCCTAAAACTTCTCTTAAAGCTTGATGCAATAAATGTGTTGCTGTATGATTACATTCTGTTCTGTAACGTTGTTTTTTATCTACAACAGCTTTAAAACTCTCGTTTAAATGCTTTGGTAAATTTTTGGTAAAATGTATAATTAAGTTGTTTTCTTTTTTAGTATCTAAAATATAAACAACATCACCGTGTGTATCTTCTAAATATCCTTTATCACCAACTTGTCCTCCGCCTTCAGGATAAAAAGGTGTTAAATTGAAGACTAATTGAAACATTTCGCCATCTTTTTTAGAGGTTACTTTTCTATACTTAGTTAGCTTTACATCAGCTTCTAAATAATCGTAACCAATAAATTCTTCTTCTTTGTCATCAATTAAAACTACCCAATCTTCTGTAGAGCTTTCACTTGCAGCTCTAGATCTATTTTTTTGTTTCTGAAGTTCTTCTTTAAAACCGTTTTCATCTAAAGTATAGCCTTTTTCAGATAAAATTAAAGCAGTTAAATCAATAGGAAATCCAAAAGTATCATATAATTCGAATACTTTTTCCCCAGAAATTTCTTTGGATTTAGAAGTATCAATAATTCCGTCTAATAAAAGTAATCCTTTGTCTAGAGTTTTTAAGAAAGAAGCTTCTTCTTCTCTAATTACATTTTCTATTAATTGTTTTTGTGCTTTAATTTCTGGAAAAGCTTCTCCCATTTTATTGCTTAAAACTTCTACAAGTCTATAAATAAATGGATCTTTTTTATTTAAAAACGTAAATCCGTATCTAATAGCTCTTCTTAAAATTCTACGAATAACATAACCTGCACCTGTGTTACTTGGTAATTGGCCATCTGCTATTGAAAAAGCAACCGCTCTAACATGATCTGAAATTACACGAGTTGCAATGTCTTGTTTTTCGTTTTTTCCGTAAGTTGTATTTGTAATAGTTCCAATTTCGCTAATAATTGGTTTAAAAACATCTGTGTCGTAGTTAGATTGTACATTTTGCAAAACCATGCATAAACGTTCAAATCCCATACCTGTGTCTATATGTTTGTTTGGTAATTCTTCTAAAGTTCCGTTTGCTTTTCTATTGAACTGCATAAAAACTAAGTTCCATATTTCTACAACATGCGGATGATCTTCATTTATTAAAGTTCTACCATCAACTTTTGCTTTCTCTTCTGCAGAACGAATATCTACATGAATTTCAGAGCAAGGTCCGCAAGGTCCTTGTTCTCCCATTTCCCAAAAGTTATCTTTTTTATTTCCTTTTAAAATTCTGTCTTCATCTATATATTGTTTCCAAATATCGTAGGCTTCAGTATCTAATTTTAAATTGTCTTTATCGTCAGAACCTTCAAAAACGGTAACATATAAAATGTCTTTATCAATTTTATAAACTTCGGTTAATAATTCCCAAGCCCAAGCGACAGCCTCTTTCTTAAAATAATCTCCAAAAGACCAATTACCCAACATTTCAAATAATGTGTGATGATAGGTATCGTAACCAACTTCTTCTAAATCATTATGCTTACCAGAAACCCTTAAACATTTTTGCGAATCTGTAATTCTTGTACTTTTAGGCGAGCCATTACCCAAGAAATATTCTTTAAAAGGTGCCATTCCAGAATTTACAAACATTAAAGTTGGGTCGTCTTTAGTTACCATGGGTGCAGACGGCACAATAAGGTGAGATTTATCTTTAAAAAAGTTTAAAAATGTAGCACGAATATCTTGAGATTTCATAAAGAAAGAAGTTTCTAGATTGGTTATTATATGTTAATATATCTATAAAACAACTGTTTTAAAAAGCAGTTGTAAAACATTTTGTAAATTAGCGAGTTCTTAAAAGTGAAATTTTAACTAAAATCAAATTTAAGAATACAAAAATAGTACATTTACAATTATGGCAAAAGTAAAATATTATTACGATGCAGATACACTTTCTTACAGAAAAATTGCTGTTAAGAAAAGTGATTACTACAAGAAAACAATATTTGTTTTTTTAGCTATTTTATTAAACGGATTTATAGGTTTTATAGTGTTTAGCCAATTTATCATGTCGCCAAATGAAAGAGCCTTAAACAGAGAAAACGAAAATCTACAGTTAAATTTAGAATTATTATCTAAAAGAGTAGAAGAAAGTTCTACAATTTTAGCCCAGTTACAAGAAAGAGATAACAATATTTATAGAGTTTATTTTGAAGCTAACCCAATACCAGAAGAACAAAGAAAAGCAGGTTTTGGTGGTGTAAACAGATATAAAAGTTTACAAGGTTACGACAACTCTAAACTAATAACAGATTTAACTAAAAACGTAGATATTTTATCGAAACAGCTTGTAGTGCAATCTAAATCTTTAGACGAAATTGTTGTTTTAGCAAAAGAAAAAGAGAAAATGTTGGCAGCAATACCAGCAATTTTACCTGTAAAGTTAGTAGATTTAACAAGAATGGCGTCTGGTTATAAATGGAGAATGCATCCTATTTTAAAAATTCGTAAATTTCATAAAGGAATGGATTTTACTGCGCCAGTTGGTACACCAATATACGCTTCTGGTAACGGTAAAGTTATTAGAGCAGAAAGAAGTGCTACTTTTGGTAAAGTTATTTACATAGATCATGGTTATGGTTATAAAACCATTTATGCTCACATGAGTAAAATGAAAGTAAGAAAAGGACAAAAAGTAAAACGTGGCGATTTAATTGGTTATGTTGGTAATACAGGTAGATCTGTTTCCGCTCACTTGCATTACGAAGTTCATAAAAATGATAGAGCTGTAAATCCTATTAATTTTTACTACGGAGATTTAACGCCAGAAGAGTTTGCTGCAATGCAAAAAGCGGCAGAAGAAGAAGGACAATCTTACGATTAAAATCGCTAAAAAATGCATATAGATTTACCAGAAAAGCGTTACTACAAAATAGGTGAAGTTGCCAAAGCATTTGATGTAAATACGTCTTTAATTCGTTTTTGGGAAAAAGAATTTGATATTATTAAACCCAAAAAAAACGCAAAAGGTAACCGACTTTTTACTGCGGATGATATTAGTAATTTTAAACTAATTTTTAATTTAGTAAAAGAAAGAGGATTTACTCTAGAAGGTGCAAAACAAAAATTAAAAAAGAATCCAGATTCTACAATTTACAATCACGAAATTATTAGCAGATTAGAAAGTGTAAAAGCAGAATTGATTAAAATTAAAAATCAGTTGTAACACTTTTAACTTTTACGTGTCTAACAATTATATAAAGCAAATAACTGCTTTATATTCTTAAGAATATTAGGTAAATTTGTAGAAATCGATTAAAAATCAACTAAAAAACTTTAAAAAATAGAAATTATGAAAAAATGGTTAGTACCAGTAATTGTTATATTAGTAATAGTAATTGGTGTTTATAAATGGGGTGTAGGTTTTAATAATACAGCAATAGAATTAAACGAAAGTGTTTCAGAATCTTGGGCAAATGTAGAAACGTCTTACCAAAGAAGAAACGATTTAATTGGTAACTTAGTAAACACTGTGCAAGGTGCAGCAGATTATGAAAGAGGTACATTGGTAGAGGTAATCGAAGCAAGAGCAAAAGCAACTTCTGTAAATATCGATCCTTCTAACATAACACCAGAACAATTGGCACAATTTAATAAAGTACAAGGAGGTTTAAGTGGTGCTTTAAAAAGTTTATTGGTAACTGTAGAAAGATATCCAGAGTTAAAAGCGAATGAGAACTTTTTAAAATTACAAGATGAATTGGCAAGTACAGAAAACCAAATTCTAACTGCAAGAACTCGTTTTAATGAGAAAATAAAACCTTATAACAATCACGTTAAGAAATTTCCTAATTCAATTTTAGCAGGTTGGTTTAATTTTGAAGGGAAACCATATTTTCAAGCAGAAGCAGGTGCAGAAAAACCAGTTAAAGTAGATTTTAGTAAAAAATAAAAGATGTCTAAAGTAGAAGAATTTCTTACACCAGCAGAAGAAAAAGAAATTATTTCTGCTATTAGAACTGCAGAGTCAAATACTTCTGGTGAAATACGTGTTCATATCGAAGCTACATCAGATAAAGAACATTACAAAAGAGCGCTAGAAGTGTTTCATCTCTTAAAAATGGATAACACCAAAGATGCCAACGCTGTATTAATTTATGTGGCAGTTAAAGATCATAAATTTGTTATTTACGGTGATAAAGGTATTAATGATGTTGTGCCTAAAAATTTCTGGGATACTACAAAAGATGTAATTCAAAATCAATTTAAAAAAGGAAACTTTAAGCAAGGACTTGTAGATGGTATTTTAAAAGCTGGTTTAGAATTGCAAAGTCATTTTCCTTGGCAAACAGATGATATTAACGAATTACCTAACGAAATTTCTAAATAATCAATTTCTTGAAAGCATTTAAAAACATCAGTTTTCTTCTTTTATTTTTTGTAACTCAAATTTCATTTGGGCAATTTACGATACCAGAAATCCCAAAAGAACAAACAAGTGTTTACGATTATGTAAACTTATTAACTGCTAGCCAGAAAACGAATTTAGAAAATAAATTAGTACGTTATTCAGATTCAACATCAACACAAATTGTTGTTATTGTAATAGAGTCAACAAAAAATGAAAGTATTGGTATCTTGGCTCCTAAATGGGCTCAAAAATGGGGAATTGGTCAAGAAAAAGAAGACAACGGTATATTAATTTTACTTGCCGAAAAAGACCGTAAAATTTGGATAGCACCAGGTTATGGTATCGAACCAATTTTAACCGCTGGTATTGTTGGCGAAATTACAAGAAATGTAATAATACCAGAGTTTAAAAGAGGGAATTTTTACGAAGGATTAGACAAAGGTTCTGATACTATTTTTCAATTACTAAACGGAGAATATAAAGGAACTCGAAAAAACAAATCGAAAGGTTTTGATCCAGGAATGTTTTTCTTCATCCTAATTGTCATCATCTTTTTTATTATAATCTCAAGAGGTAATAAAAATAATAGAGGTGGCGGCAACAGGCATAGAAGAGGTTCTTTAGCCGATACAATTTTTGATACCATTATATTAAGCAATGCCGGTAGAGGTGGCGGAAGCTTTGGAGGCGGTTTTGGCGGTTCTTCTGGTGGTGGAAGTTTTGGCGGAGGCGGCTTTGGAGGCGGTTTCGGTGGCGGTGGCTTTAGTGGCGGTGGAGCAGGAGGAAGTTGGTAACAAGCTACTAAAGATTATTTTAGGTATCATAATTTAGATACTTACAAAACAGAACACTTAATTTTTATTTAAAAAATTTAAGTGTTTTATTATTTTCAATAATTCTAAAAGCAAAAGTAAATGAAGAAAATAGTTTCCATATTTAGTTTTTTAATTTTGATGAGTTGTCAGAATTTTGGGCAATTAAATATAATTTCAGATTTACCAAAAACTTTAAATGAAGTTTCTGGTACAGAAATAGTGCCGAAATCAGATTTAATTTGGATGATAAATGATGGTGGAAATAAACCAACTTTGTTTGGCTTAAACGCTAAAGGAAAAATTAAAAAAGAAATTTATATTAAAGCTAAAAATCACGATTGGGAAGATTTAGCTTCGGATGAAAATGGAACTATTTACATTGGAGATTTTGGAAATAATTTAAACAAAAGAAAAAATTTATCGATTATAATAGTTGAACAAAATGAATTGGACGAAAAAAATGCAGAGGTAGATGAAATAGAGTTTGAATATCCAAATCAAAATAAATTCCCACCAAAAAAGAAAGATCGCTACTTTGATACAGAAGCTTTTTTTTACTATAATAAGAACTTATATATTCTAACAAAAAGTAGAGTAAAAGGTAATTATGGTAAAACTACTCTTTATAAATTACCTGCTAAAAAAGGAACTTACACAGCAGAAATAGTAGATGATTATGAAAACTGTAAAGATTTAGAATGCTGGATTACTTCTGCGGATATTTCGCCTAACGGAAAAAAAGTTGCAGTTTTATCTCAAAGAAATATCTTAATATTTTCTAATTTTAAAGGAGATAAGTTTCTTTCTGGAGATGTGAAAAAGATAGATTTAACTCATCGATCTCAAAAAGAAAGTATAACTTTTAAAGACAATAACACGTTACTTATTTCAGATGAAAAGGCGCACGGTACAGGCGGTAATTTATACGAATTAAAACTTTAGATAAAATAGAGTAAACTAAATTTATAAAAAATTAATGCCCAACCTAAGCATAAAAACAATCCTCCCAAAGGAGTAATTGGTCCTAAGAATTTCATTTTTTTATTTTTAGCTGAAGAAATTACCAAGCCATAAATAGAAAATGAAAATAAAATTACACCAATTATAAAAGCGTAAACTATGTAATTATCTATAGTCAATTCGCTGTTTAGTTTAAATCCTAAAAATAGTAAAACAATGGCGTGATACATTTGGTATTTTACACCTGTTTCAAAGCTTTGTAATTGTTCTTCGGATAATTTCTTTTTTAATAAATGCGCCCCAAAAGCTCCAAATATTATTGCTAATAATCCAAAAAAACTTCCAAATAAAATTGCTGTGTATATCATAATTTAAAAATCGAAACCTAAACTAAAAGTTATTCTAGAGCCTTCGTTACCATCAAAAACCCCAATACTTGTGGTTAACATATCTGCAGCGTTTAAAAATAATCCACCTCCAAAAGAAGTATTCGGTTTAGAAGATGGGTTTGGTTGCACTGTTAAAGAAGTTGGGGTTCCCCATACTTTACCATAATCAAACCCAGAATAAATACCAATATTAATAGGTAAAATAGCAGTTCTTAAATTACTTATATTATACCTAAGATCTGTTGTGTGGTAAAAAGCATTTTTACCTGTAAATCGCTCGTTTCTATAGGCTCTCATACCTTCATTACCTCCAATAGAGGCTCCTTGATAAAATTGAAAATCGTTGCCAAAAATAAAATGTCCGTCTACTTTTGATGCCAATACAAGTTTACCATTCGGAATTAATTTATGCGTAATTCCTAAAGAAGTGGTAGCGTAAGAAAAATTACTTTTATTACTTAAATTACCTGTAAAGCCTATAAGAGCATTAAATTCTACACCTAAAGTAGGAAATGCAGGATTGTCTGAGTGTTGGTAATAGTAACCAGCTTCTGTGTTTATAAAGTTTTGAGCTTTAAACAAATCGTTACCAGCCGCATATTGTGTTTCTAAAAATCTACCTGAAGTTCTTTCAATGTCAAAACTTTGAAAACTTGCAGAAGCTGTAAATTTTGCACCCAAATCACCTCTCCATTTTAAAAATGCACCTGCTTGTAGTTTTCTAATTTTTACTCGATTATAATCTCTATTTACAGTTCCGTTTGGTTCTAAGTTTATAGAATTGTTACCAAATCCAAAAAAGTTAGTAGCATAATTAGGACTGTTAAATTCTGCATTAAACCCTAAGTTAAAACGGTCTAAAATATTGGCAAACTCGCCGTTATATTTTATTTCTAAACCTTGTGTTGCAAATACATAATAACCTTCTATAACATGTTTTCTTGTAAACGGATTTCTTTCGAAACCATTTACCAAACGTGTATTTTTAATACCTAGTTTAACTCCGTCATCTGGATTGTAACCAATTGCAGGAGAAACTAAATTACTTTTACTTCTTAATTTTTTATAATCGTATGTGTTGGTCTTATAATCGTCTGTAATTTTTTTATTGATATTCTTAGTTATAAAGGTGTTTTTCTTAGTTTTATAATCATAAACCTTAATAAACTTTTTTGTTTTTATGTCGTAAATATCGTTGTTTAATCCTCCGATTAATTTAATTTTTATTGGATCAATGCCAGAAGGACCACTAACAACAAACCTGTCATCATCATCTAAACCATATACCCAAATATCTTTGGTAACATCTTTTTTATATCTCCTTTTATGAAAAATATCAGCTTTTTTACCGTCTTTTATTCTATAACCTATAATTTCAGTATCTCCGTTTACAAATCTGTTTATTTCAAACCAATCATCTTTATGAGTACCTGTTACTACTTGAAATTTGTTTAAGTGACTAAAATACTTATCCGATATTTTTTGTAGATTTTTTCTTCGTCCTTTTAGTTTTCTCTTGATGTTGTCTATTGCATTTCCTCTAACTTCTTTCGGGAATTTAGAAAACGCACTTTCTATAACTTCATCTGTAATTTGATTTTGAATTATTTGTACTTCTCTATCCCAATCTGCTTTGTTAGATTCTCTAATTAACCTCATATCTAAAGGATATGCAGATAAACTAAAATGGGCCGGATTTTTGATATCTTCTTCGTAAGATCGCATCCCTTTTAAAGCAGGAATAATACTTGTAATTGTGTTCATTAAAAATCCATCACTAAAAACAGAAAAAGCTTGATCGCGATCTCTTGGTACAGGTCGGTAAATTACTTTATTATCTTTTTCAAAAGTTGCCCATCGCCATTGATCTTGATGTCTGTCCCAATCTCCAATTAACATATCAAACAAACGTGCTCTTATATAAGAACCTTCATCTAAAACATATTTTTCGTCTTTCGCTAGATTTTTTCTTAAATCGTCTGTACTTATTATTTCATCAGAAAAACCAAAGTATTCTTTATCTCCATGACCGTCTGCAGTTCTTGCCTCAATCATGTACAATTCATCACCAAAGCTAGCATTAAACTCTTTTAAAGTCTCTTGCTTTGGTACGTAAAATAAAATTGGTTTGGTATGATATACGTTAATTGCTTCTGCCAATTTATCAATAGTAAAAGGCGCATACGGATGCGATCCTGTAAAAACATCTAATAACAAGTCTTCTGTAAAAGTGTTGCTAAATTGCCCTTCTACATATTGATTTTTAAAAGCAACAGCTTGCAGATATTGCACAGCATTTTTTCTTAATGCTCTCATTACATATTCCTTACCGTCTTTATCTTCTAATCGTAAAGATTTAGATTGATGTCCGCCACCTTTTCTAACGGGTTTTAATCCGCCGTATAAAGTGTCTAAACTTACAGTTGGGGCCATTATTTTCTGACCAAAGTATTTACGGTATCTTTTTCCCCATAAGAAATTATAGAATTTCCCTTTATTTGTTTCTTTATCGGTGTAAATTCCCGCTTTTTTTTCTGAAACATCCATGTTAGGGAAGTCTGTAAATTCTACAATGCTATCTTTTTTAAATACATTCGCTTCAAAAACAATTTTGCGTTCTTTTGCCGTGTAAAAATGAACTGTAGATGCGCCGTCTTCATAAATATCTAATCTAGCAAAACCTTGAGTTCCGTAAGAAAAAACACCACCATTTACGTTTTTAGTTGCTGTTAATTTAGAACCAGAACCGCTTACAATTTGCGGTATGTTGTCTTGCACAATATATTGTATACTATGTTCATGACCAGAAATAAACATTACTTTTTCATTCTGTTGCGCTAAACTAATAATACGTTTTCTTAATAAATTGTATTTTTCATTTTGTTGATCTGTATTTGTAACTCCAGATGTTTTTCTTAGAATATTTAAAGCAGAACCAAAAATAGGCAAAGGCTTCATGTGACTTTTAAAAGAGTAATAACCACCATGCGGACCGTTTGTAAACATTGGGTGGTGTAAAGCAACAATTGTAGTTTTACCTTGCGATTTTTTCAACAAACCTTCAAATTCTTCGAAGAATTTTTCTCTGGTTTTAATTTCGCAATTATCGTTAATTCCTGGGTGATTGTCCCAGTTTGTAACAAACCAATGCGTATCTACAACAATAACATTTATGTCATCATTTATTTCAACTTTTTCTAACGGACAACCTTTTTCTGGTAAAAAAGAGTTTTTTCCAAGTGCTTTTTCTACTAATTTTTCTTGTCTTTTTAAACCATCTAAACCGCTATACCAATCGTGATTACCCGGAATAAAAAATGTTCTACCAGGAAATTTTTTACCAATATCTGTTTGAACTTTTAATCTGTGTTCTGCTAACTTATAGTTTTTAGAATTCTCTTTCGGAATTCCTCTTTGATAAACATTATCACCTAAAAATATTAATGTAGAATTTTTCTTAGCATTTTTAATTTCTTCCTCTAAATAAGAGAGTGCAGAATCTTTTTTATTTAAAGCAGAATTACCAGCATCTCCTATTAAATAAAAAGAATGTAAAACTTTAGACGAGTCTTTTTTAGAAATATAACTATGGTTTTCTGCAACTTGCATTTTAATGGTTGCGCAAGCAGAAATTAATAGTGATAAGACAAGTAAAGTAAGTATTTGTTTGATGAAGTTCATCTTACAAAAATAGCTATTTTAAAATTGAATTTTTAAAGTCTTGATAGTCTTTTTCTGTATCTATATCTAAGAAGTTAGTTTTTTTAGGCATCGAAATTACTTCGCTATTGTTGTTTAAAATTTCTTTAGCGCCAATATCTCCATAAATATTTTTTAAATCTTTAAAATAATTTTTAGGAAATAAAGCAGGAACACCTAATTTGTTTCCATAATTTGAAGCAATAATTTTAGTGTTACTTTTACTAAATAACGCAATCATGTTATTTAAATATTCTTTTTCTACAGCAGGTTGATCTCCTAAAAGCACTAAGATTCCGTCGTAATTTTGATATTGTTTTTCTATTTCTGATATTCCAAAAGAAATACTTTTGCTTAGTCCTTTTTCAAAATCTTCATTATAAAAAAAATGTACATCAGGACTAGAAATTTCTTTTAAAATAATTTCTGCATTTGCACCTAAAACACAGTAAACTGCATTTGCTTCTATAGATTTTGCTTTGGATAAAACAGTTTCAATTAGAAAATTGGTACCAATAGTAACCAATTGTTTCGGAGTTTTCATTCTTGATGATTTTCCTGCTGCTAAAACTAAAACTGCAATTTTCATTATTTTTAATTATTAATGTTTTTTGATAATTTTTTTAATGAGAACGGTTCTTTTTTTCTAACGACAGCTAAAATTTCTGCAATTATAGAAATTGCAATTTCCTCTGGCGTAGTTGCTCCAATATGTAAACCTGCAGGTGTAAAAATAGTGTCTAAAAACTCTTCTTCTAAATCGGGTACATACTCAAAAAGTTGGTTAAAAAGTTTTTCTCTTCTTTTGGGTGCACCAATTATGCCAATATATTGAGGTTTATATTTACTTAGTTTTACTAAATATTTTAAATCTTGCACAAAACTATGATTCATTAATACAATGGCTGTATTTTCTTCAATAGAACTAAAAGTTATGGTTTCTGGTGTTGTGCCTTTTACGCTAAAAGCCCCTGGAAAATCTAGTTGAGATTTCGAATCTTTTATAGATGTGTAAACTTCTATTTGCCAACCTAAATTAGCGGCAATTTCACAGAGTTTTACAGCATCATGTTCGCCACCAATTATTATTAATTTGAATAAAGGTTTTAATTCTTGAGAAAAAACTTTCTTATCTTTTGTTTGCTTAATATCAAAAGAATTAGAAAAAGCAACTTGTTGTTGATTGTTGTATGTAATTACAGAACCGTAATTTCCTTTAGCTTCATCTTCTGTTATAAAATAAGAATCGATTTTAATAGATTCTCTGTTTTCAATTGCGTTTAAAAATAAAGTTCTAAAGTGTTTGGTTATGTCTAAAGGTTCTATCAAAATGTATAAAACACCTTCGCAACCTAATCTATATCTGCCATCATAAGTAATTATTTTTGCAATATTATCATTAAAAACACTTTGTGCTCTTCTAATAATTTCTTTTTCTACACAACCACCACTTACAGCACCAACAGAAGTATTATTGCTAGAAATTAACATACGAACTCCGGGTTTTCTGTAAGAAGAACCATTTAAATCTACTACAGTTACCAATACATTTTTAATGTTATTTTCTTGGTTTATAATTGCTTGTTTAAATATGTTTTTAAGTTCGTGTAGCATTTAAATACTTTAATATTTTAGTTTAAATATAAAGGTTTTTTACAAAATGTATCTTAAAAAAGTAAAGGGTTGTTTCTTTTAAGAACTGCAAGACAACATAGAACAACCAATTTTGTTATTTGCCCAATCTGGTCTTTTTGCAAACCATTTATTGTACTTTGGTTGATCTGTATATGGTTGTTTAAGTACTGTAAATAATTCGTCTATTAAATTATAATCTTCATTATCTGCGGCATCAATTGCTAATTGCGCCATGTAATTTCGTAAAACATATTTAGGATTTACCAAATCCATATTTTCTTTTCTTTCTTCGGATGAAACTCGCTCTATTTTAAGTCTATCTGCGTATTTATTAAACCAAATATTCCAGCGTTTTTTTACATCCATAGAAATACTTTCTAAATCATAAAAAGCATCTTTAATCAAATCGATACCTGAAATTTTATCAGAAAAATCACTTAGATTTCTAAAAAAAATGGTCATATCAGTTTCTACTAATTGTAAATTATCCTCTAAGCTCTGAATCAGTTTTAAATCGTCTTCATCTGAAGTAAATAAACCTAATTTAGATTTCATCATCTGTAAAGATTTTACTTCAAAATCAGTTTTATATTGTTCTAAAATAGCATTTAAAGGTGCTACTTCTTCAATTATAGGATATAAAGCATTTGCAAGTTGATACAAATTCCATAAACCAATATTTGGTTGATTGCCAAAACGGTAACGTCTATTTTCTCTATCTGTAGTATTTGGCGTCCAGCTAAAATCGAAACCTTCTAACCAACCATAAGGCCCATAATCTATTGTTAAACCAAGAATAGACATGTTATCTGTATTCATAACGCCATGCACAAAACCAACTCTTTGCCAGTTTATAATCATATCTAGAGTTCTTTTTGAAACTTCTTCGAACAGCTTAATATAGTTTTCTTTAGATGGTTTTCCCAAATAAGAAAAATGGTTATTTATGGTGTAATCTACTAATTTTTTTAAATTTTTTAAATCGTTTCTTGCAGCAAAAATTTCAAAACTACCAAACCTTAAAAAAGAAGGTGAAACTCTAGCAACGATAGCACCTTTTTCATAAGCCGCATTACCATTGTACATAATGTCTCTTAAAACGCTATCGCCAGTAACACTTAAAGAGAGTGCTCTTGTGGTCGCAATACCTAAATGATGCATTGCTTCGCTGCATAAATACTCTCTAATAGAAGATCTAAGTACAGCCAAACCATCTGCAGTTCTAGAATATGGTGTTTCTCCGGCGCCTTTTAATTGAACTTTCCAGTTTTTATTCTGATGTTCAATTTCAAATAAATTGATTGCTCTACCGTCTCCTAATTGTCCTGCCCAATTACCAAATTGATGACCAGCATAACACATTGCAAAAGGTTTTGTATTCGGATAAATTTGATTACCCGTAACAATATCTCTAAAAAAATCTGTATTTAAATCTTTTTCTAAAATACCTAGTTCTGATGCCATTTCTTTTGAAGTATGCACAACTTTTGGATTGGAAGTTTGTTTAGGATTTACATAAGAATAAGCTGCATTTTCTACTTGTCTTCTTGTGTTTTCTAAAATTTTATCCGCTGGTAGATTGTCAGTAAATTCACTTTTAATAGTAAGATTTTTCATCTAGAAATCATTGTATTTTTTATGCTAATTTGTCTGCGTGTAACTGTCTTAATTTGGCAAGCTTTGGTTCTATTACAAAACTACAATAACCTTGTGTTGTATTGTTTCTATAATAATTTTGATGTTCTTCTGTAGCTTTGTAAAAAATTGGTAAAGCACTTAACTCTGTAACTATCTTATCATCATAATAAGACTGAATTTGTTTAAGAACTTCAGAAGCTAAGGCTTTTTGATTATCATCATGATAGAAAATAACCGATCTATATTGCGTACCTCTATCGGCACCTTGCCTATTTAATGTTGTAGGATCGTGTGTTGTCATAAAAATGACCAAAATATCTTGGTAAGTAATAATATCTGGATTGTAAGTAATTTGAATTACTTCTGCATGACCAGTTAATCCAGAACAAATTTCTCTATAAGTTGGTTCTCCTGGTACATTTCCGCCAGCATAACCAGAAACTACTTTTTCGACACCTTTTACTTCTTGAAACACAGCTTCTGTGCACCAAAAACAACCGCCACCAACCGTTGCAACTTGTAAGTTTGTACTCATTTTTTAAGAATTTTCTTTTTCTAATTGCATAGATTCAGAATTAATACAATAGCGTAAACCGCTTGGTTCTGGTCCGTCAGGAAAAATATGGCCTAAATGTGCATCGCAAGTATTGCATAAAACTTCTACTCTTACCATGCCAAAAGAAACATCTTTGTGATATTTTATAGCATTTGTTGTAATAGGTTGCGTAAAACTAGGCCACCCAGAACTCGACTCAAATTTTATTGTAGAATCAAATAATGGTGTATTGCAACAAACACAATTGTATTTTCCTTCTTCGTATGTAGAACATAATTCGCCTGTATGCGGTCTTTCAGTTCCTTTTAATCTTGTAATTCTATATTGTTCAGAACTTAGTATTTCTTTCCACTCTGCCTCAGATTTTTCTACACGTTTCTCTGGGGTTGGATTTCCTTTTACTGTAAAATTTATAATATCTTTCCAAGTAAGCATTTTAATCTATTTTTTTAATTATTAATTGTCTTTATATAGACGAAAAATGTAGCAATAGCTTACAAATTCACAATTTTTGTATATGCTAAAATCAATACTTAAATTTACAACAAAAATCAATTAGAGAAAACCATTTTTAATTGTTTATTTTTGTTTAAAATTTTACCATGAGCGCATTAATTATAGAAGTAGAAAAATTTGTTTTTAGTTTTTTAAGTAAAAATATACACTCTAATTTTGTGTATCATAATCTTGCGCACACACAAAGAGTTGTAGAAAGCGTAAAAGAAATTGCAGAAAGTTTAAAGTTAGATAACATTGCTCTAGAAAACTTAGTTATTGCAGCTTGGTTTCATGATATAGGTTATGTAGAGGGTTCTGATAATCATGAACAAAAAAGTATAAAAATTGCTGCAAAATTTTTAAAAGAAAATAACTTTGATGAGAAAAGAATACAAGTTGTTTCTGAAGTTATTTTAGCAACAGAAATGAACTCTGTACCTAAAAATATTTTAGAAGAAATTATTAGAGATGCAGATTGTGCACATTTAGCATCTAAAGATTTTATAGATTATACTTCTTTACTTCGAAGAGAATGGGAACTTTCTTTAGAGAAAAAATATACCAATGCTGAATGGATTAATCTTAATCTTGCGTTTTTAACACAAAAACATAGATATTATACAGATTTTGCTTTACGTAATTGGAGTGAGGGGAAAGAAAAAAATATAGCTAAACTATTAAAGAATAAAAAGAAATTAAAAAAAGAAAGTAAAAAATTTAAGCAGAAAAAAGTTGCTTTAGATTTAAAGAAAAATAAAAGTGAAGTACCCGAAAGAGGAGTAGAAACTATGTTTCGAGTTGCACTAAGAAATCATATTACCTTAAGTGATATTGCAGATACAAAGGCGAATATTTTACTTTCTGTAAATGCTATTATCGTTTCTTTGGCACTTTCTAGTTTATTGCCAAAATTAGACAATCCTTCTAACTCGCACTTGTTAATACCTACAATTATTTTTATAGCTTTTACAGTTGTTTCTATAGTTTTATCAATTATAGCTACAAGACCAAACGTAACAGAGGGTAAGTTTACAAAGCAAGATGTTGCTAATAAAAAGGTGAATTTATTGTTCTTCGGAAATTTTCACCAAATGAAATTGGACGATTTCGAGTGGGGGATTTCAGAAATGATGACCGACAGAGATTATTTATACGGCTCGCTTACAAAAGATTTATACTTTTTAGGATTGGTTTTAAATAGAAAATATAAAATATTAAGATTAACCTACACTGTTTTTATGGTAGGTATTATTGTAAGTGTTTTAGCTTTTGCAATTTCGTTTAGATATCAAACAGTTGTTGCTTAAGATTCTATTTGTCTTATTAAGTCGTTAAGAGTTATGGTTTTCTTTTCATCAAAATCTTTTTGATAAATAACCTCTACTCTTAATGCTTTTAAACCAGAAACACCTTGTAAATCTTCTAATTCTAAAAATTCAATTTTACCTAATTGTTTTCTAGATTGTAAAAAGTTTATGTATTTAATATATTCTAAAGCATCTTTATCTTGAGAATATATAATTGCAATTTTACCAGGCTGTGTAACCCTTTCTTCTGTATTTTTAATATTTGCTTTATCTATTCTTTTCTTAATTATTTCGTATCTAATATTATAAGCACCATCAACATCAAATTGTTTTTCATCCATCCTAAACTTAATAGCCATAGGATTACTGTGAACTAAAATTAAAGACGCAACTCTTAAGTTATGTGGCATTGTATCTACCAAAGTATATGCAATATTTTCCATTTCGCACATTGTTTGCAGTTGCCATAAACGCAAATTGTATAGATAAATATTGTCGAAAGAATTCTTTTTAGTGATTGATTCACCAATATACATGTTAAACTCTACACCATCGGTTTTATATCTTTCAAAATAATGAGGATACATTTTTTGAGCATCCTTTTGTTTTTTATCGATATATTTAGCTAATTTTTCGTTGATAAGATTTACACTTTTTTCGTAGTCTTTTCTTTTTTCATAAACCACATTTAAATCTTCATCTAAACGGTTCATGTAAATATCTACTTTTTTGGCTAAATTTTTATCTAATTCTTTAATGTGATTAAAAACAGGGTATATTTCTCTTTGTAAAAAATCTAAAATATTAACCTCGTCACCAGCATTTAAATCTTGTTTAACATCTTTTAAAAAGGTTGATACTCTATACATCAACTCGTTGTAAATTGGTAATTTTTCCTTTTTACAAGCGTCTTTTAAAACAGAAATTGCCAAAGATAATTGTGTAATTAAATCTTCTTTAATTGCTGTATTTCTTGCATCAGAAGAACCTTTAATATCACTTTGACCAAACAACGGATACACATCTTTAAACACAATTTCGTCTAACTTTGCATTGTCGTTAGTTTGAAATTCTGTATGATATTTTTCTGCAGCTTCATAAAAACGCCATTTAACAGATTCGTGAATAGAAGTATAGTTTTCTTGAATTGTAGCTTCTAAAACATTTTGTCTTTCTTCTGATGTCCTTTTTACCGCAGCTTCAAAAACAGGAATAATATCTTTTAATTTGTTAATATTTACCGAGTTTAAATCGTATGCATTTGGCGACGCAATTTCTAATAATGCCAAGTCGCCACTTTTGGTAGCTTTAATTGGTATTAAAATAATACTTTGAATTCCGCCATCATATAAATTATGATAAAAAGGATTTTTATCTGTAGCTTTACCATATTCTTCGATATCAGAAATGATAAAAGTTTCATGATTTACAAAAACCTTTTGCATTACTTCTTCACAAAAGTAATTTGAAGAACAATTAATTTCTTCTTTATTATTTAAAATGATGCTATTTGATTTGTTTACGATAGTTTCGCACAACTTGTCGTTTAAATTGTCGAAAATAGAATAGCCTAATTTTAAATCTTTAATAGCATAAAAATCTCTTAAGTTGTTTTGAAGTTTAAAGATTAAACTATCATCACTTGCTAATAAATTTGCTTTTATAGAAGACAACATTTCTTCTGATGTAACATCAAAAAGATTGATAAGCCCAAAACCTTTAAAAATATAACTATTTGGTGGAAATTTCTCTTTCCAAATATCTATGTTATCAAAGTTATTTAATAATTCTCTGTAATCTTCTTTTGTAATTTTAGGTGCAATTTTTGTTGGTGTAATTTCAGAAAAGTCACCATTAAAAGCTGCTCTATAATATTTCATTGTACCAGAAGTTCTATCTGGAATATCAAAATAAAAAGGTCTTTTTAAATCGATTTTATATCCATAAACAAAACTTAGAATAAAAGTACATGCTAGAATGTACATACTTTCGTCTTGAAAATTTCTAACAGAAAGTTCGTAATCTTCGCCAGCGTTGTCTAAAATGTTTTTAAAACGATCTGTAAATTTAAAGGAAGTAAATAAAAACGGTATACTTGCTGCTTTTATTTCATTTAAAAGTAAAGGTTCTGGAAATAAAGGATTTAATACTAACTCTATTTCTTCTTCATATTTATCTAAAAGAGAATAATCTGAAAAACCATCATTTAATTCTGGATGCTGCTTAAACAGCTTTACCATTTCTAAAGCAGAACTGTAAAACGGATGCCCTTTATAAGATTCATGCGTGTATTTTTCATAAAGATCATAAACCTTTCTAAAAGAAATGTTTAGCTGTAGCGGTAATTCTACTTCGGTTTCTATGTTAGATTTTATGATTTTCATCTTTTAAATTTAGGGTGCAAATTTACAAAATTGTGCCTATTTGGTCGTTTATAGCAACAATAACTTTCGAGGTTTTACTCTTAAAGATAAAAAAAAATAGCTAAGTAGTCCTTTATAATTTATTGCTAAATTATTTTTAAGCCTTAAATAAAGTGTTTTATTATTTTTGTCTGAAATAAATTGTAATTGGTACACCAGAAAAATCATATAAATCTCTTAGTTTATTTTCTAAGAATCTTTTATAAGGATCTCTTACATATTGTGGTAAATTACAAAAGAATGCAAATTGCGGAGTAGGAGTTGGCAACTGCATGCAGTACTTTATTTTTACAAATTTTCCTTTAATTGCTGGTGGCGGGTAACTTTTAACAATGTCTAACATAGCATCGTTTAGTTTACTTGTAGGTATTTTAAATTTACGTTTTTCAAAAACTTCTACAGCCGTTTCTATTGCTTTAAATAAACGTTGTTTTGTTAATGCAGAAATAAATACAATTGGTACATCTGTAAATGGTTCGATTTGTTTTCTAACCATTGCTTCAAAATCTCTCATTGTATTGGTTTCTTTCTCAATTAAATCCCATTTATTAATTAAGATTACCACACCTTTTCTGTTTTTTTCTGCTAACCAGAAAATATTTTGATCTTGTCCTTCGAAACCACGAGTAGCATCTACAACTAAAACAATTACATCAGAATATTCGATAGATCTTACAGCTCTCATTACAGAGTAAAACTCTAAATCTTCTTTAACTTTAGATTTTTTTCTAATTCCGGCAGTATCTACAAGATTAAAATCGAAACCAAATCTATTATATTTTGTATCTATAGAATCTCTAGTTGTACCTGCAATATTGGTAACTATATTTCTGTCTTTACCAATTAAGGCATTTATAAATGACGATTTACCTGCGTTTGGTCTACCAACTACGGCAAATCTTGGTAACTCTTCTTTTTCTAAATCAACTTCTTCTGGTTCGGGCATTTTTTCTGTAATTGCATCTAAAATGTCTCCGGTACCACTACCGTTAATAGAAGAAATTGTATGGTAATCTCCTAAACCTAAGTTGTAAAATTCAACAGCATCTGCATCTCGCATTGCATTGTCTACTTTGTTAACTGTTAAGAAAATTGGTTTTTTAACTTTACGTAAAAGTTTTGCAACTTCAGCATCCATAGGTGTTATACCTTCTTCTACATCTACAACAAAAACAATAATATCTGCTTCTTCTATAGCTAAAGCTACTTGTTTTCTAATTTCTTCTTCAAAAATATCATCAGAACCAATAGTATAACCACCTGTATCTATAACAGAAAATTCTTTTCCGTTCCAGTCAGATTTTCCATAATGTCTATCACGTGTAACTCCACTTACAGAATCTACAATTGCTTCTCTTCTTTGTACAAGTCTATTAAAAAGTGTCGACTTTCCTACATTTGGTCTTCCTACAATGGCAACAATACTATTCATTTTGAATTCTAATTTTTTGCAAAGATACAATTTAAGGTTGTAAGAAAGATACTAAAAAAAGAAGTCTTTAAAAAACAAAAAACCAGCAAGTTAAATTGCTGGTTTTATTTTAATTAAAAGTAGTAATTAGTTGTTCTGATAAATAGTAACAGTTCCGCTATCTTCATTAGAAACTACTAGTAAATCTTTACCGTTTGGGCTATCTTCAGATTTTATAACCAATAATCCTTCCGGAGCTTCATCATCAGAATTAGAAAGTATCTGTAAAAACTCTGGAGCATTTGGGTTTGTAATATCATACACCATAACTTGATCGTTTCTTTCTAAACCAACAAATAAAATATAACGTTGATCGCCTATGTTTAAAACTTCTACACTTTCTGGTTCTGCACCTTTATCATCACTTCTTTTATCATTATCATTAAATCTGTCTGTAGTTAATGCTAAAGTTTGAGTTGCGATGCTGTTTCCAGAATCGTATACCAAATTACCGTTATCAGACCAAATACTAAAAGATCTTGCACCATAACTATATAGTTCTTCAACTTTACCATCGTTATTTGCATCACCTAAAGTTGTAGTAGTTTTTAAACGACCAAGATTCATTTCATTTAAATAATCTTTATCATAATCAAATACAGTTTCGTCTAAAGTTAAATCGTCCATTCTAACTTCTTCGCTAAATCCATCGTAATCTCTTGCATCACCTTCATTTGCAGAAATAATGTATTCTACTCCGTTAATTTTAACATATACAATAGCATCTGGCATGTAAATACCTTTCACTGGCCAAGATTTTAATTCTTTTACGTCGTCTTTATCACTTGCGTCTAAAGTGTTTTTTGCTAAAGAGTAATCTTTAAAACCTAAAGGATAAATGGCTTCGATTGTTTTTGTTTGTAAGTTAACTTTAGCAATTCCGTTGTTTTCTTGTAAAGAAACCCAAGCAGTTTTAGAATCTTCTGAAATTGCTACATATTCTGGTTCTACATCTTTCGCTAAATCTGCATTTGGTCCAAAAACTCTAAAACCTTCACTTTCTAAAGAAGCTTCTTGTGCGTTAAAAGCATTAAAATTTAAAGTTGTAACAGCATCGTTTTCTAGGTTAATGATACTTATACTTCCTTCTGGGTCTACTGTATAGTCATCATTTGGTTCACCTTCATTTGCAGAAACAATCATCTTTCCGTCTGGTGAAAAAGTTACCATATCTGGCAAAGAACCTACAGTATATTGTTTTAATAAAGAATTGTCTACTGTATTGTAAAGTAATATTTTCCCAGGATTTTGTTTTACGTTATCTTCTACTGCAATTGCTAATTTTCCTTCAAAAATAGCAACACTATTAGGTGCACCGTAAGCATTTAAACTTATAGAGTTTTCTTTTACAGGTGTGTCTAAATTTGAAATATCATGAATAGAAATCTCGTTTAAATCTACGTTTACAGTAAAAAGTTTTTTCGAGATTTTGTCATAAGCTGTAATTTCTGATGCACCTTCACCACCTACTTTGATGGTAGTTTTATGAGTAAAATTAACTGATGTATCTACAGGAGTGATAACAGGATTAACATCGTCTTTACAACTAAAAGTAAAAGCTAATAAAGAGAATAAAGTAATTTTTTGTAATGTTTTCATTGTTTGATTTTAGTTTTTGCAAAAATGAACTCAAAAACTAAAAATCGTGTTAAATGAAATATAAGTAAACATTAGATTTTACATTTATTTGTAAAATAATTGTTTATTAGGGTTGTAAGATAGTTGTCTAATGTAAATTAAATGTAATATTATTTTTGATTGTAACCAAAGCGTTTTAATTGCGTTTTATCGCTACGCCAGTTTTTATTAACCTTAACGTAAAGTTCTATAAAAACCTTTTTCATAAAAAACTTTTCTAGATCTTTTCTAGCTTCTGCACCAACTCTTTTAATGGCAGAACCTTTATGACCTATAATTATTCCTTTTTGAGTTTCTCTCTCGACCATAATTACAGATCTTATTCTAACAATATTTTCTTCTTCTATAAACTCTTCTGTTTCTACTTCTACAGAATACGGAATTTCTTTCTTATAATGAATTAAAATCTTTTCTCTAATTTTTTCATTTACAAAAAAACGTTCTGGTTTGTCAGTTAATTGGTCTTTCGGATAAAAAGGAGGTCCTTCTGGTAAAAGTTCTTTAATTTTATTAAAAACGGCAGCAACATTAAACCTTTCTAATGCAGAAATTACAAAAACTTCTGCATTGGGTACTTTCTCTCGCCAGTATTTTATTTTTTCTTCGACATCTTCTTGAGATGATTTATCAATTTTGTTTAATAAAAGAATAACAGGAATTTCACTATGGATTATCTTATTGAAGAAAGCTTCGTTTTTCAATTCTTTTTCGCCAATTTCTACCATGTAGATTAAAATATCGGCATCCTCAAAAGCAGATTTCACAAAATCCATCATCGAAGATTGAAGCTCATAAGCTGGTTTTAAGATACCTGGCGTGTCAGAAAATACAATTTGATGCTCCTCATCATTTACAATGCCCAAAATACGATGTCTAGTCGTTTGAGCTTTCGGAGTAATTATTGATAGTTTTTCTCCTACCAAAGCATTCATTAATGTCGATTTTCCTACGTTAGGATTTCCTATGATGTTTACAAAACCTGCTTTATGTGTCATAATGCAAAGATAAATAGATTTTATATCGGATTAGAATTTAGAGGATTAAAAAAAGATTAAAATTTTTTCGATAAAAGTTTGGTTAGTACTTTAAATATGTTGTATATTTGCAACCCGGAAATAACGTGTCGAATTTATGAGTCGAAAGTTTAAAGCTAAGTCGTTTATCTGAAATCACAACGCGGGATAGAGCAGTAGGTAGCTCGTCGGGCTCATAACCCGAAGGTCACTGGTTCGAGTCCAGTTCCCGCTACTAAGTATAAGCTTCATAGAAATATGAAGCTTTTTTTTGTGCTTAATTTTTTTACTTTTATTTGCTTTACTATACCGCAAAACGTGCACAGTTTGTTTGTTTGTAAAATTATCTGCAATTTTTTTTCATTTAAAATAAGTTACATGAAGTGAAAAGTTTTTTACTTTTTGTGCAGATTTAGATGAAAACATAGAAAATAGTTCAATTGAAAATGAAATTTTATCAATAGGAGGAGAAGATGAACAAGATCCAAGTGAAGATGAAAACCCAACTAATGTAAGATAGTGATTTTAAGAAATTATAGTACATTAGAGGAATGAAACAAGTAAAAGTAGCATTCCTCTTTTTTGTTTTATTTTCATTTTTATCATGTGAAAAACAAGATGATAAATTAGAGAATGATTCAAAACAAAAATCCCTAGCAAAAGAATTCTTTAAAAGTGCAGATTATAAAAAATCGAGTAATGCCAAAAGATTAGAAAATTCAAAAATATTTATTTCTGATAATAAGTTAAATTCAACTGATAAGTATTTGATGTACAATAATATCAGCTATTTATCGAGTAAATTAAACAAAATAGACAGTGCAATATTTTATTCAAAAAAAATGTTGAGACTGCCTAGTGTAGAAAATGATATAAATCTAAAAGGAAAAGTTTATTATAAGCTAGGGATTTATCAGTACAAAAAAAACGCACAGGATAGTTCTTATTTTTTCTATGCTAAATCTAAAAATGAGTTTTTAAAATTAAAGGATAGTGTATCTGTTGGGAAAAGCTTATCTAATTTAGCAATAATAGAATCAAATTTTGGAAGCTATTCTTTAAGTGATTCTTTGGCTGTAGAATCTTTAAAGTTTTTTAATGGAAAAGAACCAAAAACAATGGCTTCTAGTTTAAATTGTTTAGCCATTAATGCTAAAAAAAGATCATTTTATAACGAAGCTATTGCTTACTATATTTCTGCTTTGAAAATTACCACAAGAAAAAGCTCTAAAATTAGGTTTCGAAATAATTTAGCGATTGCACACAAAGAGTTAAAGAATTATAAAAAATCGATTTTAATTTTTGAAGAGTTGTTGCAAGACACTATTACAAGTCAAAAAACAAAGACAAGAGTTATAGATAATTTAGCATATGTAAAGTGGTTAGAAAATTCAGATGTAAATGTATTAAAAGAATTGTTGTTTGCTAATTCTAAAAAACTTCAGCTTAAAGATAATTATGGTTTAATAGCAAATTACAGTCATTTATCCGATTATTTTCAAGAAAAAAACAGAAAAAAATCATTGCAATATGCTATAGAAATGTATAAAATTTCAAGAAAAGTAAAAAGCATTCAAGATGTTTTAGAAGCTATAGATAAGATTGTAGAAAGACAGCCGCCTGAAAAGGCTATTACATATTATAAAGAAAGTATTAATTTAAGAGATAGTTTACAAGAAGCAGAGACTAAAAGACAGTTTAGGTTTGCTAAAATTAAATATAATTACGACGAAGAAGAAAAACTAAAAGAAAAGTTTAGAAACCTAGCAATTGAAAATGAATTAAAAGTAGAAAAAGAGAATAGCCAAAAGAAGAATAGTATAATTATCGGAATTCTTTTAATTTCTGGTCTGTTATTTTTATTATACAGACGTAAACAATTACATAAAAAAAGAGTTTTACAAGAGAGTTATAATACTGAAACAAGAATAGCAAAGAGATTACATGATGAATTGGGTAATGATGTTTTTAATACGCTTGTAAAAGTTCAGAATCCAAAGATCAATACATTAGAGATTATAGATGATTTAGATAAAATCTACCATCAAACACGTTCCATTTCACATGAAAATAATGCTATTAAAACTGGAGATAAATTCGAAAGTTATTTTAGACATTTAGTAGCAAGTTATAATACAAATGATTGTAAGATTATTATAAAAGGGTTATCTGACATTCATCTAAACAACCTAGCTGCTGAAAAGCAAATTGTGGTTTACAGAATATTTAATGAACTTTTTGTAAATATGAAGAAGCATAGTAAAGCTAGTTTGGTAATGTTGACTTTTACAAAAAAGAATAGTAGAATAGAAATGATTTATTTTGATAACGGAATTGGTTTTGAAAAAGAGAATATTGTTCATAAAAATGGACTTAAAAATATGGAAACCCGTATAAAAACTATTAACGGAACTATTAATTTTGAAAACAAACCAGGTAAAGGATTAAAAGTTAGTATTCATTTTAAAAGTTAAAAATGTTTAAAAAAGTTTTAGTTGTAGAAGATTTTGATGTTATAAATAGCGGTATTAAAATTGCTTTAGATGAAATAGGAATTCATCATGTAGATTATATTTCTTATTGTGATGAAGCTTTTTTAAAAATTAAAAGCGCTTTTTTAAAAGGAGAACCTTACGGTTTAATTATTTCAGATTTATCTTTTGAAAACGATGGTACACCTCAACAATTAAAATCCGGAGAAGAATTGATAACCAAAATTAGAGAAGAATTTATTGATTTAAAAATTATAGTTTTTTCTGTAGAAGATAAACCGTACACAATACAAAATTTATATAAAAATTTAAAGATCCAAAGTTATATTTGGAAAAATAGAAACGGATTAAAAGAATTAAAAAAAGCAATTTATAAATCTTTTACTTCTAGTGAGTTTTACATTTCTCCAGAGTTACATGCTGCAATTCATCCTAAAAAAGCTGTAGAAATTACAGATTATGATCTCTCTTTGATCAAATACCTTTCGCTAGGTTTTTTACAGGAGGTTATTAGTGAAAAATTAAAAGAAAAAGGAATAACACCTTCAAGTACAAGTGCTATAGAAAAAAGATTAAAGTTTTTAAAAGAACATTTTAATGCCAATAATCCTGCACATTTGGTTGCAATAGCTAAAGATTTTGGTTTGATTTAAAATTCTTATGCAATATAATTGTTTATGCTAGGGAAAGCTTTAGTGTTTTTTGTGTTTTAAGAAATTAGGTTTGTTATTTAAAAATGCTAAATACTTCAAAAAAGAGAATCATAGTATAAAGGTGTACCCACATATTGAATTAGCGGAAATATTTAAACAATTAATAACCTTTGGGATAACTAAAAAAGTCAGGGAATTTAAAGGTGTAATACAGATAATTGACGGATATTTGGTGTTTATTTTCTTCGAATAAGCAACAACCTTAATTAAAGAGAACCGACCTAAATAGTTTTTTATAGTACGTCTTAGCTACTGTGGCACAGTAAGATGTAATACTTAGATAAGGATTTACTGATAAGGTAGGTTCTAACTGTTTTAAACAGCTAAATCATCAAGTTTAATTTTTTTAATTCCCTTATTTTTTTGTTGTAATAATGCAAAACCAAAAGTTAATACACCAACACGTCCAATAAACATCAAGATAATAATCAATATTTTTCCAATATTAGATAAATCTCCGGTTATACCCGTACTTAAACCTACGGTTCCTAAAGCAGATGCAACTTCAAATAAGATGCTTTCAAAAGAAAATTTTTCAAAATAAGAAAGTAAAAATGAAAACAAGAAAATTAAACTGGTATATAACATAAAAGTTGATGTAGCAACATATATTCTTTCAAAAGGAATTAATCTATTTAAAAATGTAATTTTAGTTTGACCAAATAATCTACTTTTTAATATTGCTAACATTGCTGTTAAAGTTGTAATTTTCATACCACCAGCTGTTCCTGAAGGTGAGGCGCCAATATACATCAGAAAAGTTATAAGTAGTAGTATTGGTAAAGAAAATTCACCAATAGCTATCGTGTTAAAACCAACTGTTGTCATTGCAGACATTGCTTGAAAAAAAGATGTCATTAGTGTGCTACTTGATCCTAAAATAGATAAAGATTCTGAAGAGTAAATTAGTAAAGTACCTAATATCAGTAAAAATAAAAAGCCGTAAATAATAATTTTAGTCGTAAACGAAATTTCTTTTGATTTACCACTTATTCGATACCAAAGATCTGTAATAACAATAAAGCCCAACGAACCAGAGATAGCTAATATAGAAATAATTGTATTGATAAAAGTATTGTCTTGGTAGCTTTCGAAGCCATTATTAAATAAGCCAAAACCAGCTGTACAAAATGTAGAGACACTATGAAAAATCGAAAACCAAACAGCCTTTAAATTATCCATTCCGGCATTAGTAAAGGCAAAGTAAAAAAGAATTGCTCCAATAATTTCCATCACCAAAGTAAAAATTATAACACTTTTGATGAAATCTTTAATTTGAATTGTATTAGGTAACGTAAATTCTGTACCTATTAATTTACTGTGCCAGTGGGTTATTTTTTTTGTGGTAAATATTAAATAATATGTTGTTAATGTCATATATCCAATTCCGCCAATTTGTATCAATCCCATAATTATAAATTGGCCAAAAAAATTATAGGAATCAAAAATACTAACAGTTACCAGACCTGTAGTAGAAATAGCAGAAGTAGAAATAAATAAATTATCTAAAAAAGCGATATCAGTTTTGTGAAATAATGGAATAGACAGTAGAATAAATCCGGTTAAAGTGTACAAGAAGAAACCCCAAACTAAATTCATTTGTGGTGATTTGCTAATTTGAAGTTTTCTATACCAATTTGATAATTTCTTATATTTTTTATTTTCCATTATTTATACTCAGTTGTTTAATTAAAAATGAGATTTACTTTAACTAACATAGCATATTTGCAGGCTCAAAGTTATTAAATAAAAGAAGAAAAAAATGGTTATTGTATTTTTTTGTATTTCTGTAAAGTATAAAAATCTATCGGTTAGATATGTTTTTATTGATACTCAATACAATTCTGTTTTGATTAGTTTTGTATCGTTGTGCTTATTATAAATTTCTCTGATTCTGTTAATAGAGTCGGTATTTTATAATGAATTGTAAAATTATACTTCTCTTTCTGATTTGTGAATTAATTCTTAATCAGGTTATTTTAACGTTCAAGAGTTGTACTTCTGTATTTAATATTAAGCTAACTCAAGTTCTAAAATAGTTAGTAAAGCTACAGTTTTGCCAAGTTTTAAGGTTTATAGAAAAATTAATAAAATCTAAAAATAGGAATCAATTATGTATGATGTTTACAAAGTTATTTTTCCGTTTGTTTATTGATCCAATTCATTAATTCATATTTATCTATTTTATTCCAAGTAGTCTGTGTATTTCGATTTTCAGATTGATTATATTCAGGCTGCAAAATAACTAATTCTGTATTTTTATTTCCTGCAAGTTCTAATTCGGCTAAAAATCCAACAATGTCAGTAGCATTATTTTCATATAAAGTTCTGTAATATTTTTTAAGTCTGTACTTTATTTTTGGCTCGATATAGGCTCTTACAGCATAATTTTTATAAAAATTAATATTTTCATTATTTTGATTAGAGTAACTATAAGTCGAGAAATTATGATAATTATCTTGAGCAGTTTTGGGTGTACCTTTCAGGTAGGTTTCCAACATAAAATTCATAAAAGTCGGCTCCCAAAGATTGATTCGATTTATTTTAATGTCTCGTTTATGTTGTTGCCATTTTCTTATCCAATCTAATGTAAAATCACAAATAACCACACCTTTAATGTTAATCTTAAAACCGGAATCTTCTTTATTGATAAATTCAGTATATTTCATTGCTCTATGACCAACTAAACCTGCACCCAAAAAGAAAATATTTTCATTAGGGAGATTGAATTTTTTAAAAATTTTTTGAATTAAATTATGAGTAGATTTAATCGAAGATTTAGAAAAATAAAAATCTAGAGGTATTTCGGTAGAAATTGATAATACCCCAAAATTACTTATAGATGCTTGATTATATATCTGCTTAGAACTAAAATTCTTTTTGTTGTATTTTGAATCTTCTAAGAAAATAAGTACACCTTTTATCTTTTTATTTTCGGGAAGCATTAGAGTATATCCTTTTTGAATAAAGGGTAAAAAGTCATTTTCTCCTATTCCAATTTTTAGGCTGTCATTTTTTACAGGTTCGTAATCTTTAATTATTTTCTGCGAAAAAGATTTCGTGCTTAAAGTAGTAAGAAAGAGTAATAGTAATAACTTAAAAGGTGTTTTCATTATTGTTTTTTAGTTACAACAAGGTCTTTATGTATTGTTGGTTATGTAAATTAAGTAACTAATCTACTAAATAAATCACGAACGGCGAAAATCCGAAGGATTTTCCAAGTTGGCTAAAACTATAAATTAATTATGCACTTTCTTGGCATTAGTTTCTTCTTTCGTTCCTTTTTATTTTTTTCATAATCTTTTCAAAACCTTTTCTGGTTAGTTTTTCTACGCTTTTTGTAAAAGCAAAATCTTGATTGTTTTCGTCAATAGTTAAATTAGCAACAACAGTGTGAAAATAAAATTTTTCAAGTAAATTTAAATCATATATTTCAATGCCAATTTCTACATTGTTTTCAAGACGTGAGTACACTGGTCCAATTTGTAGGGCTCCTATTTCATTTTTATTGGTATTTGCCTTTATATTAATGAAATAATCAAAATCAGTTCCATTCTTAATATATCTTAGAATAGATTTATTGAAACTGTCTTTACTTTTAAGTTGTGGGACTAAAATGTTTTTTGCTTCATTTAATGTCGAAAATCTTTCACCTAATATTTTTGAAAATTTATCTCTAGCTATTTTGTTAAAACATAATTAACTTCTTTAGGAGATTCTATATTATTTAATAACCATTTTCCTTTTCTAAAATCTAGGCTAGAATTAACATTTCCTGAACGTCTATAACTAGGAAAATGGCAGGATAAAAAGGTTGTAAGTATTATTAATAAAAAGAAAAGTTTTTTCATAGTTAGTGCTCACGTGTTTGTGAATGCTTCTTTGCATTGGTTTAGCGTAAATCTAGTAAATAAATCACGAACGGTGAAAATCTGAAGGATTTTCGTAAGTGAGCTAAAAGCAGCAATTAATTATACACGTCTTAAGTTTGTCTTTTAATAAATTTGATATCTAATCAGAAAGAATAAAAGAGAGAATTAAGGTTAATATATACGGTGAAGCTTTCGACTTCGACAACATTGGTAATCCTCTCTCTTTTCTACTATAAACCACGTTCAGTTCTGTGAGACCTAGATCTCGTTTTCAAGTTGTTGTGAGTCATGGTAGGTTATTCTTTCATAAATCAGTTCTTATGAATAAATATAAGGAAATTTTTGGAGTTGACATTAGCAAAGATGTGTTTGATGTTTATGGAAGTACAAGTGGTCATAATCAATTTAAAAATGATGCCTCTGGATTTAATTTTTTTCTAAAAAATCTTCCTAAAAACTCATTAGTAATTATGGAAGCCACAGGTTATTATCATTACAGGTTAGCTCAATTTTTATACAAGCAAAGTGTTATTGTCTCTGTTGTAAATCCATTATCAATAAAGCGTTTTATTCAAATGAAATTGGCAAAAGTTAAAACAGATAAAAGTTATGCCAAAGCAATTTGTGATTATGGAATGATAAATGAAGTTCCATTATACAATGCTCTTACAGATGTTCAAAGTGAATGTTTACAGCTCTTTAGGTGGTTAGATAGTTTAATAAAAAAACGTACAGCTACCAAGAATAAAATTCATGGAGAAGAAGTGTTAGGGGTTCCATCAAAATGGGTCTATCGCTCTTTAATTCGTGTTAAAAAACATTTAGAAAGAGAGATTAAAGGCATAGAAGAAAAGTTACTTACTTTAGTAAAGCAAGAACAACAAGCTCAATTAACACTTTTAACCAGTATTCCAGGAATAGGATTAAAGACAGCATTATTTTTAATCGTTGTGACAGATGGTTTTGAAAAGTTTGAAACAGCGGCTCAACTTTGTAGTTATGTAGGAATCACACCAACAATAAGAGAGTCTGGAAGTAGTGTGAGGGGTAGAGCAAGAATTAGTAAGGTGGGTAATAGAAAGCTACGCAATCTTTTGTTTTTGTGTTCATTTACAGCTTGTAAGCATAATAAAGGTTGTAGAGAAATTTATGAGCGAATTGTAAACAAAGGTAAGAGTAAGAAATTAGCTTTAATTGCGGTTTCTAATAAGTTGTTAAAACAGAGTTTTGCAATTGCCAAATCTGGATTAGCATATGATGAAACTTATGTTTCTGTATTGTCTAAACAAATAAGTTAAAAAAAAAAATAAAGCTCAAAATACCAAGTAAAAGCATTTTGAGCCTAAAATAATATTGAATAGATTTAACGAAGAAAATAGTTGTTTTTTAGCTCAGTTCTTTGTTGGTAGTAGTATTTTTTAATAACCAGTTCCACTAAATTTCATTAGAATTGTGTCATTTTTGATTTCGCAAAAGACTTTTCTGTTTAACGAACCTCCGTTTGTATAATATCCACCAACAGTTTGTTCCTTTTTTCCATTTTTTCTTTCGAATATTATTCCATATGCGCCATCTTCTTTTTGATTATTTGTCATATCCAGAAATTCCTCAACTGTCTCATTCGGTTTTATTTTTTCAAATTCCAGCTTTGTGCTTCCGTCCGATAAAAAAAATACATTACGAATAGTTTTGTCAGAAGAGTTTTTGATTTTAGCTATAATTCCGTTTTTCCCATAATTACAGGAAATGAAAGTCAAAAGTAATATTAGAACGGTTAGCTTTTTCATATTATGTACAACGTGTTTTTGTATGGTTTGTTGCGAGTTTAAGCAATAAAGTTAATGAATAAAACACTAACAAAGAAAATCCGAGAGGATTTTCGCAAGTGAGCAATTTGCAAGCAATAAATTATACAAGGTGTTGGGCAAAGTTTTTTATTCAATTTCAATTAATTCTGCTTTTTTCATTCCATCAAATTTTTCAAATTCAGACATTTTCATTTTTGGGCAATGATTTACAACTAAATTAAATTCTCTTATTCTTTCAATAGTAGTTAAAAATATTTTGAAATTTCTATTTTTATTTTTAAAAGTCATTTCATAAACTGATTCATTAATTTTATGTATTTCAATAATTGTTTTTTGAAACTTCGTTCTTGACTCAATACTATTCAATTCAAGTTTTATATTTCCTTTTTTTGATTCAATCAATTTATAAATAGTATGAGCTTTAGATTCAAGTGGACCATAAATTATAAACGAATCTTTGAGTAATTCAAATCTTTGGTCAATTCCATCACATCTTTCATAAAGAATATATTCGCCCTTTAATTTTCTTAATGTTATAAAATTATTCGGAAATTCTTTCAACTGAATTGATTTGGGTTTAAAATTCTCATTCAGTTTTTTTAAAGATAATTTGGTATCATTAATATCATATTTTGATTTTTTCCAATTTTCAATTCTTTTGTAGAATATTGAGTTTCTTGTAGTGTCTATGAAAATTTGATTTTCATTTAGATTTAATGACTTTGGATTATTTTTTTCAATAATCGTGTCTTTTTCAAACCTTTCTGTTTGAGAAAATATCTTACCAGAAATTATGGATAGAATTATAATTAATATTACTGTTATTCTGTTCATTTTAATTTTGCCCAACGTATTTGTGTTATGGAAAGTTGCGTTTAAGTGAACGGCTATTTTCCGAAGGAAAATAGAAGTTTACAAAAATGCGATTAACTTTTATTAAGCTAAAATTAAGCAATTTTTTTTACACGGTGTTATATAGATACTGCACTCTATTACTCTAAATTTCTTTAAAACCCTTTATATACAAGGGTTTATGGTTTTTAGCCAAAGTAAAATAATGCAATAAAATGCGCTAAAATGCTTGTTTTGTTGTACCCTTTGTTGTACCTTAGTACTCGGTTGCACCGCATTGCATCCCTTTAAAACCAGTACTTTATGTCTTCAATAAAACTAATTTTAAGAAATAACAAGATAGATAAAGCAGGTGAAGCACCTCTTTATTTAAGAGTTATCAAAGACCGTAAAACTAAATTCATTTCGTTAAGCCTAAAATTAAAGCCAAATGAATGGGATGAAGATAAGCAAAAAGTAAAAAAGAATCACAGTAATTCTACAAGGCTAAATGCTTACATATCTCAAAAGGTAGCGGATGCAAAAGGCGAAATTGCAGACCTAGAACGCAGGAACCAATCCACAACCGCAAGAAAATTAAAAGAGGCCATTAAGGGTAAACCCTTAACGAACTTTTTTGACTACTCTGATAATCTTTGCGAAAAGAGAAAAGATACTTTAGCTTATTCGACGTATAAGAATTACAAAACTTATTTAAAGAAATTTGAAAAGTTTGTAGGGCATAGAGAGTTGATGTTTGAAGATATTACAGTTACAACTTTAAAGGATTTTGCATCTTATTGCAGTTCTACATTAGGCAATAATAATACAACCATAAATTTCTCTTTAAAGATTATGAAGATAATGTTTAAGGAGGCGCAAAAAGAAGATTTAATACCTTTGGATTTATTTCCATTTAACAAATTCACAGTAAAAAAAGATAAGAGTACAAAACGCTATTTATCTGCTGAACAGTTTCAGGACTTTATGGATTTAGAAGTTTCAAATAAGGACAAAGCACAGATTATAAAAGATATGTTTATTTTTTCAGTCTTTGCAGGTGGTTTAAGGTTTGGGGATATGTTAGAGCTAAAATGGAAAAATTACGATAAGAAAAACGGAAGAATTACAAAGATAATCAGAAAAACAAACAGACAGCACAGCGTTAGAATAGGGCAAAAAGCAGTTGAGATTTTAGAGAAGTATCAACAAAAAGACCAGAAGCAAGAAGATATAATTTTCCCTTTTGCAAATATTGATAAAACCTATTTTACAGATAAAGAACATAGAAATTTAATAACCGGAAGAGCAATAGCATTAAGCAATATGTATTTAAGAAAAATGGGCAAACGTTTAGAACTGCCTTTCAATTTAAGTTTTCATATTAGCAGACATACATTTGCTACCAGGGCATTAAATAATGGTATGCGTATAGAACACGTTTCTAAATTGATGGACCATTCAGATATTGGTATCACGCAAGTGTATGCAAAGATTATTAGTAGTGAGTTAGATAATGCAGTAGATAAATATATCAATTAGTTTATGAAGGAAATTGTTTTTGATAGTTTTAAAAGCACACTTCAAGAAGTGAAGATTTTAAATAATATCGTTGTAAAAGAAAAAATTAGAAATTCTCAATTAGAAGACAGTTTAAAGCAGGCGCAGAATTTATTATTTTCTAGTTACAGTAGCTTGAATATTTTTGCTGAATCAGTTAAAAGTTATATATCTGTAGGGTATAAGATTACACCTTTTGATAAAAAAGAGAAGAAACAAATATCAAAAATTGAAGCTAAAATAATTTATAACAAATTATTAGGCATCATAAACTCGGAACTAGAAAAAGATATTATTGTACCAACAGAATCATTAATTCTTCAAAGTCAAATTTCTTCATTAGGTTTAGCTTTTATTTCGGCCTCAATAGATGAAAATCTAAAAAAGAATAATGATGAATTAAATATTGATAAATTAAAATCACAAGAACTATCAACAGCACTAAATAAATATTTTGCTGCTATAATAGGTTATATCCAAGATATTTTATTGTACGACATTTATTTAATATTTGAAAAGCCAGAAATCACTTACTTGCAAGAAATTGTTTTTACAACAGATTACAAGAAAGAATATATTGATAAATGGCTAGATTGTACTGTAACTTTTAATGAATTAAGAAGAAATAAAAGAACAGATCATTGGGCTGAAATTTATAAGCTAAAATTAGAGTTTGAACAAACAGAAAAAATTGAAAATCATCAAAAAAAGCTTTTTAATGAACGTATTGATTTTGAAATAAGAAATGCAATAAATGATTTTGATGAATTAGAAGATGACGTCAAAAAGGAAGCATTAAATAAAGAGATTAAATTAATACAAGACTTTTTCAATAGTGATACATCAAAGACTGTTGTAAAAAGGCTTAAAAATATTTTAAATTTTTCTAAGCCAAAAGAGGTGGTTTTAGAGTATGATAATATTTTAAGGGATAGGTTATTGTTGGGTGATTTTAATATTTACGAAGTTGGTAAATCAAATTATTCATCAGCTTTTGTAGCATCTTTCTTTATGCAGTATTTAGATAAATTAAAAGAATATTTAGAGTCACTTAATGATGAAGTAAATAATAATAAAATGATAAACGACCAATTTCAATACGACAACTTCAAAGATTTATTATTAGTAGAAGAATTAGAAAAGCGTGTAGCAATTGAAGCAGCAGAGTACAAAAAGAATTGCGATGACTATTGGGAAACTTATACTTTCGACCCAACCTATTTTGATACGTTCATTTCTGGCGAGTTGTACACTATATTTTTAAACGCTATATATGAAAGAATAAAGCCTTTAAATGACTTTGAAATTAATAAATACCTAACACTATCATTAAATCAATTCAATACACATACGCCAACAAAAAGAGCTGAAGAGTTTAAAAGAATTTACCACAATACATATTGGTTTCCAAACTATATGGAGTACAATCCAAATCAGTACGAGAATAAGTATCCTGTTCACGTTTGGAAGCATTACGCAAATCATTTCCACTTATTTAAAGAAGCATCAGAAAATATATTACAGGACTTTAAAAAAGGCTTAATTGGTAGTGGCAGAAAACAAGAAGTCATTGCAAAGCCAAAGACTAAACTAAAATCAAAGCATAACTCATTTACTTATAAAAAATGGAGATTTGAATCCACAAATCTAACTTCATTAAAAGACTCTTTAATTAGAAAAAAATTAATTGCATCAGACACAGATCTAAAGGATTTTAGAAAAGCATTTAGCGGAGAAGAAATTGAAAAGCCTATTGTCTGGACTGGTAATATTAGCGAACTTTCATATTTCATTAAGCAATTGCATAATGTATTAAAACTTGTTGTAGATTTAAAGCAACAGCAATGGGCAGTAACTATAAACTGTTTTATTCAAGAAAACGGAGAGCAATATAACCGCACCAAATTAAGAACTCAAAAAGTTCCTGCTACATCAAAAAACATTGATATGGCATTAAAAACACTGTAATAACACTCTACACTTCTAGTGCAGTATTAAAAAACTTTCTTCAAAAAATACAGTTAATCTCTTTTAGTTTGTCTGTTTTTTTATAGCACTCTACACTCTACACCTTACTCTAAACCCTTGTTTTTAAAGTGTTTTGAACCTCTGTTTCTGACAATCTTTGTTTTCATAATCATAAAAATTTTATCAAATGGAAGCAATTATTTTAAGCGCACAACAGTACAAAGAATTAGTAAATCGTTTAGATGTTCTAAACAAGAAACTAGAAGAAAAACAGAAGTCACCTAACGACACGTTTTTAGACAATCAAGAATTTTTACAGCTAATGAATATTAGCAAAAGAACAGCACAATCCTGGAGAGATGAAGGTAAAGTTTCATTTTCACAAATAGGCTCAAAAATCTATTATAGAATGAGCGATGTACAGAAGCTTTTAGACAAAAACTACAAAGCAGCATTTTCTAACAAACGTAAATATTAATTCTAAAATGTAAAAAGTTATGAAAAAAGCTGTATCACTAAAACCAGAATTTGAAAGTTTAGAAGAGCCTAATACTATTATTCAACACGTTAAGGAATTAACCAAAAGAGAAGAAGTTAAACACGCTAGTATATTGTCGAAATTATTAAAAGAATTTAAACCTATTGATTTTGAAAAAATAGCAAATCCAAGTGTTCACGATAATTTTAAACTTTCAAACAAACACTATTCAATTATTTCAATTGATACTGTATTAAAAATTGCTAAAAACAATAATTGGGGTTTATGTAAAAATCATAGTTTCATTTATTTATACAACGGTTCTTATTGGAATGAAATCGACAAAGAAGCATTTCAAAAGTTTTTAGGCAATGCATCAGAAATTATGGGAGTACCAAAATTTTCAGCAAAGTATTATAAATTCAAAAAAGAATTATACGAACAATTTTTGGCAACCGCTTACTTGGAAGCTAAACCAACATCAGCAGATAATGTTTTAATAAACTTAAAAAACGGAACATTTGAAATTAATACAAAAGGCACACAATTAAGGCCTTATAATTCAAATGATTTTATCACATATCAATTACCATTTGAATACAATCCAGAGGCGCAAGCACCTCTATTTAAAGCCTATTTAAACGAAGTGTTACCAGATATAGAGCGTCAAAATGTATTGGCAGAATATATAGGTTTTGTATTTATCAAACACAATAGTAATCGGTTAAAAGAAGAAAAAGCATTAATACTTTACGGTACAGGTGCTAATGGTAAATCTGTATTTTTTGAAGTGATAAGTGCCTTATTGGGTGATGAAAATATAAGTAACTATTCTTTGCAAAGTCTTACCAATGAAAACGGATATTTTAGAGCAAAGTTAGCGAACAAGTTAGTGAATTACGCATCCGAAATTAATGGAAAATTAGAGAGTTCAATATTCAAACAATTAGTTTCTGGTGAACCTGTAGAAGCGCGCTTACCTTATGGCGAACCATTTACATTGAAGCAATACGCAAAATTGATATTCAATTGTAACGAATTGCCAAAAGAGGTAGAGCAGACAAACGCGTACTTCAGACGCTTTTTAATTATTCCTTTCGATGTTACTATTCCACCTGAAAAACAAGATAAAAACCTACACAATAAAATCATAGAAAAAGAATTATCAGGTGTTTTTAATTGGGTTTTAGAGGGGTTAAATAGACTGTTAGCACAAAAAGGATTTTCTAATTGTAGAGCAGCAGAAGAAGCAGTTGCAGACTATAAAAAACAATCTGATAGCGTTAAAATGTTTATTGATGAAAACGATTATACTATTTCGCCAAACCAATACACGCTCATAAAAGAAATATATCCACGTTACAGGCAATATTGTGCGGAAGATGGTTATAGACCAGTTAGTAAAGTTAATTTCTCTAAACGTCTAAAAAACTTAAAAATCATAGTTGAACGTGTTGCAGGCAACAAATTAGCAGCATTTATAACAAATGATATTCCCTATTAAAAAAAGATGTTTATAAGTAGTAATTAAAGTAACTAAAATAACAAGCAGAGTTACTAAAGTTATTAAAGTTACCCTTCAAGAAAAACTTTTTATGCGCCAATACAGATACATATTCGAAAAAGGTAGTAAAAAACACCAATGTCCTGCGTGTCATAAAAAACGCTTTGTAAGGTATGTTGATGTTTATACACAAGAATATCTTCCAGAGATTTATGGTAAATGCGACCGAGAAATGAATTGCGGTTATCATCTAAACCCATATAAAAATGGTTATGCAAAAGACAATACTATTAAAGATGATTTTGTGTATCAAATTAGTAAACCGATAGTAAAACCAAAACCAGTATTTATTCCAAAAGATGTATTTTATAAAACAAGAAAAGCGTATGAAGAAAATACATTTATACAAAATTTACTAAATAATATAGCATTTCCATTCGAGTCAGAAGATATAGAGAAAATAATAGCACAATATCATTTAGGTACAATAACAAAGGGTTATCGTAAAGGCGCAACAACATTTCCATTTATTGATATAGATAATAATGTAAGGGCAATCCAAGTAAAGCAATTTGATAAATTCAACCATACAATAGGCACAGATTTTTTGCACTCAATAATAGAGAAGCATTACAAACGTAATAAACAACAAATCCCTATTTGGTTAAAAGGTTATAATAAAAACGAAACTAAAGTTTCTTGTTTATTCGGTGAGCATCTATTAAGCAAATATCCTTTAAATCCTATTGCATTAGTTGAAGCACCAAAAACAGCAATGTATGGCACGTTGTATTTCGGATTTCCTAACAATCCTAAAAACTTATTGTGGTTAGCGGTCTATAATTTGAGTAGTTTAAATATTAATAAGTGTAAAGCATTAAAAGGTAGAAACGTTTATTTATTTCCAGATTTATCAAAAGAGGGTAAAGCATTTAATTTATGGTCTAATAAGGCACAGAAAATTCAACAACAATTAGAAAATTCATTTTTTAAAGTTTCCGATTTATTGGAAGAACTAGCACCAAACCAAGACAAAGAAGAAGGTAAAGATATTGCAGATTATCTCATAAAATTAGACTGGCATAAATTCAGAAAAAAGGAAATTAAAAATATACTTGAAGTAGTTCCCAAAAAAATAACTGTAAAAAACAAAATAATAGCAGATAAAACCAATAATATAAACAGTAAAAGTTCTGCTAATCAATTCAAAGAAATACAATTAGAAGAAACGTTTATTCATCAAGAAAAACAGTCAATTAATTGGAATGAACAAATAGAAGAATTAGAATCATTTTTTAAAAACATCCAATTACCTCAAAAAGAAATAAAACTAAATCAATGTACTACAATTTCAAATGTCAATAAATTTATAACAAGTCATTTAGCTACTGTTAAAGCGAATAATGGTAGTCTTATATACTTACCATATTTAGTGAGATTGCAGGAATTAAAAGTTATTTTAAAAGTATAGCTTTTATCTCTTAAAAGATTTATATTTTTATAGCCTTTATATAAATATCACTAATTCTTAAAGTTACTTAAAACTATATTAACAATCCAATAAATGGCAAAAAAGAAAGAAGTTAAGCAAGAACCAATAGAAAAACAACTTTGGAAAGCAGCAGATAAACTGCGTAAAAATATTGATGCAGCAGAATATAAACACATTGTATTAGGCTTGATATTTTTAAAATACATATCTGATTCTTTTGAAGAACTCTATGCTAAACTGCAAGCAGGTGAAGGCGAATATGCAGGAGCCGACCCTGAAGATAGAGACGAGTACAGAGCAGAGAATGTATTCTTTGTGCCACCTTCTGCAAGATGGTCTTATTTACAAGGTAGAGCCAAATTACCTGAAATAGGTAAAGACATTGATAATGCAATGGATGCTATTGAAAGAGACAATGCTTCATTAAAAGGAGTACTACCCAAAGCATTTGCCAAAGAGAATTTAGACCCAACCAGTTTAGGGCAACTAATTGACTTGATTAGTAATATTGCTTTAGGTGATGAAGTAAGCAGAAGTCAAGATTTATTAGGTAAAGTATATGAATATTTCTTAGGAGAATTTGCATTGGCTGAAGGTAAAAAGGGCGGACAATTCTACACACCAGAGAGCATCGTAAAATTATTGGTAGAAATGCTACAACCTTATAAAGGTAGAGTGTTTGACCCTTGTTGTGGTTCAGGTGGTATGTTCGTACAGTCTGAAAAATTCATATTGGCTCATCAAGGTAAAATCAATGATATTTCCATTTACGGGCAAGAAAGCAATCAGACTACTTGGCGTTTGGCTAAAATGAATTTAGCCATTAGAGGGATTGATAGCTCACAAGTAAAATGGAACAATGAAGGCTCATTTTTAAACAATGCTCATAAAGATTTAAAAGCAGATTATATTATCGCAAATCCGCCTTTTAATGATAGTGATTGGAGTGGTGATTTATTAAGGGGTGACGCAAGGTGGCACTACGGCATCCCATCAGCAAAAAACGCAAATTTTGCTTGGCTACAACATTTTCTGTATCACTTATCTCCTAATGGTACAGCAGGTATTGTTTTAGCGAATGGTGCTTTGTCCTCAGATACTTTAAATGATGATGTTATTAGGAAACAAATGATTGAATCCAATGTAATAGACTGTATAGTTATGCTTCCTGAGAAATTGTTTTTTAATACAGGTATTTCAGCATCATTGTGGTTTCTGAGAAAGAATAGAACTCGTGATGAAGTACTATTCATTGATGCATCAAACTTTGGTGAAATGGTTAGCAGAAAACTTAGAATACTTGATAGTAATGATTTAAAAGAAGTTGCACAAACTTATGAAGATTGGAAAAATAACAATAATTATCAAGATGTCATTGGTTTTTGTAAATCTGCGAGCTTGGATGAAATTAAGAAAAACAAACACATTTTAACACCTGGTAGGTATGTTGGCGATATTGTTGACCCAGAAGAAAAGCTATCATTCAGTTCTAAAATATTAGCATTTAATAAAACACAGAATGAATTAGATGAAATATCTAATGGCATCAATAATGACATAAGAACTAAACTGAACTCATATTATCCGGATAACAATTTCGACAATATCAAATTAGAATCAGTAAAAGTTATTGATTATTTGGGGGAATTAATTTTTAAAGAATGGATTATTAATGAGAATCTTCCAAAATCTATTCAATTGTCTAACAATTTAGAAACCGTAAAACTTTCGGAGGTAGTTGAAAAGAGTAATACTGGTGCTGATGCTATACAAAAAGCTCCAATTGTTGAGGATGATACAGGTGTTAGATGTATTAGAATAGGCGACATAACTAATGAAAGACCTTTTAATGAATGGGGTTTTAGTAAAGTGACAGAAAAAATTTTCAAACAATATCAATTAAAGGCTAATGATATAATTGTAACAAGAACAAGTGTTTTAGGTCTTTCGCGTTATATATCAAATGATTTAATGAGCGTATATAATAACGGTTTAATACGCCTACAAATAACAGAAGCTATACCTGCACAGTATGTTTATGCTTGGCTTCAAAGCTCTTCATTTAGAAAGTATATCAATAGAATTACGAATGAAACATCTACAAGGCCAAATATGAAGATGAATTATTTGCTTGATTTTCCAATTAAAATTGGATGCGACAATCTAATTAAAGAATTTTCAGAACTCTATTCTCTTCTTATAAAAAAGAAGAACCATCTAAATACTATGCATATTAAGTTACAGAAAAATATTGATGAAAGAATAGAATTAGAATTGAATGATTTTTAAGCTATGGCAAAAATTACAGAAAACGACATAGAATTATATGCAATAGAAGAATTAGAAAAACTTGGGTATTCCTATATCTATGGTCCAGATATTGCACCTGATACAGATGCACAAGAAAGAACTTCTTTTGACCAAGTTATTCTTACCGAAAGGCTTCAAAATGCAATTGACCGCATCAATCCAAGTATTCCAAGTAATGCTAAAGAAGATGCTCTAAAACAAGTATTGCGTATTGGTACACCTGATTTATTAACAGATAACGAAACATTTCATAAAATGCTCACAGAGGGCATAAATGTAACTTATCAAAAAGACGGAAGCCAAAGAGGAGATATTGTAAAATTAGTTGATTTTGATACGGTAAATAACAATGAATTTAATGTTATCAATCAGTTTACTGTTATTGAAAATAACAACAACAAAAGACCAGATGTAATTCTATTTGTAAATGGTTTACCCTTAGTAGTCATAGAGCTAAAAAATGCAGTAGATGAAAATGCAACAATAAGGTCGGCTTACAAGCAAATACAAACCTATAAAGCTACAATTCCATCATTATTTACCTACAACAGCATATTGGTAATATCAGACGGTACAGAAGCCAAAGCTGGTTCATTATCGGCAGGTTTTACACGTTTTATGTCTTGGAAAACAGCAGACGGAGAAAGTGAAGCATCACATCTTATTCCTGAAATGGAAACGCTAATTAATGGGATGCTAAATAAAAAAACCGTTTTAGACCTTATTCGCCATTTTATTGTATTTGAAAAATCTAAAAAAGAAGATTTAAAAACAGGAATTACTACCATAGAAACAGTAAAAAAAATAGCAGCCTATCATCAATACTATGCAGTTAACAAAGCAGTTATAAGCACACAATTGGCAAGTGTTGAAGATGGCGACAGAAAAGGTGGTGTAGTATGGCATACACAAGGCTCTGGAAAGTCTTTGTCTATGGTTTTCTATTCAGGTAAGATAGTTTTAAATCTAAACAACCCTACCATATTAGTCATAACAGATAGAAATGATTTAGACGACCAATTATTTGACACCTTTGCTTCATCCACTCAATTATTAAGACAAACACCGGTACAAGCTGAAAATCGCCATCACTTAAAAGAGTTGCTAAAAGTTGCATCAGGTGGAGTTGTTTTTGCCACTATTCAAAAATTCCAACCAGAAGAAGGAAACATTTTTGAAACCCTTTCAGAACGTAAAAACATCATTGTTGTAGCAGATGAAGCTCACAGAACACAATATGGTTTTAAAGCAAAAACCATAGATGAAAAAGATGCAGACGGTAACGTAGTAGGTAATAAAGTAGTGTATGGCTTTGCAAAGTATATGCGTGATGCTTTACCAAATGCCACTTATTTAGGTTTTACAGGAACACCTATTGAAAATACAGACGTAAACACATCAGCAGTTTTTGGGAACTATGTAGATATATATGATATAGCCCAAGCAGTAGAAGATGGTGCAACAGTTAGAATATTTTATGAAAGTAGATTGGCTAAAATTGCCTTAACAGAAAAAGGTAAAAAACTGGTTGAAGATTTAGATGAGGAATTAGGCGAAATTGAATTAAACGAAACCCAAAAGGCTAAAGCAAAATGGACAAAATTAGAAGCCTTAGTTGGTAGTGAAAAAAGAGTAAAAAGTATCGCTAAAGATGTAGTAACACATTTTGAAGCTCGGCAAGAGGTTTTTGAAGGTAAAGCAATGGTAGTTTCTATGTCGAGAAGAATAGCAGCAGAATTATACAAAGCTATTACCACTTTAAGACCAGATTGGCACAATGACGATTTAGACAAAGGAGCAATAAAAGTAATAATGACTGCATCATCTTCTGATGGTCCAGAAATGGCAAAACATCATACCACAAAGCAACAGCGTAGAGCATTAGCAGACCGTATGAAAGACCCAAAAGACGAATTAAAATTAGTAATAGTTAGAGATATGTGGTTAACAGGTTTTGATGCTCCTTCTATGCACACCTTATACATTGACAAGCCAATGAAAGGCCATAATTTAATGCAAGCTATTGCAAGAGTAAATAGAGTTTATAAAGATAAACCAGGTGGTTTAGTTGTTGATTATTTGGGTATAGCATCAGACCTTAAAAAGGCATTAGCCTTTTATTCGGATAGTGGAGGAAAAGGAGACCCAACCATTGCACAAGAACAAGCAGTTCAACTAATGTTAGAGAAGTTAGAAGTTGTGTCTCAAATGTTTTTAGAGAAACCAGAACAAGGCTATTCCAGCGATTTTACTTCATTAGTAGAAGATCCATCCGTTCCATATTTAGGGAGAAATAAAGGTTTATTGTATGAAGAATATTTTACAGCTGATACCAAAACTAAACTTAAAATAATATTAGCAGCAGAAGAGCATATTTTGAGTATTGAAGATGGTAAAAAACGTTTTATCAATGAAGTTACAGCATTGTCTAAAGCGTTTGCAATTGCTATACCTCACGAGCAAGCATTAGATGCTAAAGATGAAATAGGCTTTTTTCAAGCGGTTAAATCAAGGCTTCAAAAATTCGATACTACTGGCTCAGGTACATCAGATGACGAAATAGAATCAGCTATCAGACAAGTAATTGATAAAGCATTAGTTTCAGATGGTGTGATAGATGTGTTTGATGCAGCAGGTATCAAGAAACCTGACATTTCAATCCTATCTGATGATTTCCTTATGGAAATCAAAGATATGGAGCATAAAAACTTAGCATTAGAAACATTAAAAAAATTGCTTAATGACGAAATAAAATCAAGAGCAAAAACAAATCTAATACAGAGTAAATCCTTAATGGAGATGCTTGAAAATTCTATTAAAAAATATCAAAATAAAATTCTTACAGCAGCAGAAGTAATAGAAGAATTGATAGAGTTAGCCAATAGCATAAAAAATAAAGACAAAGCCGATAAAGACACAGGCTTAACCAATGAAGAATTAGCCTTCTACTATGCAATTGCAGAAAATGAAAGTGCAAAAGAAGTGTTGGGTAATGAAGTTTTAAGAGAGTTAGCTGTCCATTTATCGGAAGTTGTAAAAAACAATGCAACAATAGATTGGACAATTAAAGAAAGTGTTCGTGCCAAATTGAAAGTAATGGTAAAAAGAGCACTAAGAAAATTTGGCTATCCACCAGACCTTCAAAAATTAGCAACAGATACCGTATTAAAACAAGCTGAATTATTAGCAAATCATTGGACTAAATAGTCCCCACAACACAAAACCCAGTTTTTTCGTACCTCAAAATCCTCTGTTTTTTGTGTTGTTCCGCGCGCCACCGCATAGTTAGTTTTATGTCATAATACTTGTACCCAACGCTATAATGGCACATTGCTTGTTTTATTTAAACGTATCTATTTTTCTTAATTGGTACAATAAAAAAGCAAAGAGCCATTGCCTACGCTCAAACAACTATTACGCCAAAAAACCAACCCAAAGCTATGTTACATAATAGAAGTTATAGTAGCAAAAACCTTTTCATTGGTACGCTACGCTAAGTTTTTATGTTTTGGTAGCTATAACTGCTATTATGTAAAATATCCGCTCATCCAACGCGCACTTCCTTACATATAACAACATTTTGAACTAACAATGAACATTCCTAGGTTCTTGCATTGTTTTTATAAGTGCTTTTTTAGTTTCATTTCAACAAGACTTTTAATTTTGAAGTTGGGGTTTATATAAGATAATTTGTAAAGCACCTATAAAATCAAAAAATCCAAATAAGAGTATTACCATTCATTTGTCAATAACATTAGTACAATAAAAGAAAAGGAAGTAAAACAAATAAAGGGCAATACACTTATTTCCGCTACTGCCAGCGCACTACGTACTTTAATATTGTTTTTATTTCTTATCTCATTCCATTGCACAAAACCATCGTTAAGTCCAAGTATTCCTTATCTCAAGTCTTTGTTTATTCCATTTCACTAAGAAATAAAAATGTCCTAACATCATATTTAGAACTATAAAAAAATAAAAAAGATAGCAAATATAAGTGCCTTGCTACAGCCAACGCTAAAAGCCTGTAAAGGTCAAGCCCTACGGGTTTTGAATAAAACTTTTTTCACAATATTTCTTCTTTTTCATTAAACATTTTAACTCAAAAAACTTTTATCCAAAAACCTTGACAGTCTTATCCAAGGCACTTTTAGATAGCACATCTTTTTTCTTTCTTTTCCAAAAATAATGGCGCGAAGCGTAGCGAAGCAAATTTTTAATTGGATAGCTATGTCAACTTTTGAACTGAAAACACACCGAAGCGGAAGAGCTTACTCGAAACCTCATTTTTTTATACTAAATAAAGGTCTAAACAGCGGAAAACCGCTTTCAAATCCTTGTCCTAACTGTTTTGTAGTGAAAACTGCAACCGAAAAAGAAAAAAACACGCTGTTTCATTTATCTATGATGCTACAAATAGGCGGTTTTTACGCTTATTATTTAAAAGGTAGTGTTATTCCGTTTATTTCAATAGATGATTGCAGAAAAACGCTTAAAAGCAGTTTAAAATCAAATAGTAATGCAGGCGATTTAATACAGAAACATATTAAAGCGGTTGAGGTTATTAGTAAAAAAGAAAAAGAGTTACAAAATGTCATTGATAAAATGGCAGTTTTAAAGGTTGCATATATCCGAAATTGTTTCAATCTAATGCAAACGAAAGAAGTCTAATGCAAAGGCATCACAACGCACTAAAACAGTAACAGAATGGCATAATTTTCGTTATATTAGAAGAGTAAACAAAGTTTAAAAGCAATATTAAGTCCGTACCAAATCCGAACGTGTATTAATTTTAAATATTTATAGTTATGGGGAAAATATCCCAAGGAATTTTAGGAGGGTTATCAGGAAAAGTAGGTAACGTAATTGGTGGTAGTTGGAAAGGTATTGACTACATCAGAATTAAGCCATCAAGTGTGGCGAATCCTCGAACAGAGGGGCAAGTCAATCAGCGTAATAAATTTACTGTTACATTGGAGTATTTACAACCGAACAAAGAGTTCTTGAAAGTCGGTTACAAGTCATTTGCGACAAAGAAAACAGAATTTAATGCTGCAATGTCTTATGTGTTGAATAATGCAGTAGGAGGTACTGCGCCAAACTTTACGGTAGATTATTCTAACGCTCTATTAAGTAGAGGTTCATTATCTGGAGCATTAAATGCAACTACAGATTTAGCAACAGCAGGACAAGTTTCTTTTGCTTGGGATGATAACTCATTAGAGGGTAATGCAAATACAACTGATAAAGCAATGGTTTTAGTTTACAATCCAAGTAAAAAAGAATCAATGTATATTTTAGATGGGGCAATTAGAACTGCAGGTTCTCAAACAGTAACACTACCAGGAACTTATGCAGGCGATACAGTAGAGCTGTTTATTGCGTTTGTTTCCGCTGATGGTACACAAGTATCAAACAGTTTGTATTTAGGCTCTGGTACGGCAGCTTAATAACTTTAAGCGTAAATACATACAAAAAGAAACCGTTACAATATATTTGTAACGGTTTTTTTATGCTTTTAGATCACTATTTCTACTTCTCAAATTTATAGTTTAAAAAGTTGTACCTATGTTGTACCTCTTTTAATTTGTTTCTAAATAAGTCAATAAAATCAACACATACAGAGTTTTATCTACACAACACGGTGTTGTACAAAGTTTTTTTATTTTATTCGATTGTATGTATATCCAGAAGGATGACTAATATTTCCAGTTCTACTTTCTCCACCATTATCTATTTTTCCATAATTTAGAATTGTTAAATTGCTTTTTGTAGAATCAATATTATAATTCCAAATTTCATTATTTGAATGTAAAAAGTCAGAATAACTTGGGAAATAATTCATTAATTCACAAAATTTTATTTTCAAACTGATATTAGGATCGTTTGCTTTTAAATTTTGTTTACTTGTGTAATAAAAAATAGAATCTTTAGTTATACGTAAAAATTTTCCAAGTTTTTCATAGTGTTTTTTATCTTTCTCACTTTTTATTTTACTTAATATCTTTATTTTCCAATTTCCTTCTATATTTCTAATTAACTTTTTCCTTAAAGTAGATTTTAAAGAGTCAGATAATTTCAAAGATTTTTTTCCTGTTTTACTTTCAGGAAGCAATTCATATGCAAACCTGTAAGAAGAAAAAGCTCTATTTATTTGACGTTCATTTAATTCCATTTCAGCCTTCTTATACCAATTATTTTGTGCTTCAGCATCCTTTTTTTCTTGAGCAATAATTAAAATCGGAATTAGGAAAATTATCAGAAGTAGCTTTTTCATAATTTTGTACAACGTGTTTGTGTTATGGAAAGTTGCGTTTAAAGTGAACGGCTATTTTCCGAAGGAAAATAGAAGTTTACAAAAATGCGACTAACTTTGATTAAGCTAAAATTAAGCAATTTTTTTTACACGGTGTTAGCTGACGTTTTTTAATTCGGTTTAGTTTTATTCCGATTTTGCTGGATTTTTTCCCCAATCACACCAAAAGTTAAACTTTTTTTCAGTTAATTTTTCTTTCAAATTTTTATTCATTTCTATAATTATAAGATTTTCGTGAGTATTTGTTGCAAAAAATTCTTTTCCATTTTTCACAAAACTCATATCTTCATAATTATAACCATTCCAATCTCCGTATTTTTTTGATTTGATAAATTCCTTTAATTCATCTGATAATTTATATCTGACAAAATAATTTCCATTAGAGTAAATTTTTTCACCCCTTTTGTTTTTTTCTACTAAAAATTCAGAAAGAGATTCAATTTCAAGTGTAATTTCTTGATTTGTATAAAGTACATTGAATTCAACAAATTCAGCCTTTTCAAGAGCATAATCAAGTAAATATTGCCACTTTTCTTCTTCTCCATATTTCAATGAATCGTCACAATAGTATCTGTTTTCGGTGTTGCTCATAAATGACAGCTAACGTGATTGTATAAGATTAGTTGCGTGAAAATATGTTTAAATTTTCGGATTAAGAAATAAGCTATTAAAGCTGTTTTATCCTTATAAAATCGGGTTGAAAACCTGAAATCTAAAAATCATAACAAAACTGCTTTAATAGTGGTTTTCCAAATACAAAACGACCAATGGGGTAGCCTTGAGCAGCAATTAATTTTATACGGTGTTACCTGCAGGCTTTATTCCCCTAATTAGTAACAGTTGTTGTTATTTTTCTGTTCCTTCTTTATTTAGGCTTAAAAATTTTAAACCTAGAGCCAAAAGCACAATTGAAGCAGGGAGTATTATTAATTCCCATTTAAGGTTGTCAATATTCACAAATACTACTTCAAGAAATTTTACAAATAGAATAATCACAATGACTTCGGCAAGTACATTTTTTAAATGTCCGATGTTTGGGGTTCTAATCCATTTTAAAACACCATTTCCATCATCAAATTTTTTGTTAGATATGAATAAAGTATATACTCCATGGGCAAAAATGAAAAGCACCAAAGCAATCAAGAAAGTGTCTAAAGATTTAATAAGATAAGTTGTTGCTATATCTGCAGTATGTAAATGGGCTTTGTCTTTTGGAATGTAATCGAATAGCACAACTCTAAAAGCGTTGATGGTTTTTAAGGCTCCAACGACAAAAAGTAGAAGCGAACCAAGTAGAGAGCCTATAATTGCTATCCAGCTGATATATCGGAATAGATAGAATGTTTTTTTCATAATATAAATGAGTTTTAGAGCTATTACAGCTGCTTTACTAAAAATTAAAACCCCGGAATTTCCGGGGTTTTATTAAAACTAAATAGAGGTTTCAATTAAAAGAATCCCATTGGTTTCTTGTCGTAAGATATCAACATGTTTTTTACAACACGGTAATGATCTAATGCCATTTTATGGTTTTCACGACCAAATCCTGATTCCTTAACACCACCAAATGGAGCGTGAGCAGGATAGGTATGGTATTGGTTTACCCAAACTCTACCTGCTTGAATAGATCTAGGAACTTGGAATAATTCGTGTGCATCACGAGACCAAACACCTGCACCTAATCCGTAAGGCGTATCGTTAGCAATAGCAATAGCTTCCTCGGTAGAACTGAATGTAGTTAAGGCTACAACTGGGCCAAAAATTTCTTCTTGGAATACACGCATATTGTTATCACCCTTTAAAACGGTAGGCTGGATGTAGTATCCTTCAGAAAGTGCGCCTTCGTAATTACCAGCGTCACCACCAGCTAATACCGTTGCACCTTCTTCTTTACCAATATTGATATATCCTAAAATCTTCTCGTATTGTGCTTTAGATACTTGAGAACCAATCATCGTTTCAGGATCTAATGGGTCCCCAGTTTTAACATCTTTTAAACGTGCTTGCATTCTTTCGATAAAAAGGTCTGCAATATCTTCATGGACAAGAATACGTGATGGTGATGTACAGATTTCTCCTTGGTTAAGTGCGAACATTAACGCGCCTTCAATAGCCTTGTCGAAAAACTCATCATCTTGTTCTGCAACAGATGGGAAGAAAATGTTTGGAGATTTTCCACCTAATTCCATAGTTACTGGAATAATGTTTTCTGCAGCATTGTGCAATACTTTACGTCCTGTTTCGGTAGAGCCAGTAAATGAAAGTTTTGCAATACGTTTAGATGTTGCTAAAGCTTGTCCAGCTTCTGCGCCGAAACCAGTTACGATGTTTAATACACCTGCAGGTAAAATGTCGCCTATAAGTTCCATTAACGCCATAACACTGGTAGGAGTTTGTTCTGCCGGCTTAACAACCGCTGTACAACCTGCAGCTAAAGCTGGAGCAATTTTCCATGCTAGCATTAACATTGGGAAGTTCCAAGGAATAATTTCTCCAACAACACCTATAGGTTCGTGCAATACAATACTTACCGTGTCTTTGTCGTGTTCTGAAACACTTCCTTCGTCTGCACGGATAACACCTGCGAAATAACGAAAGTGATCAATACAATAAGGAATATCAGCTGCACGAGACTCACGAATTGGTTTCCCATTATCGATTGTTTCCAAAGTTGCCAAGTACTCGAAGTTGTCTTCCATTACTTGTGCAATTTTTAAAAGCATATTGCTACGCTCGGTTGCTGAAGATGTGCTCCAAGACGGGAATGCTTCGTGTGCTGCATCTAAAGCAAGATCTACATCTTCTTGGGTTGAACGTGCTGCTTGGGTAAATACTTTTCCATCTACAGGAGATACGTTGTCAAAATACTGACCCTTTACAGGTGCCACGAATTTTCCTCCAATAAAGTTCCCGTATCTTTCTTTGAATACAGGTTTTTTTACATTTGCCATAATTATTTGTTTAAGTTATTTTTCTGAATTTGTACTTGCTTTAAACAAGCGTTTGTAATTACAGTGCAAATGTATGGCGAGTGTTCACTTTTTAACTTATTGAAACAGCTCAATAACTTATGAAAAAAGGTCAAAGTGTATTTTAGAAGAGTAACAGCTGAGTAGTACTATATTTACTTTGTTGATTTTAAGATGGTTAGTGTGATTGGTTGATTTTTATTAAATATCCTTTGGGCTTTTTCCGAACTTATTTTTGAAGGCTGTGCTGAAGTTGGAGAGGTTATTATAACCTATATCTAAATAGATATCAGAGGGTTTTAAAGATCCTTCTTGCAATAACTCCATTGCTTTTTGAAGGCGTTTATCTTGAAGCCATTTTCCGGGTGCTTCATTGTATTCAGATGTAAAATGGCGCTTGAAGGTGGATAAGCTCATATTACATAAAAAGGCTATTTCTCCCAGCTTTAAATTGGAATACACATTACTTTCCACTGTCTTTTTAAAAGGAGAAACCTCTTTAGAAATTAAAGACTGTAAATAAATTTCAAAATTTTCTCCATATTTATTTAATAGATAAAGCATAATTTCCTCAAACTTTATTGAAAGTAAATTTTCTGAAAATGATGAAGGCGCATTGCTTAAAGTGGATAATGAATTTAAGTAAGAAGAGATATAGGTATCATTTTCTATCACAAAATATGCTATCTCATCTTTATTCAGCAGTGTGTTTTTAGTGTGCTTTTTTAAAAACTCCAGTAGTTTCTCTTCCGAAAAAAATAACAGTTTACAATAATAGATCGCTTCTTTATCCAGTAATTCTGTCCATAACCAGTTCCCTTTTTTTAGCAATAAGGATTGGTCTTTATTTACTGCTACGGAAGTGTCTGCAAAATGCACCTGTTTTTTACCAACTTGTAAAAAGCTAAACATATTCATGCTTAAATTCACCTTACTTTTAACAACGTCATTGGTCATTTTAAAATCATAAACGAACAAATCAGGACTTTCTTTTTTGTCCTGGATGTAGATTTCTGGTATGTTTTCTATTGGCATAAGGATTTTTTTTTCAGCTTGCAGGTAACGGTTTTGTGTATGCTTTGTTGCGTTGATTTAGCGTAAAGTTAGCAAATATATACTTAATAGAAAATCCGCAAGGATTTTCGTAAAAAGGCTAAAAGCTAGCAATAAAATATACACGTTGTTGGGCGTAGGTTATTTGTTATTTCGATTTTTTCTTATTTAAATTAAATTTATTTTAATATTCAAAGTTAATTTTCGTGCAGTCTATTCATTACTTTATTTTCAATTGTTTTAAAACTCCTGCATTTACTAGTTAACCTATTTTTCTTTAAAAATCAGGATTTTCATTTTTCGCACAGTTTTTACAGTTATTGTATTTCAGTTGTTTTAAAATTCCTGCTTTTACTAGTTAAACAATACTATCTTAAAAATTTGGATTTTTATTTTTTCGTATAATTCTTACAGTTGTTGTATTTCAGTTGTTTTAAAATTCCTGCTTTTACTAGTTAACCTATTTTATCTTAAAAATTAAGATTTTTATTTTTCTTATAGTTCTTACAGTTGTTGTATTTCAGATGTTTTAGAATTCCTACTTTTACTAGTAAACCTATTTTACTTTAAAAATAAGGATTTTTGTATTTCACACAGTTTTTAAGGTTCTTGTATTTAATAGTCTTAAAAAATTCTGTTCTTTCTAATTTTCCTAATTGGTATTAAAAGTGCAACTCTTAAAACCTGTTTTTTCTTAAAAAAAGATATTTTAAAAATTATTTCAGATTTTTTGTTGAAGTTCGTTATTACTTACGCCCAACGGGTTGCGGCTAAAAGAAGTGGCGGCTTTGGAACACTAAACTGTCTAAACGCACAATGTTTATTAGTTGCACAACTGTTTATATTCGCACTTCGCCCGCCATTTTTTTTAGGTGCTGTTAGCGGTTCGTTGTTTTCTGTCTATATGGTCATTACTTGTCCACCGATTTTATCAGTCTATTTGATTTTTTAAAACTTTTAAGAAACAAAATTAAACTAATTAATGTCAATATTGAAGCAATTAAAAAAGGAATTCCTGGAAAATAAATCTCGGATTGTTTTCCCGTAAAGTAAGAAAAACTGCTTGTCATTAACGGTGGTGCAATCAGAGTTGTCAAGCCCATTAAACTGCCTAAAGCACCTTGAAGTTCACCTTGTTCGTTGTCGGGCATTGCAGAAGACATAATACTTTGAACGGCTGTGCCTTGAATTCCACCAACTATGAAAAGTAATAAAGCGGTAAAGAGCAACCATTGCCACGGTGTAAAAGCAAACAGAAAAAAGCCCGTCATCATAAGTACAAATCCTAATACTGCCATTCGTTTGTCGCCCAATTTTTTTGCCAAAATACTGACTAACCATAACTGAACGATAATTGATAGAATGCCTATAAATGCTAATGAGTAGCCAACAAGAGAGGTGCTCCACTTAAATTTTTCAATGGTGAAAAATGCCCAAACACTTTCCATACTGTGATTAGCGATGGAAACAAAAATCATTGATAGCACTAAAGTTTTTATCAATGGGAATTTCTGTAAGTGTTTGAGGGAACCAAATGGATTAGCTCTTTTCCTGTCAAATTTCCTGCGGTTATTTGCTTTTAACGATTCCGGGAAAAAGTAATAGCCGAAAATAAAATTGATAAAACTTAAAATAGCAGCAACAATAAAGGGTGTATGAGTTCCGAATTGTCCCAATGTTCCGCCAATTATGGGTCCAATTATAAACCCCAAACCAAAGCCTGCGTTTATAAGTCCGAAATTTTTAGTTCTATTATCGTCTGTGCTAATGTCGGCAACACAAGCAGATGCAACGGAATAGCTTGCTCCTGTTATACCTGCAATTGTCCGCCCAACAAAAAGCCACAAAATACTTGGTGCAAAAGCAAGAAAAATGCAGTCGATGCTAAACCCAAACAATGAGCTTAAAAGTACTGGTCGCCTGCCATATTGGTCGCTTAAATTCCCTAAAACTGGTGCAAAAACAAATTGCATAATTGCATAAGCAAATGAGAGCCAGCCTCCGTATTTGGCGGCTGTGCTGATGTCTGAATGAAGTAGATTAATTAGTAGTTGTGGTAGAACTGGAAAAATTAGTCCAAAACCTGCGGTGTCAATTACGACAACTATTAATACAAATATGAGTGTTGATTTATGATTTGATTTCATTTTTATGAAGCGATAAATTATAGCATTACTCTGAAAAGTATAATGCAGTTTGTTAATAATAAATTCAATTTTTGTCGGGCGTTTAATGCTTGTACATTTACAATGACCGCTAACGTGTTTGTACAAGGTTAGTTGCATGGTTTAAGCACTAAATTTACTAAATAATTACTGACAAAGAAAATCCGCGAGGATTTTCGTAAGTAAGCAAAAAGCAAGCAATTAATTTTGTACGGTGTTGGGTAACGTATTTTTTTATTCAGGTTCTTTATCGTAAATTTCAAATGAATATTCTTTTTCAATTTCCTCTCTTTCATTTTTGGTTAAACTGTCAAATTTTTTATTAAAACGCTTAATTGATATTTTATTTTTGAATTTTAAAAAAATTAGTTCTAAATTTTCTTTAAGTTTTAAATATTCTCCATAAATCGCTTGTCTACTTGATTTAACGCTTATTAATGATTTTTCTTTATTTCTAGATAAATATTCAATTACAATATTTTCCATTTCCGTTTTTGAAGTTTTTTTCCCATTTAATGAAGTTAAGTTTTCTTCTGAAAAATAAATATTTAAAGAATTTTCAATTCTCTCTTTTGAATATTTAGGTTTTCCTATTCCTAATTCAAGGAGAGATTTGTTCATTTCTAAAACTAATAAAGCTCTCAATTTATAAAATTCAATTTGAAAATCTTTTTCATTAAGTGTTTTTATATAAATTTCAGCTGCTTTTTCAGCATCAAAGTTATCTTTGATAGAATCTATTCTTTTTTCAAGTAAAAAAGTATTTGAATTTATATATTTTTTTGAAGATTTAATTTTTTCAGTACATTTAATATTGTAATGAATTAAATCAGAATATTCCAGTTTATTAATTGAGTCAATTAGTGAATAATTTGTTTTATTATCGATAAACTTTTCAGACATTACTTTTCTAAATAAAGTATAATAACTTTCTCCAGAATTATCTGCTAAAATTCCTTTTGATATAAGTTGTTTTTCGTAAGTTTTATAGATTCTTTTAACTTCTTTTCCATTGCTAGGCATTGAGTTAAAATAACAATCACTGTAAATCTTTTCAATTTCTCTTTCTTGAGAATTACCTATAAAAAAAGTAAAAAATATAATTATTAAAGACAATTTTTCTTTCATTCGTAATATGTTACCCAACGTTGTTGTATAAGCTTTGTTGCGTTGTTTAAGCAGTGAATTTAGTAAATAAAGTACGAACGGCGAAATTCCGAAGGAATTTCCCAAGTGAGCTAAAACAAGCAATAAAGTTTATACGGTGTTGTGCATAGTGTTTTTTATTCAGCTTTAATTTCATATGGTTTTTCTGGGAATCCAAATAGAATTGCTTTTTCCTCGTCAATTTCCTTTATTCCAATTAGTGTTTCTCGTTCGTCATTTTCGAAAATTGATACGAAATAAGTTCCTTGCAAATTTTCTAATATTAATTTCCGTCCATTTCTTTTCATTCTTTTATTCAGTTCTTGGATTACTGGACTATCCAAAATTTTGTTGAACGTTAATGGTATTTTCTCTTTATTCCATTGTGCTTTGAATTCGAGCGTCTCAATTTTTTCAGATTCAAGTTCCGTTTTTGTTGGTTCAATTCTTTCATAGTCAGTCGCAAATTCAGTATCCTCTGTTTTAGATTCAGTTTCGCTCAACACAGTGTGAGTTTTTCCCATTCTGAATATTCTTATTCGATTGTCATTTACGAATTTATATTTTGATTCGGAAAGTTTCTCGCTACATTCAGTTCGTACTTTTGATAATTCATTTCCGCTTTTTAATTCAAGTTCAAAATGAATGATTTGGTCGTTATTGAATTCAATAAATTCTGGTCGACAATAGTCGTCTCCTGTTTTAATCTTTAACCAAGTTCCATTCAGGTTTTTCATTTATTTTCTGCGGTTTTTTTGGACATTATGCACAACGGTCTTGTATATGAAAAGTAGCGGATTTTACGCACTGAACTTTCGGTTTATAACTGACCTTCGTTTTACTAACCATCTTTCATTTAAGCACTTATTCCGCTATTTTTTATATACGTTGTTGCCAGTAGTTTTATTCACTTTTAAATTCTCTCAAAACAGGTAAAGCTTTATTATCAAAGTTAAATAATGCTTGATTTTCCCAAGGGGAAGCATCTGTAGATTGATTTTCTTTCCAAGCAATTAATTCGGCTCCCCAATAACATAATCCTATTCCATTTTCTAATTCTTTGGTTAATGTCTTAATTTGATTGATGAATTTTCTCTGTCCTTCAATTGTTGCTGGATATTCAGGTAAAATCAGTTGTTCGTCTAAACCTACAATGTTATTTGTCCAGTCATTCCATTCAAGTGTAAAAGGGTAGGCTGTTTCTGCAATAATTATTTTTTTATTATGGGTTTCACTTAAATTTTGCATTTTAGTTTTGAGGTTATTTAAAGATTTTCCGTGCCAAATTGGATAATATGATAAGCCTATAATATCATAATCTAATGTATTTACTTGATTAAAAAACCAATCAGAACCTTCAATACCTGCAAAATGTAAAATTATCTCAGTTTCAGTTGAATTTGCTCTTACTGCCGTAATCCCCATATTCATTAATTCTTTAAATTTTTGATAATTATTTGAAATATGACCAGATGGGTGAAGCAATCCAGAATTGATTTCATTTCCAATTTGAATATAATTTGGTTTTAATTCATTCATAATTTTTTCAGTATAATTATATACACTGTCTTTCAATTGGGCAAAACTTATTCCTTGCCATTGTGTTGGAGTTTCTTGATGAGCAGGGTCAGCCCAAGTATCAGAATAATGAATAGTTAGCCAAATTTTAAAACCATAAGTTCTTAAGGTGTTGGAAAACTGTTTTACTTCATTAAATCCAGAGTGTTCATTACTCGGATTTACCCAAAGTCTTAATCTAACAGTATTTATTCCATTATCTTTAAGTATAGTTAAGAAATCATTTTGCTTTCCTTCCAAATCATAAAACGTAGGATTTGAATTTGATATTTCAGGATAGCTTGAAATATCAACAGCAGAAATAAATGTCAAATTTTCACTCTCTGGAATTGGTGTATTTATATCCTCTTTGTTACAAGAAGTAAAAATCATAAGAGCTATTAATATTTGTAATGTTTTATTCATTTTTCAAATTACTGGCAACGTTGATGTATAAGCTTTGTTGCGTTGTTTAAGCAGTGAATTTACTAAATAAATCACGAACGGCGAAATTCCGTAGGAATTTCCTAAGTGAGCCAAAACCAGCAATAAAGTTTATACGGTGTTGTGTTTAGTACTTTTCATATTCAGATGTTATTGTTTTTTCACAATTCAATTTTTCAGCTATTTTAACCATACTGTTTAGTTTATTTTCAATGTAGTCTATCGTAACCAAATTTTCCTTTTTTGTATTAATTTCCCAAAAAACTCCATATTCATCTATTTTTATTTTTTCAGTTTTTAATTTCTCAAATACGTTTTGAGCTTTCTTTAAGTCAGGAATTTTTCCATTAATGCTAAAAGTTACCATTTTTGGTTTGGATAAACTAATTTCAAAATAGATTTCCCAGTTATTAAATTTTGAAAAATAAGTATAGTCAATCATTCCATTTATGCTAATTATAGATTTAGTACGATTATTAAATCCAATTTGTTTCAGATTGTTATATGGATTTTTAGAATAAATTCGTTTAACGTTTCGTCTATTATAAAACCATTCATAACTCCAAATACTTAATATAAAAATTGGTGCTAAAATTGAAGTTCCGAAAAAGATAATAATTATCCATTTTAAAGATAATTCGGAATAAAAAAAAGTTAAAAATAAAATGAAAATAAAATTCAAAACTCCTGTAAACCATAAATATCCTTTTTTTAGGTTTGCAGAATTTAATTCAAAAAGTTCATTCATTTTGGGATTTTTCTTGTATTAAACACAACGTTGATGTATAAGCTTTGTTGCGTGTTTTAAGCAGTGAATTTACTAAATAAAACACGAACGGCAGAAAATCCGTAGGATTTTCCCAAGTGAGCTAAAACCAGCAATAAAGTTTATACGGTGTTGGCATTAGTTTTTTCTTTCGTTCTTTTTTATTTTTTTCATAATTTTTTCAAACCCTTTTATCGTTAAGTTTTCTGTTCCTTTTGCAAAAGCAAAATCTTGATTATTTTCTTTAACAGTTAAACGACCAATAACAGAATGAAAATAAAATCTTTCAAGTAAATTTAAATCATATATTTCTATGCTAACTTCTACATTGTTTTCAAGACGTGAATAAACGGATCCAATTTGTAAATCTCCTATTTCATTTTTATTAGTTTTAGCTTTTATATTAATCAAGAAATCAAAACCAGTTCCATTCTTAATATCTCTTAGAGTAGATTTTCTCAGATTATTATTTTTCTCAATCAGGGGAACTAAAATTCCTTTAGATTGATTTAATGTAGAAAACCTTTCACCTAATAATTTTGAAAATTTTTCACGTGCAATTTTTGACAAAATAAAATTAACTCCTTTTGGAGATTCTATATTATTTAATAACCATTTTCCTTTTCTAAAATCTAAGCTTGAATTAACATTTCCTGAATGTCTATAATTAGGGAAATGACAGGATGTAAAAGTTATAAATATTATTGTTAAAATGACTATTTTTTTCATAATTAATGCCAACGTTGTTGTATAAGCTTTGTTGCGTGGTTTAGGCAATGAATTTACTAAATAAAGCACGAACGGCGAAATTCCGAAGGAATTTCCCAAGTGAGCTAAAACTAGCAATAAAGTTTATACGGTGTTGTGTGTAGGCTTTTTTCATTCCGCTCAATTATTTTCAGTTTCAGCTATAAGTTTTGTTATTTTCGGTTGTAAAATCCAAACTCCAATTATTAAAAATAGAGTTAATATTAAATTCACTAAATAGTCAGAAAATTTCACTTCTCTTTTCAGTTCAATTATAGAAAGTGTTTTGCAAGAGAAAACTATTGTTTGAAATAATGCAAAAAACATATAAAGTGTAATCGGAATTAGTAAAATCGTTTGAGTGTTAAATTCCGCTTGAGTATTTTCAGTAGTTTGTTCAGGCGAAAGCAGAAATGAAATGATTAATAAAATCGGAAATAGAATTATATTAATTTTAAAAAGTTTAGTGTTCAAATTTGGAAGTTTTAGAGATTCCAATTTCTTTTGTCCATAAATTCCAATTGCATAAATCCAAATGAGAAAAGTAATTAGACCTATAAATCTAATAATTTCCTGTAAAGGACTTGGTGATGTCCATGCAGCAGTCAGAACTATCAAAATAAATAGTTGCCAATGTTTAAATTTTAGGATTTTTTTCATTCGTTAGTTACGATTTTCAGCTTACACACAACGGTTTTGTATATTGTTTGTTGCGTGGTTTAAGCAACTAATTTAGTAAATAATTACCGACCAAGAAAGTCCGCGAGGACTTTCGTAAGTAGGCTAGAAGCCAGCAATAAATTATATACGGTGTTGGGCATAGTGTTTACTTCTGTTTAAAATTTAGTATCATATTTTCGAATTGTTTCAATACTTTTAGTTTAGATTTTTCTTTTTTTGATGATTCCGAATTAGTTTCATTTAGTTGGTTAAGTATTCTTTCTCTTTTTGTCTTTTCATTTTCAATAAATCCACTCAATTTTTCTATAAATTCTGAATATTTTTGAATTTTGTCCTTGTCTTTTTCGAATTGATTTTCATTATTTAATATTATTTTATTCAATTCATCTATATTATATGGTCTGATTTCAGTTCCGTAATTAGAACAATGTATTTCGTAATTTTGGTTATCGAAGTAAGTAAATATGTCTATTTTTATTTGACTTTTCTTATTTTCAATTTCAATGTCAGCATCTTCATTATAACTTATTAAATTTTCAAGATTTTCAACTGTTATTTTCTTTTTGTCAAAATCATTGAATGTCCAAACCTGAATAGAATCTTTTCTATTAGGTTCGAAAGTCCAATAAAGATCTTCTGTGAGAATAAGTTTATTTTCAACTATTTTATATGAAGTAAATCTGCTCATTTTTTTACATTATGCCCAACGTGTTTATATATGGTTTGTTGCGTGGTTAAGCAACTAATTTAATAAATAAAAACTAACCAAGAAAATCCGCGAGGATTTTCGCAAGTGAGAAGAAAGCCAGCAATAAATTATATATGGTGTTGGCAGTAGTTTTTTCAATTCAGATTATTAATTTTAAATATAAATATTATGTCAAAAAAAGAAATTTCATTAAAAGTAAATTCAGAAGATTTTATTCAGCTTCTAAATTCAGGTGAAATAAAAGTCAGTTCAGATGATTTAACTTTCATTAAAAGTCAAATTAAAATAAAACCAACGTTTAAAGATTCAATAATTTCAGTTTCTGAAGATGATATTCATAATTCGTTAAAAATTACTTTAAATAATCATTTACTAACTTTTCAATTATGTTAGCGGATTCATCACTTTCAGATTTAACACTTAAAGTAAATTTATCTATTTTTCCAGTTAAAGTTACTTCTGCATCGTGTTGTGATGATATTGTATTCAGTTTAGATTTTATTCCTTTTATAACCTCATTCATTTGTTCGTTTATAATAGAATTAGCATCTAAAATTTCATTTTTGTTTTCCCTTAATTTCGTAGTGTTGTTTCTAAAATTTATCATAGTTTCAATTTTTATGGTTATGAGTGAGCAATTACTGCCAACGTGTTTGTATATGAAAAGTTGCGTGTAAATAATCACCAACCTTTCGAATTTAAACTGACCATAAATATATAAAAAAGCCAATGAATTAAGCACTTTGCAGCAATTTTTTATATACGTTGTTACCTGCTGGCTTTACTCCGTTTTGTTAAATGAATTCCAAATTAACATTGCGACTATTGCTCCTAAAGTTGGTGCAGTAATATAAACCCAAAGAGCAATGAAGTTTCCAGATACAATTGCAGGTGCCAAACTTCTCGCAGGATTAAACGAGCCTCCAGAAATTGGACCTGAAAATAAAATAATTCCAGTAACAACTAATCCAATTATAAGACCTGCTATATATGAAAATTCTTTTTTAGATGTTACTCCTAAAATTGTAAGCATTAAAAAGAAAGTCAGAACAAATTCTAAAATGAACGATTGTACTAACTAGCCAGAAGGAATTGTAGTTCCTAACGTTAAGTTTTTAGAGAATGTAAATTTTAGTAAACCACTTGCAAAAATAGCTCCTAGAATTTGAGCCGAAACATAAAATTATAATTGAGTATTAAATTTTTCAGGCTCTGGTTTAGGTATATTATTTTCATGATCACCAATCATTTGACGAATATCAATCTCTATGTCTCGAGACATTGTTGTAATTGGCACATCATTGCCTTCTCCTTCAAAAGGGTTTTCAGAGGCTTCACCTACACGCTCCATAGTATTAAAAACCCATGATATGATGACGCTAAAAGGCACAGTAAACCATATAAAATAATGCCCCATTAATTCTATTAAATAATGGAATCCTGAATTAGGATAAGGTTTGTATTGTTCCATGCTTTCAACGATGATTATCCCAATTTTATCAAATTCATTCATCATACCAAATGGTAGGAGAATAACAAAAATCCAAACAAAAAACTTATTTAATGTGGCAAACTGACGAGGATAAGGGAAATTTTTAATACGTTCTACTTTACCTTGAAGAGTAAATAATTCAACAAACATCTTTTCAATCTCTAAATGGGCAAATTCCCAAACATAGCCTTCTGTTTTAAGTGCACTTAAATGTTTTGATTGTAAATTTAAACAGGCTGCTTGCTTATTTTTTTTACTTAAAACATAGTCCTTTTCTTCTTCAGATAAATAGCCTTTTAGTTCTTCTTCAAGTGAATATTTTTGCTCTCTAATTTCTAAGTGTTTTCTATAGTCTATACCAGTTTTCTTTCTTGGTTCTGCTTCCCAAGACTTTGGTGTGCGTAAAGCGTGACGTAACGAACTCATCCAAGCTATGTGACGCAATATAAATGTCTTTCTAATTTCGAATAATTCTTGATCTGAAAGTATTTTTTTTGCATGTTCATTATTTACATAATCGTTAAGCATTATAGTTAAAGATCGAGAAGTATTTACAATGCCTCCCCAAACTTTTCGTGCTTCCCATAAACGGTCGTAAGAAGCATTATTTTTAAAACCAATAATGAAAGCTACTGCAGTACCTATTAAACTAATAGGTAGCCAAGGTAAATGTAACCAATACCAACGAAAAACGGTATAAAGTATTACAGGTACTGTTGAAAGTATTACGAAATAAAAAATATCTTTCCGTGTCCAAAGTAGAATCTGCTTTAAAGAATAATTACGCTTTGTGTACATTTAATTTAGTTTTTATATAATTAATATTTGATATTAATAATTTTAAAATACCTGTCTTCTTTAGCTAGTTTCAACACTGCTTTTTCTCCCACTTTTTTGTTTATCAAAAGTCTAGCAATTGGTGAAATGAATGCGATTTTTCCTTTAGAAATATCAGCTTCATCTACACCTACAATTTGATAGTGTTCAGGCGCTGTTTTATTTCCAATTTTTAGAGTTACTAATGCACCAAATCGAATTATGTTTTTTGGTTGATTGTTTAGATCTACTATTTTTGCTGTAGCAATTCGGTTTTTCAACAATTGCAATTTAGCGTTTATATAATTGGAGGCTATTCGGCTTTCCTTTTCGTTTGAACTGTCAAGATGCTCTCTTTCATTAATCAATTCTTGTTTTTCAATTAAAAGTTCATCCATACCAACTTGCGTTACATAATTAGTTACACCTTCTGGTAAGTCGGCTCTTGGTGGTACCAAAGGAATTTCCTCTTGGTCATCTTCTTTTACAAATCCTCTACTCATGACTTATTTAATTTTGATAACAACTTTTCCTTTAGTTCGCCCTTTTTTAACGTAAAGCAAGGCGTTTAGTGTGTCTTTTAATGGAAACACTTTGTCTATTTTGGTTTTGACTGTTCCAGATTCTACAAGTTCAGAAATTTCATTGAGTTGTTTAGCATTGGCTCGTATGAATACTAAACTATAAAATGCTGATTTTTGCTTTATTTGTTTTGTTATTTTTCGTCTTTTAAACGCTAAGAATAGTTTAGTGATTTTATTGAGTTTCATTCTATTGGCAGTTTCTTTATCTACAGGACCAACAAGGGTTATTACTTTTCCACCATTTTTTATTACGCTAAAAGCTTCTTCAGTGTATTCGTTTCCAAGTGTATCCAAAACCATATCTGCATCTTGTACAATAGCAGTATAATCTACAGTTTTATAATCAATCACTTCATCAGCTCCAAGTTTTTTTACCCAACTTACATTTTCTGAACTTGTAGTAGTATATACATAAGCTCCAATTGATTTTGCATATTGAATGGCAAATGAACCAACACCACCAGAACCAGCATGAATTAAAATACTTTCCCCAGATTTTAGTTTACCTCGTTTCAAGGCTTGAATTGCTGTAAGACCTACTAATGGTAAGCTAGCAGCTTCTTCAAAAGTTGTGTTTTTGGGTTTTAGGCTAACTAGTTTTTGATTCACAGCGACAAATTCAGTAAACGTTCCTTGTCTATTCACTTTAGAAAATACCTCGTCTCCAATATTGAAATTAGGAACATTTTCGCCTTTTTCAATAATAATTCCACTAACATCATAACCTAAAGTTGTTGGTAACTTAAAATTACTCACGCTTTTTAGTTTTCCTTCAACTACTTTTATATCTAAAGGGTTTACACTAGCAGCATACGTTTCAATTAATACTTCATCTTTGCTAATGGTTGGTTTAACAATTTCGGAAGTTTTTACTTTTTTCGAAACCTCTCCATAACCTGTAAATTGTATGGCTTTCATAAGCTATTATTTTTTAGTTTTATCAATATCTTCTTTATTAAGACTTAAAAATTTTAATCCCAATGCTAATAGCACAATAGATGCTGGAAGTATTAAAATCTCCCATTTAAGGTTGTCAATATTTACAAATACTACCTCAAGAAATTTCACAAAAAGAATAATGACAATAACTTCGGCAAGCACATTTTTTAAATGACCAATATTTGGGGTTCTAATCCATTTTAAAACACCATTTCCATCATCATATATTTTGTTTGAAATATACAAAGTATAAACTCCGTGTGCAAAAATGAATAGCACCAATGCTATTAAAAACGTATCTAAAGATTTTATAAGATAAGTAGTGGCTATATCTGCAGGATGTAAATGTGCTTTATTTTCAGGAATATAATTGAAGATGACAACTCTAAAAGCATTAATGGTTTTTAAAGCACCAACGATAAAAAGTAACAGTGAGCCAAGAAGTGAACCTATTATTGCAGTCCAGCTGATATAACGGAAAAGATAGAATGTTTTTTTCATAATTAAAAAGTGATTAAAATCTTTTATTAAGACTTTGATTAAAACAATAAAACCCTGGAATTTCCAGGGTTTTTATTATAAACTTATTTTATAAAGTTTTAATTAAAAGAATCCCATAGGTTTCTTGTCGTAAGAGATCAACATGTTTTTTACAACACGGTAATGATCTAAAGCCATTTTGTGGTTTTCACGACCGAATCCTGATTCTTTAACTCCACCAAATGGTGCGTGAGCTGGATAGGTATTGTATTGGTTTACCCAAACTCTACCTGCTTGTATTGCACGTGGTACTTGGTATAATTCGTGAGCATCACGAGACCAAACACCAGCACCTAATCCGTAAGGTGTGTCGTTTGCAATAGCAATCGCTTCTTCCGTAGTTTTAAACGTTGTTAAGGCTACAACAGGTCCAAAAATTTCTTCCTGGAAGACTCTCATTTTGTTATCTCCTTTTAAAACGGTTGGTTGTACGTAATAACCTTCAGATAATTCACCTTCATAGTTACCAGCTTCACCACCAGCTAAAACAGCAGCACCTTCTTCAATACCAATTTTAATATAGTTTAGTATTTTTTCGTATTGCGCTTTAGATACCTGAGAACCAATCATTGTTTCTGGATCTAATGGGTTTCCTGGTTTAACTAATTTTAAACGTTCTTGCATTTTTTCAACAAAACGATCTGCAATATCTTCGTGTACTAGAATACGAGAAGGAGAGGTACAAATTTCACCTTGATTTAAAGCAAACATTAATGCACCTTCAATAGCTTTACTAAAAAACTCATCGTCTTGAGCTGCTACAGATGGGAAGAAAATGTTTGGCGATTTACCACCTAATTCCATAGTTACAGGAATAATGTTTTCTGCTGCATTATGTAATACTGTACGTCCAGTTTCTGTAGAACCTGTGAATGATAATTTAGCAATTCTATTTGATGTTGCTAATGCTGCACCAGCTTCTTTACCAAAACCAGTTACAATGTTTAATACACCTGCTGGTAAAATATCACCAATAAGTTCCATTAACATCATAACACTTGTTGGTGTTTGTTCTGCTGGTTTTACAACTGCTGTACAACCTGCTGCTAAAGCTGGAGCAATTTTCCATGCTAACATTAACATTGGGAAATTCCATGGGATAATCTCTCCAACCACACCAACTGGCTCGTGTAATACGATACTTACAGTGTCTTTATCATGTTCTGAAATACTTCCTTCATCTGCACGAATTACACCTGCAAAATAGCGGAAATGATCAATACAATAAGGGATATCTGCTGCAAGTGACTCACGGATTGGTTTACCGTTATCAATGGTTTCTAAGCTTGCTAAATACTCTAAGTTATCTTCCATAACCTGAGCAATTTTTAATAACGCATTGCTACGTTCTGTTGCAGACGTGTTACTCCATGCTGGGAAAGCTTCGTGTGCTGCATCTAATGCAAGATCTATATCTTCTTGCGTAGAACGTGCTGCTTGTGTAAAAACTTTACCATCAACAGGAGATCTGTTTTCAAAATATTGACCTTTAATTGGATCAACAAATTTTCCTCCAATAAAGTTTCCGTATCTTTCTTTAAATTCGGGTTTTGTTACATTTGCCATAATTATAATTTTTAAATTTGATTTTAATTTATACTTGCCAAAACAAGCGTTGTGTAATTATGGTGCAAATGTATGTTGGGTTATTACCTTTCTATTTACTGATATGGTTCAATAACTTATGAAAAAAGGTCAATGTGAATATTTGTGAAGAATAAATATGAAATAAAACACTTAAATAGCTAATAAATAGAGGTTTGTGTGATTTATTTTTTAATTCGAAATATCTGTTGGACTAATTCCGAATTTGTTTTTAAAGGCTACACTAAAGTTAGACAGGTTGTTATAACCAATATCTAAATAAATATCTGAAGCTTTTAATTCACCTCCTTGCAACAATTCTTTAGCTTTTTGAAGACGTTTGTCTTGAAACCATTTTCCAGGTGGCTCCTTATATTCGTTTGTAAAATGACGTTTAAAAGTTGATAGACTCATATTACAGAGAAAGGCAATTTCTTCCACTTTTAAATTGGAATCTACATTGCTCTCTACTGTATTTTTGAATGGCGAAACCTCTTTAGAAATTAAAGAGTGTAAATAAAATTCGAATTCATTACCATATTTATTAAGCATGTAGAGCATTATTTCTTCAAATTTTAAAGATAATAGCGCATTGCTATAACTATGATCTGAAAATGTGCTTGAAGATAAAGAGCTTATAAAAGAAGCAATATAATCATCATTTTCAATTACAAAATATGGTACATCCTCCTTATAAGGTTTTACATTACTCGTGTACTTACTTAAAAAATCTGTGAGTTTTTTTTCTGAAAAAAAGAGAAGTTTACAGTAGTAAATGGCTTCTGTATCCAGTAATTCTGTCCATAGCCAATTTCCTTTTTTAAGTAATAATGATTGGTCTTTATTTACAGCAACCGATTTTCCTGCAAAATGTACTTGTTTTTTTCCAACTTGTAAAAAGCTGAACATATTCATTCCTAAATTGACTTTGCTTTTCACAACATCGCTTGTCATTTTAAAGTCATATACAAATATGTCTTGTTGTACTTTTGGGTCTTTAAAGAAAATTTCTGGTATGTTCTCTATTGGCATTTAGATTTTTTTTAGCTTGCAGGTAACGTCTAGGCTATGATTAGTACGGGAATTAAAAGCAGTAAACTTTCGATTAAGCACTTAGCCAAAACTTTTTATTTTGTTTTATCTTTTTTGTTTTAAAGCCAAATCAAAAGATTTGGTGGACTATATTAAAAGCACTAAACTTTGGGTTAAGCACGAAAACCCGTATTAATTATAGCCATTGTTAGCAGCTGCCTATTTCAATTTAAATAATTCAATTGTATAATCAAATAATTCCAATCCTCCCGATTTTCCGTGTCCTGGAATTACAATTTTTGTTTTTGGATATTTTAATTTGATTTTGCGAACAGTCTCAGACCATTTTTCCGTGTTAGCATCTCCCAAATAACCCTTACTTGCTCCAACTTTTTTAATCAAACAGCCACCAAAGATGGCATTGTCTTCTGGAAAATATCCTATTATATTATCCTTAGTATGTCCTTCTCCAAAGTATTCTGCATGTACCTTTTTGTTACCAATGTTTAAAGTTTGATTATTGGCAAATTCTTTAATTGGTTTAGAGAAATTTTGACCATTGTTTTTAAGTAGTTCTATAGTTTGACTAGCAGCGTATGTTTGAATATTGTGTTTCTCAAATTCCTCTATTCCTCCAACACAATCTTTGTGAAAATGAGTTGGAATAATAGCTATTATTTCGGTTTTAAGTTTATTAGTAACGAAATCAATTAATTCTAATGAACTTTTGTTGTCCGTTGGCGTGTCAAAAACAATTCCTTTATTTTCATTTATAACTAACATTCCGTTACAGCCTACTTTTCCATAATCATCCGTATTTAGATATGAAATATGTTCATAGATATGATTTGATAGTTTTTTAATAATCAAATTTTCGGTATGATAGATAGTCAAACTATCGACTGAATCTGTTTTAGTGTTTTCGGTATTAGTTTTTTGTTTTGATGATGACTCTTTGCACGAAATAAAGGTTAATCCTGAAAGAAGAAAGAGTGTTAATAGAAGTTTTGTCATAAATTTCGTTTTTCTATTTAGGTTTTTTTTTGGTTGCTGCTAACGGTTTTGTATAAGATTAGTTGCGTGTTTTAAGCACTAAAGTTAGTAAGTAAAACGCAGACTTAAAGTCTGCTAAGACTTTTGTATATAAGCTAAAATCAGCAATTAATTTTATACGGTGTTATATTTAGTTATTTTAAAAATATTTTATTATTCAACAATTAATTTAATCATAGTCTTCTCAAAATTATTTTGAATATTAATAAAGTAAATTCCAGTCTCTAAATTTTTAACACTGAAGGTTATTCCCGAAATTGATTTTTTTATTATTTCTAAATTTACTTGTTTCCCTTGCACATCGTAAATTGAAATATTAGAAATTGGATTTGAAGATTTTATGCTAACTAAACCATCTGTTGGGTTTGGAAACATTAAAATATTTTTCATAGTTGTTTCATTCAAACCTAAAATATTAGAAGCATCTTCTAATTCCCACTGAGCACTTTGCCAATTTGTATTAATTGAGCTATGCTCTGCGTAACCCAAATCATTTTCAATATTAATGTATTGGTTAGAAGCAGATTTATTTAGAAATCTAATATGTGTGCCGTTAACAGTTCTTTTTTCCCAAAGAGAACTTTGTACATTTAAGTCTATGGATGAGCATTCCAACGAACCAGTTTGGTTTTCAATATGTATTTTATCTCCTGAGATTGCATTTTCTAAATAGTAATAGCCATTTCCTGCGATTATTAGTTTCCATTTGAAAGTATCATCACTTGTTTCTGCACTATATCTAACGACACCTCCATCTTGAAATAAGTAATTGCTATTGAACCTATTCTTTATATAATATAGTTTTTGATTATTTAGATCTTCAATATTATCCATAAGTGCTATGGCATTACTCACCTGATAGGTTATAAAGTAGTCTCTAGATTGATTTAATATATTTTTAATGCTTTGATCATTTGAGTGTTTTTTCCTCAGATCGAATAAACGATATATCTGTTGGAGTTCGTATTCAGAATACGAAACACCTAATTTTATTTGTAGGTTGGTTAACATTTTGAATCCATATTCATAAGTAGGCTCAAACATTGTTCCTTCTCCAAAATCATTCCAAGTCACTAATTGCAATGCATCTATTGATGTTTTATTCTGTATTGCCATGTCAAGTGTTTGATTCAATAATTCTCCATCATTGTGATTTAGATAAAAATAATTATTACCCCAACCACCTTCTGCATAGAAATCTTTAAAACCAGGATAAGCACAACCCATAGCAAAGTCTAGAGATGGAGCTACAGATTCATAAAAATAATTAATACCCGAAACACCACTATCAATTACCCAATCATATCCGCCTCCTGCATTTTGCCCAACTTTATATTTATCCCAATATAGAGGCAAAAAAACGACATCTTCTCCAGTTGCAGTCATTGCGTAATCCCAACTAGCTTCATCGTTAATATTAATAGGTCCAAATATTCCAAAAAAGGGTTTTCCTGAGCTGGTTCGTATAAAGTTATTATTTAGAAAATAATTATTTTTCAGATATTCTATATTTATATGAACATAGTCAACAGGGTTCAAGCCATTTTCACTACCAACAAATCGGTCTTCCATTATGACACTAAAATCCATATCAAGCACTTTAGATTTATCTGCAATAGCATTAGAATTTTCAAGTAATAAATCAATATCACCATTAGTGCCAACCTTGCCATACCAGTTAATCAAAATTCCATCAACACCACTATATTTCATAAGTAAAAAATGGTATTCAATAACATCTGGGTCTTGACTGTCGTATGGTCCAATTAAAGGGTAATAATGTGAAGCAATTTCTCGTTCTCCAGTAATTTCATCAACTATTACATTGGGATTTTTATTAGCCATTGTCCAATGTGATCCCCAATTATTATTATAATTAGGAGAATCAAACCAAGGCATATAATGCATATAAACAGGCTTATCGAATGTTTCAGTCTGTTGTGAAAATGTAGTATAAAAGCACCCAACAAAAAATAATATAGAACAATATTTAAAAAAGGTTTTACTCATAGTTTTTCAATTAAATATAACGGTTTGTATATGAAAAGTAGCGGATTTTATGCACGAACTTTTCGGAAAGCAAGATACTTAATTAAATGCAAAAACGGTTCAGGTTAGCACCTAAACCGCTATTTTTTATATACGTTGTTACCCACTGGCTTTTCAATTCAGCTTGGTTTTCAGCGTTGGCAAAGACATACTCTTTTGCAATTTTTGGCTTGAGTGTCGGCTGGTGCGAATTGCAAATGTGTTTGGCTTTTAGCGTTGGCTATTATTTGTATTTATAGATAAAAGCTAAAAACCCTAAAAAAATAAAAACTTAAATACAGTAGGGCAATTCCGCTCAATATTTGAATACTTTTTCTTAACCAAGATAATTTGGCAAGTTTTGAAACAGAACTTGAAAAAAGACCTACAACCAAAAAAGGAAGTCCTCTCCCAATACCAAAGCTCAAGGCGAGAAGTAAACCATATATTAAACTTGCTTTTGCAACTGCAAATGACAATAAGAGCAATAAAGGAGCGGCTGATGTACCTAAACTAAATACAAATCCGTATATGAATGAACCGCCAATTCCGGGTTTTCGCAAAGATTCAAGTTGTTTTACACGCAAATATGGTCCGTAAAACGCAATTCCTGCTGCGATTAGCGATATTATTGCCATACTTAAAGCCCAATATTTCCCAAATACTTCAGTTAGGAAAATTCCAGAATAACCTGCAATGGCTCCTAATAATGTCAAACAAAATACAATGCCGATAAAAAATGAAAAAGTAATTGCAAATCCTGTTTTTGATTCTCGAACAGAAGTACTTCCAACATAACCCGCAAATCCAAGTCCAACAGGTAATGTACAAGGACAAACGCCACTTGAAATCAATCCTGCCACAAAAGCAATACCTAAACTTAAAATTGAGCCGTCTTGAAATGCAGCTGTAAATTCATTTAGAAATTGCTCCAGATTCATTGAGGTAGTTTTTTTACAGTCCCAGCTTTATATCCAATTTTATCAATAGTTTGTTTTATTTTGTCTAATGAAATATTATTTGGATTGTATTGTAGCGTTGCACTTTTGTTTTCAAGACTAACTTTCACTTCATTTATGCCGTCTAAATCAGAAAGGGTTTTTCTTACGTTTGCCACACAAGACATACAGCTCATTCCTTCAATAGAAATTTCAACAGAAACGTTATCAACTTGATTTACGTCAGTTTGCTTACTTTTATTGCTGTTTTCAGCACAACCCATTAAAAGCATAAATAGTAACAATAATGAAGAATTGAAAACGGTTTTCATATAACAGCTTTTTTGGGTTCATATCCTGATTTGGTCAAGGCATTTTCTATTTCTGATTCATTTATCTTGTCTGGATTAAATTCCACTCGTACCGATTTCTGTATCGCTTTGGTTTTTACCTTTTTAATTCCTTCTAATTCTTTTAAAATGTCCGTTATTTTTTCAGCACATCCTTGACAAACCATATTGTCAATTGTTAGAGTTATAGTTTGCATATTTTTTTCTGTATTTGTTTGTAGAAATTCATAAATAGATTCAATTTCTTTCATTTTGTCTGTAAGCTCGTAAAGATTTAAGTTTGGGAATTGCTTTCTTATGGTTGCAATTTTTTCCTCCTGACCGCAATTGCCTGGGCAAGTTTCTAATGCTTCTGCAATTCTAATTGCCAATGTTTTTCTGAATACTTCATCTAAAAGAAGATGCTGGGCTTTTTCAAACCCTTTATTAACAGCTTTAAACTGATTGAGAATTTGAGCTGGATTATCACTTTTATCAAGCATTTTTATAATCCCTTCTACTTGTCCATTGATACTTTTTAGGCGGTCTTTGAGGTCTTTTGTTAAATCTTTCGGTAACATAATAATTTCAATTAAATACATTCCAAACGCTGAAAATCAGCGTTTGGAATGTATTGATGATAAATTTAGCGACTTTTTTTACATTGCTTTTCCAATTCCAGCAGCGATTAATTCATCTTTGTTTACTCCTGTGTCTTTGCAGCAGTTAAGTAATTTTCCATTTACGGCTACAGCAGGCAAAGAAGTGATGTTATATCCCTTCATTTTGTCAATACATACTTTAGAGTCGCATTGCTCAACTGTATTATAAACTGTAACTTCGCAAGAGTCGCAAGCCATTTCTTTTACCATCTTTACTACTGGTTCACATACTGGACATCCAGCTGTAAATACTTCAATTTGTCGTTTCATCTTTTTAAGATTTTAATGATTAAAATTAATTACACTACAAAGATGGGGTCGGTATAGGGGAGGTCTCCAAATTTATTTTCAATTATTTTCTGTTTACGGTCGAGCGTTGGAGAAATTAGGCTCTTTTGGTTTTTCAGCGTTGGATTTGTGTGTCGGAAAAAACCAAATGTGCCTAATGTGCGGTTGGCTTTTCAGCTTGTGGGTAACGGTC